>NZ_JCAJZV010000002.1:0-783420 GCF_059510435.1 Streptomyces sp. NTD107 | reverse complement strand
CCCCGCAGGCTGGAAGAAAGCCCCGGGGGGACCCCACCACCCGGGCCGGCGCTTCCGGATCTTCGCGGGCCGCGCCGCCGGCTACCGGGGGGAGACAGGGCCCGATCGGCGAAGATCCGGAAGCGCCGGTTCAGATGCTGTCGGCGATGTCGCGGGCCACCACGCTGTTGCCGACCGTGATCGACATCTGGGCGTCGAGCTCCATGTCATCGCCGATGCCCGCCACCTGGCGGTCGGCGCCGGCCATGTTCTCGCGGCCTTCGGCCGCGCGCAGGACACCCTTGACCTGGGTGTCACGGGTCTCGGTGAGCGCGGCGACGAACGCGTCGGCGCCCGCGTAGCTCGCGGCGTTCGGCGTCGCCTGCCGCAGCTGGCGCTGCACGCTGTCCGCCGCGTCGGCGGTCGTCAGGCTGTCCCGGCCGGCCGCCTGGAAATCCTCTGAGCTGTAGAAGAGACCGTCTCCGTCGATGGGCACGAGGTGCCTCCTTTCTCTCAATCGAGGCCCGTACGGCCGGTGGTGGGGCGGGTACCCCATCACCGGCCGTACTCCGGCCGCCTATTCGCCGAGAACGCCCTTGACGGCGCTCTTGTTGCTCGCCCACACCTTCGGATCCTCGATCAGATCGGTGGGGGCCTGCTGTCCGTTCTCCCGCTCGTCCTTCCCGGAGCCGCCACGCGCCGCCCCGGAGGCCGGCGGGGCCGCGCCGGCCGGGCGGCCGGCCAGCTGGTGACGGGCGCCGGCGTCCTTCGCCGCGCCGCTCCGCCAGGTACGGGCCGGCTCACCCGAGGTCCGGCCGCGGCCCGCGCCCGGGCCGCCGGCCCGGCCGCCACCCGCACCCGGCGGCACCGAGCCGGCCCGGGCACCGGTGGCCGGCCGGCCACCCGCCCGCTGGGCCGCGCTGCCCGGCGGCGGGGAGAACGGCCGGCCGCCGAGATTCGCCTCGTGCATCCCCAGCCGGGTGGCCACCCGGGCCCGCTGTCCGAGGTTGCGGACCGCCTGCTGGGCCACCTGGGTACGTGCCGGACCGCCGCCCGCCACGCTCGGCGGCATGGCGCCCCCGTACAGACCCGTGAGGGCGGCGGTACCCAGGCCGGTCGCGGCGGCGGTGAGCCCGCCACCGGCGATCGCCCCCGGTCCCGTGCCCAGACCGGACAGCCGGGCCGCGTACGCGGTCACCTCACCGAACGGCTTGCCCGTCACCGGGTCGATCCACCGTCCGCTGATGGAGTCGAACTCGCGGCCGGTGGCCGGATCGACCAGGAATCCGGTGTTGGGGCTGCGCACCCAGCCGGCGAAGTCGCCCTGTTCCGGGCCCTGTACCTGAGAGCCCGGGTAGCTGCCGACGCCGATCGTCGAGCCGTTGGGCGCGGTGAAGTCGGCGGCCCGGCCGCCGGCCACCGAGCCGGGCACGGTGCCGCCGCCGGCCACCGAGCCGACCGGACCGCCGCCGGCCACCGCGCCACCGCCGGCCACCGAACCGCCGCCGGAACCGGAGACGGCACCGTACGTACCGCCCCCGCCGCCCGAACCCCGGCCGCCCTCGGGCGCCACGGGCGGCTCGGCACCGATCACCCCGGCGAACTTGTCGCCGAGCTCGGACAGCACCCGCCGGGCCTCGTCCGCCAGCGCCTGCTGCTGGGCGTCCGCGCTCTCCCTGGCCCGGATCACCCCCATCCCGACATCGATGGCGGCCATCCGGGCGTTGGCGGTGTTCTCCACCTCCTGGAAGTTCTCACCGAGTTCGAAGGCCCGCTCGGCGGCCTGGGCGGACGCCTCCGCCGCCCAGGAGAGTTGTTCGGAGATCTGTCGTGCCGCGGCCCCCGCGCCCTCGGCCCAACTGCTGGTCTCGTCGATCCGGTCGGCGAGTTCGAGCAACCCGATACCCGGTGCGTCGGCCGCCTCGGCCGCCGTGCCGGCCAGCGCGCCGCTCTCCTCACCGGCCGCCCGTACCAGGGCGGACCAGGCGTCGGCAGCGGCCCGCATGGCGATGTAGTTGGGGCTGATGATCTTGTCGACCACGGCCCTGAACGGGGTATAGGTGTCCGGCATCCGCGATCACCCCACCCGGCCGACGTTGTCGGGGCTCCGACTCACCGCGGACCTCCCGCGCTCTCGTAATCCGGTCCCATCCACTGGTCGAACCCCTTGGAGTCGACCGCCGGCCTCAGCAGTTCACGCCGTGCCGCGTCGTCCGACTCCAGCGCGATGGCCGTGGTGTTCTCCGCGCTGGCCCGGATGTCCTCCACGGTGACCCCGGCCCGCTCCAGCTCGCGCAGCATCGCCCACGCCGCTCCGCGCAGCGCGGCGGACGCCGCCGCGGCGTTCGGCACATCGCCGAACATCCGCTCGTCCGAGGCGATCGCCGCGAAGGACCGCCGCATCGTGGCGAGGCCCACGCGCTTGCCGGTGCCGCCGGCGGCCTTCTCCAGGCCATCGACGTTCATGATCCCCATGGACCGTCTTCCCTTCCTTGGCCGATGTGCCGGACGGACGGTCAGCGGCCACCCATGGCGGCACGGACCATGGCCTGGCCACCGTCGATGCCGATGTTCTGCACATTGCGCATCGCGGTGTTCTGCGCGGTGACGTCCTCGTCGAAACCGGCGCTCTCCCGACGGAACTGCTCGTCGCGTATCCGCAGCGCCTCGCTGATCTGGGCGTCCACGAGCTGCTGGTCGATCAGATTCTGGAGCTGGGTGCGGACGTTGTTCCAGATCTCCTCGTACTGCTCCTTCTGACCGGCGGTCTGCGACTGGATGGTGGTCAGACCCTCGTTGCCGAACCGGATCATTCCGTCGTTCATGGCTCCTGTGTCCTTTCCTGCTGTTCTGCTGGGGAGTCGGGGGATCGGGGGATCGGGGGTGAGAAGTGCGGGGCCTCAGATGGCGGCGGCGATGCCCTGGTCGGGTGCCACGCCGGAGGAGGCACCGGCGTTCACCGCGCGGAGGGCGGCGTCGTCGGTCTCGCGGCCGGTGTCGGAGGTCAGCCCGAGGTCCTGGGACAGGCCCTCCAGCACATTCGCCAGCGCCTGACCGGACTTGCCCAGCGTCTCGTACGTCTCCATGGCGGTGGCGGTACCGGCACCGTTGTACGCGGTGGAGACGTTGCCGCCGTGGGCACCGATGCCGCGGGCGACCTCCTCCATGTCGGTGTACGCCTCGTTGATAATGCCCATCACCCGGTCGACCTCGGCGGGCGAAAGCTTGATCTCGTTCTGGTCCATGACCTGGTCAGCTCCTTCTCGGCTCACTGTGGCGGCGCCAGGGGCACCACCCAAGTCTTCGTGTGCGCCTGTCAATACTCCGACACATCTGCGGCCACTCGGGTGGCATCTCGTACCAGTTTTGTCCCAAGGATTCGATCGGACGGTCTCAAGAGGCCAGTTCGCGGTCGCAATCCACCGATACGCCCGCTCTGCACCCGAGTTCAAGAAGATCGCGAGCGCAAAAACTGGCAAGAAATTGTCAGGGCGCGAAGGGGCGCACGGCCCGGTTCGTCAGGGGTGCGCGCGGGACGGCGGCGCGTGTGGTCAGCACAGCGGTAGGGCCGGTGGCGCGGGAGCGCCACCGGCCCTGGTGTCCGTCAAGAGGGAGCGAGCCGCGACCGGCGGGGAACGACTCCCCCGATCGTTACGAGCGTTGCCCGTTTGCTTTCGCAGCGGTGCACTCGTCGCAGGTGCCGAAGATTTCCACCGTGTGGCCGACATCCGTGAAGCCGTGGTCGCGGGCCACCGCCTCGGCCCATTTCTCCACCGCCGGGCCCTCGACCTCCACGGCCTTCCCGCACAGCCGGCACACCAGGTGGTGATGGTGGTCATCGGTGCTGCACCGGCGGTAGACGGCCTCGCCGTCGCTGGTGCGCAGCACATCGACCTCGCCGGCGTCCGCCAGCGATTGCAGAGTGCGGTAGACGGTGGTCAGACCGACCGAGTCGCCGCGGTGCTTGAGCATGTCGTGCAGCTCCTGAGCGCTGCGGAACTCGTCCACCTCGGCCAGCGCCGCCGCCACCGCCGCGCGCTGGCGGGTCGACCGGCCACGGACCGGCGGTCCTGGCGTGTCCACGTCTACCACTGCTCCCTGCTGATGCTGCCGCGTCCCTGTGCAAGCTCGTGTGCGCCCCAAGGGTAGCCGCTCCGCTACGGCCGGGCCGCCAGCGCGCTCTCGGTCGCCGGGGACGGTCGCGCGGCCCGCCGGGCGCGCCTGCGGGCCAGCGGCAGCGCCAGCAGCGACACCACCACAAACAGGCCGAGCGCGATCAGCACGATCGTCGCACCGGGCGGTACGTCCGCGTGGTACGAGGTCACCGTCCCCGAGACCGACACCAGGACGCCCGCCCCCATCGACAGGCTCAGCGTCGCCGCGAAGCCACGGGTGACCGCCTGCGCCGTCACCACCGGGATCACCATCAGCGCGCTCACCAGCAGCAGCCCCACCACCCGCATCGCGACCGTCACGGTGGCCGCCGCCGTCACCGCGAGCAGCAGATTCAGGGCCCGCACCGGCAGCCCGGTGACCCGCGCGAACTCCTCGTCCTGGCAGACCGCGAACAGCTGCCTGCGCAGCCCCAGCGCCACGCACAGCACGAACGCCGACAGCACACAGATCGCCGTGATGTCGGACGGCGAGACCGTGGTGATCGAGCCCCACAGATAGCTGGTCAGATTGGCCGTCGAGCCGCCCGGCGCCAGATTGATGATCATCACGCCGCCCGCCATGCCGCCGTAGAACAGCATCGCCAGCGCGATGTCCCCGCGCGCCCGCCCCGACGAGCGCAGCAGCTCCATCGCCACCGCGCCCACCGACGACACCAGCACCGCCATCCACACCGGGTTGGTCTGGAGCAGAAACCCCAGCGCCACCCCGGTCAGCGCCACATGCCCGATGCCGTCACCCATCAGCGCCTGCCGGCGCTGCACGAGATAGATCCCCACCGCCGGCGCCGACACCCCGATCAGCAGCGCGGCCAGCAGCGCCCGCTGCATAAAGGCGTAGTCCAGAATCTCCAGCATCACAGGATCCCCGATTCCAGCTCGTGCGGATGGCAGGCGTTGGTGGCCTCCACCAGGCCCGCCGACAGGGACACCGAGCGGGTGATCAGCGACTCCAGCGGGCCCAGCTCGTGCAGCACCACCAGGGTGGACACCCCCTGCGCCAGCTGGCTGCGCAGCGTGTCGGCCAGGATTCGCTGGCTGGCCAGGTCCACCCCGGCCAGCGGCTCGTCCATGATCAGCAGCTCCGGCTCACCGGCCAGCGCCCGCGCGATCAGCACCCGCTGGTGCTGGCCCCCGGACAGCGCGTCCACCGGATCCCGCGCCCGGTCCGCCAGCCCCACCAGCTCCAGGGCCCGCTCCACCGCCGCCCGGTCCGCGCGCCCCAGCGGGCGCAGCCGGCGCCGCGCGAGCCGGCCGGCGGACACCACTTCCCGTACGGTCGCGGGCACCCCGCCCGCCGACGTCGAACGCTGCGGTACGTACCCCACCCGCCGCCAGTCGCGGAACCGGCGCACCGGGGTGCCGAACAGCGCCAGCTCGCCGGCGCCGACCGGCACCTGGCCGACGGCCGCCCGCACCGCCGTGGACTTGCCGGAGCCGTTCGCACCGAGCAGGGCGACCACCTCGCCACGGCCCACGGTCAGATCGATGCCGCGCAGCACGGGCCGGCCACCCAGCTCGGCGTGCACGCCGCGCAGGGTCAGGGGTATCGCGGAGTCCGGGTCCGATGCCATCCGGGTGCTTCCCTTCCCGTCTTCTAGGACGTCGCGCCGAGGGCCTGGCGCAGGGCCGCCAGATTGGCGCGCATGACCTCCAGGTAGTCAGCGCCGGCGGACCGGTCGGTGATTCCCTCCAGCGGATCGAGTACGGCGGTGACCAGCCCCAGATCGTCGGCGAGGGTACGGGCGGTGGTGTCGCTGGCGAGGGTCTCGAAGAAGACGGTGGAGACGTTCTCCCGCTGGGCGACGTCGTGCAGGTCGCGCAGCCGGGCGGCGCTGGGCTCCGACTCGGGGTCGATGCCGGAGATGGCCTCCTCGTGCAGGCCGTAGCGCTCGGCGAGGTAGCCGAAGGCGGCGTGGGTGGTGATGAAGGTCTTGGTCCCGGTGTCGGCCAGCCCGGCGGTGAACTCCTCGTCGAGGGTGGTGAGGTCGGCGACCAGCGCCTCGGTGTTGGCCCGGTAGTCGGCGGCGTGCTCCGGGTCGGCCTCGGCCAGCGCCGTACCGACACCCTGCGCGACCTCGGCGTACTTCACCGGGTCCAGCCAGATGTGCGGGTCCTCGGCGCCGTGGTCGTGGTCGTCGTCCGCGTGATCGTGGTCGGTGTGGTCCTCGTCGGTCCCGTGCGTCTCCAGGGAGGTGAACGAGGTGGCCTCGGCGATGTGCTCCACGCCGGACTGGGCGACGGTCTCGTCGATGGCTGGCTGGAGCCCCTTGAGATAGACGATGACGTCCGCCTCGGTCAGCCGGGCCGTCTCCTTGGGGGAGAGGTCGAAGTCGTGGGGCTCGGTGCCGGGCGGGGTGAGCGTGGTGACGGTGACGTGCTCGCCGCCGATCCGCTCGGCCAGGAATTCCATCGGATAGAACGACGCCACCACGTCCAGCGTGCCGTCCGCCCCGCCGCTCTTGCCGGTCCCGCTGTCGCTCCCGCAGGCGGTCAGGGCCAGCAGCCCGAGGGCCGCGGCACCGGCGGCCAGGGCGCGGGCGGGGGATATCCGGGGGCGGCGTCGTCTGCTCATGACAGCCATTTTCAAGTGGTATGGAAACCATTGTCAAACGTCTGGGCGGCTATGTGACCGGTACCTCCCGATACCCCGGATACCTGCCCGTGATCCGGCCATCACGATTTGCTGCTGCCCCCTCGTACGCCGGTAATCTGGGGCCACTCCATCGTCGTCCTGAAGAGAGCACCGTGGCCGCCGACAAGATCGACACTATCGTCAGCCTCAGCAAGCGCCGTGGCTTTGTCTACCCGTGCAGTGAGATTTACGGCGGGCAGCGCGCCGCCTGGGACTACGGTCCGCTGGGCGTGGAGCTGAAGGAGAACATCAAGCGCCAGTGGTGGCGCTCGATGGTCACCTCGCGCGACGACGTGGTCGGAATCGACTCCTCCGTCATCCTGGCCACCGAGGTGTGGGAGGCGTCCGGTCACGTCGCCACCTTCACCGACCCGCTCACCGAGTGCACCTCCTGCCACAAGCGGTACCGCGCCGACCACCTGGAGGAGGCGTACGAGGCCAAGCACGGCCACCTGCCCGCCAACGGCCTGACCGACCTGAACTGCCCCAACTGCGGCAACAAGGGCACCTTCACCGAGCCCAAGCAGTTCTCCGGCCTGCTCTCCACCCACCTCGGCCCGACTCAGGACTCGGGCTCGGTGGCGTACCTGCGGCCGGAGACCGCGCAGGGCATCTTCACCAACTTCGCCTCCGTGCAGCAGACCTCGCGCCGCAAGCCGCCGTTCGGCATCGCCCAGATGGGCAAGTCGTTCCGCAACGAGATCACCCCCGGCAACTTCATCTTCCGCACCCGCGAGTTCGAGCAGATGGAGATGGAGTTCTTCGTCAAGCCCGGCGAGGACGAGCAGTGGCAGATCTACTGGATGGAGCAGCGCTGGAACTGGTACCGCGGCCTCGGCATGCGCGAGGAGAACATGCGGTGGTTCGAGCACCCGAAGGAGAAGCTGTCGCACTACTCCAAGCGCACCGCCGACATCGAGTACCGCTTCAACTTCGGCGGCTCGGAGTTCGGTGAGCTGGAGGGCGTGGCCAACCGCACGGACTACGACCTGAACGCCCACTCCAAGGCGTCCGGCCAGGACCTGAGCTACTTCGACCAGGAGGCCGGCGAGCGCTGGACCCCCTACGTCATCGAGCCGGCCGCCGGTGTCGGCCGCGCGATGCTGGCGTTCATGCTCGACGCCTACGTCGAGGACGAGGCGCCCAACGCCAAGGGCAAGCTGGAGAAGCGCGTCGTCATGCGCTTCGACCCGCGCCTGGCCCCGGTGAAGGTCGCGGTGCTGCCGCTGTCCCGCAACCCGGAGCTGTCCCCGAAGGCGAAGGGGCTGGCCGCCGCGCTGCGCCAGCACTGGAACATCGAGTTCGACGACGCGGGCGCCATCGGCCGCCGTTACCGCCGCCAGGACGAGATCGGCACCCCGTTCTGCGTCACCGTCGACTTCGACACCCTGGAGGACAACGCGGTGACCGTGCGCGAGCGCGACACCATGAAGCAGGAGCGGGTCTCCCTGGACCAGATCGAGTCCTACCTGGCCAGCCGCCTGATCGGCTGCTGACCCCACACCCGCAAACCGTGGCCCGGCCCCCGTCACGGGGGCCGGGCCACGGCCGTGGTGGGCTACTTCTCCCAGCCCGAGGTGTCCAGCTTGCAGTCGAATGGCTGGGGGACGGTGAAGCTGTCGCCGAAGAGCACGGTGTTGTGCCTCCGGTACCCCGAGTCATCCGGGGAGCTGTACACCGTGACGGTGGATTCCAGCATGTCCACCAGCAGATACACCGGGACGCCCGCGCTGCCGTACGCCCTGACCTTGTCGACCCGGTCGATGTCGGCGGTGGCGGCCGAGGTCAGTTCGGCTACCAGGGAGAGCGTTTCACCGGGGAGACGGATGCTGTCGATCAGGGTCGCCGCCTCGTCCGACACATGGATGTCGGGACCGTACGCGCGGCCCTGGCCGGCGAAGGTGAACAGGTGCGGGCTGGTGTCGACGACATGACCCTCGGGCTCATGGCCGGACAACTGCTGGACGATGCTCCGCATCACCGGGCGATAGGTGCCCTTCGACCACGGCGACACGACGATCTTCCCCTCGATGATCTCGGCCTGGAAGCCGTCGGGCAGCTCCATCTGCTCCAGCATCCGGCACAGTTCGTCGAACGATGCCGGGGTGCGGGCCCCTATCGATTCCCGTCGCTCCATCACCATCGTCATGATGCACCTCTTCGCACAGTCGGGCCAGTAACCACACAAAGTGTAGAGGCGGCTACTGACAGCGTTACTTCTCGCTGTCCAGGTGGGCCATCTGTTCCGCCGGGTAGCGGTCGCCCGCCGCGGCGTCCGGTGGGATCGCCGTTTCGATGGCGGCCAGGTCAGCGGCGTCGAGCCGGATGTCCAGCGCGCCCAGCGCCTCGCTCAGCCGCTTCCTGGTGCGCGAGCCCACCAGCGGCACGATGTCCTCGCCCCGCGCCAGCACCCAGGCGATCGCCAGCTGGGCGACCGAGACGCCGCGCTCCTCGGCCACCGCCCGCAGGGTTTCCACCAGCCCGAGGTTGTGCCGCAGGTTCTCGCCCTGGAAGCGCGGGGTGGCGCCCCGGAAGTCGTGGGCGTCCAGCTTGCGGTCCGGCCGCCAGTGGCCGCTGATCAGGCCGCGCGAGAGCACCCCGTACGCCGTGACGCCGATGCCCAGCTCCCGGCACACCGGCAGGATCTCCGCCTCGATGCCGCGCGAGATGAGCGAGTACTCGATCTGGACATCGGTGATCGGCGCGGTCGCGGCGGCACGCCGGATGGTGTCGGGGCCCACCTCCGACAGACCGATGTGCCGTACGTGCCCGGCCTCGACCAGCCCGGCGATGGCCCCGACGGTCTCCTCGATGGGGACGTCCGGGTCCACGCGCGCGATGCGGTAGATGTCGATGTGGCCGGTGCCGAGCCGCTGGAGGGAGTACGCGGCGAAGTTCTGCACGGCGGCCGGCCGCCCGTCGTACCCCAGGAAGCCCCCCTCCACGCCGCGCAGGGCCCCGAACTTGACGCTGGTCAGGGCGCGCTCGCGCAGGTCCGCGGGGAGCGCCCGCAGCGCCTCGCCGATCAGCAGTTCGTTGTGGCCCATGGCGTAGAAGTCGCCGGTGTCCAGCAGGGTGACGCCGGCCTCCAGCGCGGAGCGGATCGTGGCGACGGACTCTTCGCGGTCGGTGGCGCCGTACACCGCGGACATGCCCATGCAGCCGAGACCGATGGCGGAGACCGGCACCCCGGGCGCGGTGCCGAGGGTCCGGGTGGGGATCGTGGGGGTGGTCATGGGGCGAGCGTGGCACGCGGCCCGGCGCGCCGCACGTTCCGCGAGCCGTGGGCGCGCCACGGTGCCGCGCGCACGGGCCGGGCCGGGCGGGGCGGGTGGAGCGGGACGGGTGCGGGACAATGGGCGGATGACCGCACCGCCCCTCCAGATCGGACCGCACACCGTCGACCCGCCCGTGGTGCTCGCCCCCATGGCCGGGATCACGAACGCGCCGTTCCGTACCCTGTGCCGCGAGTTCTCCGGCGGGCGCGGGCTGTTCGTCAGCGAGATGATCACCACCCGCGCCCTGGTCGAGCGCAACGAGAAGACCATGCAGCTCGTCCACTTCGACGACAGCGAGAAGCCGCGCTCCATCCAGCTGTACGGGGTCGACCCGGCCACCGTCGGCCGGGCGGTGCGCATGATCGCCGACGAGAACCTGGCCGACCACATCGACCTGAACTTCGGCTGCCCCGTCCCCAAGGTCACCCGGCGCGGCGGCGGCTCGGCGCTCCCGTACAAGCGGCCCCTGCTGCGCGCCATCCTGCGCGAGGCGGTCCGGCACGCGGGCGCGCTGCCGGTCACCATGAAGATGCGCAAGGGCATCGACGACGATCATCTGACGTACCTGGACGCGGGACGGATCGCCGTCGAGGAGGGCGTCACGGCGATCGCGCTGCACGGCCGGACGGCGGCGCAGCACTATGGCGGGCAGGCCGACTGGTCGGCGATCGCCCGGCTGAAGGAGACCGTGCCCGAGATCCCGGTACTGGGCAACGGCGACATCTGGACGGCCGACGACGCGGTACGCATGATGCGCGAGACCGGCTGCGACGGGGTGGTGGTGGGGCGCGGCTGCCTGGGGCGGCCGTGGCTGTTCGGCGACCTGGTGGCGGCCTTCGACGGGCGGGGCCCGGCGGCGTACGCGCGGCCCGCGCTGGCCGAGGTCGCCGAGGTGATGGTGCGGCACGCGCGGCTGCTGGGGGAGTGGCTGGGGGACGAGGCGCGCGGGGTGATCGACTTCCGCAAGCATGTCGCCTGGTACACCAAGGGCTTCTCGGTCGGCTCCGAGGCCCGGCGGAGGCTGGCGGTGGCCGGTTCGCTGGACGAACTGGCCGCGCTGCTCGGCGAGCTGGACCTGACCCAGGAGTGGCCCCCGGGGGCGGACGGCCCCCGGGGACGCACCTCCGGCCGCAACCGGGTCGCCCTGCCGGATGGCTGGCTGGGCGACCCCTACGACTGCGCGGGCGTCGCGGCCGACGCCGAGCTGGACACCTCGGGCGGTTAGGCCCTCTCTTTCGGATCTTCGCGGGGCCGGGCCGCCGGCTACCGGTGGCGAACCTCGCCGCGTTGCCGGACTCCCCGAAGGACAGCGTCCCAAGGGCACGTGGGCGCCTTGCGGCGCACCGCATCCGACAACGCGGCCTGATCCACGAGAATCCACAAGAGACGACCCAGCCCGCTCCGGCCGGCCGGCCGGGAAACCGGCGCCGCTGTCCTGGTCAGTCGGCCGGTACGGCGGCGGGCGCCGGTGCCGCCGGCCCGCCGGTACGGGCCCGGGCGGCCGTCGCGGCGGCCAGGGCCGCCGTCAGCAGGGCCACGGCGACCAGTGCGGCGCTCAGCCACAGCGGGGAACGCAGCCCAAGACCGGCCGCGATCGTGACCCCGCCGAGCCAGGGGCCGGCCGCCGCGCCCACGTTCAGGCAGGCGGTGGCGAAACTGCCCGCCAGCGTCGGGGCGTCGGCCGCCGCGTACAGCACCTGGGAGATCAGCGTGCTGCCCACCGCGAACGACAGCGTGCCCTGCACCAGCGCCAGCACGATCACCGCCGCCGGGTGGGCGGCGGTCAGCGCGAACACCGCCCAGCCGGCCGCCAGCGCGGCGCCGCCGCCGGTGAGCAGCGGCAGCGGGCGGGAGTCGGCGAACCGGCCGCCGATCCGTACCCCGGCGAACGAGCCGATCCCGAACAGCGCCAGCAGCCCCGGCACCGCGCCGCTGCCCAGCCCGGCGACGTCCGTGATGACCGGCGCCAGGTAGGTGAAGGAGCAGAACGTCGCCCCGTTGACCAGCGCGCCCAGCAGCAGCGTCACCAGCAGCCGGGGCCGGCGCAGCGCGCGCAGCTCGCCGCGCGCGCCGGTGTCCGGCGCCCCGGCCCCGCCGGCCCCGCCCGGCACGGACCTCAGTACCGCCACGATCGCCGGCAGCGACACCAGCGCGACCGCCCAGAACGCGGCCCGCCACCCCCACACCGCGCCGAGCAGCGCCCCGCCGGGCACCCCGGCCACGCAGGCGAGGGTGGTGCCGCCGAGCAGCACCGCCAGGGCCCGGCCCTTGGCGTCGGCCGGGACCAGCGCGGTGGCGGTGGTCAGCCCGACCGCCATGAACCCGGCGTTCGCCAGCGCCCCGACGACCCGGGTGGCCAGCAGCACCCCGAAGCTGTCGGTCAGCGCGCCGACGACATGCACCAGGACGAAGACCGCGAGAAACCCGGCGAGCGTCGCCCGGCGCGGCCAGCGCCGGCTGAGCAGCGCCATCAGCGGCGCGCCGGCCGCCATGCCGATGGCGAAGGCGGAGGTGAGCAGCCCCGCGTCGGAGAGGGTGACGCCGAGATCGGCGGCGATGTCCGGCACCAGGCCGGCCAGCATGAACTCGGATGTGCCCTGGGCGAAGACCGCCAGCGCGAGCAGATAGACCGCCAGGGGCATGGCGGCGTTCCTGGGTTTGGTGCCAGGCATGGAGAAGCTCCGTGAGTGATCGGTGGAAACCGGATGAGGTCACGGCACCGGTCGATCGGGCGCGGCACGGAACGGAAGAGCGATCAGACCGGCACGGAGCGTGCCGGAGCGCGGGAAACCGTCGAGGATGGCTCAACCAGCGCCACCGGATGACCGGTGGCTAGCTTCTGGATGCCTCGGGACTCGACATGCCCGCCAGGTTAGCAGCGGGGCGAGGCCGGCACCGCTGGTTTTCCCCCAGGGCGATGCGGTCATCGGATACCGCGCGCCGGTAGCGGCTCAGCTGCGGGGTGAGCGCGCCGAGCGCCGGGAGCGCGGCCTCCCGTTTCCGTCCCAGGTCGGGCAGCGCCGGGGCCGGGAAAGCGCTGATCTCGTCCGCCGGCTGCCCGTGCCCCGCCGCCCGTTCGGTGGTCAGCAGCGCCACGCTCGGCTCGGCCCGGCGCAGATCGCGCAGGCTGCCGGCGTACGGGATCACGGCCGCCACCCGGTGCTCACCGGCGAGTCCGGCTGCTTCCGCCTCGCCGTCGGTGGCGTCATGGGCGGAGGCCGGCTCGGAGAGCGCACGGGGGGCGTCGTCCGGACGTTCGGCGGCCGGGGCGGCCATCCGCGCCACGAAGGCGGCGGGTTCGAGGCCGTCGAAGGCGTCCCACAGCGCCGCCACGCGCCCGTCCCAGTCATCGTTCGTCATGGCGGCATGAGCGCGGACCACCGCCCCGGCCGTCATCCGGTGTGGACCGCGGCGGCCGGCTCCCGGACGTCCGACCCCGACCCCGACCCCGACCCGGCCACCGCCGCGCGCAGGGCCAGCGGGGCCGCCGCCGACCATGCCTGCGGCGAGCAGGCGTGGGGGTACGGCACCGGGCCCAGGCGGTCCTCGCGGTCGTAGCCGGCGATCACCTCCGCCAGCCGCCACCCGCTGCGCGCCGCCACATCGACGACCGCGCCCGCCACCGTACGGGCCTGGTCGTGCAGCCCGTACCGGGCGAGACCCAGCGCCGCGATGGCGTTGTCGTGCGGCCAGACGCCGCCCCGGTGGTAGGAGAGCGGGTGGTAGGCGCCCTGGCCGGCCGCCACGGTGCGGATGCCCCAGCCGGAGAAGAACGCCGGGGACAGCAGCCGGCGGGCGACGGCCTCGGCCCGGTCCTGGTCGAGGATTCCCGACCACAGCAGATGGCCCGCGTCCGAGCCGTGCGCGTCCGCGCGGCGGCCGATGCCGTCCAGGGCGAGGGCCGGGAAGCGGTCGGCGGGCAGCCAGAAGTCGTTGAGAAAACGGTTCCGCAGCTGTGCGGACAGCTCGTCCAGCCGGTCCGCGAAGCCGGCGTCGCCCCACACCGTACGGGCGAGGCGCGCGGTACGGGTCAGCGCGTCGTACGCGTACCCCTGGGCGGTGGCCGCGCTGATCACGCCCTTGGCGGGGGAGCCGTCGGCGAAGCAGATGGCGCGGGCGGAGTCCTTCCAGCTCTGGTTGGCGAGGCCGCCCTCGTCCGCGCGGTAGCGCAGATAGCCGTGCTCCTCCAGGCCGCCGTCCGTCAGCATCCAGCGCACCGCCGCCCGGGCGTGCGGCTCCAGCCGGTCGGCCAGCTCGTCGCCGTGCTCGGCGGTGTACGCGTCGAGCAGCACCAGGAAGAGCGGGGTGCTGTCCACGGAGCCGTAGTAGCGGTCGTACGGCACCTGCCGGAAGTGCGCCAGTTCGCCGTGCCGTACCTCGTGGACGATCTTGCCCGGCTGCGCGATCCGCGCGGGGTCGGCCTCGCGGGCCTGGGCGGCGGCGAGGGCGAGGAGGGTGCCACGGGCCAGCCCGGGCCGCTCCCGCAGGGCGAAGAGGGAGGTGATCAGGGCGTGCCGGCCCAGCAGGGTCAGAAACCAGGGGACCCCGGCGGCCGGTACGTGAACCGTTTCTCCATCAAGGCCGCCGGCCGCCATCCGCAGCCCGTCGAGGTCGGCCAGCCCGCGTTCGCAGGCCCGGTCCAGCTCCGGCCAGCCGGAGGCGGCGGCCGGCGCCGGTACGCTGCCGGGCCCGATGTCGGACTCGGGCTTGGGATCGGGTGCCCCGTGCGGATGGGCGGTGACCCGCAGCAGCAGTTCGGCGGTGCCGTGCGGCGGGAGCCGCAGCACCCAGCACAGCCGCCGCGCCCCGCTGCCGGTCTCCTCGACGGCGTCCGGGGCCGGCTCGGCGGTGACCACCGTACGGGCCACCCAGTCCCGCCGCCGGTAGCCGAACTCGACGCCGTCCGGCAGCAGGTGCCGGGTGCGCACCGCGTGCGGCTTCTCGTACCAGCGGTGATCGGAGCGCAGCTCGAACTGGTCGGCGAAGTCGGCGTCCACGGTGAGCGCCAGCAGCACGGTGGATTCCTCGCCCCGGTTGCTGCGCAGCCGCAGCCGTTCGGTCAGGGCGCCGCAGGTGACGGTCTGCTGCCGGAACACGGTGTGTGCCGGTGCCTCCGCCCGGCTGCCCGGGCGGGTGACCACGGTGGTGGCGGTGGCGGTCAGCTCGTCGGAGGCCGGGACTAAGACGGTCGGGGTGCTGCCGTCGATCGTCAGCTGCCAGCGGCTGAGGTGCCGGGCGTCGCGCGCGAACAGGCCGTCCGGCCAGGCCCCGCGCTCGCCGGTGATGTCCCCGGAGGGTCCCACCGCCGCGAAGGTCCCGTCATGGACGAGCTGTTTGTGGTGCGTGGTGGTGGTCACGAAGCCCCCCTGCGGCCTGTGGCTCGGTAGTTTCGGTGGTGGGTGTCACCGCTGCGGTTGTCGCGCCCTGGGCCAGCAGATCGATGGTGAGCGCGGCCGTCCAGCCGAAGTCGCGGCTGCCGCGCGCCGCGCCGGTGTACGGGTCCACGTACTCGGCGAAGTCCGACGCCGTGGCGGCCCGCAGCATGGCGGCGCGCAGGGCGGCGGCCCGGCGCGGCTGCCCGTACCGTCGCAGGCCGCGCTCCAGCAGCCAGTTGACGTTGAACCAGGCGGGACCGCGCCAGTAGCGGCTGGCGTCGAAGGCGGCGCCGGTGAGCGCGTAACTGGGCACCAGGGCGGTGGCCTCGCCGAGGCCGAAGTGCGGCCCGGTGAGGGTGTCGATGAGCGCCGCGCTGATGGCGGCGGGGAGCCCGGGCACGATCAGCGGGACGAGCCCGGCGGCGCTGCGTTCGCGCACCAGCGACCCGGCCCGTACGTCAAAGCTGAAGAACTGCCCGGCGTCCTCGTCCCACAGCCGCTTGCGCATTGCGGTGGTGCCCTGCTCGGCGCGCACCAGGTGGTCGGAGGGGTCCTCGCCGATCTCCATCGCGATCTCGGCGAGCGCGTGCTCGGAGGCGATGAGGAGCGCGTTGAAGGCCGGGTCCTCGACGGCGAACGGGTGCGGGGCGAGATCGTCGCGGTAGCCGTGGTCGCGGTAGTCCAGCGCGAGCCGTACGTACTTTCCGTAGTCGAGATCGGTCGGCCGGTCGCAGGGCGCGCCGTGCGCGAGGTCGGCGCGGGTGAAGGAGCCGGGGGCGGCGGCCGGGACGGCGGCGAGTGGCCGGTCCCAGCTGGGGCTGTTGTCCATGCCGGATTCCCAGGGATGGACGATGGAGGCCAGCCCGTGGCCGCCGAGGTCGCGGCGCTCGGTGAGGTAGCGCTGCCAGGCGACCAGCTTGGGGTGGACGCGCACCAGGAAGCCGCGCCGCCGCGAGGTGTCGGGGTCGGCCTGGTGCACCAGCCAGGCGGCGAGCGCGTGGACGGGCGGCTGGACGATGCCGGAGGTCTCGGTGCGGGCGGGTGCTCCGGCGCCCGCGCCGCGCCCGGCGGTGGTGCTGTGCCAGAAGTCCGGGCTGGGGAAGTAGGCGGCGAGCGGCACCTCGGGATTGAACACGATGTGCGGGATCCGGCCGTCCCCCCACTGGGCGGTGAGGAGGGTTTCCAGCTCCTGCTGGGCGCGCAGCGGGGACAGGTGGCGCTGACCGATGGCGATGAAGCCGGAGTCCCAGCTCCACTGGTGCGGGTAGAGGCCGCGGGAGGGCACGGTGGAGGAGCCGGTCCAGTTGTCGAGGAGTACGTGGCAGGCACCGTCGTACGCGCTGATCGCGTCGGTGGTGAGGGGGTGGAGGGTGCTGGTCTGGTCGGCTCGTTCCACGTGAACTCCGGAGCAGGTTCGGGGTCACCGTTTTTGTCGAGGACACCGTAGAGTTACGTCTACTTAACACGCAAAAGTAGCGCTGTAATATCTCCATCACAAGATGAAGTGGCGAACGTCATCAGATCGCGACTGGAGATGGAGCCCGTGTCCACACACCAGTCCCAGGCGAGCGCCGGCCATCTGCTGCGGCTGATCCGGCGGGGGCAGGCGGGCACCAGGGGCGAGCTCCAGCGGATCACGGGGCTGTCCCGTTCCACCGTCTCGGCCCGGCTCGACCAGCTCTTCCGGGCCGGCTGGGTACGCGAGCACGCCGGTGATCCGGTGGCCGATCCCACGGGTGGGCGGCCGGCGGTCAGGCTGGAGTTCGACGGGTCACACGCGGTCGTGCTGGTTGCCGACCTGGAGACCCGGCACGCGCGGGCGGCCGTCCTCGACCTGGCCGGCGAGGTGCTCGCCGAGCACTCCGGGCGGCTGCTCATCGACGACGGGCCGGCGGTGGTGCTCGACCGGCTCGGCGCCTGGTTCGCGGAACTGCTGACCAAGGCCGGCACCGGCGTGGACATGGTGGGCGGGGTCGGCCTTTCCGTGCCGGGGCCGGTCGATTTCGGCTCCGGGGAGATCGTTCAGCCGCCGATGATGCCCGGCTGGGACGGCTATCCGGTACGGGACGTGCTGCGGGCGGCGCTGCTGCGCCATATGGGCGACGCGGGGGAGCACGGGGCCGCCGCCGAGGGGCTGCCGCTGCCGGTGCTGATAGAGAACGACGCCAATGTGATGGCCTACGCCGAGCAGCGCCTGGGATACCCCGACTGTTCGGCGTTTTTGCTGGTCAAGGTGTCCACCGGGATCGGTGCCGGGGTGGTGGTGGGCGGTGAGATGTACCGGGGGATCGACGGGGGCGCGGGCGACATCGGGCACATCCGGCTGAGCGGGTTCCCGGACGCGCTGTGCCGGTGCGGTTCGTACGGCTGTCTGGCGGCGGTGGCCAGCGGGCGGGCACTGGCGGAGCAGCTGACGGCGGCCGGGGTGCCGACGGCGTCGGGGTCCGGGGTGCGCGATCAGCTGGCGATCGGGCAGCCGGACGCGGTGCGGCTGGCGCGGGCGGCGGGGCGGCAGGTGGGGG
This sequence comes from Streptomyces sp. NTD107, assembly GCF_059510435.1. NCBI lineage: Bacteria > Bacillati > Actinomycetota > Actinomycetes > Kitasatosporales > Streptomycetaceae > Streptomyces > Streptomyces sp. NTD107. The sequence goes on along the minus strand of NZ_JCAJZV010000002.1, from coordinate 765,459 downwards.
AGGTGCTGGCCACGGTGGTGACGCTGCTGAACCCCGGGGTGCTGGTGATCGCCGGGGATCTGGCGGGGGCGCCGTTTCTGACCGGGGTGCGGGAGCTGCTGTACCAGCGGGCGATGCCGCGTACGACGGCGGAGCTCCAGGTGGTGACGGGCCGGCTGGGGGACCGGGCCGGGCTGGTGGGGGCCGGGGCGATGGTCGTGGAGTACCTGTACGCGCCGGACCGCGCGGACGCGCGGCTGGCGGCCGTACCGGCGAGCTGACGCCGCCCCGCCCCGCCCTTTACCGAATCTTTCCCCTTCTTCCGGGGGCTTTTCGTACCTCTTGCCGACGGATATTCACCTTTTGTGCGCGTGCAGCGGCCCACGTATGATGGAGATGACGCTCAGATGAGCGTTTGCCGGGGTACTCTCCCGCTGTCAGGGCAGACAGCACCACCCCCCGGGTCCCGTCCGGGGGTCCCGCAGAGGAGTCGAGTCTCGTGACGCAGACCGTGGAACCACCCTCCATATCTCCACCGTCCGTCCCACCCACCCAGCCGGCGAAGCTCGTCTACGACTTCACCGAAGGCAACAAGGACTTGAAGGACCTGCTCGGCGGAAAGGGCGCCAACCTCGCCGAGATGACCCGCATCGGACTGCCCGTCCCGCCCGGATTCACCATCACCACCCAGGCATGCCGGGCCTACCTGGAGTCGGGAGCCGAGCCGGCCGGCCTGCGCGAGGAGGTGAGTGCGCACCTGGACGCGCTGGAGCGCCGGATGGGCAAGCGGCTCGGGCAGGGCGCCGATCCGCTGCTGGTGTCGGTGCGTTCGGGCGCGAAGTTCTCGATGCCCGGGATGATGGACACCGTCCTCAACATCGGCCTGTCGGACGCCTCGGTGGGCGCGCTGGCCGCGCAGGCGGGGGATGAACGTTTCGCCTGGGACTCGTACCGGCGCCTCATCCAGATGTTCGGCAAGACGGTGCTCGGTATCGACGGCGAACTCTTCGAGGAAGCCCTCGAAGCCGCCCGCCACACGGCGGGCGCGGCCACCGACGTGGAGCTGGGCGCGGCCGAACTTCAGTCCCTGGTGCGTGAGTTCAAAGAGATCGTGCAGCGGGAAACCGGCCGGGACTTCTCGCAGGACCCCCGCGAACAGATGGACCTGGCCATCCGCGCCGTCTTCGCCTCCTGGAACGGCGACCGGGCCCGCCTCTACCGCCGCCAGGAACGCATCCCCGCCGGCCTCGGCACCGCCGTCAACATCTGCGCCATGGTCTTCGGCAACCTCGGCCCCGACTCCGGCACCGGCGTCGCCTTCACCCGCGACCCGGCCACCGGCCACCAGGGCGTGTACGGCGACTACCTCCCCAACGCCCAGGGCGAGGACGTGGTGGCCGGCATCCGCAACACGGTGCCGCTCGCCGACCTCGAACGGCTCGACCCGGCCTCGTACACCGAACTGCTGCGCATCATGGAGGTCCTGGAGAACCACTATCTCGACCTGTGCGACATCGAGTTCACGATCGAGCGCGGCACCCTGTGGATGCTCCAGACCCGGGTCGGCAAGCGCACGGCGGCGGCAGCCTTCCGGATCGCCACCCAACTCCTCGACCAGGGCCTCATCGACGAGCGCGAGGCACTGCGCCGGGTGACCGGGAACCAGCTGGCCCAGCTGATGTTCCCGCGCTTCGACGCGTCCGGGGTGCACGCCGACACGCTCGGCAAGGGCCTGGCGGCCTCCCCCGGCGCGGCGGTCGGCGCGGCGGTCTTCGACTCCGCCACGGCCGTGGAGTGGGCGGCGCGCGGCGAGGCGGTCATCCTCGTGCGGCGCGAGACCAACCCCGATGACCTGGACGGCATGCTGGCGGCCCAGGGCATCCTGACCTCGCGCGGCGGCAAGACCTCGCACGCGGCGGTGGTCGCGCGCGGCATGGGCAAGACGTGCGTGTGCGGCGCCGAGGGCCTGGACGTCGACACCAAGCGGCGCCGGTTCACCACGGCGGACGGTCAGGTCATCGAGGAGGGCGAACTCCTCTCGATCGACGGCACGAGCGGCACCGTCTACCGCGGCCGGGTCCCGGTCGTACCGTCCGCCGTCGTCGACTACTTCGAGCACGGTACGGGGGCGGACGACGACGACCTGGTCCGCTCGGTGGACCGGGTGATGCGGTACGCGGACCGGGTGCGGCGGCTCGGCGTCCGCGCCAACGCCGACACCACCGACGACGCGGCCCGCGCCCGGCGATTCGGCGCGGAGGGCATCGGCCTGTGCCGTACCGAGCACATGTTCCTGGGCGACCGCAGGGAACTGGTGGAACGCCTGATCCTGGCGGAGACGGACGCGGCCCGGGAATCGGCCCTGGCCGCCCTGCTCCCCCTGCAACGGGCGGACTTCGCGGACCTCTTCGAGGCGATGGACGGCCTGCCGGTGACGGTACGGCTGCTGGACCCGCCCCTGCACGAGTTCCTGCCGGACCTGACGGAACTGTCGGTACGGGTGGCGACGGGCGACGACCCGCGCGACCGGGCCCTCCTCCCGGCGGTCCAGCGCCTGCACGAGCAGAACCCGATGCTCGGCCTGCGCGGCGTACGTCTGGGCCTGGTGGTCCCCGGCCTGTTCACGATGCAGGTCCGCGCCATCGCGGAAGCCGCCGCCGACCGCAGGGCGGCCGGCGGGGACCCGCGCGGGGAGATCATGATCCCGCTGGTGGGCACCGTCCAGGAACTGGAGATCGTGCGCGACGAGGTGGAACGCGAGATCGCGGAGGTGGAGAAGGCCACCGGCGTAAGCCTCGGGCTGTCCCTGGGCACGATGATCGAACTCCCCAGGGCGGCACTCACGGCGGGTCAGATCGCCGAATCCGCCGACTTCTTCTCCTTCGGCACCAATGATCTGACCCAGACGGTCTGGGGCTTCTCGCGCGACGACGTCGAAGCGAGCTTCTTCTCCGCCTACCTGGAGAAGGGCATCTTCGGCGTCTCGCCGTTCGAAACCATCGACAAGGACGGCGTCGGCGCACTCGTCCGCGCCGCCGCCCGCGCCGGCCGGGCTGCCCGCCCGGACCTGAAACTCGGGGTCTGCGGCGAACACGGCGGCGACCCCGAGTCGGTGCACTTCTTCGACGAGGTGGGCCTGGACTACGTGTCCTGCTCGCCCTTCCGCATCCCCGTGGCCCGGCTGGAAGCAGGCCGGGCGGCGACGGCGCGCGGCGACTAGCGCGCCCGAGCCACCGGGATTGCCGCCACCCCGACCCTCACCCGGCGGACATCCCGGCCCCACCACGGGGACCCGAGGGGGCGGCGCCTGTGCGGAGGCGCCGCCCCCACCACCAACAGCCCGTCAGCGGACGGCCCCTCCCTCCTCCCCCCCCCCGCACAGGGATTGCGTACAGGAAGGATCCGGGCCGGGTGGCTGTTCCTGTACCGCGTGCGTTCTTCGCTCGCGCCCATCCGTAACGGTCCTTCGGGCAAGGGAAGGTGACGTTGCCAAGGGTCCACTGCCCGAGCCGGCCGAGGTGCGGCGGGTGATGGTCCGGGTGACGCCCCCCTGTCCGGGTGACGCCCCTGAAGGTCACCGGGTTCTCCGTCTGAGACCGGTGGGTTTGTGAGCCCGGCGCTGTCGGGGGTTGCCGCTGAGGAAGGCGGCTTGGTCAGCAGCGGAAGCCGCTCATGGCCGTTCGCTGATCCCCCCGTCCCCCGAGGCGCCGAGCACCCCTACCTTCGCGGACGGAGCGCCGGTGCGGCCAATGATTTCGGCGTACGCTGAAAAACCATGGTCACACGCCTGGGAGGTGCTCGTTGCTGCGCATCCATGTCACGGGGGAGGACTTGGCACGGATACGCCTGGCGGACCGGCCGGATCCGATGTGGGAGACCGTGCTCAGCTCGCTGCGCTTCCGGGACCGGCGCGGTCCGGCCTCGTACGGGCGGTGGCGGAGTCAGGCGCGGGCGCGGTTACGCGCGTTGCCGCAGACGATGCGGGCGCTCATTCCGCTGGGGGGCTACTTCCCGGACTTCCTGACCCCGGTTTCCGCCGGCGGCGACTGGGAGGAGCGGGTCGATCTGCTGCGTTCCACGTCCCAGCGGCAGTTGCGCACCGAGATGCTCACCCTGGACGCCGAGTCGGCCACGGCCCTGCCCGGCTGGGTGCGCGCTCTCGCCGGTGGCGAGCGGGAGACGCTCGACAAGGTCGCCGGGGATATGGACCGTTACTACCGGGCCGCCATCGCCCCGGCCGCCGTCTGGTCGGTCATCCAGGCCCAGGTGGACGCCGACCGGGCCATCCGGATCCGGCATCTGACCTCCGGCGGCATCGAGGGGCTGCTGCACGGGCTGCGGCCCGTACTGCGCTGGGAGGCCCCCGTCCTGGAGGCCGACTACCCGGTGCCGCGCGATCTGCGGCTCAACGGGCGGGGGTTGCTGCTCATCCCGTCCTTCTTCTGCTGGCGGTACCCGGTGACCTTCTACGACGACGGGCCGAACCCGGTGCTGGTGTACCCGATCCAGCACATCGCCCCGCCGCCCCCCGGCGGCGCCGCGCTCGGGCGGCTGATCGGGGGGACCCGGGCCCGGGTGCTGCGCTGCGTCGGGCTCGGCGCCACCACCGGCGAACTGGCCCGCCGCGCCGGGATCTCCGCCGCCTCCGCCAGCGAGCACGCCGGTGTCCTGCGCGAGGCCGGTCTGCTGGTCTCGGTGCGGCGCGGCAACGAGGTGCTGCACTCACTGACCCCGCTCGGTGCCGAGCTGCTGCCCGTTCACTCGCTGGGCGTCGCCCAGTGGTAGCGGCGTTCCGGCCGGCCGGTGGCCCCGTACCGCAGCCGTACCCCCACCTGCCGGGTGGAGACGAAGTATTCGAGGTAGCGGCGTGCGCTCACCCGTGACAGGCCGCTGCGGTTGGCGCATTCGGCGGCCGACAGGTCCGCGGCCGGGTCGAGCGCGGCGAGGGTGTCGCGGATGAGCTGTGCGGTCTGTTCGGACAGCCCCTTGGGCAGCCGGGGCGGGGTACGGGGCGCCCCGCCGCCGAACACCCGGTCCACGTCGTCCTGTCCGGGTACGGCGATGGCGGCCAGTTGCTGTGCGCGCCGCGCGTAGTCGCGCAGCCGCTCGGCGAGCACCGGAGGGTCGAACGGCTTGATGATGTAGTGCACCGCCCCGCCGCGCAGCGCGCCGCGGACGGTCTCGGCCTCGCGGGCGGCGGTGATGACGAGTACGTCCACGTCGGAGCCCTCGTCGGCGCGGAGTTCGCGCAGGACGTCCAGGCCGCTCATGTCGGGCAGGTAGACGTCCAGGAGCACCAGGTCGGGGCGTAGCTCGGTGACGAGCGTGAGTGCCTGGGCGCCGGTACGGGCCTCGCCGACGACCGCGAAGCCGGGCACGCGTTCGACCAGCTTGCTGTGCAGCCGCGCCACCATGAAGTCGTCGTCGACGACCAGCACCTTGATCATGACTCCGCTCCTTCGCGGTCGGCGTCGCGGTCGGCGTCCCGCCCCTCGTCCCGCCCCTCGTCGCGCGGCAGCCGGGCGGTGAAGGTCGATCCGTCGACCGTGACGGTGCCGCCGCGCCGGGTGCACACCAGCCGGGTGATGGCCAGGCCCAGGCCACGGGTGGCGTGCTGGGCGGTGGCCTTGGTGGTGAAGCCGTGGCGGAAGATCTCCTCGGTGAGGTCGGGGGCCACACCCGGCCCCGAGTCCCGTACCGTCAGCGAGACCTCCCGCGCCGTCTCCGTCAGGGTGATCTCCACCCAGCCGGCCCGGCCCGAACCCCTCACCGCGTCCAGGGCGTTGTCCACCAGGTTGCCGACGACCGTGACCAGGTCCGAGGCGATCGTCTCGGGGACCGCGCCGAGCGCGCTGTCCGCCGTGACCCGCAGCGTGGCGCCCTGTTCGGCGGCCAGCGACGCCTTGGCGATCAGCAGCGCGGCGAGTGAGGGGTCGGCGATCTTCGAGATGACTTCGGCGGCCCGTTCGGTGTGCGCCCCGCTGACCCCGCGTACGTACCGGGCCACCTCCGGGTATTCGCGCAGTTCGACGAGTCCGGCGATGACGTGGAGGTGGTTGGAGAACTCGTGCGCCTGGGCCCGCAGGGTGTCGGTGGCGCTGCGGGTGGTCTCCAGTTGGTGCTGGAGGGCGGCTATTTCGGTCAGATCGCGCATGGTGGTCACGGAACCGGCGGACTGGCCCCGGGTGATGAGCGGCATCCGGTTGAGGGTCAGCACCCGGTCGGCAGTGAACACTACCTGGTCGTGTGCGGCGGATCGCCCGGTCAGTACGTCGTGCAGCCGCGGCTCGACCCCGAGGTCGGCGAGGGTACGGCCCGGCGCGTCGCCGGGCAGCCGCAGCAGTTCGCGGGCGGTGTCGTTGACCAGGGTGACCCTGCCCTGCCGGTCCAGGCCCAGCACGCCTTCCTTGATGCCGTGCAGCATGGCCTCGCGGTGCTCGGCGAGCGCGGTGATGGCCTCCGGCTCCATCCCCAGGGTCTGCCGTTTGATGCGGCGGGCCAGGAGGTACGAGCCGAGCGCGCCGAGTGCGCTGGCGATACCGAGGTACGCCAGCATCTGCGGGGCGGCGGCGGCGATGCGCTCGGTGAGGCTCTGGTAGTCGCGGCCCGCCGAGACGATGCCGAGGAGGCGGCCGTCCTCGCCGAACACCGGGACGTGGGCCACCAGGGAGGTGTGGCCGCCGGCCGTGGTGATGCCGATCCAGGACCGGCCGCTGAGCACCTGTGAGCCGCCGAGCGGCAGTTCGGTGCCGATCCGGCGCGGGTCGGCGGCGGTGAGGACGACCCGGTCGGTGCCGGTGATCTCCACGGTGGAGGCGCTGGAGACGCTGCGGGCGTTCTCGGCGGCGGTCTGGAGGATGCCCTGGCGGTGGGCGTCGGCCAGCCCGACCCGTACCGCGTCCTGGGCGGCGACGGTTTCGGCGACGCTCAGCAGCCGGCCGCCCTCCGCGCGCCGGAACTCGGCGTCGGCCTGGGCGACGGTGACCGCCGCGATGACGACGAGGACCACCACGATCAGGCCCAGTTGCAGCACCAGGAACTGGCCGGCGAGGGTGAGACGCGGGGTGCGCAGGCGCGGCAGGTGGGGCAGTCGGGGCCGCCAGGGCAGCCGGGACGGGTGGGGCGGCCGATCTCGTACCGGTATCACTCGCTCCGCCTCCCTTCTTCGGACATGCGCTGGTGATGCATCCTAGGTACCTCAATGGCGACGGGTGGAAGGGCGGGCGGTGAGCACCTCACGACGGACCCTGCTGACCGGCGGCACGGGCACCCTCGGCGGCCTGCTGCTTGGCTCCCTGGGTTCGGTAGGCGCCCTGGCCACCGCCGGCTGCGCGCCGAGCGGCCCGGTCCCGCACCACGAGCTGCGGCTGATGGTGCCGAACATCCCGGGCGGCGGATACGACTACACCGCCCGGACGCTCGCCGTCACCCTGAGCGACGCCGAGCTGGTGGACGCGGTGGAGGTCTTCAATCTGACCGGCGGATCCGGCACCGTCGCCCTCACCCGCCTCGTGCACGAGGCGGGCAACGACCGGCTGCTGCTCCAGATGGGCCTGGGCCTGGTGGGCAGCGTCAACACCCACGCGGCGCACAACCCGACCCGCATCGCCGACGCCACCCCGGTGGCCCGGCTGATGGACGAGGCGGAAGCGGTGATCGTCGCGCCGGATTCGCCGTACCGCTCGCTGGCCGAGCTGGTACCGGCCTGGCGGCAGGGCACCCTGCGCGCCGGGATCGGCTCGCGCCCCGGCGGCCCCGACCATCTGGCGCTCATGCTGACCGCCGAGGCGGCCGGGATCGCGCCCCAGGACGTGCGGTCCGCCGTGTACGACGGCGGCGGCGGGCTGCTGGCGGCGCTGCTCAGCCACGGGGTGGACTTCATCATGAGCGGGATCAGCGAGTACCGGCACGCGATCGCCACCGGGGAGCTGCGGGTGCTGGCGGTGACCGGGGAGCAGCCGCTGGACGGCCTGGACGCGCCGACGCTGCGCGCGTGCGGGTTCGATCTGGCGGTCACCAACTGGCGCGGGCTGCTTGCCCCGCCGGGGCTGAGCGAGGGCGAGCTGGCGGGTACGACGGCGGTGCTGGACGCGCTGCACGCCAGCCCGCAGTGGCGGCGGGCGCTGCGCGACAACGGGTGGAGCGACTCGTATCTGACGGGGGAGGGCTTCGGCCGCTTCCTGGCGGCGGAGGACACCCGGGTGGGGCGGCTCCTGGAGCGGCTGCCCTAGGCCGTCTCTTTTGGATCTTCGTGGATCAGGCCGCGTCGTCGGATGCGGTGCGTCGCAAGGCGCCGGGGTGCCCTCCCGGTGGTGTCCTTCGGGCAGTCCGGCAACGCACCGAGGCTCCCCCAGCCTTCGGCCGGGAGGTGCCGCCGGCTACCGAGGTGCCCGATCCACGGAGATCCGAAAGGGCCGGCCTAAGCGGTGCCCTCGCCGTCGTCCGCGTGCCCGCCAACCGGCGGCAGGGCCTCGTACCGTACGCCGGTCAGCTCCTCCGAGCGGCGCCACAGCCGCTCGGCCAGTTCGTCGCGGCGGGTCCACGGGGCGCGCCAGCCGGCGCCCGGGCCGCCGCGCAGCCGCCGTACGCCCATCACGTTCGGGCCGGTGAAGGAGTCCGCCGTGACATCGGGCGCGGTCGCCGCGTACAGGGTGGGGGTGGCGCCGACCTCCGGGTCGGAGGCGAACAGCCGGTTGCCGAGCCGCGCGATACGCCGGCCCGTGCCGCTGCCCGCCAGCCGGGGGCCCTTCTCCTGCAACTCGGTCTCCGCGTACCCGGGGTGGACGGCGGCGGCCAGCAGGTCGGCGCCGGACGCCCGTACCCGGCGGGCCAGTTCGTGGGTGAACAGCAGGTTCGCCGCCTTCGAGCGGCCGTAGGCGCGCCAGCGGCGGTAGTGCCGCTCCTGGCTCTGCGCCTGGCTCCGGGTCTGGACGGCGCTCTGCCGCAGCACCCCGGAGCCGGTCAGGTGCAGCAGGCTGGACACCGTCACCACCCGGGCGCCCGGAGTGGCCAGCAGCTGGTCGAGCAGCAGCCCGGTGAGCGCGAAGTGGCCCAGGTGGTTCACCCCGAACTGGGTCTCGAAGCCGTCGGCGGTCTTCGCGTACGGCACGGCCATCAGCCCGGCGTTGTTGATCAGTACGTCCAGCGGCTGGTCGCCGTAGCCGGCGGCGAAGGCCCGTACCGAGGACAGATCGGCCAGATCCAGCAGCCGCAGCTCGGCGCGCGCCTCCGGCACCTCGGCCAGCAGCCGCTCCAGCGCCTGCGCGCCGCGCCGGCGGTCGCGGCAGGCGAGGATGACGTGTGCGCCGCGCCGGGCCAGTTCACGCGCGGTGACATAGCCCAACCCGCTGTTGGCGCCGGTCACCACCATGGTGCGGCCCTTGAGATCGGGGATGTCGCGTACCGTCCAGCCCATGTCTTCAAGCCTAGGACGGTACGGGCCGGGCGGGCGAACGCCGGGGCGCGCCGTTCAGCGCCTCATCGCGGGATCACCTCCGCCGGGCAGCGCAGCCGCCGGTCGAAGCCGATGACGCGTTCGGGGCCGGTGAGGGTGAGCGGCAGCGCGTGCCGGAGGTCGCCGCTGGAGGCGCCGAGCCGCAGTTCGAGGTCGCCCGGCTCGGTGACGCGGCGGCCGGGGGCCACGGTGTACGCGGCCAGGTCGGCGTGGAAGCCGAACCGCACCCGGGCGCTCGCCCCGGCGGCCAGTTCCACCCGGGCGTAGCCGATCAGCCGGTTGACGGGGCGGACGACGGTGGCGACCGGATCGTGGAGATAGAGCTGGACCACCTCGGTGCCCGCGCGATCACCCGAATTGGTGACGGTGATCTCGATGTCGGCGGCGCCGTCGGTGCCCGTCGTCCGGGTGGACAGCGTGGGGTCGCTCCACTCGAAGGAGGTGTACGACAGTCCGTGCCCGAAGGGGTACAGCGGGGTGGGGTCGATGTTGCTGGCGTCGCCGACCAGGCCGAGCGGCGGGGCGAGGTACGTCCAGGGCTGGCCCCCGGGGTGTACCGGGACGCCGACCGGCAGCCGTCCGCTGGGGCTGATCCGGCCGGAGAGCACACCGGCCACCGCCGGGCCGCCCTCCTCGCCGGGGAAGAATGTCTGCACGACGGCGGCCAGCCGGTCCGTCCAGCGGCCCAGCGCGTACGGGCGGCCGGTGAACAGGACGAGGACCACCGGCGGGCCGCCGCCCGCCTCCGTGGCGGCCAGCAGTTCGTCGAGCAGCGCGCCCTGGCCCTCGGGGAGTTCGAGGTCGGTGGCGTCGCAGCCCTCGCCCGAGGTGCCGCGCCCGAACAGTCCGGAGCGGTCGCCCACCGCGACCACCACCACGTCCGCCCCTGCCACCGCCGCCGCGTCGCCGCCGATCGCCGCGCCCGGGAGTTCGGCGCGCAGCGACTCCAGCAGGGTGGGCACCGCCACGCCGAGCGGCAACTCGGGGTGTTCGACCCCGACATGGCGCGGGAAGCTGTAGCAGCCCAGCATGGCCGCCGCCTCGTCGGCGAACGGGCCGGTCACCGCGATCCGGGCGGTCGGTGCCAGCGGCAGCACGCCGCGCGGGTTGGCCAGCAGGATCACCGACTCCTCGGCGAGTTGCCGGGCCGCCGCGCGCAGCCGGGGCGGGTCCAGATCCACCAGGCCGTCACCGCCATCGCCACCGTCACCCCTGCCGTCACCGGCGAGGGCGGCCGGCTCCGGGGACCAGTCCGGATCCAGCAGCCCCAGTTCGGCCTTCTGCGTCAGCACCCGCAGCACCGCCCGGTCCACCAGCGACTCGGCGACCTCCCCGGACCGTACGGCCTTGAGCAGCGGAATCCCGTACGCCCGTACCGCGGGCAGTTCCACATCCACCCCGGCCGTCAGCGCCAGCACCGCCGCCTCCGCCGGGGAGCCGGCCACCGCGTGCGTGGTCTCCAGGAAGGTGACGCCGAAGTAGTCGGAGACCACGGTCCCGGTGAACCCCCACTCCTCGCGCAGCAGCCGGGTCAGCAGCCAGGTGTCGCCGTGCGCGGGCACCCCGTCCACGTCCACATAGGTGGCCATCACCGAGCGGGCACCGCCCTCGCGCAGCGCCATCTCGAACGGCGGCAGGACCACGTCCGCCAGCTCCCGGGGCCCGATCGAGACGGGCGCGTGGTTGCGGGCGCCGCGCGAGGCCGCGTATCCGGCGAAGTGCTTGAGAGTGGCCACGATGCCCGCCGACTCCAGGCCGCGTACGTACCCGGTGGCGATGGTGGACACCAGGTACGGGTCCTCGCCGATGGTTTCCTCGGTGCGCCCCCAGCGCGGGTCGCGCACCACGTCCAGCACCGGGGACAGGCCCTGGTGGATGCCGACCGCGCGCATGGACTCGCCGATCAGCCGGGCCGCCTCCTCCACCAGTTCGGGGTGGAAGGTGGCGCCCCAGGCCAGCGGGGTGGGCAGCACGGTCGCCTGCCAGGCGGTGAACCCGGTCAGGCACTCCTCGTGCGCGAGCGCCGGGATGCCGTGCCGGTTGGCGGCGGTGATCCGGCGCTGGTCGGCGGCGAGGGTACGGGCCCGGTCGGCCGGCTCCACCGGGTTGGTGCCGAACGGGCGGGTCAACTGGCCCAGGCCGTGCGGCAGCAGGGCGTCGAGATCCAGATCGGGCTCGGTGAGCAAGCCTTGCAGCGGTGCGACATCCTCCCCCTCCCCGTCCGAGCCGGGCCAGATGCTGCTGAGCTGCGCCAGCTTCTCCTCCAGGGTGAGACGGGAGAGCAGATCGGCGGCGCGTTCGGCGGCCGGGCGGGAGGGGTCCTGCCACTGCTGGTGCTGCTCCATGAGGGCTCAGGCTCCTTTACGGGGGAGGGTTCGGCGCGGTGCCGCCACGGCGGGGCCGCGGAGCGGGCCGGGCGCGGGGCGCGGGGGTCAGCGTCCGCCGACGCCCATCAGGCCGTTGATCAGCTGGCGGCGGGCAAAAAGATAGGCGGTGAAGATCGGCAGCATGGACAGCACCACGGCCGCCAGCAGGGCGGGGATGTCCACCCGGAACTCGCCGATGTAGTCGTACAGGCCGAGCGTGAGTACCCGGTTCTCCCGCGACTGGGTGAGGATCAGCGGGAAGAGGAACCCGTTCCAGGCGCCCAGCGCGGAGAACACCCCGACGGTGGAGATGCCGCCCCGGGTCATCGGCACCACCAGCTGCCACAGCACCCGGGCCGGGCCGGCGCCGTCCAGCGCCATCGACTCGTACTGCTCCTCCTCGATGTCGCGCATCGACCCCACCAGGATCAGCACGCTCACCGGGAGCGAGAACGCGGCGGTGGGCAGGATGATCGCCAGCAGCGTGTCGTACAGCTGGAGTTCGGTGATGATCAGATAGACGGGGATGATCACCGCTTGGGAGGGGATGGCCAGGCCCAGCAGGAACAGCTGGAAGATCCGCCGGGACATCCGGGACCGGGTGCGGATGATGCTGTACGCCACGGTCACCGCCAGCACGATCACGATGGCGGCGCAGCAGAGCGTGACGATCAGGGTGTTGAGGAGATAGCGCGGGAAGTCGCCCTCCAGGACCCGGCGGTAGCTGTCCAGGGTGAACTCGGTGGGCAGCGACAGCGGCCCGTTGGCGAGATAGGTGGCCCGGCTCTGCACGGTGGAGGCCACCAGGATGTACAGCGGGACCGCCACGATCACCAGCCACAGGAACGCGGCGAACCCGGCCGGGAGGTTGGCGCGGCGCCAGGCCGCCGGCCTGCGGCTCGTACCTTCGGTGCCGCTCATATCCCCTCCCGGGTGCTGCGCATCCTGCTGAAGCCGGTCAGCCGCACCAGCAGCAGCGAGACGGCGGTGGCGGTGACGACGAGGGCGGTGGCCACCGCGCTGGCGTAGCCGAGGTCGAAGACCTGGAAGCCCGTGCGGTACATCAGGAACGGCACGATCGTCGTCGCGTCGCCCGGCCCGCCCCGGGTGAGGATGAGGATGGTGTCGAAGTAGGTCAGCGCGCCGACCACCATCAACACGGTGGAGGTGACGATGGTGTTGCGCAGCTGGGGGAGGGTGATGGCGAAGAACTGGCGTACGGTGCCGGCGCCGTCGATGGCCGCGGCGTCGTAGAGGGAACGCGGGATCTGGCGGGCACCGCCCTGGTAGATGAGGGTGTGCAGCGGGATGAACTGCCAGGCGGTGACGAAGAGTACGGCGGCGAACGCCCCGTTCGGAGAGCCCAGCAGATCGGCCGAGGAGAGGTTGAGCCAGTCGGCGATCTGGGCGTTGAGCCCCAGGTTCGGGTCGAAGATCGTCTTCCAGAGCAGGGCGAGCGCCACGGAGGAGGCGAGCAGCGGAAGGAAGAAGATCGCGGACAGTACGGCGCGGGTACGCTGCCGGCCGGCCGCCCAGACCCCCAGCAGCAGGGCGATGGGGGTCTGGAACAGCCAGGTGAGCAGGGTCAGCAGCAGGCTCAGGCCGATCGCCCGGCGCATGGCCTCGTCGTTCCACAGCCGGGACCAGTTGTCGGTGCCGCTCCAGGCCGGATCGGACAGGCCGTCCCAGTCGGTGAAGGAGAGATAGCCGACGATGAGCATGGGCGCGGCGGCGAAGAAGACGAAGAACAGCAGGCCGGGGACCGCCCAGGCGATGCCTGGGCGGCCGGTGCGACGGCGCGGGGAGGCGGAGGTCACGGGGGCCGGCCCGCCTACAGATCCCGCATGGCGGCGACGAAGGCGTCGGGGCTCATCTGGCCGCCGAACAGCTTCTCGATGGCCTCGTGCAGGGCGGGCGCCTTGCCGACCGGAAGCGCCTGGTCCCAGGAGAGGGTGAAGGACGGGGCCTCGGCCACCATGTCGTACTGGAAGCGGGCGAACTCCGGGTTGGCGTGCGAGCCGAGCAGGCTCTCGGCGTCGGCGGTGGTGGGGATGTCGCCGTTGTCGATCAGGGCCTGGGCGTACTCGGGGGTCGCGGCCAGCCGCAGGAACTCCAGGGCGGCGTCCAGGCGTTCGCCCTCCACCTCGGCGCTGACCGACCAGTAGTTGGTGGGGTTGCCGACCACCGAGGCCGGGTCGCCGGTGCCGTCCGGGACGGTCGGGAAGGCGGCGAAGCCCAGGTCCTCGGCGGCGAACTCGGGCTGCTGGGCCAGCTGGTTGGCGTACTCCCAGCTGCCCATGAGGTGCATGACGCCGCCGCCCTGGGCGAAGAAGGTGGAGGCGCCGTCGGCGGTGTAGTTGACCGAGCGGAAGTTGTTGCCGAAGGTGCCGGCGTCCACCAGCTCCTTGACGGTGTCGGCCATCCACTGCACGGCCGGGTCCTCCCAGCCGGTGGCGTCGCCGTTGCGGATCCGGTCGAAGATGCCGGCTCCGCCGCGCCGGTCCAGCAGATACTCCAGCCACATCAGTTCGGTCCACGGATCGGCGCCGGCCACGACCGCCGGGACGGTGTCGCGGTCGATGAACACGTCGATGACGTGGAGGAGATCGTCCCAGGTGGCGGGGGGTTCGACGCCGGCCTCGGCGAACGCGGTCTTGTTGTAGAAGAGGATCACCGGCTGGACGCCGCGCATCGGGATGCCGTAGTAGCGGCCGTCGACGGCACCGGCGTCCAGGATGGTGGGGATGAAGGCGTCCTTGAACTCCTGGTCCTCGTCGAGGATCGGGGTGAGGTCCACCAGCATGTCCTGGGCGACGAAGTCGCTGATGCTGCCGCCGCCCCAGTTGAAGAAGATGTCGGGCGCGTTGGGGCTGCCCATGGCGGTGCGCATCCGGTCCGAGTAGTTGTCGCCGGGGACCTGGACGAGGTTGATCTTGATGTCGGAGGTCTCGTTGAACTTCTCGACGAACTCCTCCTGAATGACCGTCGAGCCGTCCTGGTAGACCCACACGGAGAGGCTGTCGCCACCACCGCGTTGGGGTCCGCCGCTGCCGCAGGCCGCCAGGGTGGTCGCGGCGACGGCGCAGGCCGCCGTCGCCGCGAGGACACGCAGGGTACGTATACGCATCGCACACCTTCCGGAAAGTCGCCGAAAATTATCGGGCCAGGTGCCGAAGAAAGCTACGACGGCAGCCGGTTGCCGTCAACGGTTTGCACACACCCGCTTCCCCGCCCGGGCCCGAGGCGGCCCGAGGCGGCCGGCCCGGCCGAGGGCGGCCGAGGGCGGCCGAGGCCCGCGTCCGCGGTAACCCCGGCGCCGCGGAGAGCCCCGGTGAGGTCCTGCTCTTCGCGCAGGGGGGCTCTCTGTCGTGGCTGGAGGTCTGCTCATGGAGCGAGGAGATCGGGGTGACCCTGGCCACCGCCCGGCGTTCCCTTCGTCCGTGGCGGGAATCCGGCGCGGCCCGCGATGTGCTCAAGCCGCCCGGCGTTCCCTCTCCCCGTGCGCCTCCGGCCGGTTACCTGGTCCGGTCCGCGGGAAGCGGGGCCGTGCTGGCGCGGACCACCAGCTCGGTGGCCAGCTCCAGGCGGGGGGAGTCGGGTTCGTCGCCCTGGGCCTGGCGCAGAACCGTCCTGGCCGCCATTTTGCCCATCTCCGCGAGCGGCTGACGCACCGTGGTCAGCGGGGGCGCGGACCAGCGCATCTCGGGCAGGTCGTCGAAGCCGACCACGCTCACGTCCTGCGGGACCCGCAGGCCCTTGCGGCGCAGGGCCTCGATCGCGCCCAGTGCCATCTGGTCGCTCGCCGCGAAAAGCGCGGTGGGCGGCTCGGGGAGGGCCATCAGCCGCTCGCAGCCGGTGAATCCGGACTCGTGGTAGAAGTCGCCGGGCACGATCAGCTCGTCGTCCACCGGCACCCCGGCGCTCTCCAGGGCGGCCCGGTAGCCGTCCAGCCGGGCCCGGCTGCACAGCAGCCGGGGCGGGCCGGCGATCAGGCCGATGCGGCGGTGGCCCAGTTCCAGCAGGTGGCCGGTGGCGGCCATGCCGCCCGCCCAGTTGGTGGCGCCGATCGTGGGCGCGTCCAGGGCGGGGGAGCCGGCCGGGTCGATCACCACCAGGGGTACGCCGAGCCGGTGGAGTTCCTTGTGCAGCACCGGCTCCAGCGCGCTGGTCACCAGGATCACGCCGTCCGAGGCGCGGGCCCGCAGGTTCTTCATCCACTGGCGGGCGGCGCCGGCCCGGTCGTGGATGGCGGAGACGACGGTGCCGACCCCGGCGGCGTGCGCGACCTCCTCCACGCCCCGGATGATCTCCACCGCCCAGGGGCTGTCGAGGTCGTTGAAGACCAGGTCGAGCAGCGCGGCCCGGTCGCCGGGGGCGACGGTGCGGCGGCGGTAGCCGTACTGCCGCAGCAGGTCCTCCACCCGGGCCCGGGTGTCGGGTGCCACGTCGGAGCGGCCGTTGACGACCCGGGAGACGGTGGGCACCGAGACGCCGGCCTCGCGGGCGATGGCGGTGATGGTGACCTTCTTGCGGCCGTCGCCCTGGTCCTTGTTCCCGCCCATGATCCCTACTTTCTGCCGACGACCGACTCCCGCCGGAAGTTTTTCAACATTATTCCGGAAGGGTTGACGTCCACCATGGTCCCCCTTACAACGGTCCCGTCAGCCTGCGGGGGCATGACAAGGGAAGGGACGGGCATGTTTTCCCTAGTGCGCGGAGCCGCGGTCGTCATCGCCACCGGAGCGTTGCTCTCCGGTGCGGCGTTGTACGGCGGCGCGCAGGCAGCTCAGAGCACGTCGGAAGAAGCGCCATCGGTTCAGCTCGCGACCTTACGCGAAGCGGCGTCAACAAGCGGTAAATTCGTCGGCACGGCGATCGCCGACAACCGGCTCGGCGACGGCACGTACAACGGCATCGCGGCGCGCGAGTTCAGCAGCGTCACCGCCGAGAACGCCATGAAGTGGGACGCCATCCAGCCGCAGCGCGGCACGTTCAACTGGGCGGCCCCCGACCGGCTGGTGCAGTTCGCGCAGGCCAACAGCCAGCAGGTGTACGGCCACACCCTGGTGTGGCACAGCCAGATGCCGGGCTGGCTGGCGAACGGCAGCTTCGGCGCAACCGAGCTGAACCAGATCATGAACACCCACATCTCCACGGTAGTGGGTCGCTACCGGGGCCAGATCAACCGCTGGGACGTGGTGAACGAGGCGTTCAACGACGACGGTTCACTGCGCAACTCCAAGTGGTACCAGGTGCTGGGCCGCGACTACATCGCCAACGCCTTCCGGGCGGCGCGGGCCGCCGACCCCAACGCCAAGCTGTTCATCAACGACTACAGCACCGACGCCATCAACGCGAAGAGCACCGGCATGTACAACCTGGTGCGCGATCTGCGCGCCCAGGGCGTGCCGATCGACGGCGTCGGCTTCCAGTCGCATCTCATCCTGGACCAGCTGCCCAGCACCTACCAGGCCAACCTCCAGCGGTTCGCCGACCTCGGCGTGGAGGTGGTGATCACCGAGCTGGACATCCGGATGCAGCTGCCCGCCGACTCGGCGAAACTCGCCCGGCAGTCACAGCAGTTCGGCCAGGTGGTGCAGTCCTGCCTGAACGTCTCGCGCTGCTCGGGCGTCACGGTGTGGGGCTTCAGCGACCGTGACTCCTGGGTGCCCGGCACCTTCCCGGGGCAGGGCGCGGCGCTGCCGTACGACGAGAACTACCAGCCGAAGCCTGCCTACAACGGGATGCTGACGGCGTTCGGCGGCACCCCTGGGGGCGGCGATCCCGGTCCGGGCCCGGACCCGGGCCCCGGGGCGGACTGCTCGGCGGTCTACCAGGTGACCAGCCGGTGGAACGCCGGTTCGGTGGTGGAGGTGCGGGTGACCGCGCGGCAGGCGCTGAACGGCTGGACGGCGACGTTCACCCTGCCGGCCGGTGAGTCGGTGACCGGCTCGTGGAACACCCAGCTCACCCAGTCGGGTACGACGGTGACCGCGCGCAACGCCGCCCACAACGGGACGGTGGCGGCGGGCGGCACGCTCAGTTTCGGCTTCCAGACCAACAGCGGGGCGGTCTACCCGGCCCCGGTGGTGAGCCTGAACGGCACCGCCTGCACGGCGGCCTCGGCCTGAGTCAGGCCGAGGTCCCGGTCCCGGTCCCGGGGAGGCCCACGTCCCTGGCCCGTGCGGTCATGGTGTGCGCAAGGAACTCCCCGGGACTGTGCAGCACGTTGTGGAAGTGCCCGAAGAGTTCGAAGCTGATCAGTCCGAAGAGCGTGTTCCAGGCGGTGATCAGGGCGGGGACGGTCTCGGGGGGGAGGTCCGGGGCGAGGCCGGCGGCGACCGTGCCGGGCGGCGGGCCCGTGGTGGGCCGGGCCAGGGTGCCGGCCGCGTGGGCGTCGGCGGCGACGGCGATCAGGGTGGCGGCGACCCGGGAGGCCGGTTCGACGGTGGAGGCCGGGGCGGCGTAGCCGGGGATGGGGGTGCCGTAGATGAGCGCGTATTCGTGCGGGTGGGCGAGTGCCCACTCGCGTACGGCACGGCAGATGGCCAGCCAGCGCGCCAGGGGAGCGGCGGCGGGGCCGGCGGCGGCGAGGGCCTGTTCGGCGGCCTCGCCGACCAGGTCGTAGGCGTCGGTGATGAGGGCGGTCAGCAGCTCGTCGCGGCTGGGGAAGTAGCGGTAGAGGGCCGATGAGGCCATGCCCAGCTCGCGGGCGACGGCGCGCAGGGAGAGCTTGGCGGCCCCCTCGGCGGCCAGTTGTGCGCGGGCCTCGTCCTTGATGGCGGCCGTCACCTCGCGCCTGGCGCGTTCCCTGGCTCCCCTGATCGCTGTCATACGAACAGTCTGCCACGGTTTCGAGAGCAGTGCTCTTGCTTGTGTGCGGTGATAGTGCAACCATTGCTCTCAACCGAGAGCGCCGCTCTCTGAAGGTTCCAGGAGCAGACCCATGAGCGAGCAGCAGCCGCCGCACAGCACCCATGTCAAGCGGCCCGGATGGCTCACCAACCATGTCTTCAACCCCGTGATGGCGGGGCTCACCCGGCGCGGCATCAGCGTCCGGGGCTCCCGGGTGCTCGCCGTGCGCGGCCGTAAGAGCGGCGAGTGGCGCCGTACCCCCGTCAACCCGCTGCGCCACGAAGGACAGCTCTACCTCGTCGCCCCGCGCGGCCACGTCCAGTGGACCCGCAACATGCGGGTGGTCGGCGGCGGCGAACTGCGCGTCGGCAAGAAGGTCGAGGTGTTCACCGCCACCGAGGTCGCCGACGACGACAAGCCCGAGGTGCTGCGCGCCTATCTCAAGCGCTGGAAGGCCGAAACCGGGGCGTTCTTCGACGGCGTCGGCCCCGGCTCGACCACCGAGGAACTGCGCCGGGTGGCCCCCGATCACCCCGTGTTCGCCCTCACCGTCACCGAAACCCGCAACGGCTGACGTGCACCGGCGGCGGTGCCGTACCGTTCGCCCCATGAGCGAACCCGAGCTGCTGGCGAAGATAGCCGAACGGCCCGAGCTGTTCCGCTACTTCGAGTGGCCCTGCGACTTCGATGTGACCCGCCTCGACCCGGTGGAGCCCGGCCTGACGCTGCGCTCCGGCGCCACCCTCGAACCCGTCGCCGGCTGCGGCGCCGGCGGCAGCTACTTCCTGGTCGACGGCGAGGCGGTCCTCTACGCCTCCTCCGAGGGCGAGTGCGCGCTGATCGCCGACTCGCTGCGCGCCGCCCTGGAGCTGATGGCCGGGGTGCCGTTCTGGAAGGAGTACCTCCATCTGAGCCGGGCCGGCCGGGCCCGGCCGGTCGCCGAGGTGCTGGCCGAACTGGACCAGGAGCTGGCCGAGATCCCCGAGTTCGCCCCCGCCGGCGGCCAGGCCGCCGCCCGCGCGCTGGGCCTGAGAACCGGCGACCGGGTCGCCCTGCTGACCGCCCTGCACGCCGCGATCGACCGCACCGCCCCCGACCACCTGCTGATCAACGCGGACGGCGACCCGTACGAGGAGTTCTGACCGCCCGCCCCCGCCCCCGGCCCGGCCCAGCCCAGCCCGCCCCGCACCGTGATCGACGAGCGGCCCGGACGCCCCGGGGCGATGCTGGACGGTGAGTGAGGGAGGTGGTCGCGCATGGGAAAACCACGGCAAAGCCATCCATCGCGCCCGCACCAGTCGTCGCACCACGGCAGCGACATCGGCCGCCGCGTCGTCCTGCTGCGCGAACGGCTCGGGCTCAGCCGCGAGGACGTCGCCGACCGGGCCGGCGTGGCGCCCGAATACCTGGCCTACCTGGAGGAACACCCGGCCTCGCCCAGCGTCAGCTCACTGACCCGGGTGGCCCGCGCCCTGGAGACCACCGTGGCCGGGCTGACCGGCTCCGACGTGTCCTCCGGCGGCGGACACGCCAACCGCGAGGCGCGCCTGGTGGCCCTGGACGCCACCGAGTCCAGGGCCCGGATCCCGCAGTACGGGGTGGGCCGGATCGGCGTCGAGAGCGAGCGCGGCCCAGGTATTTACCCCGTCAACTACTCCATCGTCGGCGACAGCGTCGTGCTGCGTACCTCCGCCGACTCCCCGGTCGCCGCCGCCGCCGGCCACGAGGTCGCCTTCGAGGTCGATCACATCGACGAGGCGGTGAGCGAGGCATGGAGCGTGCTCATCGTCGGCCACGCCTCCCTGGTCACCGACGAGGAGACCCGCCGGCAACTGGACGAGGCCGCGCACACCGAGTCCTGGGCCGGCAGCGACCGGCAGCTGTGGGTACGCATCCGGGCCGAACGGATCTCCGGGAGCGAGATCCAGACCCGGCGCTGAGCCCACGGGCAGATTCCGCTGCCGTTGCCGACCTGGCGAACAGGGGTTCCCATGGAAAACATGAGTGCCATCACCGTTCCGGAGCTGGAAGCGTGCCAGGCCGTCGTCTTCGACACCGACGGGGTCATCACCGACTCCGCCCCCGCGCACGCCACCGCCTGGAAGGCCGCCTTCGACCCGGTGCTGCGCGAACACGGCCAGACCCCGTTCGACGCCGCCGAGGACTACCGGCGCCACGTCGACGGCAAGTCCCGCCTCGACGGCGCGGCCTCCTTCCTCACCCAGCGCGGCATCGGGCTGCCCTTCGGCGACCCCGACGACCCGCCCGGCACCGGCAGCGTCTGCGCGGTCGCCGCCCGCAAGGAGGAAGAGTTCATGCGCCGCCTCACCGACGGCTCCGTGGACGCCTGGCCCGGCACCGTACGCCTGCTGCACGCCCTCTACGAGGAACACGTGCCCTGCGCCGCCGTCTCCTCCTCCCGGCACGCCCGCGACCTCCTCGCCCACACCGGGGTCCGCACCCTCTTCCAGACCGTCGTCGACGGCAACGACGCCGCCCACCTCGCGCTGCGCGGCAAGCCCGACCCCGCGCTCTTCCTGGAGGGCGCCCGCCGCCTCGGCGTACCGCCCGACTCCTCCGCCGTCATCGAGGACGCGCTCGCCGGCGTCGAGGCCGGCCGGCGCGGCGACTTCTCCCTCGTCATCGGCGTGGACCGGGCCGCCACCACCACCAGCGCCGGCGACCTGCGCGAACACGGCGCCGACCTGGTGGTACGGGACCTCGGCGAACTGCTGACCCCCGAGGGGAAGTGACCGGGTGACCGCCATCGAGCTGTCCGGGCTGACCGACGAGTGGACCTGGGCGTACGAGGACTACGACCCGCGCGCCGAACGGCTGCGCGAAGCCCTGTGCACCCTCGGCAACGGCTACTTCGCCACCCGGGGCGCCGCCCCCGAGGTGACCGCCGGCGCCGCCCACTACCCGGGTACGTACGTGGCCGGCCTCTACAACCGGCTCACCTCCCACGTGGCCGGGCGCGACGTCGGCAACGAGGACATCGTCAACCTCCCCAACTGGCTGCCGCTGCGCTTCCGCATCCACCCGGACGGCGGCCCGGCCGGCCGCTGGTTCTCCCCCGACAAGGAACGCGACGGGCTGCTCCTGTACCGGCAGTGGCTCGACCTGCGGCAGGGCACCCTCAACCGCTCGCTGCGGTTCCGCGACCCGCACGGCCGCCACCTGGGCGTCGACCAGACCCGCCTCGTCCACATGGGAGACCCCCATCTCGCCGCGCTGCGCACCACCTTCACCGCCGAGGACTGGACCGGCACCGTGGAGATCGACTCGGCCATCGACGGCACCGTCGCCAACACCGGCGTGCAGCGCTACCGCGACCTGGCCAGCGCACACCTCACCCGGGTGCGGACCGGCGCGGTCGAGGACGCCCCCGACACGGTGTGGCTGCACTGCCGCACCACCAGCTCAGCCACCCACATCGCGCTCGCCGCCCGCACCCGCGTGGTGGCCGGCCGCAAGCCGGAGGACGTCGTCACCAAGCTGGCCGGCCGCCGCGCCGCCCAGCGCCTCACCGTCCCCATCCGCCCCGGGAAGCCGGTCACCGTCGAGAAGACCGTGGCCCTGCACACCTCCCGCGACCGGGCGATCAGCGCCCCGCTGGAGGCGGCCGTCGAACGCGTCGGCCAGGCCGGTGACTTCGCCACCCTGCTCGGTACGCACGCCGCCGCCTGGGACCAGCTGTGGCGGCGCGCCGACGTCGAGGCGCCCGGTGAGGCCGGGCACATCCTGCGGCTGCACCTCTTCCACGTGCTCCAGACGCTCTCCCCGCACACCGCCGACCTGGATGTGGGGGTACCCGCGCGCGGGCTGCACGGGGAGGCGTACCGGGGGCATGTCTTCTGGGACGAGCTGTTCGTCCTGCCCTATCTGAACCTGCACTTCCCCGAGGTGTCCCGGGCGCTGCTGATGTACCGTCACCGGCGGCTGCCGCAGGCGCTGCGCGCCGCGCGGGCGATCGGCCGGGACGGCGCCCGCTACCCGTGGCAGAGCGGCAGCGACGGCCGCGAGGAGACCCCCGAGGTGCATCTCAACCCGCGTTCTGGGCGCTGGCTGCCCGACCACTCGCGGCTCCAGCACCATGTGGGATCGGCCGTCGCGTACAACGTGTGGCGGTACGGGCAGGCCAGCGGCGACACCGAGTTCCTGCACACCAAGGGCGCCGAGATGCTGGTGCAGATCGCCCGGTTCTGGGCGGACTCGGCGGTCTTCGACGAGGCCATGGGCCGGTACCGGATCAAGCAAGTGGTGGGCCCCGACGAGTACCACGAGGGGTATCCGGGCGCGGACCGCCCCGGCCTGGACGACAACGCCTACACGAATGTCACCGCCGCCTGGGTGCTGGCCAGGGCGCTGGAGCTGACCCGGGAACTGCCCGCGTCCCGCCGGGACGAGCTGTACGACCGCATCGACATGCGGCCCGGGGAGACCGAGTTGTGGGACGACGTGTCGCGGCGGCTGTATGTGCCCTTCCACCGGGGCGTGGTCAGCCAGTTCGAGGGGTACGGGGAGCTGGCCGAGCTGGACTGGGCCGCACTGCGCGAACGGTACGGGGACATCCGCCGGCTGGACCGGATCCTGGAGGCGGAGGGCGACAGCGTCAACCGCTACCAGGCCGCCAAGCAGGCCGATGTCCTCATGCTCGGCTACCTGTTCACCCCCGGCGATCTGGGGCGGCTCTTCGGCCGGCTCGGCTACGACCTGGACGAGCGGGCCTGGCGGCGGACGGTCGACTACTACCTGGCCCGTACCAGCCACGGCTCCACGCTCAGCGGCCTGGTGCACGCCTGGGTGCTGGCGCGGGCCCGGCACCGGGACGCCTGGGGGCAGTTGCAGGAGGCGCTGGCCAGTGATGTGGCCGACATCCAGGGCGGGACCACCGCCGAGGGCATCCATCTGGGCGCCATGGCGGGCACGCTGGACCTGTTGCAGCGCGGGCTGACCGGCCTGGAGACCCGGAACGGCGTGCTGTGGCTGGACCCGTCGCCGCTGCCCGAGCTGTCGGAGTACGGGTTCTCGCTGCGCTATCACAGCGACGGCGGGATTCATGTGCGGCTGAAGCCGGGGCAGTTGTGGGTCGGGGTGCCGCCGTGGGAGGAGGAGCCGGTACGGGTGCAGCTGGCCGACGGCCATGTGGACGGGATCGGCTTCGAGATCCCGCCGGGGGAGGAGCGGCTGATGCCGCTGCGCGAGCACACCGGCACCTGAGCGCCGGCCGCCTCGGCTACCCCGGTGCCGCCGGAGCCGCCGGTTCGCGGCGCCGGGCCGGGTACACCGGTACGGCGCGGGCCTCGTCATCGTCGTCCAGGCAGCGCCCGGTGCGCAGGTCGAAGCGCTGCTTCAGCAGCGGCGAGGCCACGAACGCGCCGCCCGCGCCGCCCGCCGCCGACCCGAGCAGCCCGCGCGACAGCACGTACGCCCCGGTGAACGGGTCACGGTTGCCGATCGCGTACGCCGTACCCGTACGGTCCAGGAAGACCGCGATCTGCCGCCCGTCGGGAAGCAGCGCCGCCACCCCGCGCCCGGGCACCAGCTCGGCCGCCGCGCAGACCGGCACCCAGCGCGTACCGCACCGCACCTCGACCACCTCCACCCCATCCACCCCCATCCCGACCTCCGCCGCCGCCGTCATGCCCGCACCCCCACCGGGATCTCCGGGCCGGACAGCAGCACCAGATCGGGCTTGGACTGCCCGCGCTCGGGCACGAACCGCACGCTGGGATCCGGCACCCCGGGCGCGTTGACGAAGGACACGAACCGCCGCAGCGTCTCCGGGTCGTTGATCGCCGCCGCCCACTCATCGCGGTAACCCGCCACATGCGCCGCCATCAGGGCCTCCAACTCCGCGCAGATGCCGAGGGAGTCGTGCACCACGACGTCCCGTACATGGTCCAGGCCGCCCTCGATCCGCTCCAGCCACACCGAGGTGCGCTCAAGCCGGTCCGCCGTGCGGATGTAGAACATCAGGAACCGGTCAATGAGCCGCACGAGTTCGGCGTCCGACAGATCCTGCGCCAGCAGATCGGCGTGCCGGGGCGTCGCGCCGCCGTTGCCGCCCACATACAGATTCCAGCCGTGGGCGGTGGCGATCACCCCGAAGTCCTTGCTCATCGCCTCCGCGCACTCGCGCGCGCAGCCGGAGACCGCCGACTTGAGCTTGTGCGGGGAGCGCAGCCCCCGGTAGCGCAGCTCCAGATCGATGGCCATCCGCACGCTGTCCCGCACGCCGTAGCGGCACCAGGTGGACCCCACACAGGACTTGACGGTGCGCAGCGACTTTCCGTACGCGTGCCCCGACTCGAAGCCGGCCGCCACCAGCCGGGACCAGATGGCGGGCAGCTGGTCGACGCGGGCACCGAACATGTCGATCCGCTGCCCGCCGGTGATCTTGGTGTAGAGGCCGAAGTCGCGGGCGACCTCGCCGATCACGATGAGCTTTTCCGGGGTGATCTCGCCGCCCGGGATGCGCGGCACGATCGAATAGGAGCCGTTGCGCTGGATGTTGGCGAGGAAGTGGTCGTTGGTGTCCTGGAGGGCGGCCTGTTCGCCCGCCAGCACGTGCGTGGCGGCACCGATGGCCGGCGCGAGGGAGGCGATGATCGAGGCCACGGCGGGCTTGCAGATCTCGCAGCCGTCGCCGCCGCGCGCCGACTCCCGCCCGTACTGGTCCAGGAGCCGCTGATAGCCGGTGATGCGCAGGGCGAGCACGATCTCGTACAGCTCCTGGCGGGTCTGCGGGAAGCAGCCGCACAGGCCGGTGTCGATGACGGCGCCGCCGGCCGCCAGCTCCTCGTTGACGAGCTGGCCCAGTACCTTGACGCAACTGCCGCAGCCGGTGCCCGCCCTGGTGCACTTCCTCACCTCGGGGAGCGAGGCGCAGGAGTGTTCGGTGACGGCGGCCCTGATGGTGCCCTTGGTGACGTTGTGGCAGCTACAGATCACCGCCTCGTCGGGCAGCGCGCCCGGGCCCAGCGCGGTGGGCGGGGCGAGCCCGGCGGGCAGCACGAGCTGCTCGGGCGGCGCGGGCGGCACGGTGCCGGTGAGCGGGCGCAGCAGACCGTACGCGTCGGCGTCGCCCACCAGCACCCCGCCGAGCAGGGTGCCGTCGCCGCCGATGACCAGCTTCTTGTACACCCCGGAGCGGGAGTCGGCGTAGACCACGTCGAGCGCGCCGTCGGCGGTGCCGTGCGCGTCGCCGAAGGACGCCACATCCACGCCGAGCAGCTTCAGCTTGGTGGACAGGTCGGCGCCGGTGAACCCGGTCACCGGCTGCTCGGCGATGGCGCAGGCGGCGGTGGCGGCCATCTCGTAGCCGGGCGCCACCAGCCCGTACACCCGGCCGTCCACCGCCAGGGCGCACTCGCCGATCGCGTACACGGCCGGGTCGGTGACGGAGGCGCAGCGCTCGTCGACGGTGACGCCGCCGCGTTCGCCGACCGCGAGCCCCGCCGCGCGGGCGAGGGCGTCCCGGGGGCGTACCCCGGCGGAGAAGATCACCAGCTCGGCGTCGACGGCGGAGCCGTCGGACAGGGTCATGCCGGTGACGGTGCCGTCCTCGGGTCGGGTGTGGACGCGCTGCCCGCCGACCCCGGTGTGCACCACGAGCCCCAGCTCCTCGACGGTGCGGCGCAGCGCCGCACCGCCGCCCTCGTCCACCTGGACGGGCATCAGCCGGGGGTTGAACTCCACGATGTGGGTGGCGAGTCCGAGCCCGCGCAGCGCGCCCGCCGCCTCCAGCCCGAGCAGCCCGCCGCCGACCACGATGCCGGTGGTGGTGCGGTCGGCCCTGGCCCACTCCTCGATGGCCAGCAGGTCCTCGATGGTGCGGTAGACGAAGCAGCCGGCGGCGTCCCGGCCCTCGACGGGGGGCACGAACGGGGCGGAGCCGGTGGCCAGCACGAGCGTGTCGTAGCGGATGACGCGCCCGGAGCGGGCGGTGACCGTACGGGCGGCCCGGTCGATGGCGACGGCCGGGTCGGCCAGGCACAGCTCGATGCCGTGCCGCTGCGCGAACCCGGGCGGGGTGAGGGAGAGTTCGTCCGGGGTGACGCCCGAGAAGTAGGAGGTGAGCCTGACCCGGTCGTAGGCGGGGCGCGGCTCCTCGGCGAGCACGATCACCCGGGAGCGGGCGGTGACGCCGCGTTCGGCCAGCTCCTCAAGGAAGCGCTGGCCGACCATGCCGTGCCCGATGAGCACGATGGTGCCGGTGTCCGTGCCCGTGCCCGTGCCCGTGCCGGTGTCCTTACCCGTGTCCGTGCAGGTGGACATCAGTTTCCTCCGTCGTGGGTGAGCAGATGCAACAGGGGAGCGGCCGGGAGCGGTTCGTCGGACTCCCAGGCGCGGGTGAGCGTGCCGACCGCGCCGAGATCGCCGACCAGGACGCCGCCGCGCAGCCGGTCGCCGCGCACCACGAGCCGGCGGTAGGTGCCGCGGGTGGCGTCGGCGAGCCGGACGGTGTCGTCGCCGGGGGCGGGGCAGGGCGCGCCGAAGGCGGCGAGGTCGATGGGCCCCGGGAGGGACAGCCGGTAGAGGGGACGGGAGCCGTGATAGCGGGCGTGGTCCCGGCCGTTGAGCAGTTCCCCCAGCGCATCGGCCTGTTCGAGGGCGGCGCCGGCCAGCCCGTAGCTGACGCCGGCGTGTTCGGCGCAGTCGCCGACGGCGTGGATGCGCGGGTCGGAGCTGCGCAGCCGGTCGTCCACGACGACGCCGCCGGTCGGGCCGATCCGCAGCCCGGCGTCCCGGGCCAGGCCGGTCAGCGGCAGCACCCCGCAGGCGAGCAGGACGGTGTCGGCGGCGAGTTCACCGCCGCCCCCAGCCGTCCGCCGGGTGGACCCGGTGGCGAGCAGCACCCCGCCGCCGGTGCGCAGCCGCCGTACCCGGCACCCGGTGCGCACCTCCACCCCGAGCGCGGTGAGCCGTTCCCGCAGCAGCCCGGACGCCCGCTCATCCAGCTGACGTTCCATCAGCCGCGGTCCCCGCTGCACCAGTACGGTCGCCACGCCGCGCACCGCGAGCGCCGCCGCCGCGGACACCCCGAGCAGTCCGCCGCCGACCACCACCGCGCGCTCGCCCGGGGCCGCGAGGGCATCGTCGAGGGTCCGGAAGGCCCGTACCCCTTCCGGGAGTTCCCCGCCGCTGCCGCCGTGCGGCGGCGGCAGCCGTGGCAGCACCGGCGCGGCGCCGGTCGCCAGCACCAGCGTGCCGTACGGCTCCCGGGACCCGTCGTCGCACACCACCTCGCGGGCGGCCGTGTCGACGGCGGTGGCCCGTACCCCCGCGCGCCAGCGCACCCCGGCGCCGGGCGCCGGCAGCGCGATCACCTCAGGGCCGTACTGCCCCGCCAGCACCCCCGCGAGCAGCACCCGGTTGTAGGGCGGATACGGTTCCCCGGCGATGACGGTGACGGGCCCGTCCAGCCGGCGCGCCAGCCGGGCGGCGGCCATCCCGCCGCCGACGATCACCACATCTGCCATGCCACGAGCCTGCGGGGCGCCCGTTACCCGCCCGCATCGCCGCCGTTTCCCCCGGGCAACGCTGCCCTCAGCGCGCGGCGAGCAGCGCTGTGAGCCCGGACCGCCCGGATTAAGGTCCGCTCAGCGCACCCTTATACGACCCTTAACGACCGCGTGGAACCTCGCGCGCGCCCGTACGCTCCCGTCATGACAGCGACCTGGCCAGCACCTTTGCGGCTGGCCCCGCGCACCGTGCGCCGGGGCATCTGCGGCGGCGGCCTGCTGGTGACCGGCCTGTGGGCGCTCTCGCTGCGCCCGGGTGAGGTGGCGGCGCTGCTGCCCGAGGCGCTGTTCGCCACCGCCGCCCAGCTCACCGGGCTGCTCGCCGGCTACGGCGTGGTCGTCATGCTGCTGCTGATGACCCGGATTCCGGCCGTCGAGCACGGGGTCGGCGCGGACCGGCTGGCCCGCTGGCACGCGTGGGCCGGCCGCTATGTGCTGACGCTGTGCGGCACGCACGCCGTCCTCGCGCTCCTGGCGTACGCCACGGCGCGCGACGTCTCGCTGGTGGCGGCGGGCCGGGAGTTCGCCCGCCACCCCGCGCTGCTCGCGGCAACGGCCGGACTTGTCCTCCTGCTGGCCGCCGGCGCCATGTCGGCGCGCCGGATCCGCACCCGGATCCGGCACGAGACCTGGCGCGCCACCCACCTCCTCATGTACGTGGCGGCCGGGGCCGCCTTCTGGCACCAGCTGGCCGGCCCCGACGTCGCCGGCAACCAAGCAGCGGCATGGGTGTGGTCGATGCTGCACACCTCGGCCGCCGTGCTGCTCGTGTGGTACCGGCTGGTGGTGCCGGTACGGCAGGCCCTGCGGCACGCGCTGCGGGTGGTGGCCGTCGTACCCGAGGGACTTGAGGCGGTCTCCGTGACCATGCGCGGCCGGGACCTGGCGGCGCTGCGCGCCGAGCCCGGGCAGTTCTTCCGGTGGCGGTTCCTGACCCGGCGGCTGTGGCGTACCTCGCTGCCGTTCTCGCTGTCGGCGCCGGTGCGCGGCGACGAGGTGCGGATCACGGTCAAGGCGCTCGGCGACCACACGCGGCGGATGCGGCGGCTGCGGCCGGGGGTACGGGTGCTGGCGGCCGGCCCGTTCGGCGCGCTCACCGCGCACCGGCGCACCCGGCGGCGGGTGCTGCTGCTGGCCGGCGGGGTCGGCATCACGCCGCTGCGGGCGCTGTTCGAGACGCTGCCCGGCAAGGGCAAGGAGATCACCCTGCTCTACCGGGCGGACGAGGCCGAGGACCTGGTCCTGCGGGAGGAACTTGAAGCGATCGCGGCGGAGCGCGGGGCGGGCCTGTTCTACCTGCTCGGGGCGCCGGACGGACCGTACGATCCGCTGGCACCCGAGGTACTGCGCGGCCTGGTGCCCGATCTGGCGCAGCGCGACGTGTACGTGTGCGGGCCGCCCGGGATGGCGGACGCGGCGCGCTCCTCGCTGAACCGGGCCGGGGTGCCCGCCTCCCGTGTCCACACCGAGCAGTTCGCGTTCTGATGCCACGCCATCGCCTGGTGCGGCGACACCCCCGCAGGACGAAGGCCCTGCTGCTGTTCGGCGCGAGCGCCGCCCTGGCCACGCTCGTGACGCTGGCCCCGACCCCGTCCGCACCGGAGTCCGCACCCGTGGAGGAACCGCATGACTCATCAAGTACGCACCGCCCACACCGCGGAACTGTCGACGGCGACCCTGCGGGCGATCCGGGGCCTGCTGGGGCTGATCGAACATGACTGGGACCACGCGCTGGGCGGCATGCACACCATGGTGTGGGACGGCGACTCGCTCATCGCGCACGGCGCCGTGGTGCAGCGCCGGCTGATCCACGGCGGCCGGGCGCTGCGCACCGGGTACGTGGAGGCGCTGGGCGTCCACCCCGACCACCGGGGCCAGGGCCACGGCGGCACGGTGGCCGCCGTACTGGAACGCGTGATCGCGGCGGCGTACGACCTGGGCGCGCTCTCCACACCCCCGCAGTCGGCCGCGTACTGGCCGGCCCGCGGCTGGCAGCCGTGGCAGGGCCGCACCTGGGCCCTGACCCCGATGGGTATCGCCCGCACCGAGGAATCCGACGGCACCGTCCACGTCCTGGCGGGCCCCGTCCCGCTCGATGTGACGGGCGAGCTGATCTGCGACTGGCGCGACGGCGACATCTGGTAGTCGCCGTGGACGGACTACGCCGTCACATGGACGGACAGGTAGTCCTCCCAGGTGCGTTCGCCCCGGACCGCGCCCGGGCGGGCCAGATTGGCGCCCGTGCGGTAGGCACGGCCCGTTCTGCCCGGAAGGGGGAGGGGGAGGCGGGGGCGGCGTCCGGCGGTGGCGTGGAGGTAGGAGTGGATCAGCTCGTCCGTGGTGTACACCCTGGGGCCCGGCAGGTCCGGGACCAGGCCGGCCGGTTCGCCCAGGGCCAGCTCCGCCAGCCGGGCCGCCACATCGCGCGAGTCGACCGGCTCCAGCCGGACCGGGCGCGGGGCGGGGACCACCGGCAGCCGCACCAGCTTCGCCAGCACCAGGTGCGCCAGTTCGTGGAACTGGGCGGCGCGCAGCGTGGTCCAGGGGATTCCGGATTCGGCCACCGCCACCTCGGTGCCCAGCTTCATCCGGAAGTAGCCGACCGGAACCCGGTCCGCGCCGATGACGGAGATCAGCACCAGATGCCGTACCCCTTCCTCCGCCGCCGCCCGGACCAGGTTCCGGGTCGCCTCGTCGTCGCCCTTGGGACCGCCCGCCAGGTGGACGACGGTGCCGGCGCCGGACACGGCCGCCTCGACGCCCTCGTTCCTGAGCAGATCACCGGTCACGTACGTGACGCCCTCGGCGGCCGGCCGCTCGTGCCGGCTCAGCACCCGCACCGGGCGGCCCGCCTCCCGCAGCAGGGGGACGACATGCCGGCCGAGCGTGCCCGTGCCGCCGGTGACCAGAAAAGGGGATGTCATGGCAGTCATGGCATCCCTTCTGCCACGACTTCGCCCCCGGCACCAATGAGCCGCGCCGCACCCGCCTACCCTCGGTCGCATGGACAGCCTCGCCAGCCTGCTGGAAGGCCCGCGCGCGCACCGGGCCTTCCTGCTGCGCGCGGTCTTCGACCCGCCCTGGTGCGTACGGGTCCAGGACCGCGCCCCGCTGACCGTTCTGTGTGCCCTGCGCGACACCACCCGGGTCATGTACGACGACGCGGCACCGGTACGGATCGACGCCGGTGACATCGCCGTGGTCCGCGGACCCGACCCGTACCTCGTGGGCAGTGGCACAGACATCCCCGTGCAGGCCGTCGTCCATCCCGGGGACATCACCACCACCCCCGAGGGCGAAGGACTGTGCGAGCAACTCGATCTCGGCGTCCGCACCTGGGGCACCGGGCGGGCCGGCGCCGCCGCCGAACTCCTCGTCGGTACGTACCACGTCGACGGCGAGATCAGCGGCCGGCTGCTGCACGCCCTGCCACGCCTGCTCGTGCTGCGCGCCGCAGACTGGGACTGCCCCCTGCTGCCGCTCGTCACCCAGGAGATCGGCAAGGACCGGCCCGGCCAGAGTGTCGTCCTGGACCGGCTGCTCGACCTGCTCCTCATCGCCGTGCTGCGCGCCTGGTTCGCCCGCCCCGAGGCCCACGCCCCCGCCTGGTACCGGGCCCAGGCCGACCCCGTGGTCGGCCGCGCGCTGCGCCTGCTGCACGAGGACCCCGCCCACCCCTGGACCGTCGCCGCACTCGCCGCCCGGTCCGGCGCCTCCCGGGCGGCGCTCGCCCAGCGCTTCGCCACCCTCGTCGGCCGGCCACCCATGGCGTACCTCACCGACTGGCGGCTCTCCCTCGCCGCCGACCTGCTGCGCGAACCCACCGCCACCCTCGACGCCGTCGCCCGCCGCGTCGGCTACGGCAGCGGCTTCGCCCTCAGCACCGCCTTCAAGCGGGAACGCGGCATCAGCCCCAGTTCGCACCGGGCGCGAGTGCGTCCGGCACCGCCGTCACCGAGGTGAGCACCAGCACCGCGTCCTCCAGCGCCACCACCGAGTGCCGCACGTGCGGGATCTTCAGGATCTCGCCCGCCGTCAGCGGAATGTCGGCCCCCTGCCCGCCGGCCGGCACCACCCGTACGGACCCCCGTACCAGATAGAGGCTGGCGGCCGGCGGGGTGTTGTGCTCCTCCAGCTGCGCGCCCGCCGTCAGCGCGATCACGCTCTGCCGCAGCGGCCCGTCGTGCAGGAACAGATGGGCGCTGCGGCCGTGCTCCGCCTCGCGGGCCCGGCCCAGATGGTGCTCGGCGAGCGCGGTCAGATGTGTGGTGTGCTGCGTGGTGTCGGTCACCCCTCCATGCTCCGGGGTACGGGCGGCGCCGCAACCCGGTTCACCGCAAAGCGCCCCCCTCTTCACCCCGCTCACTCCTGCTCCGCGCGCTCCACCCGCTCCACCCGTACCGCGCAGATCTTGAACTCCGGCATCCGGGAGGTGGGATCCAGCGCCGGATTGGTGAGCGTGTTGGCCCGCCCCTCACCCGGCCAGTGGAACGGCATGAACACCGTGTCCGGCCGGATCGCCGCGGTGATCCGGGCCGGCGCCACCGCCCGCCCGCGCCGCGACACCACCGCCAGCCGGTCACCCTCCGCCGCCCCGATCCGCTCCGCCAGCCGCGGATGCAACTGCACGAACGGGCCCGGCGCCGCCGCGTTCAGCTCCGCCACCCGCCGGGTCTGCGCCCCCGACTGGTACTGCGCCAGCACCCGCCCCGTCGTCAGCAGCACCGGATACTCGGCGTCCGGCTCCTCCGCCGCCGGCCGGTGCCCCACCGGCACGAACCTGGCCCGGCCGTCCGGCGTCGCGAACCGGTCCAGGAACAGCCGCGGCGTCCCCGGGTGGTCCTCGGCCGGGCAGGGCCAGAACACGCCGCCCTCCGCCGTGATCCGCTCGTACGTGATCCCCGCGTAGTCCGCCTTCCCGCCGGCCGAGGCCCGCCGCAGCTCCGCGAAGACCAGCTCCGGCTCCGCCGGGAAGCCCCGCTCCCACCCCGCCCAGCCCAGCCGCTGGGCGAGCGCGCGCAGCACCTCCAGATCGCTGCGCACCCCGGCCGGCGCCGCGACCGCCCGCCGCCGCAGCTGCACCCGCCCCTCCAGATTCGTCAGCGTGCCGGTCTCCTCCGCCCACTGGGTGACCGGCAGCACCACATCCGCGAGCGCCGCGCTCTCCGACAGCACCACGTCACACACCGCCAGAAAGTCCAGCGACCGCATCCGTTGCTCGATGTGCGCGGCGCGCGGCGCCGAGACCACCGGGTTGGAGCCCATCAGCAGCAGCGCCCGGATCCCGCCGGGGTCCTGGCCGCCGAGCGCGTCGAGCAGCTCGTACGCGCTGCGCCCCGGTCCCGGCAGCACCGCAGGGTCCACGCCCCACACCCCCGCCACATGCGCGCGGGCC
The DNA here is from genome assembly GCF_059510435.1 of Streptomyces sp. NTD107. Classification (NCBI taxonomy): domain Bacteria; kingdom Bacillati; phylum Actinomycetota; class Actinomycetes; order Kitasatosporales; family Streptomycetaceae; genus Streptomyces; species Streptomyces sp. NTD107. The sequence continues at coordinate 731,880 of NZ_JCAJZV010000002.1, read as the reverse complement.
GCCGGGTCGGTGAGCATCCGGTAGCCGGGCAGCTGATCGGCCTTCTGCCCGTGCTCGCGCCCGCCCTGACCGTTGCCCTGCCCGGTCAGACAGCCGTAGCCGGAGTACGGGCGCCCGGCCCGCCCCGTCGCCAGGCACAGATTGATCCAGGCCGAGACGGTGTCGGTGCCCTTCGACTGCTGCTCTGGGCCGCGCGCGGTGAGCACCATCGCCGCCTCGGGCGCGCAGAACAGCTCCACCGCCGCCCGCAGCTGGGGCACCGGTATCCCGGTGATGCGCTCCACCAGCTCCGGCCAGTGCGCCATCGCCTCCGCCCGCGCCGCCGCCCAGCCGCTGGTCCGCTCCGCGACGAACGCCTCGTCCACCCGGCCCTGCGTCACCACCAGATGCAGCAGGCCCAGCGCGAGCGCCAGATCGGTCCCGGGGCGGGGCGCGAGGTGCAGATCGGCCTGCTCGGCGGTACGGGTACGGCGCGGGTCGACCACGATCAGCGTGCCGCCGTTCGCGCGCAGCTCCGTGAAGTGGCGCAGCGCGGGTGGCATCGTCTCGGCGAGGTTCGAGCCCACCAGGATCACGCAGCCGGTGCGCGGGATGTCGGCCAGCGGGAACGGCATCCCCCGGTCCAGGCCGAACGCCCGGTTCCCGGCCGCCGCCGCCGAGGACATGCAGAACCGGCCGTTGTAGTCGAGCTGCGAGGTGCCGAGCACCAGCCGGGCGAACTTGCCCAGCGCGTACGCCTTCTCGTTCGTCAGCCCGCCGCCGCCGAACACCCCGACCGCGTCCGCCCCGTACCGCTCCCGTACCCCCGACAGCCCCCGCGCCACCCGGGCCAGCGCCTCCTCCCAGCCGGCCGGGGCCAGCTCCCCGTCCGCGCCGCGCACCAGCGGGCGGGTCAGCCGGGCCCCCGGATTGAGTACGGCGGCGGCCGTGGCACCCTTCCCGCACAGCGCGCCCCGCTCGACCACCCGCAGCCCACCCCCGGCACCCTCCGACGGCACGCGGCGCAGGCCCATCGCGCACTGAAGCGCGCAGTACGGGCAATGGGTGTCCGTGATGTCTGCCATATTGGGGGTCATGCGCGCCATGATGCGTCGGCGGTATTACGCCGACCCCGCCCAGGAGTTACGGCCCCGGCGCGCCCTGCTCACCCCCGGCGCGCGGGGTGGCGTGAGCGCCGGGCGCGACATTGGTGACACCCTCGCAACACAACGGCAACGCGCCGGGCGCAGGCTGGCCGAATGAGCGCCCGCACGATTCCCACCCCCACCCTGGTGGCCGTCGCCCACGGCTCTCCCGACCCCCGCGCCGCGCGGAGCATCGCCGCCCTCATCCGCCTGGTGCGCGCCCTGCGGCCGGGGCTGCGGGTCGAACCCGGCTATCTGGAGAACGACACCCCGCGGCTCGCCGACACCCTCGCCGCGCTGCGCGCCGGCGCCGGCGGTGGCGCGGCGGTACTGGTACCCCTGCTGTTCAGCCGCGGATACCACGTCAAGCACGACATACCCGGCGTGGTGGAGGCGGTGCGGGAGGACCTGAACGTCACCACCGCCGCCTGCCTCGGGCCACACCCGCTGCTGGTCGACGCCCTGTACAGCCGCCTGGTGGAGGCCGGCTACCGGCGCGACCAGGACCCGCACGCCGACGCGGTCGTCCTGGCGGCGGCCGGATCGCTGGACCCCGAATCGGCCGCCGGGACCGAGTACACCGCGCACATGCTCGCCGACCGGCTGGGCGGGGTGCCGGTCCTCCCGGCATACGCCTCGGCCGCCCGCCCCACGGTGGCCGACGCCATCGCGGAGCTGCGCGGACACGGTCACACCAAGATCGCCGTCGCCTCCTGCTTCACCGCGCCCGGCCGGTTCGCCACCCGCTGCGCCGAGGCCGCCCCCGGCGTGGCCGCCGCCCCACTGGGCGCGCACCCCGCGCTGGCCAGACTGCTGCTGCACCGCTACGACCAGGCCCGCGGCGCCATCCCGACCCGGCCGCCCACCCCCGCCCCCGCCACCCGGCGGCCGGCGCTGGTGGCGGCGGTAGCGGTAGCGGGGGCCGGGGCCGCGGCGGTAGCGGCGAGCAAAGCCTGACCGTCGCCGTCAGCCCAGCGCTTCGGCCGGCCGGGACAGCGCCCCGCCCGCGTTCCCCGTGTTGAGCGTCCCGGCCGGCTCGACCAGCAGGATCGCCGTCTCCTCCGCCGCCACCGGGCAGTGCTCGACCCCGCGCGGCACGACATACAGCTCGCCCGGCCCGAGCACCACATCGTCGGCGCCGCGCAGCTGGATGGTGAGCCGGCCACTGATCACCAGGAAGAACTCATCGGTGTCCGGGTGGCTGTGCCACACGAACTCACCCTCGACCTTGGCCAGTTTGATCTCAAAATCATTGAGATCGGCAATCTTCTTCTGCGCCCACTGATCGCTGAACCGGGACAGCCGCTCGGCGATGCTGACAGCGGCGGGTACGGTGCTGTTGTCCATGGAGCGAGCGTCCCCCGTACGGCCGCCACCCGTCTTGTACGTTTCTCACATGGCCGGCGCGCAGGGTACCCGAGCACGCGTCCGGGCGTGGCGACCGCGCCTCGACGGCATCACCGAGGTCCTCCACGCCCGCTTCGCCGACCACGCCTACCCCATGCACACCCATGACACCTGGGATCTGATGATCCTCGACGACGGCTCCGTCGACTTCGCCGTCGACCGCCCCCGCGAACGGCACGGCGCAGCCGCCCACGGCCAGGTGATCCTGCTGCCGCCCGGCGTCCCGCACGACGGCCGCACCGTCCGGCCGGCCGGCTTCCGCAAACGCGTGCTCTACCTCGACACCACCCTCCTCCCCGAACGGCTCACCGGCGCCGCCGTCGACCAGCCCGTGCACCTCGACCCGGAACTGCACCACCGGCTGCACCTGCTGCACCAGGCACTGGGCCAAGGCCCCGGGGACGAGTTCGAGGCCGAGGCGCGACTGACATGCGTCCGCGAACGGCTGCTCGACCACCTCCGCGCGCACCGCACCACCCGCCCCGTACGCCGGCCCGCCGCCGCCGACCGCCCGCTGGCCGTCGCCCTGCGCGAACTGCTGGACGCCCGCCTCAACACCGGCATCACCCTCAAGGAAGCCGCCGCCGTCCTGCACGCCCACCCCGGCCACCTGGTGCGCTGCTTCAGCGCGGCGTTCGGTCTGCCCCCGCACACCTATCTCACCGGTCGGCGCATCGACCGGGCCCGCCGCCAACTCCTCGCCGGCCGGCCGCCCGCCGAGGTCGCCACCGCCGTCGGCTTCTACGACCAAGCACACTTCCACCGCCACTTCACCCGGCATGTCGGCACCACACCGGGCAGGTACACCACATGACACACGACACGCCGATGAGCACCCCGGAGAGCAGCCGTCCCCCCATCGCCCTCTCGGCGGCCGGCTTCGTCAGCTGCTTCGACCGGTTCGCCATCAGCCCCCTGCTGATCCTCATCGCCACCGGGCTCGGCATCCCGCTCGGCACCGCCGTGTTCACCGCCAGCGCCTACTTCCTCGCCTACGGACTCTCCCAACCCCTGTGGGGCATCCTCTCCGACCGCGTCGGCCGGGTCCGCGTCATGCGCTGGACCCTGCTGGTCGCGGCCCTCGCCGGAGCGCTCTCCGCGCTCGCCCCCAACGCCCACGTCCTGATCGCCGCCCGGATCATCGCCGGCGCCTGCTACGGCGCCGTCGTCCCCACCTCCCTCACCTACCTCGGCGACACCATCCCGGCCGCCCGCCGCCAGCGCGCCCTGTCCGACCTGATGGCCGTCATGGCGGTCGGCACCGCACTGGCCACCGCCGTCGCCGGCGCACTCGCCCAGGCCGTGGACTGGCGGCTGGTCTTCGCCGCGCCCGCCGTGTGCGCGGTGGCCTGCTCGTACGCGCTGCGCACCCTCCCCGAACCCCCGCGCGCCGCCACGACGGCCGGCGGCATCACCGGCCACCTGGGCGCGGTGCTCCGCAACCGCTGGGCGCTCACCGTCTTCGGCCTGGCCTTCGTGGAGGGCGCGGTACTGCTCGGCACCATGACCCTGCTGGCCACCGCACTCCAGTCCCACGACGTGAGCGCGGCCGTCGCCGGCCTCGCCACCGCGATGTACGGGGTCGGGGTGGTGGTCTTCTCCCGGCTGGTACGGGTGCTCACCGGGCGGCTGCCGGTATGGGTACTGATCGCGGTGGGCGGGGCGCAGATGTGCGCCGGGTACGGCATCGTCACCGCCTGGGTGAACCTGCCCGCCGTCTTCACCACCGCCCTGCTGCTGGGCGGCGGCTGGTCCTTCATGCACTCCTCGCTCCAGGCATGGGCCACCTCCGTGGTGCCGCAGGCCCGTGGCACGGCGGTGGCGTTCTTCGCCGGCGCCCTGTTCATCGGCTCCTCGGCCGCCGCCACCGCGGCCGGCCCCCTGGCCGAACGCGGTCAGTACGCCCTGCTGTTCGGCCTCGCCTGCGCCCTGACCATCCCCCTCACCCTGACCGCCACCCTGACCCGCCACCGCTGGCACCCGACCCCGGAGGGGCCGAAGGCGGGGGAGTCGCCGGGGCCGGAGGAGCGGTCGGCGCAGGCGACGGGAGTGAGGGGAGTGACGGCGGTGACCGAACGACAGAAGGACGTGGATTCCCCGGCCGGCCGCTGACGGGCTGTTGGTGGTGGGGGTGGGGATGGTTGTCTCGTTTTCGGGCGGGCGCCCCACCCCCACCCCCACCCCCACCCTCACCCCCGCCCCCTGACCCCTGTCACTCCCGCCGGTTAATGTCGGGATATGCAACACAGCGCCGCGTACGCCCCAGCCGATGCCGAGCGGTGGGATCCCGAGCCGGACAAACGGGCCGGGCGGACCGCCTTCCAGCGCGATCGGGCGCGGGTGCAGCATTCCGCCGCGCTGCGCCGGCTGGCCGGGAAGACCCAGGTGGTGACCCCGGACACCGGTCACAGCCGTCAGTTCGCGGCCGAAGGGGAGGCCGAGGCCGAGCACGCGTGGGACGCCAGCCCCCGTACCCGGCTCACCCATTCGCTGGAGTGCGCGCAGGTGGGGCGGGATCTGGGGACGGCGTTCGGCTGCGACTCCGATGTCGTCGAGGCGGCCTGTCTCGCGCACGATCTGGGCCATCCGCCCTTCGGGCACAACGGGGAGCGGGTCCTGGACGAGATCGCCGCGCCCTGTGGCGGCTTCGAGGGGAACGCGCAGTCGTTGCGGCTGCTGACCCGGCTTGAGCCGAAACGTTTCTCCGAACCCCTGCACCGCCCCGTCGGCCTCAACCTCACCCGCGCCACCCTCGACGCCGCCACCAAGTACCCCTGGCCGCGCGGCGGCCACCCCACCGATCCCGGCTCGCCGAAGTTCGGCGCGTACGAGGACGATCTGCCGGTCTTCGAATGGCTCCGGCAGGGCGCCCCGGCGGCCCGCCGCTGCTTCGAGGCGCAGGTCATGGACTGGTCGGACGATGTCGCGTACTCCGTCCACGATGTCGAGGACGGCCTGCACGCCGGGCATCTGGACCCCGGTCTCCTTCTCGCCGAGCCCGAACGCGCGGAGATCTTCCGCGTGGTCCGGGCCCGCTACGCCCCGCCCGGCACCGGCGATGCCGAGCTGGCCGCCGCCCTCGACCGATTGCTCGATCAGCACTGGTGGCCGCACGGCTACGACGGCTCCGCCACCGCCCAGGCCCGCCTCAAGGACGCGACCAGTCAGCTCATCGGCCGGTTCTGTGCCGCCGCCGAACATGCCACCCGTGAGCGCTACGGCCCCGGCCCGCTGCACCGTTACTCCGCCGAGCTGATCGTCCCGCCCGGAATCCGCCTGGAGTGCGCGGTCCTCAAGGCGGTCGCCGACGTGTACGTCATGCAGCGCCCCGACCAGGAGCTGCGGCGCGGCCGGCAGCGCGAGCTGCTCGCCGAACTGGGCGACGCGCTGATCCGCCGCGCCCCGCACGGCCTTGACCCGCAGCACCGTGCCCTCTACGCGTCCGCCGCCGATGACGCAGCCGCCCTCCGGGTGATCGTGGATCAGATCGCCGCGCTCACGGACGCATCGGCACGCTCCCTGCACGCCCGCCTCACCTCGCCGTCCCCGGGGTATGTCTGGGGGTGAACCGCCCCCCGCACAACCGGGGGCACCTGCGGCAAGGAGGCAGCGCGTGGACAGTGTGGACAGCGTGGTCGCTGTGGACGGCATGGACGGTGCGCACCGTACGTTCGTGATCATCGGGGGTGGGCTGGCCGGCGCGAAGGCCGCCCAGGCCCTGCGGGATGAGGGCTTCGGCGGCCGGGTCATCCTCATCGGTGACGAACACGAGCAGCCCTATGAGCGTCCCCCGCTGTCCAAGGGCTACCTGATCGGCAGCGCGGCCAAGGAGAGCGTCTACGTCCACGAGCCGTCCTGGTACGCCACCCACCGCATCGAGCTGCATCTGGGCCAGCAGGCGGTGCACATCGACCGGGAGGGCCGGGAGGTGCGGCTCGGGGACGGTACCCGGGTCCCGTACGACGCTCTGCTGCTGGCGACCGGGGCCGAGCCGCACCGGCTTCAGATCCCGGGGGCGCGCGGCCTGGCCGGGGTGCACCATCTGCGCCGGCTGGCGCACGCCGACCATCTGCGCGCGGTGCTGGCGGACCGGACCCGTGGGCGGGATCCGCTGGTCATCGCGGGCGCGGGCTGGATCGGGCTTGAGGTGGCCGCCGCCGCCCGCGAGCTGGGTACGCCGGTGGTGGTCGTGGAGCCGTCGCCGACCCCGCTGCACGGGGTGCTGGGCCCGGAGCTGGGGGAGGTGTTCACGGCGTTGCACCAGGAGCACGGGGTGGAGTTCCGGTTCGGCTGCCGGCTCGCCTCGATCTCCGGCCGGGACGGGCAGGTCGCCGGGGTGGTGACGGACGACGGTGCGGAGATTCCGGCGCGCGCCGTGCTGGCGGCGATCGGGGTGCGGCCCCGTACGGCGCTGGCGGAGGCGGCCGGGCTCAAGCTGGCCGAGGACACGGGCGGGGTGGCGGTGGACGCGGCGCTGCGGACCAGCGATCCGCACATCTACGCGGCCGGTGACATCGCGGCCTTCCGGTTGGCCGAGGGCGGGCGGCGGCGGGTGGAGCACTGGGCGAACGCCCTGCACTCCGGCCCGGCGGCGGCGCGGTCGATGCTGGGGCGGGAGGTGGCGTACGACCGGGTGCCGTACTTCTTCTCCGATCAGTACGACATGGGGCTTGAGTACTCGGGCTGGGCACCGCCCGGTTCGTATGACCGGGTGGTGTACCGGGGCGAGGTGGGCAAGCGGGCGTTCATCGCGTTCTGGCTGAGTGGGGAGGGCCGGGTGCTGGCGGGGCTGAACATGAATGTGTGGGATGTGACCGAGCCGATCCAGGAGCTGATCCGTTCGGGACGGCCGGTGGATGCGGACGCGCTCGCCGATCCGGCCACGGAGCTGGCCTCGCTCTGATCCCGGTCGCCGGGTCGCAGGGCCGCCGGGTCGCCGGGCGCGGGAGCCGTTGGCCCGCGCCCGGCGCCCGATCCGGCATAAGGTGTCATATGGGTGCAAAAGCATCTGGAGGCGCCGAGACCGGAGCGAGGTGGCGGCAGGTGGTGCGGGACGGGACGCTTGATGAGCAGACCCTGGCCTCGCTGGTGGCGGCGGCCGGGGCCGCCCCGTCCATGTTCAACGCGCAGCCCTGGCGGTTCCGCTTCCGGCGCGACACCGCCACCTTCCAGCTGAGCGCCGCCCTGGACCGTACCCTCCCGCACAGCGACCCGCACGGCCGCGCGCTGCATCTGGGCTGCGGCGCCGCGCTGTTCAATCTGCGGGTGGCCGCCGCCCACGCCGGCTGGGAGCCGGTGGTGACCCTGCTGCCCGACCCGTACGATCCGCGGCTGCTGGCCACGGTCCGGCTGGCCCCCACCGGCACCCCCGACCCCGACCCGGTGCTCGCCCGGCTGCACCCCACCATCGCGCGGCGGCGCAGCAGCCGGCAGCCGTTCCGCGACGAGCTGGTGCCGGAGCCGGTACGGGCCAGGCTGCGCCGCGCCGCCGAGCTGGAGGGCGGGCAGTTGCACTTCCCCTCCGTCTGGCATGTCCGGGCGATCCTGGAGCTGGTCCGGGACGCGGAGGGCCGCGACCGGTCCACTCCGGCCCGTACGGAGGAACAGGAGCGCTGGACCCGCACCCCCGAGCAGGCGCGGACCGCGACCGACGGGGTGGTGAACCAGGTGCTCGGCCCGTACAGCGGCTACAACGGCATTCCGGTGCGGGACTTCGCCGGCCGGCACAGCGCGTTCGGGGAGGGCGACCCCACCCCGTACGAGGAGGAGCCGCAGCTCGCGCTGCTCGGCACCGCCGAGGACCGGCCGGCCGACTGGCTGCGGGCCGGTCAGGCCATGGAGCGGGTGCTGCTGCTGGCCACCGAGTACGGGCTGTCCACCGCGCTCACCACCCAGGTGCTGGAGTGGCCGGAGCTGCGCTGGCCGGTACGGGACCCGGAGTCGGGCATGGGGCAGGTGCAGATGGTGCTGCGGCTGGGGTACGGGCCGCCGGTGCCGCGCTCGCCGCGCCGCCCGGTGGATCAGCTCCTGGAGATCGTCTGATCATCGCCCTCGCCCTCGCCCTCGCCATCACGGGCGCGGGCACCGGCACCAGCACCGGCCTCGGCGGCGTCACTACAGTGGCCCCATGAGCAGCACGATCCGTACCGCCGTCGTTCCCGTCACCGAGATCCTTGGGCTGCGCCACGAAGTGCTGCGCCCGGGGCTGCCGGCCGTGAGCGCGGAATTCGGCGAGGACCCGCTGCCGGGGACCTTCCATCTGGCGGCGTACGCCGCAGACGGAGGTACGGCGGTGCTGGCGTGCGTCACGCTCTTCCCCGATCCACTGGACGGCGAGCCCACCACCGCCTACCGGTTCCGAGGCATGGCGAGCGCCCCGGCCGCCCGGGGCCTGGGTTACGGCGCCGCCCTGCTCGCCGCCGCCGAGACCGAGGCGGCGGCGCGCGGCGCCGGGCTGCTGTGGTGCAACGGCCGCGCCGCGGCGCGCGGCTTCTACGAGCGGCACGGCTACACGGTGCGGGGCGAGGCGTTCACGATCGAGGGGATCGGCGCGCACTACCTCCTCACCCGGCGGATTCCCGCCCGGGCATAACCCCCCATATGCGGTTACGTTGCTCATGGAGGTGCGTGAGCGATGGCCAAACAGACCGTGGCGGAGCAGTTCGTCGACATCCTGGTACGCAGCGGGGTGCGGCGCCTGTACGGCGTCGTCGGGGACAGCCTCAACCCCGTCGTGGACGCCATCCGGCGCCACCGCTCCATCGACTGGATCCAGGTGCGGCACGAGGAGACCGCCGCCTTCGCGGCCGGCGCCGAGGCCCAGATCACCGGCCGGCTCGCCGCCTGCGCCGGCTCCTGCGGCCCCGGCAATCTGCACCTCATCAATGGCCTGTACGACGCCCACCGCTCCATGGCGCCGGTGCTCGCCCTCGCCTCCCACATCCCCTCCAGCGAGATCGGCACCGGCTACTTCCAGGAGACCCACCCGGACCAGCTGTTCCGCGAGTGCAGCCACTACTGCGAGCTGATCTCCAACCGCCGCCAGATGCCGCGCGTGCTCCAGACCGCCATCCAGCACGCGATCGGCCGGGGCGGCGTCAGCGTCCTCGCCCTCCCCGGGGACATCGCCGCCGAGCCGGCCGCCGAGCGCGCCGAGGAACACGCCCTGGTCACCAGCCGCCCCGCCGTACGCCCGGCGGACAGCCAGATCGAGGCGCTGGCGCGGATGGTGGACGAGGCGGACCGGGTCACGCTGTTCTGCGGCAGCGGCACGGCGGGGGCGCACGCCGAGGTGATGCGCTTCGCCGAACGCGTCAACGCGCCGGTCGGCCACGCCCTGCGCGGCAAGGAGTGGATTCAGTACGACAACCCGTACGACGTCGGCATGAGCGGACTGCTCGGCTACGGCGCGGCGTACGAGGCCACCCACGAGTGCGACCTGCTGCTCCTGCTCGGCACGGACTTCCCGTACAACGCCTTCCTGCCCAGCGGCCCGGACGTCCGGATCGCCCAGGTGGACGTCCGCCCCGAACACCTGGGGCGGCGCTCGACCCTCGACCTGGCGGTGTGGGGGGACGTGAAGGAGACGCTGGACTGCCTGACCCCGCGGGTCCGCGCCAAGACCGACCGGCGGTTCCTGGACCGGATGCTGAGGAAGCACGCGGAGGCCCTGGAGGGGGTGGTCGGCGCGTATACGAGGAAGGTGGAGAAGCACACCCCGATCCACCCCGAGTACGTGGCGTCGGTACTGGACGAGGAGGCGGCGGACGACGCGGTCTTCACGGTGGACACCGGGATGTGCAACGTGTGGGCGGCGCGCTACCTCACACCGAACGGCCGGCGCCGGGTGATCGGGTCGTTCAGCCACGGCTCGATGGCCAACGCGCTGCCGCAGGCCATCGGGGCGCAGTTCACCGACCGGCGGCGGCAGGTGATCTCGATGTCGGGCGACGGCGGGTTCACCATGCTGATGGGTGACTTCCTCACCCTCGTCCAGTACGACCTGCCGGTGAAGGTGGTGCTGTTCAACAACTCCTCGCTGGGCATGGTGGAGCTGGAGATGCTGGTGGCCGGCCTGCCGGCGTACGGCACGGCCCACCACAACCCCGACTTCGCCGCCGTCGCGGAGGCGTGCGGGGTGCACGCGGCACGGGTGGAGAAGCCGAAGGACCTGCGCTCCGCGCTGCGGGCCGCCCTCAAGCACAAGGGCCCGGCGCTGGTGGACGTGGTCACCGACCCGCACGCGCTGTCCATCCCGCCGAAGATCAAGGCCGAGATGGTGACGGGCTTCGCCCTGTCGGCCGGCAAGATGGTGCTGGACGGCGGCGTGGGAAAGATGGTGCAGCTGGCCCGCTCCAATCTCCGCCACATTCCCCGGCCGTAAACCCGGGTCCCATCGTTAACTCTTTCGAATGGCCTTATGGTGACAGGAGTGATGGGATGATCAATCGGGCCTAGGGTGAGGGAGGCAGGGCATGCGAGAGCCAGACCGAAGGAGGTTCATGGTGACCACCGTGCTGGAGCGTCCGGTAGCGGCAGATCACTTCGCTCCGGGGGAGTTTGAGGATCTGCTCCAGATCGCGCTTGACCTGGACACGCCTGACGGCTTCAAGGCTGAGATTATCGAGGGGGCAATTGTTGTGTCGCCGTTTCAGAGTCCTTATTATAAGCGGCCCATGAAGCGACTGCGGCAACTCCTGGATCCCCACGCCCCCGATGGGCAAGACGCGGATACGTCACCATTCCTCTTCGCGTTTCCGAAAGCCACCCGTGCCTACGCGCCGGATCTTTATGTCGCTGACGTGGCGGCGTTTGAGCAGATGCGCGGACCGGTGAATGGGGCCGCTCTCTCTTTGGTCGCCGAGCTGACCTCGCCCTCCACGCGGGGCAACGACATCAAGGATAAACTCGCGGTCTACGGCCGACACGTGCCTGTGTACCTGCTTCTGGACATGCAGGAGGAGGAAGCCACGGTGTTCTGGGGAAATTCGCCAAACGGCTATCGGGCGCACGCCAGTGTCTCCTTCGGGCAGCCGCTGGCTATTCCTGAGCCGTTTGGCTTCGAGCTCGATACGTCAGACTTCGGGCGGCCAGAGGATGCGCCCAGCCAGTGAGGCAGTCCCGGCTGTCGGTGGGCGGTCGTAGACTGCCGGTGTGGCGGGCAGGATCAATGACGACGATGTGAAGGCGGTACGGGACGCGGTCCCGATTGACTCCGTCGTGTCCGAGTACCTTCAGCTGCGCAGCGCGGGCGGCGGCAATCTGAAGGGCCTGTGCCCGTTCCACGACGAGAAGTCCCCGTCGTTCCAGGTGTCGCCCAGCAAGGGGCTCTTCCACTGCTTCGGCTGCCAGGAGGGCGGCGACAGCATCAGCTTCCTGATGAAGCTGGAGCACCTCACCTTCGCCGAGTCCGTCGAGCGGCTCGCCGCCCAGGCCGGCATCACCCTCCGCTACGAGCAGGGCGGCTACAACTCCAACCGGCAGCAGGGCGAGCGCACCCGGCTGATCGAGGCCCACAAGGTGGCCGCCGCGTTCTTCACCGAGCGGCTCGGCTCGCCGGAGGCGGAGATCGGCCGCCGCTTCCTTCAGGAGCGCGGCTTCGACGAGCAGGCCGCCGCGCACTTCGGGGTCGGCTACGCGCCGGCCGGCTGGGACCAGCTGGTGCGGTATCTGCGCGGCCGGGGCTTCACCGACCGCGAGCTGATCACCTCCGGCATCGCCCAGGACGGGCAGCGCGGCCCCATCGACCGCTTCCGGGGCCGGCTGATCTGGCCGATCCGCGACATCACGGGCGAGGTGATCGGCTTCGGCGCCCGCAAGCTGCGCGACGACGACACCGGTCCGAAGTACCTCAACACCCCCGAGACCCCGCTCTACCGCAAGTCGCAGGTGCTGTACGGCATCGACCTCGCCAAGCGCGACATCGCCAAGGACAACCGCGCGGTGGTCGTCGAGGGGTACACGGACGTGATGGCCTGCCATCTGGCCGGTGTCACCACCGCCATCGCCACCTGCGGTACGGCCTTCGGCGGCGAGCACATCAAGATCCTGCGCCGGGTGCTGATGGACGACAGCGGCTCGCACCGGGCCGGTGAGGTGGTCTTCACGTTCGACGGCGACGCGGCCGGGCAGAAGGCGGCGCTGCGCGCCTTCGACGACGACCAGCGGTTCGCGGCCAGGACGTCGATCGCGATCTCGCCGGGCGGGATGGACCCGTGCGATCTGCGGCTGGCGCACGGCGATCAGGCCGTGGCGGACATGGTCGAGACCCGGACGCCGCTGTTCGAGTTCGCCCTCAGGTCGATCACCGCGCGGCACAATCTGGAGACGGCGGAGGGCCGTTCGGCGGCCATCGAGCAGGCCACCCCGGTGCTGGCGCAGTTGAAGGACTCCTCGCTCCAGCACCAGTACGCCACCCGGCTGGCCGGGCTGGTCGGCATCCCCGACGACGAGTTCGTCGTCAAGCGGGTCGCCCAGCTCGCCCGCTGGGAGCGCGAGCGCAAGCAGCGCGGCGAGCCGCAGCGGGGCGGGCGCAGGTCCGTACCGGCCCCGGCGCCGGCCCCGGTGCCCGAGCGGCGCGGCCCGGCCGTCGACCCGCGCAACCCCGCCCACCAGGTCGAACGCGAACTCCTCAAGCTCGCCCTCCAGTTCCCGCACCTGGTGGCGCCGGCCTTCGACGCCTACGAGGAGAGCGAGTTCACCGCGCCGCCGTACGCCCAGGTGCGGCGCATCATCGCGGCGGCGGGCGGGGTCACGGACGCCGGCGAGGGACTGGTGACCCGGGTGCTGGACGCGGCCCCCGACGACACCGTACGCATCCTCATCCGGGAGCTGACCGTCGAGGCGCCACTCACCTCGCGCGCCCCCGACGAGCGGTACGCGGGCGAGCATCTGGTACGGGTCCGGCTGGCCGCCGTCGAACAGCGCATGCGCGACCTGGAGATCGTGGCGCGCCGGATCGAGGCGCAGTCCGCGAACAGCCAGGCGGCGGCGGAGCGGCAGCAGCTGTGGACGCTCCAGCAGTACCGCACGGCCTTGCAGGCCCGCGGCCCGGCGGCGCTGTACGGGTGACCGGACGCCGTCCACCCGGCGCGTGAACCCCGTGTAACAGCGGGGTAATTGGGCATAGCACACCAGGAGCCGCCAGCACAAAAAAAGGACGCATGCCTCTCGTAACCGGATAGCCCCTCCCCACCCACCGGTTGCGATCACCGTGGAGGTCGCCCGTGTCGCCCGTGCAGAGCCAGATCCTCGACATCCCGGCCACGGCCCCGGCACCAGCCCCGGTGCGGATGCCGGCCCCGGCCCGGCGCGCGAAGCCATCCCCACCCGGCACGGCCTCGGGCGCGTCGGCCGACCTCTTCCGGCAGTACCTGCGGGAGATCGGCCGCATCCCGCTGCTGACGGCGGCCGAAGAGGTGGAGCTGGCCCGCAGGATCGAGGCCGGACTGTTCGCCGAGGAACGGCTGGCGGCGGCCACGGCCCGGGGCCAGGAGCGCCAGGACCCGCGGCTGGCCCTGGACCTCGACCAGCTGGTGGTGCGCGGCCGGCGGGCCAAGCGGCAGCTGATCGAGGCCAATCTGCGGCTGGTGGTGTCGGTCGCGAAGCGGTACATCGGGCGCGGTCTGACCATGCTGGATCTGGTCCAGGAGGGAAACCTCGGGCTGATCCGGGCGGTGGAGAAGTTCGACTACGCGCGGGGGTTCAAGTTCTCGACGTACGCGACGTGGTGGATCCGCCAGGCCATGTCGCGGGCGATCGCGGACCAGGCCCGTACGATACGGGTCCCGGTGCATGTGGTGGAGCTGATCAACCGGGTGGTGCGGGTGCAGCGCCGGGTCCTCCAGGAGCGCGGGTACGAGCCGTCGCCGGCGGAGGTCGGCGTACTGCTGGGCCTGACGGCGGCGCGGGTGACGGAGATACTGCGGCTCGCGCAGGACCCGATATCCCTCCAGTCCCCGGTGGGGGAGGAGGACGACGTCAACCTCGGCGATCTGATCGAGGACGTGGACATCCCGTCGCCGGCCGAGTCGGCGGCGTTTCTGCTGCTGAGGGAGCAGTTGGAGGCCGTGCTGTCCACCCTGGGGGACCGGGAGCGGCGGGTGGTCGAACTGCGCTACGGCCTGACGGACGGCCGGCCCCGGACACTGGAGGAGATCGGCCGGCTGTTCGGCGTCACGCGGGAACGCATCCGCCAGATCGAGCACAAGACACTGGGCAAACTCCGCGACCACGCGTACGCCAACCAACTGCGCGGCTACCTGGACTGAGCGGCGGAGCAACACCTGACGGTCACGAAGCGTGCCCCGCCTGCGCGGGGATCGGTCCGCGCCGATCTGGAGGCCCGCGCCCGCCGGGGGGAACAGCCCCGCATGCGCGGGTCCGACTCCCGCAGCCGTAGGAACGCCTCCTGACTGGTCGGAACACCCCCGCAGATGCGGGGTTGGCCCCTGCACGTGCGCCCGCCACGGCGCATGGTGTCACTGCTCCCCGCAGCTGCGGGGTCGTTCCCGTTGACCTCGTCGAGGTTGCGGAGATTTCCGCCCGCTCCCCGCGCTTGCGGGGGTGTTCCACCCGGCGTCCCCGGGGCGCTGGTGTGGATCATGTCGGCCCCGCGATCGCGGGGCTCCGCGCCCCGCCCCGCTCCCGCGCGCCCTCACGTCTCCGGGTGGGTAGCCCCCCGCACCGCCGCGTACTGCTGGCGGATCGCCGTGCCCGTTGCCGCCGCCTCGCCCGGGTGGTGGGTCTCGCCCGCCGGTTCCGGCCACTTCGGGGGTGTGTCGGCGGACAGCGTGCCCTGTTCCACGCCCAGGGCCCAGGCCGCCTGCCGGGCCGCGCCCAGCGCCGTGTAGGCCGCCGGGGCCGGGACCACCACCGGGGCGCCGAGCAGGGCCGGCGCCAGCTCGCGTACGGCCGGGAGGTCCGCCGCCGCGCCGAGCAGGAAGACGCGGTCGATCCGTACCCCGCGCCCCCGCAGGACGTCGGCCGCGTCCGCCAGGCCGCACAGCATGCCCTCGAAGGCGGCCCGCGCCAGATGTTCCGGCTTCATGCTCTCCCGGCGCAGACCGGTGAGCGTGCCCGCCGCGTGCGGCAGTGCCGGCACCCGTTCGCCCGCCAGGTACGGCAGGAACACCAGCCCGTGCGCCCCCGGAGTGGACCGCATCGCCAGCTCCGACAGTGCCGGCAGGTCGCAGCCAAGCAGCTCCGCCGTGCCCCGCAGCACCCGTACCGCGTTCAGCGTGCGCACCACCGGAAGGTGGTGGCCGGTGGCGTCCGCGTACGCGGTGACCGCGCCGCTGCTGTCCGGCGGCAGCGCCGCCCCGTGCACCGCGCACACCGATCCGGAGGCCCCGAGCGAGATCACCGCGTCCCCGGGGCCGACCCCCAGTCCGAACGCCGCCGCCATCGTCTCGCCGGTGCCGGCCGAGATCAGCTGTCCTTCCGGGGTGCGCCCGGCCGGCTGCGCCGGGGCCAGCACCTCGGGCAGCGCCACCGGGTGCCCCAGGGCCAGTTCCACCAGTTCGGGCCGCCAGTCCCCGCCGACCGGGGACCAGTATCCGGTGCTGGAGGCCCCGCCCCGGTCGGTGGCCATCCGGGCGGGCCGGCCGAGCAGTTGCCACACCAGCCAGTCCTGGGCGAGTGCCACCCCCGCCACCCGCCGCGCGGCCTCCGGGTTGTCCCGGGCCAGCCGGCGCAGCCGGGCGACCGGCTGCGCGCCCTGGGGTACGGAGCCGACGGCCCGGGTCCACGCGTCGGGTCCGCCGAGGGCGTCGACCAGTTCTCGCGCCGCGGCGTCCAGCGCCGCCGACTGCGTACGGTCCTTGGCGCCGACGCCGGGGGAGGCGGCCCGTACGGGGGTGCTGGTCTCGTCGAGCGCGACGACGGCGTTGGCCTGGGCGGCCACCCCGATCGCGGCGACGTCTTCGAGTACCCCGCCGTCCGCCGCCTCGCCCAGTGACAGCAGCCATGCTTCCGGGGTGGCTTCGGCGGCCGGGTGGTCGGCGTGGCCGTGCCGTACCACGTGGCCCGTATCGGTGTCACAGACCACGATGCGGGTGTAAACGGACGAGCTGTCCAGACCGGCGACAATCCCCATGTGGCAGATGATGCCTTACCGCGCCGGACATCCGCCCCCACCGATCAGTGTTGTGACACTCCGATCATCACTCTGTAGCGGTGGACTCGGCGATGACCGTGTCGATGCCCTGCGCGCGCAGCGTGTCCCGCGCCGCCTGCGACAGATCCCCATCCGTGACGATCGACTCGAACTCGCCCAGCGCGGCCACCCGGTACATGCCGAACGTCCCGTACTTGGCGGACCCGGTCAGCAGCACCGACCGCGACGCGCTCGCCATCGCCGCCTGTTTGACCTCCACCTTCGCCGGCGACGGCGTGGTCACCCCGCGCTGGATATCCCACGAACTGGTGGAGATGAAGGCGATGTCCAGCGCCAGCTGCGTCAGCGTCTGCGCCGCGAGCCGCCCGACCGTCGAGCGGTTGGCGTGCTCTATGCGGCCCCCGGTGTGGATGACCTCCACATCCGGGTTGCCCATCAGGGCGTTGGCCGTGGTGAAGTCGTTGGTCACCACCGTCATGCCCTGGCGCCGCACGAGGTGCGGGACCAGGGCCTGACAGGTGGTGCCGGCGTCCAGATACACGGTGGTGCCGTCCTGGAGGAGTTCCCCGGCGCGGGCGGCGATGGCGAGCTTCGCCGGCTGGTCCATGGTCGACTTGTCGATGAAGCTCGGCTCATGGTGCAGCTGCCCGGCGATGCGGACCCCGCCGGGGACCGATACGGCGCGCCCCTGCCGTTCCAGCGCGGCGATGTCGCGCCGTACCGTCATGTGGGAGACCCCGAGCAACTCGGTCAGCTGGTGCACGCTGAGCACCGAGTGCCCGCGCAGCAGCTTGATCAGCAGCTCCCGGCGCTGATCCGGGATCAGCGGGGTGTCCGGGGACGCCTGCGACGCCGCGGGCCCTTCTGACGACACCGTGGTGCCTCCTTGTGTGTCTGTCTGCCGGATGTCACATGCCGGATGCCGGCCGTCAGATGACGCCGAACCCGTACAGCGCGTACACGATCGCGAAGCCGGTGACCCCGGACAGGGCCGAGGCCACGCCGATGGAACGGATGCCCTGGCCGACGGTCATGTTGGACAGGGTGGTGGTGACCCAGAAGCCCGAGGAGTTGGCGTGCTTCATGATCTGCGCTCCGGTGCCGCACGCCAAGTAGATGGCCAGCGCGGAGATGCCCAGGCCCTCGGCGAGCGGTTCCATGATCGCGGCGGCGGTCATCACGCCGAGGATATTCGAACCGGTGATGGTGCAGATGGCGGCGGCCACCAGGAACGGCACGATGATCGGGGACAGGCCCCAGTCCTGGATCATCTCGGCGACGGAGTCCGCCACTTCGGTGTCCCGGATGATGGTGGCGAGCGCGCCGCCGACGCCGGTGAGGGCGAGCGGCATGGCGGCCAGCTTCAGGCCGGCCTCGAACAGGTCGTTCAGGGTCTCCTTGCTGGACCAGCGGCGGCCGAACAGCGGCAGCGCGACCAGGCAGCCCAGGAACAGGGCTATGACGGGCGAGCCGAGGAACTCCAGGACCTTGCCGAAGGTGTTCTCGGTCTCGACCATGTCGACCACGAGCGAGTTCATCATGATGAGCACGATCGGCAGGAAGACCGGCACGAGCGACATCCACAGCGGGGGGAGCCTGCGCTCCTCCTCCTCGGCGTCCGTGCCGCCGCCACCGGTACCGGTGGCGCCCGTGCCGCCGTTGCCGGCCCCACCGGTCAGGTGCGCCACGAACTCGGCCTTCGGCTCGACATGCGTCTTGATGGTGAGCAGGTACAGCGTGGCCACGATGATGCCGGGGATGGCCACCACGAGCCCCCACAGCGTCGCCTGCCCCAGGTCCACGCCCAGCAGCGCGCTGGCCGCCAGCGGCCCCGGGCCCGGCGGGACCAGCGAGGTCATCACATAGGCGCCGATGTACAGGATCGGGCCGAGCCGCATCATCGACATCTTCGTCTGGTACGCGATCGCCGAGACCACCGGGATCAGCATCAGGACGACGGTGTCGGCGATCAGCGGAATGCCGACGACGGTGGAGGCCAGGGCGATGGCCCACGGCACCTTGCGCCCCGAGAACAGGCTGAGCGCGGCCCGGGTGATGCGCAGCGCCGCCCCGCTCAGCTCCAGCATCTTGCCCAGCACACAGCCGAAGATGACCAGCAGACCCACGTTGGCCATGGTGTTGCCGAAGCCGGTGGTGATCAGCTCTATCGTCTTGGTGCCGCCCATGCCGAGCACCAGGCCCAGCGAGGTGACGATGATGAACAGGGTGGCCACCGGGTGGACCTTGAACTTGGCGATCAGCAGCACCAGCGCCGCGATCGCCGCGCCGAACGCGAAGAGCGTGTAGGCGTCGGACATGGCGAACCTCTTTGTTTCATGGCCGCGTCACTGCGGCCGTCCTGGGGAGGGGGTGTGGGGGAGTCAGGGGGTGGTGGGGGCGGTGGTGCTTCCGGCGGTGGGCGCCCGGTACGCGTCGCGCCCGGCGGTCCAGGCGGTGAGCAGGTCGGGGTCGTACCCGGTCACGTCGTCGAGGGTGAGCAGTGAGCCGGCCGCCACATCCCGTACGAGGGTGGCGTGCGCGGCCAGATACAGCGGCGCGGTGCCGGCGGGGGCGTCGGCGGCGGGCAGCAGCACCGGGGCGACGCCGGTCACCTCGTGGTGGTGGCCGCCCATGGTCAGGACGGTGCCGGCGGTCAGGTCCTGGGTGGCGCGCCCGGCGAGGACGACGTGCTGGGCGGGGGTGGGGGAGCCGGCGGGGATGCCGCGCAGGACGGCGTCGCGAAGGGTGGTCGGGGTCTCGACACCCATCAGGTGGTAGGGGAGGTACAGGCAGGCGTACCGCCCGTCGCGGCTGACGACGTGGCCCTTCTGGCGCAGCGTCTCCCAGGTGACGGGGTCGTGGGTGCGGACGATGACGAACACGCCGCCGGCGAAGCTGGCTTCTTCGGGGAGCCGCAGCACGCTGAAGACGTCCACGATCCCGGGGCGGGTGACGACGCCGCCGTGCTCGCGCAGGGCGTAGATGTCGGCGAGTTCGGCGGTGCGGGCCACGGGGTAGTGCAGCGCCTCGACGTCGGGGGTGAAGCCCGTGCTGGTGGCGACGACGGCCATCTCGCAGTAGTCGGCGGCGGCGCTGCGCTTGAGGGCGGTGACGGCGGCGGCGCGGGCGGCGAGGGTGGTGCGTACGCCGTCCGGGTCGGTGGCCGGCGGCAGCTTCAGCAGGGTGCCGAGGGCGGGGGCGTCGATGGTCTGGTCGAGCTGGGTGACGGTGCCGCGCTCGGGGTCGTAGACGAGGTCGTACTCGCTGGACTTGCCGATGGCGACGATCTCCAGGCCGAGGCCGTGGGCCCAGTCGAAGAGCTGGATGAGGTTGGCGGGCTGGTCGCCGGTGGCGGTGGTGTAGACGAGGCCGCAGTCGGCGGCGAGGGTGGCGAGTTCGACGCCGCTGACGGAGTCGACCTCCTTGCTGACCATCGCCACGTGGTGGCCGCCGGTCAGGGCGGTGCGGGCGGCGCGGTAGCCGACGGCGGGGTTGCCGGTGGCCTCGACGAGGATGTCGTAGGTCGCGGCGGCGAGCAGGGTGATGTCGGCGACGACGGCGGTGCGGCCGGCGGCGTGGGCGGCGGCGAGGCCGGCCCGGTCGGTGGCGACGGTCAGGGAGCCGGGTCCTTCGGTGGGGAAGCCCAGTTCGGCGCCGAGCGCCAGGACCCCTTCGGTGTCGAGGTCGCACAGGACGGCCGGCTTGACGTCGGGGGTGAGCCGGGTCTGGGCGAGCAGCGTACGGGCGAAGCCGCCGCGCGCGCCCGTCAGTGCGTAGGTGACGGTTTCCCGCGTCCCGTGCGGCTCGGCGTTCATGGTGCCCTCCTGGCGCTGGTGCTGTGCTGCTGCATCGACTGCTGCTGGTGCTGCTGGTGCTGCTGGTGCTGCTCGTGCGGGTGAATCGGGTGAACCCGCCTATGGAGCGCGAACGTAACGCCAATTAACATGAGCGTCAACTGTAGTACCATAAATTCACAGATTGGCGCGGTGGGATCACAGCGCCTCTCATCCGGATACGTAAGAACGGCGCAACGGACGGTGACGACGCATGGCGGCAGGACTGGTCAGATGGGGCGGCGTGGCCGATGACTTCACCGGTGCCACCGACCTCGCCACCAACTGGGTCGCCCGGGGGCTGCGCACCAGCGTCACCCTGGGGGTCCCCAGCGACGAGCAGCTGGCGGACCTGCGGCTGGCCGGCATGGACGCGGTGGTGGTCGCGCTGAAGACCCGCACCGCGCCGGTCGAGGAAGCGGTACGGCAGTCGGTGGCGGCGCTGGACGCCCTGCGGCGTCTTGGCTGTGTGCGCTTCTACGACAAGTACTGCTCCACCTTCGACTCCACCCCGGCCGGCAATATCGGACCGGTGGCGGACGCGCTGCTGGCGGAGCTGACGGAGCCGGGCGCGGCGAAGGTGGTCGTGGTGCCGTCCTTCCCGGCCACCGGGCGCACCGTGTACCAGGGGCATCTGTTCGTCGGCGGGCAACTGCTGAGCGAGAGCTCCATGCGGCACCATCCGCTGACCCCGATGACGGAATCGGACGTCGCCGCGCTGCTGCGCCCGCAGACCCGGCACGCGGTGGCGACGGTACCGCTGCCGGTGGTACGGGCCGGGGCCGGCGTGCTGCGGGCCGCGATCGACGCGGCGGACGGCACCTATGTGGTGGTCGACGCCGTCGACGAGGGCGATCTCGCGGTGATCGCCGAGGTCACGGCCGGCGATCCGCTGGTGACCGGCGGCTCCGGGCTCGCGCTGGGGCTGCCGGCGGTGGCCGGCGCGCCGGCCACCACGGCGATGCCGGTGGCGGCGGGGCACCGCGCGGTGCTGGCGGGCAGCGCCTCCTCCGCGACCCGGGGGCAGATCGCCGACGCCCGGGACCGGCTGGCACACCGCAAGCTGGATCTGGCGGCGCTGCGCGCCGACCTGCCGGCGGAGGTGGCGCGGCTGACGGCGTGGGCGCGGGAGCGGTGGGCGGCGGCGCCGGGCGAGCCGGTGCTGGTGTACGCGGTGGACTCGCTGGAGGACCTGGAGGCGGCGCCGCCGGCCGGGAGGCGGCCGGCCGCAGAGCTGGTGGAGGAGGCGCTGGCCGGCTGCGCCACGGCGTTCGCGGCGGCCGGTGCCCGGCAGTTCCTGGTGGCGGGCGGCGAGACCTCGGGGAGCGTCGTGCAGGCGCTGGAGGTACGGCGGCTTGAGCTGGGGCCCGCGCTGGCACCCGGCGTCTCGTGGGCGCACGGTACGGCGGCGGACGGCCGGGCGTACAACCTTGCCCTGAAATCGGGCAACTTCGGCCACCGGGACATCTTCACGGCGGGCTGGCGGGCCCTTGCGTAACTCACCTGGGTCACGCGTGGCACACATGGATACCGACAACGGGAGCTGGAGCGGGATATGAGCGACGCACGCCACGAACTCGTCGCGGCCGGGCGACAGCTCACCGCCGCCGGGCTGAGCCCGGGCGCCTCGGGCAATCTGAGCGTCCGGATCGGCGACCGGATCTACATCACCCCGACCGGCACCCGGCTGGACGCGCTGGACCCGGACGGGCTCGCCGTACTGGACGCGGGTGCCCCGGTGGACACCCCGCTGGAGCGGGCGCTGCTGGAGGGGCCGCGGCCCTCGAAGGAGTTCCCGCTGCATCTGGCGCTCTACCACCGCGATCCGGCCACGGCGGCGGTGGTGCATCTGCACAGCGCGCACGCCGCCGCGTACGCGTGTCTGCCGCCGTGGTCCCGGCGCAGCGCGGTGCCGCCGCTGACCCCCTACTTCGTGATGCGGGTGGGCCAGACCCCACTGGTGCCGTACGCGGAGCCCGGTGATGTGGCGCAGGCGGTGCGGCTGCGGGAGCTGGACTTCCCCTTCCGGGCGGCGCTGCTCCAGAACCACGGTCCGGTCACGGCGGGCGCCACGATGACGGTGGCGGCGGATGCCGCCATAGAGCTGGAGGAGACGGCCCATCTGCTGCTTCTGCTGAACGGCCGCACCCCCCGGCTGCTGACGGACGAGGAGGCGGCGGGGCTGGCGGAGCGCTATGGCACCGCGTGGCACCACGGTGGGGCGGAGTGACGCCACGCGGTGGCGGCGGAGTGTAGCCGCGGAGAGATTCTGGGAGCCCCTGGCCGATCCGGTCAGGGGCTCTCGCGTCGTGGCGTGCCGGCGTCGAGCCCCCACGATTGAGTGAATGGCTCCGAATGGCTCGACGTGGTGCCATGCTGTGTGCCACTATGGCGTCATGGATCTCACGCCCTACGTCGACCAGCTCCGCAACGAACTGTCCACCGCCGCCGAAGCGGGCGGTGAGGAATCCCGGGTGCTCGCCGACCGGCTGTCCGCCACCTTGGAGTCGGCCGGCCGCCTCACCCTGCTGGAGGCGCTGTCCGCCGCCATGAGCGAGGTCACCCGCGAGCTCGCCCCCGGCTCGGTGGACGTCCGGCTGCGCGGCCTCAACCCCGAGTTCGTCGTCCTGCCGCCCCCCACCGTCATCGCCGAGGCGCCCTATCTCGTACCGGGGGGCCGCCCGGCCACCGCCCCGCCGCCGCCCGCCCCCGAAGGCGACGAGAGCGCCACCGCCCGCATCAATCTGCGGCTGCCCGCCCATGTGAAATCCCGCGCCGAGGAGGCCGCGGCCCGCGAAGGGCTCTCCGTCAACGCCTGGCTGGTCCGGGCCGTCTCGGCAGCCCTGGAGCAGGGGCCGGCCCCCGCCCCCACCCGGCACAGAAGCGCGGGTGCGCAGAGCATGACCGGCTGGGTCCGCTGACCCGCCACCACTCCCACCGCCCCACCCCTCCGGAAGGAACGGCCATGCCCGTCTTCGACACCCCCGAACCGCTCACCCTCACCCTCGAATTCGTGGTCGGCACCGCCCGCGTCATCGCCGGCGCTGACCGCACCGACACCCTCGTCGAGGTACGCCCCGCCGACCCCCGTCAGGAGGCCGACGTCCGGGCCGCCGAGCAGACCAGGGTGGATCACACCGACGGCGAACTGCTCATCAAGGGCCCCAAGAAGCGCTCTCCCTTCGCCAAGCACGGCTCGCTCGACATCCGCGTCGAGGTGCCCGCCGGCACCACCGTCCGGGGCAACTCACCCATGGCCGACTTCCTGTGCACCGGGCCGCTGGGCCCCTGCCGCCTCAAGACCTCCCTCGGCGACATCCGGGTCGAGGAGGCCACCACCGCGACCCTGCGCACCGACCACGGCGCACTCCATCTGGAACGGGCCACCGGCGACGCCGAGCTGATCGGCGCCGGCCGCATCGACGCCGGTCACCTCGCCGGCGACGCCACGGTCAAGAACAGCAACGGCGAGACCCGCATCGAGGAGATCACCGGCGCACTGCGCGTCAAATCCTCCAACGGCCGGGTCTCGGTCGGCATGGCCCACTCCGACGTCGAAGCCCGCTCCGCCAACGGCTCCATCCACATCGGCCAGGTGAGACGCGGCAAGATCGCCCTCCAGACCGCCGCCGGAGACATCGAGGCCGGCCTCGCCCCCGGCACCGCCGCCTGGCTCGAACTCCTGGCGCAGGTCGGCCATGTGCACAGCGGTGCCGAGCCCACCGAGGGCCCCGGCGATGCCACCGACACCGTCGAGATCCGCGCCAACACCGGCATCGGCGACATCACCATCCGCCGCGCCCCCATCCCCTCCCACCCGGAAGAGGTCCACTGACATGGCCACCGCCACCACGGTCGGCACCGCCATCACCACGACCGCGCTCACCAAGTCCTACGGCGACAAGACCGTCCTGGACGGCATCGATCTCACCATCCCCGAGGGCAGCGTCTTCGCGCTCCTCGGCCCCAATGGGGCAGGCAAGACCACCACCGTGCAGATCCTCAGCACCCTGATCACCGCCGACTCCGGACAGGTACGGATCGCCGGGCACGACCTCACCCGTGAGCCCGACGCCGTACGGCGCGCCATCGGCGTCACCGGACAGTTCGCCGCCGTCGACCAACTCCTCACCCCCGAGGAGAACATGCGGCTGATGGCGGACCTGCACCACCTCGACCGCCCCGAGGGCCGCCGCCGCAGCGCGGCCCTGCTGGACCGCTTCGACCTCACCGAGGCGGCCCGCACCCCGGTGGCCACCCTCTCCGGCGGCATGCGGCGCAAGCTGGACCTCGCCATGACCCTCCTCGGCCAACCCCGGGTCATCTTCCTCGACGAACCCACCACCGGTCTCGATCCGCGCAGCCGCCGCACCATGTGGGAGATCATCCGCCACCTGGTCGACGAGGACGGCGTCACCGTCTTCCTCACCACCCAATATCTGGAGGAGGCCGACCAGCTCGCCGACCGGATAGCCGTCCTGGACGGCGGCCGGATCGTCGCCGAGGGCACCTCCGACGAGCTCAAACGCCGCATCCCCGGCGGCCACATCCGGCTGCGCTTCACCGACACCGGCCAACTCGACACCGCCGCAGCCCTGTTCACCGAGCTCCAGATCACCCGGGACGGCGAAGCCCTGACCCTCGACATCCCCGGTGACGGCTCCATCCCCACCCTGCGTGCCGTCCTCGACCTCCTGGACGCGGCGGCCGTCAGCGCCGAGACGCTGACCGTGCACACCCCCGATCTCGACGATGTGTTCCTCGCCCTCACCCACAAGGAGCCCGCCCGATGAGCGCGCCCGCTGTCGCCGGCCACGCCCTGCGCGACTCCACCACCATGCTGCGCCGCAACCTCAAACACGCCCAGCGCTACCCGGCGATGACCGTCTCCGTCATTGTCATGCCGCTGATGATCCTGCTGCTGTTCAACTACGTGTACGGCGGCGCGCTGGGGGAGGGGATAGGCGGCGGCACCTACATCGACTATGTCGCCCCCGGCATCATCTTGATGGCCGCCACCTCCGGCGCCGTGACCACCGCCGTCAGCGTGTGCGTCGACATGACCGAAGGGATCGTCAACCGCTTCCGCACCATGGCCATATCCCCCTCGGCCTTTCTGACCGGGCACGTCATCGGGGGCGTCCTCCAGACCCTGCTGAGCGTGGCCGTCGTGACCGTGGTCGCCCTGCTCATCGGCTTCCGCCCGAGCGCCAACCCCCTGGAGTGGCTGGCCGCCGCCGGGCTGCTGACGCTGGTGATCCTCGCCCTCACCTGGATCTCGGCCGCCGTCGGCCTGGTCGCCAGGACTCCGGAGACCGCCAGCAACATCCCGATGCCGCTGCAATTCCTGCCGCTGATCGGCAGCGCCATCGTGCCCACCGCCTCCATGCCCGACGGCTTCCGGCTCTTCGCCGAGCACCAGCCGTTCTCCCCGATCATCGAGACCCTGCGGGGGCTGCTGATGGGTACGGAGACAGGCAGCAGCGGCCCGATAGCCCTCGCCTGGTGCGCGGTCCTCACCCTGGCCGGCTGTCTGTGGGCCCGCCACGCCTACCGGCGCGTCACCCGCCGCTGAGCCGTACCGTCCGGCTCTCCTCGGTGAAGCCGTCGAAGGACACCGGCCAGGGGTCGGCCCCCGGCCAGTGGTAGGTGACGGTTCCTTCGCCCGGCCGGTAGTGCGCGGTGTACACGGTGGCGAGACCCTTCCGGCTGAGGTCACCGTGCAGTGGGGGCCGCAGCATCGCCGCCACATCGGGGCCGGCGGCACGGATCGCGGCGAGCCGTTCCTGGGAACGGGTGACCCGCTCCTGTTCCTCCGGGATCGGCGCGGCCTGATGGTTGGCGGCGCAGGAGTCGGGGGCTTCGGTGAGTGGGATGTCCGGGCCGACATGGACGGTGACGGAGCGGTGCGGGTCCACCAGGGTGAGGTTCTGCGGCGTGGAGATCGGGAGGGTCCGCAGTCGGTCCAGGGCTTGGGCCACGGTCGTACAGGTCTCCAGCAGATAGCGGGTCACCAGCACCGCCGAGATGCCCCGGCCGGTGACGAAACGCCCGCCGAAGGTGAGGGAGACGGCCAGACCGGCGTCGTTCAGGCCGTCCAGCAGGCCCCAGCCGCCCTCCTGGGTGCCGATGACGGGGCGCAGGAAGTGTGAGCGGACGATGGTGCCCTCGACCTCGTCGGGGTCGAAGTCGTAGTTGCGCAGCAGCTCGCCGGCGGTGCCGATCTGGGTGCAGCCGGCCCAGAACGGGCGGAGTGCGGCGTGGGTGAGGAGTGTCGCGGCGTGCGGGACATCCGGCAGCTGGGCCGCCAGCCGGTCCAGGACCGGTACGAGTTCGGGCAGTTGATGCTCGAACAACTGCCGGGCGGTGTGGGCGCCCTCAGGGGTGCGGCCCTCGTCCGTCAGCCAGTTCGCCGCTACGGCGGGAGGGTAGTTCTCCCGTATCAGGGCGGCCCAGCGGCCGTCGTTGCCGGAGCCGATGTCCATGGTGGTGAAGGTCTTCTCGACGGTCGTCATGAGCCGCAACCTAGTGAATTCCGCCGGGAATTCTCCATAGGGGAAACCCCCGGATCCGATCGTGGGCGAACCCGCCCGGCCGGCGGGGGGACTTCACACCACAGGGCCGGGCCGGGCGGGTTCTTCCCCCTACCGTGGTGCGGCGGACCGTGGATGTTCCGCCGGGGCACGGGAGGGGGCGTCGGGGGAGGGACCGGCCGGGGCGCTGCGGGCGGCCCGTCGGGCCCGGTCCATGTCGCGCCATTCGGGGCGCAGTCCGGTGAGGGAGGTGGTGATGGCGTACAGCAGGCCGCCGGTCGCGAGGGCGGGGGCCAGTCCGATGGCGCCGATGGCGGCACCGGCGATCAGTCCGCCGAAGGGGATGCCGGACCAGGCGAGGGAGCCGATCAGGCCCTGGACCCGGCCCAGATGGGTGCGGGGGATCCGTTCGATGACGAGGGCGCTGATGATCGGGTTGAGGAAGCCGCCGCCGAGACCGCCGATGGCGAAGACCGTCACCACGGCCCACAGGGGTGCCCCGGCCGCCAGGATGAGGAAGCGCGGGGCACCCGCGATGAGAAAGCCGACGAAGAACACGATCCGCCGGGGCATGCGGTGTGCGATGGCCGCCGCGACCAGGCTGCCTGCCATGGAGGTGATACCGGCGGCGGTGCCGAGCAGCCCCACGATCTCCGGGCCGTGGCCGGCGTCCTTCACCCACACCGGCAGCAGCACCGACATGAAGGCCGCGTCCAGCAGATTGGTGACGGCCACCATCAGGGCGAGCGAGAGCAGCATCGGGTCGCGGCGCAGCACGGCGTAACCCTGTGCGAACCGGGACCAGTAGCCGTGGTCGCCCTCCTGGTGGGGGGTGGCCGGGGCCGGTTGGCCCATGCCGTTCGGCAGGGAGGCGGCGATGATCAGTGAGCCCAGTGCGAAGCAGCCGGCGATCACGAAGAGCGCGCCCATCGAGCCGAGGAAGGCCACCAGCAGCCCGGCCAGGCCGGGGCCGATGGTGGAGGCGAGCCGTTCGGTGGTGCCGGACAGGCCCGTCGCCCGCTCCAGGGGGACCCGGCAGCGGTCGGCGGCTTCCGGCACGAGCACCATTTTCGCCAGGTCACCGGGGCCGCGGCCGGCGCCGATCAGGGCCACCAGGCCGAGCAGCACGGGGAAGGAGAGCGCCCCGGCGGCGTACAGCAGGGGGATGAGCAGCGCGGGCACGGCGGAGGCCAGGTCCGTGGTCCAGGAGACCCGGCGCGGGCCGATCCGGTCGATGACGGGACCGGACAGGCCCTTGAGCACCACATAGGGCGCCATCTCGCACAGTGCGACCAGTCCGGTCTGCACCGCGCTGCCGGTGGTGGTGAGCACGAACCAGGGCAGCGCGATGGTGGAGATCTTGGTGCCGGTCTGGGAGACGGCGATCGCGGCGAGCACCCCGGCGAGCG
The DNA here is from genome assembly GCF_059510435.1 of Streptomyces sp. NTD107. Classification (NCBI taxonomy): domain Bacteria; kingdom Bacillati; phylum Actinomycetota; class Actinomycetes; order Kitasatosporales; family Streptomycetaceae; genus Streptomyces; species Streptomyces sp. NTD107. The sequence continues at coordinate 703,458 of NZ_JCAJZV010000002.1, read as the reverse complement.
GGCGCAGCGTACGTCGCTCGGCATGTTCGACGGTGGGTTCGGCGGGCTCGGCGGCCGTCATCGTTTCCCCTCGTTCTGGTCAAGCTCAGGCCCGTCCGAGTCAAAAGATCCCTCAAGGTCGGGCAAAACATGCAGCACCACTTGGACCCGTTCGGCACTCTCCGGCGCCTCGTCCGGGCCCGTGGCGGACGCCGGGCGGTAGCGGGCGACGACCTCGTCCAGCTCGTTGCGCAGCTGCCGGGCTTCCTGCGGGGTGAGCCTCAGCAGCCGGTCGCCGAGCCCGAGCGTCTCGCGCCATTCGCGCGGCATGGTGACCAGCTCGTTGAGGGTGCGGCGGGTGGCCTGCGCGTGGGCGACGGCCACCGACTGGAGGAAGGCGAGGGTGGCGTCCGGCTCCTGGTCGCGCAGGGCCCGATCGCCGAAGGAGGTCATCCGGTGAACCGAGCGCCACCAGCGTTCCCGGGCGTTTCCGCGCTCCGTGTCCTCCTCGACAAAACCGGCGGCGGCGAGCTGCCGCAGATGGTAGCTGGTGGCTCCGGAGGTGAGCCCGAGCCGGCCGGCCAGCAGCGTCGCGGTGGAGGGCCCGTGCCGCCGCAGCATGCCCAGCAGTTCCACCCGCACGGGGTGGGCGAGGGCGCGCAGCCCCTTGGCGTCGAGGACGACGACATCGCGGTCGTGGCCGGGGGTGTGGGGTGGCTGCGGATCGGTCATGCGGCCCACTCTAGAACCGCAAAGAGACCTTTGCAATGACTTCTTTCCAAAGAGTTCTTTGCATTTTTCGCCGCTATCCTCGGCACCGACCACTGCCGCTGAGTGAGGACCCCACAAACCCATGGGCACCAAACGAACCCCGCTGCCGGGCGTGGGCGTTCAGTACGACATCAGCACCCGGGACGGCCGGCACATCTCCGTCGTCGCCCACGACAGCGGCCGGCGCTTCCTGGGGTTCTACGACCCCGAGGACCCCGACTCCTGCCAGTGCACCGTGCCTCTGGACGCCGAGGAAGCCGCCAAGCTGGCCTCCCTCATCGCACCGGACAGCACCAGCCCCTCCTTCGCCCCCGGCGAGATCGGCCTGGACCTGATCACCGAACGCATCGCGATCGGCTCCGACTCGCCCTACCGTGGCCGTCCGCTGGGCGACACCAAAGCACGCACCCGCACCGGCGCCTCCATAGTCGCCGTGCTGCGCAGGACCGGAGCCCACCCATCTCCCGGTCCCGACTACCGACTTGAGGCAGGTGACACGCTGCTGGTCGTGGGCACCCGCGAGGGTGTCTCCGACCTCGCCGACATCATCGCTGGGGGATAAACGCGTATGCACGAAACCACCACCATGCTGATCGAGCTGGGCGCCGTCGTGTTCGGCCTCGGCATCGTCGGACGCCTGGCCGGCCGCCTCGGCCTCTCCCCCATCCCGCTCTACCTCATCGGCGGGCTCGCCTTCGGCTCGGGCGGACTGCTCCCGCTCACCACCACCGAGGGCTTCATCGAGATCGGCGCCGAGATCGGCGTCATCCTGCTCCTGCTGATGCTCGGCCTGGAGTACAGCCCCTCCGAACTCGTCGACAGCCTCAAAACCCAATACCCCTCGGGCATCGTCGACTTCGTCCTCAACGCCACCCCCGGCGCGGTCGCCGGACTGCTGCTCGGCTGGGGCCCGGTCGGCGCCACCGCCCTGGCCGGCGTCACCTACATCTCCTCCTCCGGCGTCATCGCCAAGGTCCTCACCGACCTCGGCCGGCTCGGCAACCGCGAGACCCCCGTCATCCTGGGCATCCTCGTCATCGAGGACCTCACGATGGCCGCCTACCTCCCGCTGCTCACCGCCATGCTGGCCGGCGTCGGGCTGGCCGGCGGCAGCCTCACCCTGCTGATCGCCCTCGGCACCGCCGCCACCGCGCTGTACGTCGCGCTGCGGCACGGCCGGTTCATCTCCAAGGCGGTCTCCTCCGACAACCCCGAGATGCTGCTGCTCGTGGTCCTCGGACTGACCCTGCTGGTGGCCGGCTTCGCCCAGCAGCTGAAGGTCTCCGCCGCGGTCGGCGCGTTCCTCGTCGGCATCGCGCTCTCCGGCGAGGTCGCCCACAACACCCGCCAGCTGTTCACCCCGCTGCGCGACCTGTTCGCGGCCGTCTTCTTCGTCTTCTTCGGCCTGTCCACCGTGCCCGGCGACATCCCGCCGGTCCTGGTGCCGGCGCTGCTGCTCGCCGTCGTCACCACCGTCACCAAGATCGCGACCGGCTGGTACGCGGCCAAGCGGGCCGGCATCGGACCACGCGGCCGGCTGCGGGCAGGTGGTGCGCTGGTGGCCCGGGGTGAGTTCTCCATCGTCATCGCGGGCCTGGCCAGCGGCGTCGAACCCCGCATCGCGCCGATCGCCACCGCCTACGTGCTCATCCTCGTCATCGTGGGCCCGTTCGCCACCCGCTGGGCCCAGCCCGTCGGCATGAAGGTCCTGGAATGGCGCGACAACCGCCGCGCCACGGCGGGAGCCAAACGCGGCACCGGCCCCGCCCTGGAACCCACCGACCCCCAGGGCGCCACCTCCTGACCCGCGCGGGGTCACCCCCCGCCAGGACGTACGAGCTGCCGGCCGTCCGTCCAGCGCAGCGCCACCGGGCAACGGGTGCGGCGCACGGACGGCCCGGAGCCCGCAGCCGGGACAACCTAGCCTTCGGCTGTGGAGTGTCCCGGCTGCAACGATCCCCAGGGAATTTCCGCCGTCCACAGCAGGGAAGGCACCTACTGCTTCCCGTGTCTGCGCTGCGCACAGGTGGCCATCGTGGCACCGGACGGCGGCTTCGCCCTCACCACGGCCGACCCCTGCCGCACCCCGGGCTGCGACGGCTCGACGGGCCTGGCCTACCGCTATCTGCACAGCGGCCTCTTCGACCGCGCCACCCTGGCCCCCTGCGCCCACTGCTACGGCGGCGGCCACCACCAGCAGTGGCGCACCTGAGTCAGAAGCGAACGCGGCCCCGACGATGAGGAGGCCGGTTCCGTGCGGGGAAGGCGCCCTTCCCCACCCGGAGTACCGGCCCGCCTGACAACCACGCTGCCATGGTGCTCTCCCCGTCGTCCAGCGCTCAGCAGGCCCGGCAGGCCCTTGCCCGGCATCTCGCCGATCTCTGCTGGGACGCCGGTCTCTGTGGAGCCGAAGAACAGACCGAGGGCCAATCACCTGGGTCAGGAGCCGGTCAGCATGTCCCAGGTGTACGAGTGGCCATCGGGTGAGCGATAGGACACGACCACCACGCCGCGCCTCGCGCGGCGGCATGTGGCGTGCTTGCTGGAGCACACCGGGCATCGCGAACTGATCGATACCGCACAGCTGTTGGTCTCCGAGTCGGCCACCAACGTGTTTCAGCACACTCGCGTGTCCCGGCTCGCCGTGCGGACCACCGTGCGGACGGACCGGGTGCTGATCCGGGTGCGGGACTCTTCCACCCGGCCGTTTCCCGCGCTGCGGGCGGTCGGTGCCGAGGATGAACACGGGCGGGGGCTGGCCCTGTTGGACATGCCGGCCGTCGCCTGGGGGGTGACCTGGCACGGGGTTTCCGAACCCGAGGGGAAGAGTGTGTGGTTCGAGCTGCGGAGGGGGGAGGGGCGACCGCACCGGCGTTGTTGCCGCTGGGGGGTGTGGTGGGGGTGCTGGTGGTGCTCGCCTTCCTCGCCGGGCTGCACGTGGCGGCGGACCGGGGGATGACACCCCCGCCGATCCGCTCGCCGGGGGCCACCTACACCTGCACCTGCTGGCTTTACCCGACCCGCGTCACCGTGCTGCCGCTGAACGGGGAGAGCGAAGGGCCGGGGCCCGTCACCCGGGGAGGGGGCGGTCGGTGACCACGTGTTGCATGACGAGGGTGGCGGGGGGACACCGCCGGCGGCTACGCGGCCCTGACCCGGTTCCCCGAGGACACCGAGGTGCTCACCGTCGAGTACAAGACCAACCTCCTTGCGCCCGCCGTGGGCGACTATCTGGAGGCGGTCGGTACGGTGCTGAAACTCGGCCGCACCCTCACCGTCTGCCAGCTGGAGGTGTTCGGCGTCCGGGGCGAGCGCCGGAAGCTGGTCGCGAACGGCCAGCAGACCCTGATCCGGGCCGGCCGAGCCTCACAGCCTGCCGTGCGCCGCCTCCTCGTGGGTGACCACATACACGTCGATGTACTCGCCCGAGCCCTCCACGATCGAGGTGCCCACCCCCTTGCCGGCCAGCAGCGACTTCATCCGGCCGCGCCGGCTGGCGCCGATCACGATCTGGGTGGCGTTCGCCCCGCGCGCGAACTCCAGCACCGCCTCCGCCACATCGTCACTCGTCACCAGCTCGAAGGTGCCGCCCAGCTGCTCCACCAGCGTGCGCTGCCTGGCCACCGTCCCACTCGGCGCCTCCCGCAGTCCGTCGTCGCGCCGCACATGGATCGCCAGCAGTTCGCCGCCCGCGCCGCGCGCCGCGATGCGGTTGCCGCGCCGGATCAGCGTGGTGCCCTCCGGCCCGCCGGACAGCGCCACCACCACCCGTTCCCTGGTCGCCCACGGGGTACGGATGCCCTGCTCTCCCCGGTACCGTTCCAGCGCCTCCTCCACCCGGTCCGCCACCCACAACAGCGCCAGTTCGCGCAGCGCCGTCAGATTGCCTTCCCGGAAGTAGTGGGTCAGCGCGTCGGTCACCTTCTGCCGGGGGTAGATGTCGCCGTACTCCATGCGGCGCCGCAGGGCCTGGGCGGAGAGATCGACCAGCTCGATCTGGTCGGCCTTGCGCACCACCCGGTCCGGGACGGTCTCGCGCTGCGTCACCCCCGTGATCCGCTCCACCACCTCGTTGAGCGATTCCAGATGCTGGATATTGACGGTCGAGGCCACGTGGATCCCGGCCCGCAGCAGTTCCTCGATGTCCTGCCAGCGCTTCTCGTTCCGGCTGCCCGGCACATTGGTGTGGGCGAGTTCGTCGACCAGCGCCACCTCGGGGTGACGCTCCAGCAGCGCGTCCACATCCAGCTCGGTGAACCGCACGCCCCGGTGCGTCATCTCCCGGCGCGGTACGGCCTCCAGACCCTCCGCCATCTTCCGGGTGGCCTCCCGGCCGTGGTCCTCCATGAAGCCGATGACCACATCCCCGCCCAGCGACGCCCGCCGCCGGCCGTCCGCCAGCATGTCGTACGTCTTGCCCACCCCGGGGGCCGCCCCCAGATAGACGCGCAGTTGGCCGCGGGAGGACATCGGCCGCTCACCCGGCCGATCCGGCCAGCCGGGTCAGGGCCAGATTCAGCCGCAGCACGTTGACCCGCTCGGCGCCCAGGAAGCCCAGGGCGCGACCCTGTACGTGCGCGTCCACCAGCTCCCGTACCCGCTGCTCGGACAGCCCGTGCGCCCGCGCCACCCGGACCACCTGCTGGCGCGCGTACTGCGGTGAGATGTGCGGGTCGAGGCCGCTGCCCGAGCCGGTCAGCGGGTCCGCGGGCACCTCCCCCGCCGGTACGCCCTCGGTACGCGCCACCGCCGCCCGCCGCAGCCGCACCTCCGCCAGCAGCGGCGCGCTGTTCGGCCCGAGGTTGCTGCCGCCGGTGGCCAGCGGGTCGTACCCGCCGGGGCGCGGGTGGAACCACAGCGGTCCGGTGAAGTCCTGGCCGATCAGGGACGACCCGACGACCCGGCCCCGGTCGTGCACGAGCGACCCGTTCGCCTCGTCGTGGAAGGCGGTCTGGGCGATCGCCCAGATCACCAGGGGGTACGCCAGGCCGCACAGCACCGTCAGCAGCAGCAGGACGCGCAGCCCCGCCGCCGCTTGGCGCAGCACCGGCAGCAGCATAGGCATGTCGCTCAGCCTCCCAGGCCAGGGATGTGCGAGATCAGCAGGTCGATCAGCTTGATGCCGATGAACGGGGTGATCAGGCCGCCCACCCCGTACAGCCCCAGATTGCGGCGCAGCAGCCTGGAGGCGCCCGCCGGGCGGTAGGCGACGCCGCGCAGGGCCAGCGGGATCAGGGCCACGATGATCAGCGCGTTGAAGATGACGGCCGACAGGATCGCCGACTCGGGGGAGTGCAGTCGCATCACGTTGAGGTGGTGCAGCCCGGGGTAGAGGCCGGTGAACATCGCCGGGATGATCGCGAAGTACTTCGCCACGTCGTTGGCGATGGAGAACGTGGTCAGGGCGCCGCGCGTGATGAGGAGCTGCTTGCCGATCTCCACGATCTCGATGAGTTTGGTGGGGTTGGAGTCGAGGTCCACCATGTTGCCGGCTTCCTTGGCGGCGTTGGTGCCCGCGTTCATGGCCACGCCGACATCCGCCTGGGCGAGCGCCGGTGCGTCGTTCGTCCCGTCGCCGGTCATCGCCACCAGCCGCCCGCCCGACTGTTCCTCGCGGATCAGCGCCATCTTGTCCTCGGGGGTGGCTTCCGCGAGAAAGTGGTCGACGCCCGCCTCGTGGGCGATGGCCTGGGCGGTGGCCGGGTTGTCGCCGGTGATCATCACGGTGCGGATGCCCATCCGGCGCAGTTCGGCGAAGCGTTTCCTGATGCCCGCCTTGATGACGTCCTTGAGCCGGATCACGCCCAGCACCCGGGCGGGGGCGTTCGGCCCGGGCCGTTCGGCGACGACCAGCGGGGTGCCGCCGCCGGCGCTGATGGCGTCGACCAGCGGGCCGACCTCGTTGATGGAGGTGCCGCCGTTCTCCTTCACCCACTTGATGACGGCGGTCGCCGCGCCCTTGCGGACCATGCGGCCGTCGTCGAGGTCCACGCCCGACATCCGGGTGGTGGCGGAGAAGGGTACGAAGTTCGCCCCGGTGACCTGGCCCTCTTCGCGGGCGCGCAGCCCGTGCCGCTCCTTGGCCAGCACCACGATGGAGCGGCCTTCGGGGGTCTCGTCGGCCAGCGAGGCCAGTTGGGCGGCGTCGGCGAGGTCGCCCTCGGAGACGCGGGGCACCGGGACGAACTCGGTGGCCTGCCGGTTTCCCAGGGTGATGGTGCCGGTCTTGTCGAGCAGCAGGGTGTTGACGTCCCCGGCGGCCTCCACCGCCCGCCCGGAGACGGCGAGCACGTTGTGCTGGACCAGCCGGTCCATGCCGGCGATGCCGATGGCGGACAGCAGGGCGCCGATGGTGGTCGGGATGAGGCACACCAGCAGCGCGACCAGCACGATCACGGTCTGCTCGCGCCCGGAGTAGGCGGCGGCCGGCTGGAGGGCGGTGACCGCCAGCAGAAAGATGATGGTCAGTCCGGCGAGCAGGATGGACAGCGCGATCTCATTGGGGGTCTTCTGCCGGGACGCGCCCTCCACCAGGGAGATCATCCGGTCCAGAAAGGTCTCGCCCGGCTTGGCGGTGATCTGGACCACGATCCGGTCGGAGAGTACCTGGGTGCCACCGGTGGCGGCCGAGCGGTCGCCGCCCGATTCGCGGATGACCGGCGCCGATTCGCCGGTGATGGCGGATTCGTCGACGCTCGCGATGCCCTCGACCACCTCCCCGTCGCCCGGGACGGTCTGCCCGGCCTCCACCACCACCCGGTCGCCCACCCGCAGCTGCACGCCGGGGACTTCCTCCTCCCGGCCCTCGCCGTCCGGGATGAGCCGCCGGGCCACCGTCTCCCGTTTCGCCTGTCGCAGCGCCGCCGCCTGTGCCCGGCCCCGGCCCTCGGCCACGGCCTCCGCCAGATTGGCGAACAGCACCGTGACCCACAGCCAAGCCGCCACCGCGATGGCGAAGACACCGGGGGAGGCGATGGCCAGCACCGTGGTGAGGATCGACCCGATCCACACCACGAACATCACCGGGGTACGGATCATGTGGCGCGGACGCAGTTTGCGCAGCGCCGCGGGGAAGGAGGTCAGCAGCTGACGCGGGTTGAACGCCCCGGTGGGTGCCTTGCCGCTGGGGCCTTTCATCGCAGGCCCTCCGCCAGCGGGCCGAGCGCCAGCATCGGAAAGAACGTCAGACCGGCCACCACCACGACCACGCTCACCAGCAGCCCGGTGAACAGCGGGGTGTCGGTGGGCAGCGTGCCCTTGCCGGCCGGGGTGTGCTGCTGCCCGGCCAGCGAGCCCGCCAGCGCCAGCACCAGCACCATCGGAACGAACCGCCCCATCAGCATCGCCAGCCCCAGCGTGGTGTTGTAGAAGGTGGTGTCGGCCCCGAGCCCGGCGAACGCGCTGCCGTTGCTGTTGCCGGTCGAGGCGTACGCGTACACCACCTCGCTCAGCCCGTGCGGCGGCCCGGCCAGGATCGTGGCGCGCGGCTGCGGGAAGCCGAGCGCGAAGGCCGCCCCCATCAGGACGGCGAGCGGCATGGCCAGCACATACAGCGCCAGCAGCGTGATCTCCCGCTGCCGCAGCTTCTTCCCCAGATACTCCGGGGTGCGTCCCACCATCAGCCCGGCCAGGAACACCGCCAGCATCGCCAGCACCAGCATCCCGTACAGTCCGGACCCCACCCCGCCCGGCGTGACCTCGCCGAGCAGGATGTTCAGCAGCAGCATCCCGCCGCCCAGGGCGGTGAAGCTCTCGTACGCGGCGTTGTTCGAGCCGCCCGAGGTGCTGGTCGCGGCGTTGGCGTACAGGGCCGAGTCCCACACCCCGAACCGCCACTCCTTGCCCTCCGTCGCCGCGCCCACCGCCTGCGGCACATCGCCGCGATGCGTGGCCTCGGCCGTGGTGACCGCCGCGAGCCCGATCGCCCACAGCACGGTCATCGCGGCCAGCACCGCCCAGCCGTGCCGGGGCGAGCCGGTCATCCGGCCGAAGGTACGGGGCAGGGCGGAGGGGATCAGCAGCAGCAGAAAGATCTGGAAGAAGTTGCTGAACGGATTGGGGTTCTCGTACGGGTGCGCCGAGTTGGCGCCGTAGTAGCCGCCGCCGTTGCTCCCCAGTACCTTGATGGCCTCCTGGGAGGCGACTGGGCCGCCGGTCAGCGACTGGCCGCCGCCGCCGAGCGTGGTGATCTCCCGCACCCCGTGGAAGTTCTGCACCACCCCGCAGGCCACCATGACGATCGCGGCGAGCGCGGCCAGCGGCAGCAGCACCCGCACCGTGCCGCGCACCAGATCCACCCAGAAGTTGCCGAGCCGGTCGGTACGGGACCGGGTGAAGCCCCGGATCAGCGCCACCGCCACCGCCAGCCCGACGGCCGCCGACAGGAAGTTCTGCACCGCCAGGCCGGCCATCTGGGCCAGCTGCCCGAGCGCCGACTCGCCCGCGTACCACTGCCAGTCGGTGTTGGTGACGAAGGCGACGGCGGTGTTGAAGGCGCCGGCGGGGTGTACGGCGTGGTGGCCCTGCGACATCGGCAGGACGCCCTGAAGCCGCAGGAAGGCGTACAGGAAGAGGACCGAGACGGTGGAGAAGGCGAGCAGCGAGAGCGCGTACGCCGTCCACCGCTGGTCGGCGCGCGCGTCGACGCGGGCGATCCGGTACAGCAGCCGCTCCACACCCAGGTGGCGGTCGCTGGTGTAGACGCGCGCCAGGTAGTTGCCGAGCGGGATGTGGGCGAGGGCGAGCAGGGCCACCAGCGCGGCGATGGTGAGCAGGCCGGCGGCGGCGTCGTTCATCAGAACCGCTCCGGGAAGACCAGCACCCACAGCAGATAGAGCAGCAGACCGCCGGACGCGCCGAGGCCGAGGATGTTCTCCCAGCTCACCGGCGGTCCACCCCCTTCACGATCAGCACCAGCAGCGCGAAGAAGCCGACCACCAGCGCGACAAAGGCCACGTCTGCCATCAGCGAAGTCTGCACAGCGTGCCGGTGGTGCGCGGGGCGCGCGCCGGGTCAGCCGGGGGAACCACCCGATCGGGCCAGCGGGCTGTGATCGGCCAGGAAACCGGCCAGGGCGGTGTTGAACGCCGACTCCTGTTCCAGGTTGGGCAGATGCCCGGCGGCCTCGATGACCGTCAGCCGGGAGCCGGGGATGTGGCGGTGCATCAGCTCGGCCTCGGCGACCGGGGTGAACTCGTCGTGCCGGCCGACCACGATCAGGGTGGGCACGGTGATGCGGGGCAGCAGGGCCACGTAGTCGGGGCGTTCGGCGCGCCCGCGCAGGGCCGCCGCCGCGCCGGCCGGGTCGGTGGTGTCCATCATGGCCAGCACATGGCGGTTGACGTCGGGCCGGGTCTGGAGGGTGTCGCGGCACACCATCTTCGGCAGGGTCTCGTCCGCGTACCCGGTCATGCCCTCGCGCAGCAGCCGGTCGGCGGTGGTACGGCGCAGCTGCCGGGCGGGCTCGGTGTCGGCGCGCGGGCTGCCGGCGGCGATCACCAGGGCGGCGACCCGCTCGGGGAACAGCCGGTAGAACTCCAGGGCGATCTGGCCGCCCATGGACAGGCCGCCGACCGTGCAGCGCTCGATGCCGAGCCGGTCCAGGAGGGCGGCCAGATCGCGGGCGAACACGTCCAGGGTGGTGTGGTCACCGGCCGGCGGGGTGTCGCCGTAGCCGCGCAGGTCCGGGACGATCACCCGGTGGCCGGCGGCGGCGAAGTGCTCGGTCTGCGGGCGCCACATGGTGCGGTTGAAGGGATGGCCGTGCACCAGCAGCAGCGGCGCGCCGGTGCCTTGGTCCTCGTATGCCGTGGTGCGCATGAAGTCCTCCCGTTCCGCCTTGACGGATCGAGGCTATCCGGAGCAATATCCGAGTGCAATAACGGCCATTGAACTCAGTGCAATGTGGGGTGCGTATGGAGGACTACCGGCTGATCGCCGACCGGATCGCCGCCGACATCGCCGAAGGACGGCTGCGGCCCGGCGACCGGCTGCCGCCACAGCGGCAGTTCGCCCGCCGGCACACCATCGCCCCCTCCACCGCCGCCCGCGTCTACACCGAACTGGCCCGGCGCGGGCTGACCGTCGGCGAGGTCGGCCGCGGCACCTTCGTACGCGCCACCCCCGCGCCCTCCGCCGGGCCCTGGCTCTCCGAACCCGCCGACCCCGACACCGGCCGCATCGACCTCGGCATGAACCGGCCGGGCGCCTCCCCCGAACACGCCGTCCTGCTCGCCCGCGGGCTCAGCGGCATGCTGCGCGCGGACGTGCTCACCGCCGCCCTGCGGCAGGTCGGCGCGCGCGGCACCCCCGAGGCGCGGGCCGCCGCCACCACCGGGCTGGCCCGGGCCGGCTGGGCCCCCGACCCGGCGCACCTGCTGTTCACCGCCGGCGCCCGGCAGGCCATCGCCGCCACCATCTCCGCACTGGTGCCGCCCGGCGAGCGCCTGGGCGTCGAGCGCTTCACCTACCCGCCCGCCGCCGGAATCGCCGCCCGGCTCGGCGTCACCCTGGTACCCCTGGACATGGACGACGACGGGGTACGCCCCGACGCCCTGCGCGCCGCCCACCAGCGCACCCCGCTGCGCGCCGTCTACCTCCAGCCCACCCTCCACAACCCGCTCACCGTCACCATGCCGCCGCACCGGCGCGCGGAGATCGCCGAGACCGTACGGGAGCTGGACCTGCCGGTCATCGAGGACGCGGTGTTCTCCTTCCTGCGCGAGGAGGTGCCGCCGCTGGCGATGCTGGCGCCCGAGCGCACGGTGCTGGTGGAGAGCCTGTCCAAACGGATCTCGGCCGGGCTCACGGTCGGCTTCGCCTTCACCCCGCCCGCGCTCACCGAACGGATCGCCACCGCCGTACGGTCCGGGGCCTGGACCGCCGCCCCCTACGCGCTGGCCGCCGCCACCCGCTGGCTGGCCGACGGCACGGCCGCCCGCATCGCCGCCGCGAAACGGGCGGAGGCGACACTGCGGCAGCGCATCGCGCGGGAACGGCTGGCCGGTTTCACCGTCCGGGCCGACGAACGCTCCGACCACATGTGGTGGGAACTGCCCGCCCCCTGGCGCGCCGACACCTTCCTGGCCGCCGCCGCGCGCCGGGGCATCGCCCTCGCCCCGGCCGCCGCGTTCACCACCACCCCCGCCCACGCCCCGCACGCCATCCGCATCGCCCTGGCCACCCCACCCCACGACGTTCTGGCACAAGCCCTGACCACGCTGGCCGAGCTGGCCCGCTCCCGCCCGGAGGAGGCGAGGGAACTGGAATGAGGGGCCGCGCGGGCGGCGGCGGGTCGCACGTGGTCAGTTCTCCAGACGAACCGGCATCAGTATCGAAAAGGTGTCCTCGGTGTCGGTCCGGCGGATCGCCAGCGGCGCCGTAGGGTTGCCGAACTCCAGGACCAGCCGGTCCCGGGCTCCGGCGGCGAGGGCATGCAGCAGGAACTCGCGGTTGACGGCGACGTGGTCCCGGTCGTCATCACCGTCGTCGCAGACGGTCACCATGCCGTCCGCCGTCACCTTGAGCACGCTGACCTCACACGAAACACCCTCCGGCCCACCCGCCTCGCCGGTACGGACCGGGCCGGCTTCCACCGCCTCCCGGAAGGCCGCGACATCGATGACGGCGCGGCGCCCCGCAGGCAAACGGACGAGGCGGCGGTAATCGGGGAAGTCGTGATCGAGGCACCGGCCGGCCGCCTGGCGGTCCCCCGTCTCCAGGGCAACGCGGTCACCGTCCACCGTGAGCCGGACACCCGCGTCGTCGCTCAACAGCGCCCGCATCGCGTCGGCGAGCGGGGACGGCACGATGACCTGCGCCCGGGGTCCGCCGTGCCCGGTGGCAGCCGCTCGCGCGACAGCCATCCGGTACCGGTCGGTGGCCACGACATGGATCGCCTCACCCTCGATGTCGAACAGGACCCCGCCGAGCACCGGCAGCTCCGGGTCGGTACTGGCGGCGAAGCGGACCGCGTCCAACGCGGCGGCCAGTTCGGGTGCGGAGACGGTCAGCCGGATGGTGGCGGTGCGGAGCGTCGTCATGGGATTCTCCCTGCGTTCGAGTAGGGCTCGGAGTGTGGAGAACTCGGCACGGGCATCGGACAGCCCCCGTTCCAGCCGGCGCAGATGTGCCTGAAGCAGCTTCCGCACCAGGCCGGTGTCCGCACTGGACCAGCCGGCCAGCACCAGCCGGATGTCCGCCAGCGGCATCCCCGCCCGGCGCAGCCGGGCCAGCAACCGGGACTCCGCAAGCTGCTCGGTGCCGTACCAGCGGTAGCCGCTCACCGGATCCACCCAGGCCGGGACCAGCAGGCCGGCGCCGTCGTAGAACCGCAGGGCGCTCACACTCAGCCCGCTGTCCCGGGCCATCTCACCGATACTGCGCATCTCGCTCTCCACACCCAGAACTCTGGGCCCTCCACCAGGTCGAGGGTCAACAGCCGGCCGGCCGGCTCGTACACCGGACACCGGACACCGGACACCGGCCGGCACCGCGCCGGGCGATTCGCCCGCTGACACGGTCCTCGCGGCACCCCGACACGCTGGCGGTCCGGCTCCCCGCCGGGCGCTCACCCGTCGCCCAGGATGGCGGCGACGAGTGAGTGGGTGCCGAGTGAGTGGGTGCCGGGCGAGTGGGTCGAAGCGAAAGGCAGGACAGCCGGATGAGACTGGCAGTGATCGGGCGGGGGAGTGTGGGGGGAGGGCTCGCCGACCGGTGGGAGCGGGCCGGGCACGAGGTGGCCCGGCTGGGGCGGGACGGCGGGGACGTGTCCGGCGCCGAGGCCATCGTCATCGCCGTGCCCGGAGACTCGGTGCCGGCCGCCCTCGACACCGTGACCGGCTTCGAGGGCAAGACCGCCATCGACGCCACCAACCTCTTCGACGTCGATCCGCCGTCCGGGTTCGACTCGAACGCCGCTTACATCAAGTCCCGCACCGGCGGCCCCACCGCCAAGTCGTTCAATCTCAACTTCGCCGCCCTCTACGACCGGCTCGACGCCGAATCCGCCCGCCCCGGCAACATCTGGTGCGGCGACGACGAGGCCCGCGCCACCGTCGAGCGGCTCATCCGCGACGCCGGCTACGAGCCGATCCGGATCGGCGGCCTGGACCGGGCGCCGGTCCAGGAGAACGCCCTCCCGCTGATCTTCGCGGTCGCGGAAGGCGGCCTCGGCCCTTACTACTACCGGATGGGCCGCCCCGGCACGCTGTGAACACCGCGGCGCCGCCGGGCCGCAACCCGTACGTCGATCTGCTGCGCATCACGGCCGTCGGCTTCGTCGTCGTCGGCCACTGGCTGCTCACCTCCATCAGCTACCACGGCGGCCACCTGCACGGCGAGGACGTCGTGGACACCCTCCCGTGGACCCAGTGGCTCACCCTCTTCTTCCAGGTGATGCCGCTCATCTTCCTCGCCGGCGGCTACGCCAACGCCGTCTCCTGGTCCGGACACCACGCCCGCGGCGAGGCGTGGGGCGGCTGGCTCGCGGACCGGGCGCGGCGGCTGCTGATCCCCACCACCGTGTACGTGGCGGTCATCGTGCTCGCCGTGGTCGTCTGCGTGGCCGCCGGGGTGGCGGCCTCGGTACGGGACGAGGTGTTCTGGGCGCTCGCCCTGCATCTGTGGTTCCTGCCGATGTATCTGCTGCTGCTCGCGCTCACCCCGCCGCTCATGGCGTTGTGGCGCCGCTGGGGGCTGTGGCTGCCGCTGGCGTTCGCGGTGCTCACCGGGGTGGTGGACATCTTCGTTCTCGGTCCCCACGTCCCGATCGTCGGATGGTCCAACTACCTGTGGGTGTGGGGCGGCCTGTACCTCCTCGGCTTCGCCTGGTGGGACGGCGCCCTCACCCGCCCCCTGCTGCTGTGGGGCGCTGCCGCCGGGGCCGTGCTGTGGGTGGTGCTGGTCATCCCCGGCCCGTTCCCGGTCAGCACCATCGGCGTACCCGGCGCCCGCATCCAGAACGCCTCACCGCCGTCCGCCGCCCTGTTCGCCTACGCCGTCGTCCTCATCGGACTGCTGCTCGCCGCCGAGCCCGCCGTCCGCCGCCGGATGCGCCACCCGCGCCGGGTCACCGCGGCCAACGCCGCCGCCATGCCGCTCTACCTGTGGCACATGGCCCCCGCCATGGCCGTCGCGGCCATCATCTACCCGGCCGGCCTCTTCCCCTACGAACCGGTCGGCTCCGGCGGCTGGTGGCTGCTGCGTCCCGCCTGGGTACTGATCTGCGCCGCCCTGCTCATCCCCCTGGTGCTGGCCATGGCCCGGCTGCCGCACCTGCCCGCCTACCCCGCCCGGCGGGTGTGGACCACCGGGCCGTGGCTGCTGCTCGCGGTGGGCCTGGCCGCCGCCTCCTTCGGCCTGGCCCGGATCGCCATCCACGGCTTCGCCCCGCACGGCCGGCTGCCCGCGCTGCCGCTGCTGTGCTTCGCGGTCGGGGTCGCCCTGCTGCTGGCGGCCTCCGCCGCGCCACGGAAGGGTGGCCCTGCCGGGCATTCGGGTGTCCGCCCGGTGCCCGACGCCGGGCCGCCGCGTTGACTGACGTCATGACCACGGGGACAACGACCATGGGCACAACCGCCACCACTCAGGTACGGGCCGCGCTGGAGCAGCGCTTCGGCCACCGCGCCACCGGCGACGAACTCGACCGGATGAACCAGCACGCCGTGCTCTCCGGCGGCAAACTGCTGCGCCCGCTGGTGCTGCTGGAGTTCGGCGCCGCCACCGGAACCCCCGCCGCCCGGCTGCTGGGCGCCGCCGAGGCGGTGGAGGTGCTGCACGCCGCCTCACTCGTGCACGACGACATCATCGACGGCGACGACACCCGGCGCGGACAGCCCGCCCTGCACCGGGCGTTCGGCACCGACCGGGCGCTGGTGACGGGCGACGCCCTGTTCTTCACGGCGTTCAGCGCGCTCACCGGCTGCGTACGGGCCGGGGTGCCGGCCGAGGCGGTGGTACGGGCGTGCGGCATGGTCGCCGGGGCCGGCGAGGAGATCTCCCGGGGCGTGCTGCGCGAACTCGCGCACAGTGGCAGCTGGGAGCTGCCACCGGGCGACTACCTGCGGATGGCCGGCGAGAAGACCGGCGCCCTGCTGGCGCTGGCCGGGCGGCTCGGCGTGGTACTGGGCGGCGGCGCCGAGCCGCATGTGACGGCGGCGAACGCGTACGGGCACGCGCTGGGCATCGCCTTCCAGTTGCGGGACGATCTGCTGCCGTGGACCACCGGCGAGGCGGCGGCCGGCAAACCGGCCGCCAGCGATCTGCGCAACCGCCGCGCCGCGATGCCGCTGCTGCTCGCCTGGCAGTACGCGGGGGCCGACGACCGGGCCACGCTGAGTGGCCTGCTCGCCGACGCGGACGCCGGGGCCCTCCCGGACGCCGCGCTGCTGGCCCGCGCCGCCCCCGTGCTGCACCGCACCGACGCCGTCGCCCGTACCCGCGAACTGGCCCGCGCCTACACCACCGCCGCCAAGTACGCCCTGACCGGCGGCTTCCAGCCCTCCCCCCACCGCGACCGCCTGATGGCGCTGGCCGACTGGACCCTCACCCGCGACCACTGACGGCCCGCCGGGGTTCTCAGCCCCGGCGGGCCGTTGCCAGCAGCAGGCCCGGGGCGGCGAAGCGGGTGGTCAGGCGGATCGGCTCGGGGCCCGCCGAAGCCGCCAGTTCGCGCAGGGCAGCCGGGGCATACGCCTTGCGGAGGCTGATCAGACCGTCGTGCACATGGGTGAGCCCGCCGGTGAGAAACATCAGGGGCACCGCCGGCACACACAGCCACGGGCTGCGCCACACGTCGATCAGCAGCAGCCTGCCCGCCACCCGGGTGCCCTCCCGCAGTACGGCACGTACCCCCTCCGGCGGCAGATGGTGCAGGCTCGCCGCGAACACCGCCACCTCGAAGGCGCCGTCCGGCAGGTCCAGCGCCGTGGCGTTCAGCCGCCGCACCGTCGCCCTGGGATCGGCGCCCAGCGGCCCGGCCCGCAGCGCGGCCACCGCGCCCGGTTCGACATCGCTCACCGTCACCCGCGCCCCCGGGTGCCGGCGCAGCAGCCGCCGGGACAGGCCGCCGGTGCCGGCGCCCAGCTCCAGCACCCGGGGGTACGGCACGCCGCCGGTCTCGGCCAGTGTCCAGCCCGCGTACCGGTGGTAGCCGCCGGTCAGCCGCTGCGTACGGTGCAGGGCGCGCCGTACCCGGGCCGCCTGGCGCGGGGTGTCGGCGCGGTCGAGGTACTCGGGCTCATCGGTCTCGTACCACCGGTCCAGCCGGGAGGCGCCGGGGCCGCCGCGCGGCATGGCGGGCGTCATTCGGTCCGCGCCGAGGCGAGCAGCAGCACCACGAGCACCAGCACCGGGTACAGGCTGGCCCGGTTGAAGACGGCCAGCGCCGTCGCGGGGCGCGGATCGCGGCGCAGCGCCAGTCCCGGCACGAGCAGCGCCCAGCCGCCGGCCAGCGCCGTGCCGACCACGCCGATGGCCCGGAACGAGGACCAGCCAGCGATCATGAGGGCCACCCCGGCGGCGAAGGTGAACACCAGGAACGCGAAGACCAGCCGGCCGGTGACCCGCGGGCCGTACACGACGGGCACGGTGCGCACCCCCAGGTGGGCGTCCTCCTCGACGTCGGCCCAGTCGTTGACGAGGTTGCGTCCGCCGATCTCCCAGGCGGCCATCCAGCAGAAGAACAGCAGCAGTCGCGGCCAGTCGGTGCCGCCCGGGCCCGGCGTCGCCAGCGCGAACCAGCCCGCGCACGCCGCCAGCCCCACGCCCGCGCCGGTCAGCCAGAACTTGTGCGGGGTGACGGTGGCCAGCGCGCAGTACACCACCTGGAGCAGCGCGGCCGTCACGAACAGCACCGCGCACACCCAGTGCAGCCAGGCGGCCAGTACCAGCGCGAGCCCGCCGAGCGCCACCACCCAGGTGACGCCGGCCGGGAAGCTCAGGTGGCCCTGGGCCAGCGGGTGCCGTACGCCGGCGCTGTCGATGTCGAAGCCCCGGTGGGAGCGCAGATGGGCGAAGCGCCGCCGGTCGAGGCGGTGGTCCAGCAGGTCGTTCGCCGCGAACAGCGCGAAGTACCCGGCGAAGGCGGCGACCAGGGCGACGGCCAGCCGGCCCAGCGGCGGGTCGTGCGTCACGACGAGCGCGCCGATCAGCGGCTGTGCGACGGACAGCGACGCCTGGGTACCGCGCGAGAAGCCGTACAGGGCCCGCGCCCGGTCACGTACCCGGTCACGCAGCCGGGCGGCCGGTACGGGGATCGCCATCATGCCCTCCACTCTCTGTCGGTCAGGGGTCCGGGACCCACGAACTCCCGGGCGAACGCCACCGCCTGGGGGCCCGGCCGGGTCAGCCGCCGCAACTCCTCCAGCGCCTCGCCCGGTGGCCGGTGCAGCAGCCGCAGCAGCCGTTCGGAGAAGTCCTGGGCGCTCCGCGCCGCCGCCAGCCGGCGCTGCCCGTATCCGGCGAGCCCGCCGTGCAGCAGCGCGTGGGCGAGGTCGGCGGCGTCGGCGATGGCGAGGTTCATGCCCTTGGCCCCGGACGGCGTCAGTACGTGCGCGGCGTCCCCGGCCAGGAACAGCGGGCCGTGCTGGAGCGGCCGGGTGATGCGGCTGCGCATGCGCAGCACCCGCCGCTCGTGCAGCGCGCCGAGCGCCGGGAGCGCGTCGCCCAGCCGCCGGGCCAGCTCCTCGCGGACGCGCTGCCCGGGCCAGTCGGCGGCGGTGTCGCCGGCGGCGCACTGGAGGTAGAAGCGGCTGACGGTGGCGGTGCGCGGCATCATCCCGGCGAACCCGCGCTCGTGCAGCGCGTACAGCACGCCGTGGGCGGGCCGGTCGACGTCGGCGAGGACCGCCAGCCAGTCGTACGGGTAGCGCCGGGTCAGATCGCGGCGCAGTACGGGGTGGAGCGCGATCCGGCTGACGCCGTGTCCGCCGTCGCAGCCGATGACGTAGTCGCAGTCGATCTCCAGGCGGTCGCACCGGATGCGGCGCAACTGCTCGACGGCGCGGGCCGGGGTGGCGAACCAGGGCGGCCGGCCCTCCGCCTCCAGGGCGGCGATCAGGTCGCGGACCAGGAACTGCTGGGGATATCCCCAGTGCTGGGCGCCGCCGGCGAGCGCCGCGTAGTCCATGCGCAGCCGCTGGCCCCGGCACTGGAATTCGCACCAGCCGTGCCGGGTGCCCTCGGCCAGCAGCCGGTCGGCGAGGCCGTGGGTACGGAGGTAGCCGACGGTGCGTTCCTCCAGCAGGCCGGCCCGGGAGCGGGCCTCGACGCGGGAGCGGGGGTGGCGTTCGACGACCTGGCAGTCGATGCCGGCCCGGGCCAGCACATTGGCGAGGACCAGGCCGGCCGGGCCGGCGCCGATGATGCCCACCTGGGTACGCAGCCGGCGCATCAGGGGGACACCAGGGCGGGGTGGAAGAGTTCGTGGATCAGCACCAGGGGGTGCTCGCCGTGCCACAGCAGATAGGTCTTGTAGCAGGCGGGTTCGCCGCTGGGCCAGGGGCGGCGGCCGGCGTCCAGGACGGTGCGCCGGTGGCCGGTGCCGGCGGCGTGCAGGGCGGCGCCGAGCGGGCGGTGGGCGTCCCGCAGCGCCGGTGCGATGCCTGGCAGCAGATCATCGCGGGCGATCACCTGGTTGACGGACAGCCAGCGGCCGTCGTGGCCGGTGAGCGCCGAGTGCCGGATCAGTACCGGCTGCCCGCCCGCCACCGCCAGCAGCCCGGGCACCGCCCGCCCGGCACCGGCGGCGGGCAGCGTGTCGGCCCGCAGCAGCCGTACCCGTGGCGCGCGGCCGGTCAGTGCCCACAGCGCCGTGGTGGTCAGGCCCTCGCTGCCGAGCAGCATCCGGGTCAGCGGTGAGGCGAACCCGGCGATCCGCTCCCGTACCGGCGCCGGTCCTTCGCCCGCGCTCTCGAAGACCTCCGTGTCGAAGGCCGCCTCCCCCAACGAGCACACCGGCATCCTCCTCACCCTCGCCCGGCTCATCAGAAGCACAACGCCGCCGGCACCCGGAGGTCACGCCGGATCCCCCGCACGGAGGGAGCGCGGGCTCAGCCGTCGGCGCCGTCCCGGGGCAGCCGGACCCGGAAGGTGGTGCGGCCGGGCCGGCTGGTGACCCCGACGCTGCCGCCGTGCCCGGTGACCACGGCCTCGACGATGGCCAGCCCCAGGCCGCTGCCGCCACCTGCCCGGGGCCGTCCTGGCTCGCCCCGGGCGAACCTGCGGAACACCTCCGGCCGGAACTCGTCCGGGATGCCGGGGCCGTTGTCGGTCACCGTCAGGTCCGCCCGTCCGGGCTCCGCGACGACGCGCAGCACCACCTCGGTACCGGGGGGTGTGTGGGTGGCGGCGTTCGCCAGCAGATTGGTGACGACCTGGTGCAGCCGCAGGCCGTCACCGGTGACCACCACCGGGTCCTCGGGCAGTTCCAGAAACCAGCGGTGCCCGGGCCAGGTCGCCCGGGCGTCGTCGACCGCGTCCAGGGCCAGCCGGCTGAGATCGACGGGTTCCTGGGCCAGCGGCCGGCCGGCGTCCAGCCGGGCGAGCAGCAGCAGATCGTCCACCAGGCCGGACATCCGCAGGGATTCGGCGGTGACGCGCTCCAGGGAGCGCCGTACCTCGCCGGGCAGCGGGCCGGGGTGACGCAGCGCCAGTTCCGCGTGGCCACGGATGTTGGCCACCGGGGTACGCAGTTCGTGGCTGGCGTCCGCCGCGAACCGCCGCAGCCGTTCCTCCACGGCCTGCCGCCGGGACAGCGCCACCCCGACGTGTCCCAGCAGCCGGTTCAGCGCGACGCCCACCCGGCCCACCTCGGTGCCGGGATCGACCTCGGGGACGGGGGCCGGCATGGCGACGTCCCCGCCGGCCAGCGGCAGCCGGGTGACCTCCGTGGCGGTGGCGGCCACCCGGTCCAGCGGGCGCAGGGCGCGCCGGATCCACCAGGTCCCGGCCACCGCCGTGGTGAGCAGCGCGGCCCCGAACACCAGGCCCTCGACGAGCAGCAGATGTTCCACCGTCTCGGTCACCCCGTGCATCGGCAGCCCGGTGATCAGCACATCGCCGTCGTCCCCGGCGACGGCCACCACCCGGTAGGAGCCCAGGGCGGACAGGTCGACGGTGCGGCCGTGGGTGCCGACCGGGACGGCGGCCAGCGCCGCGCGGTCACCGGTGGTGAGCGGGACCCGCCGGTCCGACTCGTCGTGCACCACGGCCGCGTCGGTGACCTGTCCGCCCAGCAGCCGTGCCCCGAAGGTACGGTCCGCCTGGCCCCGGGTGTCGATGTGCTCGTCCCCGTCCGGCCTGGCCTCGTGCTCCAGGCTGGCGGCGAACCGGCCGCCGGCGGCGGTCAGCTGCTGGTCGAGCCGGCCCAGCAGGGAACTCCGTACCGCCGGCACGGTGGTCAGACCGACCGTCGCGCACACGGCCGCCACCACCAGCACCAGGCCCGTGGTCAGCCGGGCCCGGAGCGTACGGGGCGCCGTCGGGCGCCTCATGCCGCTCCCGGCTTCAGGACGTAGCCGCTGCCCCGCACCGTGTGGATCAGCGGGGTCCGGCCGGCGTCGATCTTCTTGCGCAGATAGCTCACATACAGCTCCACGACGTGGGCCTGGCCGCCGAAGTCGTAGGACCACACATGGTCCAGGATCTGTGCCTTCGACAGCACCCGCCGGGGATTGCGCATCAGATAGCGCAACAGTTCGAACTCCGTGCGGGTCAGCTCGATGGGCTGTCCGGCGCGGGCGACCTCCCGCGCATCCTCGTCCATCACCAGCTCGCCGACCACCAGCCGGCCGCCCTGCGGCTCGCGGGCCATCCCCGCCCGGCGCAGCAGACCGCGCAGCCGGGCAAGCACCTCTTCCAGCGAGAACGGCTTGGTCACATAGTCGTCTCCACCCGCCGTGATGCCCGCGATCCGGTCCTCGACGGCGTCCCGCGCGGTCAGGAAGAGCACACAGACCTCGCTCAGCTCGGCCCGCAGCCCGCCCAGCACGCGCGGCCCGTCGGTGTCCGGGAGCATCCAGTCGAGCACCACGGCGTCGGGCCGGAAGGCGCGCGCCACCGTCAGGGCGGTCGCCCCGTCGGCGGCGGCGCGTACCTCCCAGCCCTCGTGGCGCAGGGCGCCGGACAGCACCTCGACCAGATCGGGCTCGTCGTCCACGACGAGGACCCGCGCCGGGGTCCCGTCGGGCCGGTGCGGTGGGCCGGGGCTGCCGGAGATGTGCTTGTCCATGGTGCCTTCCAGCATCCCCCGGGCCCGGGCCGCGGGCCGGGCCGTGAGCCTCTGCGTTTCCTCTGAGAAACGCGCCCGCGCGCCCGGCTCAGAGACTTCTCAGAGGTTGAGCGGTCAGCCTTGCTCCCACCGCCGGAACGCCGGACGGGTGAGGAGAGGAGACCGGGTGACCGGCACGAGCAGCAGTGGAACCCGCGCCGCCACGGGTGGGCGCGGGCGCCGCGGGGCACCGCGCCGCCGGTGGCCGGCGCGCCTCACCCGGTTCACGCCCCTCGCCGCGCAGACCGTGATCTGGGGCGGGGCCGCCGCCGTACTCGCCCTGTGGTGGCGGGACACCCGGGCGGTGGCGGGTGCGGCCGAATGGCTGACGGGCGCGGGCCGGATCACCGGACTGCTGGCCGGGTACGCCTGTGCCGTACTGCTGGCGCTGATGGCCCGGCTGCCGCTGCTGGACCGGGCCATCGGCTCCGACCGGCTGGCCCGCTGGCACGCGATGGGCGGCCGGTACACCGTGTCACTGGTGCTCGCCCACGCGATGCTGATCACCTTCGGCTACGCCATGACCGGGCACACCGACCCCGTACGGCAGACGGCCACCTTCGTCATGAACTACCCGGACATGCTCAGCTGCGCGGCGGGCTGCGCGCTGCTGCTCGCCACCGGCGTCGTCTCCGCCCGGGCGGCCCGGCGCAGAATGCGCTACGAGACCTGGCACTATCTGCACTTCCTCACCTATCTGGCGATCTTCCTGGCCTTCGGGCACCAGCTCGCCAACGGGGCCGACTTCGTGGCCAACCCGGCCGCCCGGTGGTCCTGGTACGCGCTGTACGGCACCGTGGCCGCGCTGCTGCTGTGGTACCGGTTCCTGCTGCCGGTACGCCGGGCGCTGCGGCACCGGCTGGTGGTGACCGGGGTGTCGCGGGAGGCGCCGGGGGTCGTCTCCGTCCATGTGTCCGGCCGACGCCTGGACGAGCTGAACGCCCGGCCGGGGCAGTTCTTCCGCTGGCGCTTCCTGACCCCGGGGCTGTGGTGGTCGGCCAACCCCTACTCCCTGTCGGCGCCCGCCCGGGAGAACCGGCTGCGGATCACCGTCAAGGCGGTCGGCGGCCACAGCGGGCACCTGGCCCGGCTGCGGCCGGGCACCAGGGTGTGGGCGGAGGGACCTTACGGCGGGCTCACCGCCGAGCGGGGCAGCGCCCCGAAGTCGCTGCTGCTGGCCGGGGGCGTCGGGGTCACCCCGCTGCGGGCGCTCTTCGAGACCCTGCCGGGTCAGGTGACGCTGATCTACCGGGCCCGCCGCGCCGAGGATCTGGTGCTGCGCGGCGAGCTGGACGCCATCGCCGCCCACCGCCGCGCCCGGGTGCACTACCTGGTCGGCGCGACGGACGGCGCTCCCGGACCGCTGACCCCGCACGGGCTGCGCCGGCTGGTCCCCGACCTGGCCGGACACGATGTCTATCTGTGCGGCCCGCCCGGCATGACCGACGCGGCCGTCGCGGCCCTGCGCGGGGCGGGGGTGCCCCGCCGCCGCATCCATCACGAGTCGTTCGCGTTCTAGCGCGAACCGTCCCTTCAGGAAGGTGAGACCGACCGTGCGCCGTGCCGCCACCGCGACCCTGACCACCGTTGTGGGGGTGGTCGCGCTGCTGTCCCTGAAACCGCATGCCGTGCCACCGCCCGTGGTGACCGCGCCCGCGCCCAGTGGCGCGCCGCCGGCGTCCGGGGCGCCGGGTCCGGCCGCCACCGGGACCTTCACGGGGCAGGTGACCGACACCCGTTACGGGCCGGTGCAGGTCGCGGTGACGCTCGACCAGGGGCGGATCACCGGGGTCCAGGTGCTCCAGGCGCCGTCCGGGAACGCACGGAACGAGGCGATCGCCGCCGACGCCCTGCCCCGGCTCACCCAGGAGGCGCTGCGGGCCCAGAGCGCGCACATCGACGCCGTGTCCGGGGCCAGTTACACCAGCCAGGGCTACATGGACTCGCTCCAGAGCGCACTGGACCAGGCCGGTGTCTGAGCGGCCCGGCGGAGTGCGGCACACCGAGCGGGTCATGGGCACCGTCTTCTCCTTCGACATCCGGGACCCGGCCACCCCCGCCGTCCGGCGTGCCCTGGCGGAGGCGGTGGCCATGCTGCACCGGGTGGACGAGGTCTTCTCCACCTACCGGCCGGACAGCGCCGTCAGCCGCCTGGCCGCCGGCCGCACGACGCTGGGCGCCTGTCCTCCCGAGGTGGCCGAGGTCCTGGAGCTGTGCGCCGGGGTGACCCGCCGCAGCGGCGGCTGGTTCAGTGTCGCGGCCGGCGGTTCCCTGGACCCCTCGGGCCTGGTCAAGGGCTGGGCGGTGGAGCGGGCAGCCGCCCTGCTGGGCGCGGCCGGGGCCGGCCGGGTGAGCGTCAACGGGGGCGGTGATCTTCAGCTCTCGGGCGGCCCGTCGCCGGGCAGCCCCTGGCGGATCGGGATCGCCGACCCCGCGCGGCCCGGGCGCGTGTTCGCCGTGGTGGAGGGGCGGGAGCTGGCGGTGGCCACCTCCGGCACGGCCGAACGGGGCAGCCACATCCTCGACCCGCACCGGCGGGCGCCCGCCGCCGGCCTGTCCTCCCTCACCCTCATCGGCCGGCGGCTGACCTGGACCGACGCGTTCGCCACCGCCGCGTTCGCGATGGGCCGGGACGCCCGCGCGTGGGTGACGGAGCTGGACGGGTACGAGGCGCTCGCGGTGACCAGCGGCGGCGAGATCTGGCACACCCCGGGATTTCCGTCCCTCGGGTATCTCCTCGGCTGAGCCGGCAGGTCGGGGACGCCTCCCCGCATGTACGACGCGGGGCGCGCGGCTCGCGCTGTTACGGTCCCCTTTCATGGCAAACGGTGATCAGCCCGGCATCGACGACAGCCGGACCCCGCCCCGTACCGGATGGCTGGTGTGGCTGCTCGCCGCCGCCGTGATCATCGCCGCCCTGGTGCTGGCCGCCTCCCGCCGCGACGAGCTGGGCAAGGCGTTCGAGCAGCTGTCCAGGGTCAGCCCACCCAAGGCGGCGCTGGCCCTGCTGTGTCAGGCGGGCGCCATGTGGAGCCTGGCCGCCGTGCAGCGCTGGCTGCTGCTCACCGGCGGGCTGCGGATGGGGATGCGGCCGGTGCTCTCCCTGATGCTCGCCTCGAACGCGGTGGCCGGCGCGCTCCCGGGCGGGGCCGCGTTCTCCGCCGCCTGGCTCTACCAGCAGTTGCACCGGCGGGGCGCGAGCAAGGCGCTGGCCGCCGCCTCGCTCGTGATCGCGGGCGCGCTGTCGGCGATCGGCCTGATCGTGGTGCTGGCGGCCGGGCTGCTGACGGCGGGCGCCCGGGGACCCGGTGCCATTCTCGGCCGGATCGGGATCGGGCTGCTGCTCCTGACGCTGCTGGTGCTGCTCCTGGCGCGTTCGCCCGCCGTACAGGACTGGGCGGCCCGCCGGTGGCAGCGCGCCCAGGAGCGGCACCGCAAAATCCGGGAGGGTGCCGAGTCGCTGAACCGGCTGCTGGTGCAGGCCCGCACCCTCCAGCCCGGGTTCCGGCCGTGGCTGCGCCCGTACGCGTACGCCCAGCTCAACTGGCTGCTGGACGCGGCCTGTCTGATCGCCTCGCTGTGGGCGCTGGGCATCTCGGTGCCCTGGCACGGTGTGCTGATCGCCTATGGGCTGACGCAGATCCCGGGCAGCCTGCGGCTGACCCCGGGCGGGGTGGGGGTGGTGGAGGCCAGCATGGCGGCCCTGCTGGTGGTGTACGGCCTGAGCGCCGCCGACGCCCTGGCCGCCACGCTGCTCTACCGCATCTGGAGCTACTGGCTCCTTCAGCCGATCGGCTGGGGCTGCTGGCTGGCCCTGTCCCTGCACGGCCGGCGGCGGGAGGCGAAGGAGTAGGCGGACCGGGGAATCCGGTGGGCGGAATAGTCTGGTGGGATGAGTGAGCGAGGGATGCAGGAGCTGGCGCTGCTGTTGCTGACGGCGCTGGCGAACGAGCCACGGCACGGTTATGCCATCGCGCAGGAGGTCAAGGCCATCACGGACGGCCGGGTGGTGCCGCGTACCGGGGCGCTGTACGGGGCGCTGGACCGGCTGCTGGGGGAAGGGCTGATCCGGGTGGAGCGCGAGGAGGTGGTGGACGGGCGGGCCCGTCGTACCTTCGCGCTCACCGATGCCGGGCGGGACCGGCTGGCGGCCGAGGCGGAGCGGATGGCGGCGACGGCCTCCGAGGTCAGGCGGCGGCTCGGCATCGGCGGCGCCGTGCGGGCCACATGAGCGACCGGCTGACCCGCCTGTACCCGGCCGGCTACCGGGCCGCGCACGGGTCGGAGATCGCCGGGGCGCACCGGGAGCTGACGGCGGACCTGTCGCGGGCGGCCCGGCTGCGCGCCGACGCCGATCTGGCGGCGCACGCGCTGCGGGTCCGGCTGGGGCTTGACTCGGCGTCGCGCGGCGGGCGGCTGTGCGCGGTGGCGGCGCCGTTCGCGCTGGCGGCCTCGGCGGTGGCCGGCGGTCTTGAGCTGACCCGCTGGTATCGGGCGCTGGTCATCTCGCCGACCCCGGCCCGGGTGGAGTTCGCCACCATGGGGGCCGGGTGGGGGCTGTATCTGCTGGGTTCGCTGCTGGTGTGCGTCGGCGCGGTCGTGGCGCTGACCGGCCGGTGGGCGGCGGGGGTGTCGGTCGCGGTGGCCGGGCTGCTGGGGACGGCGGCGGTGTGGCCGGCGGTGGAGCCGGCCAGGGGCGGGGGAGCGGCGGTGCCGGTGGCGGCGCTGCTGGCGGTGGCGGTGGTGCTGGCCTGTCCGCCGGACCGGCGGGCCGATCCGGGTCTGTCGGCGGCGGCCGGGGTGATGGCGGGGGTCGGCTGGTTTCCGGCGGTGGCGGTGTCCACCGGGGAGTTCTCGGTGACCACGGACTACGGGGTGTGGCCGCTGCTGGTGCTGGCCGGCTCGGGCGTGGTGCTGGCGGTGCGCCGTGGCTCGTGGGGGCTGTGCGAGCTGGGCGCGATGGCGCTGGCCGCGCCGCCGCTGCTCGGCCGGATGTACCGGGATGCCGGGCTCGGCGCGGGGCCGGTGGCGGGGCTGGTGCTGGTGTTGGCGCTGGCTGTCGGGCTCACGGCGGGGGTTCGGGGGGTACGGGGGGTACGGGGTGGCCGGAGCTGAGCGGCGCCGGGCCCCGGTTGCCATAGTCCGTTGAAGTGAATAGTCTCAGCTGCGTTCCATTCTGGAGTGCGAGCAGAGAGATCACCGCGTTGCCGTTCACCCTGTCCCACCCCGCCGCGGTCCTGCCCCTGCTGCGCCGCCCCTTCGTCCCCGCCGCCCTGGTCGCCGGCGCCATGGCACCCGACCTCCCCTACTACCTCGGCGAACTCGGCATCGCCGCCACCGCCCCCGGCCACTGGTACGAGCCACTGCTCAACGCCACCACCACCCACGCCCCGGCCGGCCTCCTGGTCAACCTGCCGATGACACTGGCCCTGGTCCTCGCCTGGAACCTGCTGCGCGGGCCGCTCAGCGCGCTGCTCCCCACCGGCCTGCGCCTCCCCGCGCCCCACCGGCCCCAGGGCGCACCGGACCGGGCCCGGTACGCCGGGTGGCTGCTGCTGTCCGCCGCGCTCGGCATCGCCACCCATCTGGTCTGGGACGCCCTCACCCACGGAGATCTGGTGCCGGTTCCGCGCCTCCTCCAGACCCTGAGCACCGTCATCGGCCTCGCGCTGATCGGCCACCACCTGTGGCGCCACCGCGACCGGCCGCCGGCCCGCCAGGACGCCGCCGCCGGCCGGCTGAGCCGACCCCTGCGCACGGCCGTCGTGGCGCTGCTCGCCCTGGCCACCGTGCTGGGCGTCGCCGCCCAGGCCCGTACCGACGTCGCCGCCCACCGGCACACCACCGTGGTGGACTACGACCACCCCATCACCCGCACCCTCGACGACGGCACCATCGACACCTCGTACCCGGCCACGACCGTCGCCGCCCCCTGGGGCAGCTTCGCCGAAGGCGTGCTGACCGGCGCGGCCAAGCGCGGCGGCGCCGCGTTCGCCGCCGCGCTCACCCTGTACGCCGCCGCCTGGCACTCCCGCCGCCTCCTGCCGGTCAGGGGCCGGACGACGGTGCCGCCCGGCCCCTGACCGGCAGCCGCACCGCCGCCTGACCCCGCACTCAGCGGCTGGTGACCGTGATGTCCCGCCAACTCGCCGGGCCGCTCTGCGCCCGGACGGCGACCGCGCCCGCCGGGAAGGAGCACTGCGGATCCGTGTGGCTGAGGGAGACCGGTGCCGCGCCCGAGCCGGCCGGGGTGCCGGACACCGAGATCGTGCAGCCCACCACGTCCACCGTCAGCCGGTACCAGCTGCCGGTGGCCAGACCACCGGGGATCGGCGCGTACGTGAAGGGCTGCCAGCCGCCGTTCTGCTTCCCCAGGAAGACATTGCTCGCGTTGACCCCGACGAAGTAGCCGTTGAGGGCGTCGGCCCCGGCGCGCGGATCCGACACCCGCACCGCGAACCCCGCCTGACCGCCGCTGTCCCGGCGCACCTCCCCCTGGAGCCGGTAGTCCGTCCACCCCGTGGAGCCGGCCACCGACTTGTTGCCACCGTCGCCGCCGCAGCTCTCCGACAGCACCCCGCCGGCGGTCGCCCAGCAGCCGCCGTAGTGGATCCAGCCCGAGGTGCCGCGCCCGAAGTCGCTCGTGTACGGCAGCACTCCGCTGTTCCCCGCGGCGGTGGCCGCCATGCAGCCGGTCGGACCGGTCGAGGTGGCGGTGGTGAACCGCAGCGAGGTACCGGAGGCGTCCAGCAGCAGATCCGGGCTGTAGCTGGTGGAACAGTTGGTGCCCCCCGCGACCGGCCCGAACGGCGCCGGCAGCCACGACCACGGCCCCGCCGAATCCGGATCCTTGACGAACACCGCCTGCCGGTCCTCGACCGTGAACGCGTTGTCGGCGGCGAAGCGGGTCCGCATGCCGCCCATCAGCAGCCGCCCGCCCGGGCCGCCCGCCGGGCTCCACACCAGATACGGGCTGCTGCCCAGATACCGGCCGTCCGAGGTGACGGCCATCCGCCCCAGATCGGCCGGGCCACCGCCCCAGGTCAGCCCGCCGTCCGTGGACATCTTCGTGTACGCCTCACAGTTGCGGCCCTGCCCGCAGATCTCGTACGCCAGCACCATCCGCCCGTCCGGCAGCGTCGCGGTGGTCGGCATGCCCGGACGGTCGGTGGCGGAAGTGCTCTCCACATCGACCACCAGACCGGGCGCGAAGTTCGTCGAGCCGTCCGGGTTCGCGCTCCAGGTGACCCCGCCGTCCGGCGAGACCATGTGCGCGATGATCTGCGCCCGCTCCGGCTGCCGGCGCTCATCGGCGAAGAACATCGCCAGCCGGCCGGCCCCGTCCACGGTCAGAAACGGCTCCCAGATCCCGGAGCCGCCGTTGGGCGCGCCCCGGCTGCCGCCGCCGGTCTGGAGGATCGACTGGAACGTCCAGCTCGCGCCGTGGTCGGTGCTGCGCCACAGGACGAAGTCGGTGCGGACATTGGAGCTGGGCGCGATATTGCCGGCGAGCAGCAGCGTGCCGGCCGGGAACGCGCCCATCTGGTGCGGCAGTTCGAAGAGGAACGGCTGCCAGAACTGGTCCGAGGGGTGCCCGTCGCCGGTGAGCGGATCGCCCACCGTCGCCAGCGTGCTCCACGTCGCGCCGTCGTCCTTCGAGGTGCGGATCACGAACTCGGAGGCACCGCCGCCGCGCTGGGCGTGCTCGAAGGTGCCGATGAGCGTCCCGTTCGCGGAGCCGCTGTGTTCGAGCCGGATGACCCGGGACGCGGCGATCACCTCGTTCACCGAGGCCCTGGTGTAGAAGCTGTCCCCGGGCGCGTTCGCCGC
The DNA here is from genome assembly GCF_059510435.1 of Streptomyces sp. NTD107. Classification (NCBI taxonomy): domain Bacteria; kingdom Bacillati; phylum Actinomycetota; class Actinomycetes; order Kitasatosporales; family Streptomycetaceae; genus Streptomyces; species Streptomyces sp. NTD107. The sequence goes on along the minus strand of NZ_JCAJZV010000002.1, from coordinate 673,610 downwards.
CGCGCCCGGCGGGGCGAGGACGGCGGCGATCAGCGCCAGCAGCAGCGCGGCGGGTAACAGGCGGTTTCTTCCTCGCTCTTTCACGATCACTTCCCCTTCTTGACCAAGGGTTCAGGGAGACAGCGGGCGCCGCCCCCCATGGGTCGACTCCCGCGCGTCCAGCCAGTGCGGCGCGAGATGAACCTCGAACGGCAACCGCTCCGTCGAACGGATCCGGGTCACCAGACATGTCACGGCCAGTGCGGCGATCGCGGCCTTGTCGGGGATCACCGAGCTGAGCGACGGCGTGCCGTAGCGCCCCTCCTCGGAGCCGTCCACACCCACCACGGCGACGTCCTCGGGAATCCGCAGCCCCGCCTCGTACAGCGCCCGCCGCGCGCCCAGCGCCAGCATGTCGCTGAAACAGAAGACCGCGTCGGGGCGTTCGGCGGCCGGCAGCCGGGTGAGGGCGCGCATCGCCACCAGGCCATTGGGGCGGTCGAACTCCTTGACCAGCGGGGCGAGCCGCGGATCGAAGGTCAACCCGGCCTCGTGCAGGGCCAGCTGGTAGCCCTGGAGGCGCTGCCGGCTGGTCTCCGACGCCTGGTGGTCCACCCCGACGGCGGCGATCCGGGTACGGCCGAGCCCGGCCAGATGCGTGGTGGCCCCCCGGGCCGCCGCCACGTTGTCGATCAGCACGTGATCGGCCACGATCCGCTCGCCCGCGTAGCTGCGCTCACCCAGCAGCACCAGCGGAAACTCGCTCGCCACCGGCGCGAGTTCGGCCGGGGTGACGCGCAGCGGGGACAGGATCATGCCGTCCAGCAGGGAAGCCCCGACCCCGGTCGCCAGCCGCAGCTCCTCGGTGGGATCTCCCAGCGTCTCCTCGATCAGCACCGTCAGGCCCAACGCCGCCGCCTCCGCCCGCACATGGTGGGCCAGCTCCGCGAAGTAGGGCGTGGTCAGCTCCGGTACGGCCAGCCCGATCAGCCCGCTGTGCCCGGTACGCAGCCGGCGCGCCGACGCGTTCGGCCGGTAGCCCAGCTCCCGCACCGCCCGCAGCACCCGCTCCCGGGTGGCGCCCGATACCCCGGGGGCGTCCCGTACAACGTTGGAAACCGTCTTGATCGACACCCCCGCCCGCTCGGCCACATCCTTGAGCCGCACCGCCGCCACCGACCATCTCCTCACGCGCGTTTCGGGGATTATGCCCGCCACCGACTCCGGTGTCAGCCCTCGGGGCGGCCCCGAATTCCCTTCCGCACAAGGGCTTGACCCCCGAACCGGCCACAACTACAACGTTGGACACCAGCGCTGTCGGCCGCACCACCCGCCGCCCCCGGCGCCCCTCCCACCCCCTGCCCTGGAGCGCCCGCATGCCCGAACCCCGAAGCGGCCCACGCCGATCCCCGCCCCGCCGCGCCGTCCTGGCCGCCGCCGGGGCCGGCCTGGGCGCCGCCCTCGCCCCCGCCCTCACCGGCTGCGCCGGCCGCTCCTCCGGCGGCACCGACTCCCGCCGGGTCACCCTGCGCTTCTCCTGGTGGGGCAACGACGACCGGGCCGCCCGCACCCGCGACGCCGTCCGGCTCTTCGAGGCCGCCCACCCCGGCGTCACCGTCCGCACCTCCACCTCGGACTTCGGCTCCTACCTCCAGAAGCTGGCCACCCAGGCCGCCGGCGGCGGCATCCCCGACGTGGCCCAGCTCGACTACCGGCAGATCGTCCAGTACGCGGCCGGCGGCGTCCTGCGCACCCTCGACGAGCCGATGCGGGACGGCACCATCCGCACCGCCGAGATGGACCCGGACTTCCTGCGCACCGGCACCTACCGGCAGGAGACCTTCGCGCTGCCCATGGGCCGCGGCATCACCGGGTACGCCTACGACTCCGACCTCTACCGGCAGGCCGGCGTCCCCGTCCCGCCACCGCCCAGCTGGACCTGGCAGGACTGGGCCACCGCCAACCGGAAGATCGCCGCCCTCGGGCTCACCGCCCCCGACGGCCGCCCGGTGACCGGCGCCGGCGACGGCGCCGGCAACGAGGACGTCTTCGAGACCTGGCTGCGCTCCCGGGGCGGCCAGCTGTACGCCGACCAGGCCAGGCTGGGCTTCACCGAGGACGAACTCACCGCCTTCTGGACCTTCTTCGACGACCTGCGCGCCGAGGGCGCCATCTCCCAGGCCCGGGACAGCGTGCAGATCAACAGCACCGAGACCACCCCCATGGGCCGCGGCCTGGCCGCCGCCGACTTCACCTGGGACGCCACCTTCCCCGGCTACCCGGCACTGCTGGGCGACCAGGTACGCCTCGCCCCCGCCCCGACCACCGGCGGCCGGCCCGGCTCCTACGTCAAGCCCAACATGCTGCTCGGCATCTCCGCCAACACCGCGCACCCCACCGAGTCCGCCCAGCTGATCGACTTCCTCCTCAACGACGATGACGCCGCCGACATCCTCGGCTTCACCCGCGCCACCCCGCCCAACCGGGCCATCGCCACCCGGCTCTCCGCCACCCTCCAGGGCGCCGAGCGGGAAATCTACGTGTACGCCCGGCAGATGGAGGAGTACGGTCTGGCGCCCCCGCCGCCCGCCCCGCCCAAGGGCGACGTCGCCATCAACAAGGCATTCGGCCGCACCTACCAGCGCGTGCTGTTCGGGCTCGCCACCCCACGGCGGGCCGCCCGCGAACTCATCGCCGAGGCCGACCGGGAGCTGAGACCATGACCACCTCTCGGACGACCCCGCCCCGGGCCAGGACGCGCCGCCGCCGGCCGCGCGAACAGCAGTGGCCCGCCTCGGTGTTCCTCACCCCCTGGGTGCTCGGCGCGGTGGTGCTGACCCTGCTCCCGATGGCGGTGTCCCTGTACCTGTCCTTCACCGACTACAACCTCTTCGACCCACCCCAGTGGGTCGGGACCCGCAACTACACCGACCTGCTCGCCGAGGACCCCCGCTTCTGGCGCTCGGTGGGCACCACCGTGCTGTACGTGGCGGTGGCGGTCCCGCTCAAGCTGGCCCTGGCGCTCGGCGTGGCCATGCTGCTGAAGAACCTCACCACCGGCCGCGCCTTCTACCGCTCGGCGTTCTACGCGCCCTCCCTGCTCGGCGCCAGCATGTCCATCGCCCTGGTGTGGCGCGCCCTGTTCAACGACGGCGGCTCCGTCCCCAACGTCCTGGAGTGGATCGGCCTCGACACCGGCGGCTGGGTCGGCAACCCCAGCCTCGCCGTGTACGCCGTCATCCTGCTGTCGGTGTGGCAGTTCGGCGCCCCGATGGTGATCTTCCTGGCCGGACTCCAGCAGGTCCCCACCGATCTGTACGAGGCCGCCGCGCTCGACGGCGCGGGCCGGTGGCGGCGGTTCCTCTCCATCACCCTGCCGATGCTCTCCCCGGTCGTCTTCTTCAACCTGGTGCTGGAGATCATCAACTCCTTCCAGGTCTTCACCCCGGCCTTCGCCATCAGCGGCGGCACCGGCGGCCCCGCCGACTCCACCCTCTTCTACACCCTCTACCTCTACGAACGCGGCTTCACCGCCTCCCACATGGGCTACGCCGCCGCCATGGCCTGGCTGCTGCTGCTCGCGGTCGGGGCGCTCACCCTGATCGTGTTCCGGACCTCCCGGTCCTGGGTCTTCTACGCCGACGAGGGGGGACGCTGACCATGAACACCGCGAACACCGCGAACACCGCCGCGAGACGGTGGCTGCCGCACACGGTCGCCGCGCTCTGCCTGCTGGTCCTGCTCTACCCCCTGGTGTGGCTGCTGGCCACCTCCCTCAAACCGGCCGACGAGGTGGTGACCAGCCTCGACCTGTGGCCCAGCCGTCTGGAGTGGTCCAACTACACCACCGCCCTGGACGGGGTGTCCGGCATCTCCGTCACCCGGCTGCTCGGCAACTCCCTGCTGATCGCCACCGGCGCGGTCCTCGGCAACGTCATCTCCTGCTCGCTGGCGGCCTACGCCTTCGCTCGGCTGCGCTTCCGGATGCGCAAGACGCTGTTCGCCTTCATGGTGGCGACCCTGATGCTGCCGCACCACGTGGTGCTCATCCCGCAGTACATCATCTTCAACCGGCTGGGCATGGTGGACAGTTACTGGCCGCTGATTCTGCCCAAGTTCCTCGCCACCGAGGCGTTCTTCGTGTTCCTCATCGTCCAGTTCATGCGCGGACTGCCCAGGGAACTGGAGGAGTCCGCCCGGATCGACGGCAGTGGCCCGTTCCGCACCTACTGGTCGATCACCCTGCCGCTCAGCAGGCCCGCGCTGATCACCACCGCCATCTTCACCTTCATCTGGACCTGGAACGACTTCTTCACCCAGATGATCTATCTCTTCTCACCGGAGAAATTCACCATCACCCTCGCGCTGCGCAGCTTCGTCGACCAGTCGAGCACCTCCGCCTACGGCCCGATGTTCGCGATGTCGGTGATCTCCGTCCTGCCCATCGTTCTGTTCTTCCTCGTCTTCCAGCGCTATCTGGTGCAGGGCGTGGCCACCAGCGGACTGCGGGGGTGAGCCGGCGTGCCACCGATACCGGGCGCCGACCGCGACCGCCGCGAGGCCGGCGAGATCTTCGGCCCGGGCTTCACCCGCTTCGCCGACATGCTGCTCCTCGGCCTGCTCACCAGCCTCGCCTGCCTGCCCGTGATCACCGCCCCGGCCGCCTTCGCCGCCGCCTGCGCGACCCTGCGGGAGGCCCTGCGCACCGGCACGGACCTCCGGGCCGGTACGTACCTGGGCGAGCTCCGCGCCCAGCTCACCGTGCGCGCGCTGGCCGCCGGACTGCTCGCGCCGCTGCTCGTTCTCGTCCTGCTGACCGACGCCGCACTGGCGCGCGCCGGAGTGCCCGGCGCGACCCTCCTGACCCCCGCCCTGGCGCTGCTCGCCCTGGGCGCCGCCGTCGTCGGGCTGCGCGCCACCGCGCTCCCCGCGCCGCACCGGCTGTCCGCCCGGACGGCTCTGCTGCGCTCGGCCGCCGACCCGTACGGCGCCGCCCTGCTCGGCGGCGCGGTGCTGCTGGCCGCGCTGCTCGCCTGGTCCATCCCGCCCCTGGTGCCGCTGCTGCCCGGACCGCTGGCGTTCGCCGCCACGGCCGTGGAGCTGCGGTCCCGGCCGGAAGGCTGAACCACCCCGTCACGACACCACCGGAGTCATCACATGCCGCACACCCACCTGGACGCCGAGGGCCACCCCAGGCCGCAGCTCGTCCGGGACCCCCGCTGGCGCGAGCTGAGCGGCCCCTGGCGGTTCGCCCACGACGACGCGGACCACGGCCGGTCCGACCGCTGGATGGATCCGGCGACCACCGCCCCGTACACCCGCACCATCACCGTCCCCTACCCGCCCGAGTCCGCCGCCTCCGGCATCGCGGACACCGGCTTCCACCCGGTGCTCTGGTACCGGCGCACCCTCGACCTCACCCGGCCGGCCCCCGGCCGCCGGCTGCTGCTGCACTTCGGTGCGGTCGACCACCGGGCCGACATCTGGCTCGACGGCCACCCCGTGGGCCGGCACGAGGGCGGCCACACCCCCTTCAGCTGCGATCTCACCGAGGCCATCGGCCGGGACGGCCCGCACATCCTGGTGGTACGGGCCGAGGACCAGCCGTCCGACGCCACCCAGCCCCGGGGCAAGCAGGACTGGCGCCGCGAACCGCACACCATCTGGTACCACCGCACCTCCGGCATCTGGCAGCCGGTGTGGCTGGAGGAGGTCCCCGAGCAGCATGTGACGCGACTGCACTGGATTCCCGAGGTCGCCCACGCCCGGGTCCGCTGCCGACTTGGCCTCAGCCGCTGGCCGCGCCGCCCGCTGCGGCTGACGGTCCGCCTGACCCTGGGCGACCGGCTGCTCGCGGAGCAGCGGATGCTGACCGACGGCCAGGAGGCGGCGTTCGACATCTCCGTCCCCGCGCTGCGGCACGCCCAGGACCTCGACGGCCTGCTGTGGAGCCCCGAGCACCCGCAGCTGGTCGACGCGACGGTGGAGCTGACCGACGCGGCCGACGGCACCCCCGTGGACCTGGTGCACTCCTATCTGGGCCTGCGCGACCTCGGCTGGGACGACGGGGTCTTCCTGCTCAACCACAAGCCGTACTTCCTGCGGTTCGCGCTCCAGCAGGGCTACTGGCCCGACAGCCGGCTGGCCGCCCCGGCCGGCGGGCTGCGCCGGGACGCCGAGCTGGCCAAGGAGATCGGCCTCAACGGGCTGCGCCTGCACCAGAAGCTGGAGGACCCCCGGTTCCTCTACTGGGCGGACCGGCTGGGGCTGCTGCTGTGGGAGGAGATGCCGTCCGCGTACGTGTTCGGTACGGAGACCGTGCGGCGGGTGACCGCCGAATGGACCGAGGCGATCCTGCGCGATCTCAGCCACCCCTCGATCGTCGCCTGGGTGCCGGTGAACGAGTCCTGGTCCGTGCCGAACCCCGCTCTGGTCCCCGAGCAGCGGCATTTCATGGACGCCCTCTACCACCTGACGAAGGCTCTCGACCCGTCCCGCCCGGCGGTCTCCAACGACGGCTGGGAGATCTCCGCCGCCGACATCTGGGGCGTCCACGACTACACACAGGACGCGGCGGTGCTGCGCGAGCGGTACGGGGAGCCCGCGCTGCGGCGCGGTGAGCTGGTCGAGCGGTGGCCGGGGGCGCGGCGGCTCACCCTGGACGGCGTACGGCACCGGGGGCAGCCGGTGGTGCTCAGCGAGTTCGGCGGGGCCACCCTCGAACCGGCCCGGGGCGAGGAGTGGTTCGGGTACGGGACGGTGGCCACCGGGCAGGACTTCGCCGACCGGCTGGCGGCCCTGGTGGCGGCGGCGGTGGACTCCGGGCTTGCCGGGTTCTGCGTCACCCAGTTCACCGACACGGAGCAGGAGATCAACGGGCTGCTGACGGCGGACCGCCGGCCGAAGATCGCGCCCGAGGAGCTGCGCGCCATCCTCACCCGGCCACGCGGCGGGGCGCGGTAGCCGTGCCCGCCGGACAAGCCGGAGGCCGGGCGCTGACGCGCGCCCGGCCTGCTGGTGTGGGGCGGGTGGGACTCGAACCCACGGCCGACGGATTATGAGTCCGTTGCTCTAACCGGCTGAGCTACCGCCCCATCAACGGCGTGCCGCGCACACTTGTGCGCGCCGTCTGCCGCAGCATAGCTGCTCATACGATCTCCCGCCCGGACCGGGGGCGGTTGTACGGAGGCTAGGACAACGGTCACGGGGTGATCGGTTCCCGGTCAGCGGGCAGTGATGCATGCGGAACGCCGAAGGGCCCCTGAACGGGGCCCTTCGAGTGATGCTCCCCCGACTGGACTCGAACCAGTAACCTGCCGGTTAACAGCCGGCTGCTCTGCCAATTGAGCTACAGGGGACTGCGCCGCTCGGGTCTGCCTCCCCAACCTTCCGGGGGCGTTCCCTCGCTGCGGGCAATACATTAGCGCATGTGAGGCGGTGCTTCGAAATCGGTTAACGGGGCGCCTGTAAGTACGACAGGCAGTACGTACGAGGAAGGACGCATCCCCATGCGCAAGCTCATCTTCGTCGCAGGTGCGGCGGTCGGTTACGTGCTCGGTGCCCGGGCCGGGCGCGAGCGGTACGAGCAGCTGGTGGAGGCCGCTCAGCGGTTCCTGGAGCGGCCCGCCGTGCGCAACAGTGTGGACACCGCCAACCAGACCGGACGCCAGGCCGCCGCGAAGGCCGCCGGCGCCGTGATGGACCGGGCCGGCGACAAGCTGCCGGACCCGGTGGTGGAGAAGCTGCGCGAGGTGCGCCGGTCCGGGGCGACGGGAAGAGTCGACGAAGAGGCCGCCTGACCCCGTACCCCCGCCCACCCTCGTACCCCGCCCGCCTCTCCCGCCCTGCCGCCGCCTCTTGCCGGGGGAGTGCCCGGCTCGGTAGCGTGCTGTTCGGCATTCCGGCAGCTGCCCGGAATGCCGAACACGAAACGAGCGGAGGCCGCGGTCATGGGGCGTCGCGTACCGGCGGTCAGCCGGGCGTTGGACATATTGGAGCTGTTCCTCGACGGGGACGGCACGCTCTCCGCGCCCGAGATCACCCGCAGACTCCAGCTGCCGCGCACCACCGTCCACGAGCTGGTCACCACCCTGGCCGCCCGCTCCTATCTGGTCCCGGTCCCCGAGCAGCCCGGCCGCTACCGGCTCGGCGTGCGCACGTACCAGCTCGGCAGCCGCTACGCCGAGCAGCTCGACCTGGCCGCCGAGGGGCAGCAGGTCGCCCGCGCCGTCGCCGAGACCTGCGGGGAGACCGTGCATGTCGCCGTCCTGGAGGGCGCCGACGTCATCTACATCGCCAAGGTGGACAGCACCCACGCCGTACGGATGGTCTCCGCCACCGGCCGCCGGCTGCCCGCGCACTGCACCGCCGTCGGCAAGATGCTGCTGGCCGCCCTGCCGGCCGAGGACCTGGCCGCCCGGCTGCCGGCCGAGCTGACCGCCATGACCCCCAACTCCCTCACTTCCCCCGAGGACTTGCGCGCCGAGCTGGCGCGGGTACGGGAGCGGGGCATCGCCTACGAGCAGCGCGAGTCCAACCCGGACGTCAGCTGTGTGGCCGCCCCGGTACGGGACCGGGCCGGCCGGGTGGTCGCCGCGCTCTCCGTCTCGGTGCCGATGATCCGCTGGAGCGAGCGGCGGCAGGAGGAGCTGGCCGGGCTGGCGGCCCGGGGCGCGGCCGATCTGTCGCGGCGGCTGGGGCACCACGGCGGCGGCAGCGGCGGCAGCGGCGGCCGGGACTAACGGCGGACCGGCAGCACCGGCAGACACTCAAGGGAGAGGGTTCGCGTGACACAGCAGCTGGGACAGGGGCTTGAGGTCGCGATAAGGGGCCGGGCGGAGCTGGGCGAGGGTCCGACCTGGGACCCGGCGGCGGGCCGGCTGATCTGGGTGGACATCCTGGGCTCCCGCATCCACTCCTTCGACCCGGCGACCGGCCGGCGCACCGTGCTGCCGGTCGAGCAGCACGTCGGCGCCGCCAAGCCACGGGCCGGCGGCGGCCTGGTCGCCAATCTGCGCGACGGCATCGGCCTGTACGAGCCGGACGGCACCGGCTTCCGCTGGCTGCACCGCGAGGTGGTGCCGGGGCGGCGCGCCAACGACGCGGCGGTGGCCCCGGACGGCTCGCTGTGGGCGGGGAGCATGCGGTACGACCAGGCTCCCGGCGGCGGCGCACTGATCCGGGTGGACGCGGACGGCACCGTCCACACCCTGCTGCCCGAGGTCACCGTCAGCAACGGCCTGGGCTGGAGCCCGGACGGCGGGCGGGCGTACTACGTCGACAGCCCCACCCGGCGGATCGATGTGCTGACCTTCACCGACGAGGGCGAGGTGCGGCGCGATCCGCTGGTGGACACCAGCGGCGTGGCCGGCGACCCGGACGGGCTGACGGTGGACGCCGACGGCTGCCTGTGGGTGGCGTTCTGGGGCGGCGCGGCGGTGCTGCGCTACACGCCGGCCGGCGAGCTGGACCGTACGGTGCCGGTGCCGGTCTCGCAGCCCACCGCCTGCGCGTTCGGCGGGGCCGACCTGACCGATCTGTACATCACCACCGCCGCCACCGGGACCGATCCGGCGGCCGAACCGCTGGCCGGCTCGGTGCTGGTGCTGCCGGGCGCGGGCCTCGGGCTGCCGCAGCCGGCGTTCGCGGGGTAGCGGTACGGAACACCCGCCGGGGGGAAAGGGTTGCACGGGCGGGGCCGCGGCACCGCGGCCCCGCCGAGCGGTCGTCCCCCCCCGGAGGTTCATCCATGACCCTGCCCACCACCACCCAGGCATGGCATCTCGTCGCGCGCCCGCACGGCGTCCCCGTCCCCGGGGACTTCGCGCTGCGTGAGATCCCGCTGCCGGCCCCGGGCGCCGGGCAGTTGCTGGTACGGAACGTCTTTCTGTCCGTGGACCCATATATGCGCGGCCGGATGAACGACGTCCCCTCGTACGTGCCCCCGTTCCGGCTGGACGCCCCGATGGACGGCGCCGCGGTCGGCGAGGTGCTCGCGGTGGGGGAGGGGGTCACCGGGTTCGCCCCGGGGGATCAGGTGCTGCACAGCCTGGGATGGCGTACGCACACGGTGCTCGACTCCGCGCGGGCCACTCGGGTGTCCGCCGACGAGGCCCCGCTCAGCAGCTACCTCGGAGTGCTGGGCGCGACCGGCCTGACCGCGTACGCGGGGCTGACGGAGGTGGCCCCGCTGCGGAAGGGCGAGACGGTCTTCGTCTCGGGCGCGGCCGGGGCGGTGGGCAGCGAGGTGGGGCAGCTGGCGCGGCTGCTGGGCGCGGGCCGGGTGATCGGCAGCGCCGGGTCGGCGGAGAAGGTGCGCCGGCTGACGGAGGAGCTGGGCTTCGACGCGGCGTTCAACTACAAGGACCCGACCCCGGTCACCGAGCAGCTGCGGGCGGCGGCGCCGGACGGCATCGACTACTACTTCGACAATGTGGGCGGGGAGCAGCTGGAGGCGGCGATCGACGCGTTCAACCTCCACGGCCGGGCGGTGATCTGCGGGATGATCTCGCTGTACAACGCCACCGAGCCGCCGGCCGCGCCGCGCAATCTGGCGCAGATCATCGGCAAGCGGCTGCGGATCGAGGGGATGCTGGTGCTCGACCACCTGGAGTTGCAGCCGCGCTTCCTGGAGCGGGTGAGCGGCTGGGTGCGCTCGGGCGAACTGCGCTACGAGGAGACCGTGGTGGACGGCATCGAGCACACGGTGGACGCGTTCCTGGGTCTGCTGCGCGGGGAGAACACCGGGAAGATGCTGGTGCGGTTGTAGGGCACCGAGGTGGGCCGGGGCCCGGGTGGACGCCATGGGCGGTCCGCCCGGGCCCTGTTGTGTGCCGGCGCGGGAAAATTTCGGTTCTTGTGTCCTGACGGTTGACCCTGTGGTGCGGCGGCCTTACGTTTCGAGCGCGTTCGGATATCCGATCGTCGTTCGAAATATCGATCGACTGTGTCTATGGGGATGAGAGCCGCCGATGTCCCAACACTCCCTTCCACCACCCGGGTTCACCCGGCGCCGACTGCTGGCCGGGGCCGCCGGGGCGAGCGGTGCCGCCGCGCTGGGATCGCTCGCCACCGGGTGCGGATCCCCGGTCTCGATCGCCGGCGACGGCGAACGCGTCCGGTTCTGGAACCTCTTCGGCGGCGGCGACGGCGCCAACATGCGCGCCATGCTCGACCGGTTCCGCGCCGAACACCCCGGCATCACCGTCGACGACGTCACCCTGGAGTGGGGCGCCCCGTACTACACCAAGCTCGCCATGGCCGGCGCCGGCGGCCGGGCCCCCGAACTGGGCGTCGTCCACCTCGGCCGGCTGCCCGGCTTCGCCCCCGGCCGGCTCCTGGACCCCATCGACACCGACCTGCTCGCCCAACAGGGCATCCGCCGCGAGGACTTCAACCCACTGCTGTGGGACGCCGCCACCATCGACGGCCGGCTGTACGGGCTGCCGCTGGACGTCTTCGCCTTCGTCCACTTCTACAACCGCCCGGTGTGCGAGCAGGCCGGACTGCTCGGCCCGGACGGCAAGCTGCTCCCCACCCGTGGCGAGGCCGGCTTCCTCGCCGCGCTGGACGCCGTACGCGAGGTCACCGGCGCCTCACCACTGGGCTGGAACGCCCTGCAACCCGTCGAATGCTGGTGGGCGTTCCTCTCCCTCTACACCCAGACGGACGGGGCGCTGCTCAGCCCCGACTCCACCGCCATCGCCCTCGACGACGACAAGGCCGAGACCGTACTGGCCTTCCTCGCCCGCCTGGTGGCCGAGGAATACTGCATACCCGGCCAGGACCTGGTGGGTTATCTCGTCAACGGCGGCGGCTTCGTCTGGTTCGGCAACTGGCTGGTCATCAACTTCCGGGACGCCGCGATGGACTTCGGCGTCACCCCGTTCCCCACCATCCTCGGCGACACCCCCGCCGGCCAGGCCGACGGCCACACCCTCGTCCTGCCGCACCAGGACAACCGGGGCGGCCCGGCGCACGAGAACGCCCACGTGCTGATGGCCTGGCTGCTGCGCAACAGCATCGACTGGGCCGCCGCCAGCCATGTCCCGGCCTATCTCCCGGTACTGGCCGACCCCGCCTACCTCGCCATGGAGCCGCAGGCCGAATACCGCGCCGCCATGGACCAGGCCGCCTTCGACCCGCCCGCCTGGTTCGCCGGCACCCAGTCCGCGCTCCAGACGGATGTCGGCAACACCATCTCCGCCGCCGCCATGGGCTTCACCACCCCGGCCCAGGGCGTCCGGGACATCCGGGCGGCGCTCGGCAAACTGCTCGCCACCCGCAACCCCTTCGGCGGACGGAGCGCGGCATGAGCGCCCCGGCGATCCGCGCCCGCCGCGGCCTCTTCCAGCACGGCGCCTGGTTCGTCGCCCCGTTCCTGCTGCTGTACGCGCTGTTCCTGATCTGGCCGCTGATCTCCGGCTTCTGGTACAGCCTGAACGAGACCAACCTGGCCGGCATCGACACCGAGTTCATCGGCCTCGACAACTACCGCGAGGCGTTCCGCGACGAAGCGGTGTGGGACTCCCTGGGCAACACCCTCAAGTTCACCGTCATGATCACCCCGCTGATCGTGCTCGCCGCCCTCGGCCTCGCCCTCCTCGCCCACCACATCAAACGCGGCAAGTGGTTCTGGCGGCTGGCCTTCTTCGCCCCGTTCCTGCTGCCCTCCGCCGTCATCGCCCAGATGTGGAAGTGGCTGTACGAACCGGACTTCGGGCTGCTCAACAACACCCTCGGCCACCGGGTGCCCTGGCTGATCGACGCCGACTGGGCGATGTTCTCCATCGTGCTCGCCACCGTGTGGTGGACCGTCGGCTTCAGCTTCCTGCTCTACCTCGCCGCCCTCCAGTCCATCCCCGGCCACCTGTACGAGGCCGCCGCGCTGGACGGCGCCGGACCCATCGCCCGCATGTGGCACATCACGGTGCCGATGCTGCGCAACATCACCGGCCTCATCGTCATCCTCCAACTGCTCGCCTCGCTCCAGGTCTTCGACCAGATCTTCCTGATGACCGGCGGCGGCCCCAACAACGAGACCCGGCCCGTCGTCCAGTACGTCATCCAGCAGGGCTTCACCAGCTACCGCATCGGCTACGCGTCGGCGATCTCGTACATCGTCTTCGTCCTCATCGTCACGGTCACGCTGCTGCGGATGTGGCTGCTGCGCACCCGGGGGGAGAAGGTCCAGTGAGCACCATCCGCGTCAAGCTCCGGCGCAACGCCGGGCAGATCACCCTCACCGCCATCGCGAGCCTGCTGGCCGCCCTGTGGCTGGTGCCCTTCGGGTGGGCGCTGTCCACCTCCCTCAAGCCCGAGGGCGACACCCAGAAACTGCCGCTGAAGTGGCTCCAGTCCAACATGAGCCCGGACGCCTACCGCAAGGTACTCGGCGAGGGCGACATCCCCGCCTGGCTGCTCAACTCGGTGATCGTGTCCACCGGCGTCACCGCGCTCACCGTCACCGTGTGCGCGCTGGCCGCCTACGGCTTCGCCCGCACCGAATTCCGGTTCCGCAAGCCGCTGTTCGGGCTGATCCTGGCCGGCATCATGGTGCCGGGGACGGTCATCACCGCCCCGCAGTTCGCCAACGTACGGTCGCTGGGCCTGGTGGACACCTACTGGGGCGTCATCCTGCCGCAGGTCGCCGCGCCCGCCATGCTGTTCATCCTCTACAAGTTCTTCCAGGCGGTGCCGCCCGAGCTTGAGGAGGCCGCCACCATCGACGGGGCCGGCCGCTGGCGGATTTTTTTCCGGATCGTGCTGCCGCTGTCCCGCCCGGTGCTGGCCGCCGTGTCGATCTTCACCTTCATCGGCTCCTGGAACAACTTCCTGTGGCCCTACCTGGCCACCACCGACCCGGACCTCGCCACCCTCCCGGTCGGGCTCGCCACCATCCAGTCCAGCTTCGGGATCCGCTGGGCCCAGCTGATGGCCATGTCCCTGCTGGCCGCGCTGCCGCTGCTGATCGTGTTCGTGTTCTTCCAGCGGCAGATCGTCCGGGGCGTCGCGCACACCGGCATCGCCGGCCAGTGACCCATCACCGTCCGCAAAGGAGCCGCACGGGAATGAGAACGGGAATGAAACGCCTGCTGACCTTACTGACCGCCGCCACCCTGGCGGTCGCCCTCCCGGCCGGCCCGGCCGGGGCGGCCGAGTACCCCGACCCGTACCCCGCGGCCGGGGACACCCAACTGCACGACCCGACCATGATCCGGCTCGCCGACGGCCGGTACGTCGCCTACGGCTCGCACCGCAACGTCGACGCCCACGTCTCCACCGACATGGTCAACTGGACCCGGCAGGGCGGCGCGTTCGCCCCGCAGAACGTGCCCGCCTGGTGGGACCGCTACAGCACCGAGGACCGCCCCTGGGCCCCGGACATCTCCTACGCGAACGGCCAGTACTGGCTCTACTACGCCGTCTCCACCTTCGGCTCGCAGAACTCCGCCATCGGCCTGGCCACCAGCCCCACCGGCGCGCCCGGCACCTTCACCGACCGGGGCATCGTGCTGACCAGTGCCACCGGCGACCGGTACAACGCCATCGACCCGGCCGTACTGTGGGACGGCGGCCGGCTGTGGATGACGTTCGGCTCGTACTGGACCGGCATCCACATCGTGGAGCTGAACCCGGCCACCGGGCTGCGCAGCGGCAACCCGCCCATCACCCACCTCGCCACCCGGCCCGACGCGCCGTACGCGGTGGAGGCCGGCCAGGTCGTCAGGCGCGGCGGCTGGTACTACCTGTTCGCCTCGTACGACCGCTGCTGCGCCGGGCTCGACTCCACGTACAAGATCCGGGTGGGCCGCTCGACCTCGCCGACCGGCCCGTTCACCGACAGCGCCGGGCGCTCGATGCTGAACGGCGGCGGCGATCTGCTGCTGGGCAACAGCGGCCGGTATCTGGGCCCCGGCGGGCAGCATGTGCTGCTCGGCGACGGCGGGCGGGATCTGCTCGTGTACCACTACTACGACACCCAGCGCGGCGGTGAGCCGCATCTGGCGATCAGCCGGCTCGGCTGGACGGCGGCCGGCTGGCCGGTGGTGGTGCCGACCAGCGGCTGACGCGGCCGGGGGAGTGGAGAGGAAGAGGAGCCGGCGGACGTGACGGGGACCCCGTTGACGCCGGCTCCTTCCCACCTTAGATTTTCTTTTTGTTCGAAGCTGCGACCGATGTACGAAATAACGAACACCATCGAACAACACCGTTCAGTCAGTCAGGGACCCGCATGAGTGCTCAGCAGACGACCGCCCGCTTCACCCTCGACCCCGCCTTCGCCGTCTCCGAGGTGGACCCGCGGCTCTTCGGCTCCTTCGTGGAGCACCTGGGACGCTGCGTCTACACCGGTATCTACGAACCGGGCCACCCCACCGCCGACGCCGCCGGGCTGCGCACCGACGTCCTGGACCTGGTCCGCGAACTCGGCGTCACCGCCATCCGCTACCCCGGCGGCAACTTCGTCTCCGGCTACAAGTGGGAGGACAGCGTCGGCCCCAAGGAGGACCGGCCGCGCCGTCTCGACCTGGCCTGGCGCTCCACCGAGTCCAACCAGTTCGGGCTGAGCGAGTTCATCGACTTCGTCCGCAAGGTCGGCGGCACCCCGATGATGGCCGTCAACCTCGGCACCCGCGGCGTCGCCGAAGCCCTGGAACTCCAGGAGTACGCCAACCACCCCGGCGGCACCGCCCTGTCCGACCTGCGCGCCGCGCACGGCGACAAGGACCCGTTCGACATCAAGCTGTGGTGCCTGGGCAACGAGATGGACGGCCCCTGGCAGACCGGCCACAAGACGGCCGAGGAGTACGGGCGGCTGGCCGCCGAGACGGCGCGCGCCATGCGGCAGATCGACCCCGACGTGGAACTCGTCGCCTGTGGCAGCTCCGGCTCCGGCATGGCCACCTTCGCCGAGTGGGAGGCCACCGTCCTCCAGCACTCCTACGACCTGGTCGACCATGTCTCGCTGCACGCCTACTACGAGGAGAAGGACGGCGACCGCGACTCGTTCCTCGCCTCGGCGGTGGACACCGAGTCCTTCATCGAGAAGGTCGTCGCCACCTGCGACCACGTCGGCGCCAAGCTCAAGTCGGAGAAGAGGATCAATCTCTCCTTCGACGAGTGGAACGTCTGGTACATGAACCCGGACGCCCCCGCCCACACCGACCCGCCGCAGGAGGACTGGGAGGAGGTCCCCCGGCTGCTGGAGAACCACTACAGCGTCGTCGACGCCGTGGTCTTCGGCTCGCTGCTGATCGCCCTGCTGCGGCACGCCGACCGGGTCAAGGTGGCCTGCCTGGCCCAGCTGGTCAACGTCATCGCCCCGATCCTCGCCGAGCCGGGCGGCCCGGCGTGGAAGCAGACCACCTACTTCCCCTTCGCCGCCGCCTCCAAGTACGGGCGCGGCACGGTGCTGGACGTACGGGCCGACTCGCCCACCTACGAGACCAAGAAGTTCGGCACGGTGGACCTGCTGCACACCACGGCCGTGCGGAACGAGGAGACCGGCGAGGTCACCATCTTCGCCGTCAACCGCAGCCAGACCGACGCCCTGCCGCTGGAGGCGGTGCTGCACGGCCTGGAGCTGAGCCGGGTGGTGGAGCACAGCGTCCTGTCCGACGCGGACCCCGACGCCCGCAACACGCTGGAGAACACCGAGCGGGTCGCCCCGCACGCCGGCGCCGGTACGGAGCTGGCCGGCGGCACGCTGACCGCCACCCTGGAGCCGCTGTCCTGGAACGTCATCCGGCTCGCGTAACCACCCCGGCCCCGCCGGCCGGGACCGCCGTTCGCGGTCCCGGCCGGTTGCCCGGTTGCCCGGTCACGCGGTTACTTCTGGGTGCATATCGGGCAGTTCTCCTTCTTCCGCTTGCCGTCGTAGTGCACCCAGACCCACCCCTTGCCCGCGCACGATCCACACTCAGCCATCGTCCGTATCCCCTCTCGTGGTGAGGATGTCCGCCGCCGCGAAGGACGGATCATCCAGCCATACGTACTGTCGCTCCCGGGTGAGCCGCAGGCCCATCCGGTCCGGTCCGGGCGAGCCCCGGTCGGTCCATGTGGTGTGAATGCGCTCCGCCTCGTCCCACAGATCGCGCGGCCCGCTCTGCACGACCCGGCCATCCCGTACAGCGGCGCGCGAGCCGGCGGCGGACAGCACCGGATCGCCGTCCCGGTCCGCCCAGGGCAGATCACCGAGCAGCACGTCGAACAGCAACTGGAGCCCGGGCGGCGGATCGAGCAGCGGCGCCGGATCGCGCTCCAGCCGACGCGTCCTGGCCGGACCGGGACCGGCGGTGACGGCCGCCGCCCCGGGCGCCTCGCGCTGCGAGCGGAGCAGCATGAACGCGCAGTCGTCGTGGAACGTCCCCAGCGCCGTACCGTCGTCCGCGACCACCAGCCGCACCAGCCGCATCACCGGCGCGTACGGCAGCACGATGACGCCACCGGGCCGGGTCTGTTCGATCCAGGCGTACGGGATCTCCCGCACCCCGGCGGTGATGTGCAGCCGGTCGAACGGCGCGTGCTCCGGCGCCCCCGCGGCGCCGTCCCCGACCACGATCCGGGGCCGCAGCCCGGCCGCCCGCAGACTGGCGTCGGCGACCGCCGCCAGCGTGGCGTCTATCTCGACCGTCGTCACCCGCTCCACGGAGCCGGTCAGCTCGGACAGCAGCCCGGCGGTCCAGCCGGTGCCGGTCCCCACCTCAAGCACCCGGTCCCCGGGCCCGGGAGCCAGCCGGCGCAGAAACGCGGCGATCAGCAGCGGGCTCGACGCCGAGCAGGTCGGCGCGAAGGTACGGGCGGCGTTCGCCGCCGTCAGCTCGGTCGCCCCGTCGTCCAACTGCGTATAGATCACGGTGTCGGAGCACACCGCCCGCCACCACGGGCCGGGGTCGCGCTCCCGGTCGATCCAGTACCCCTCCCCGGCCGGGGGCTGGGCCCAGGCCGCGGCCGGAATGAACTGGTGCCGGGGCACCCGGATCATCGCGTCGGCCAGCGGCGGCGGCGGTTGCGGTGGCGGCGCATGCGCGCGGGGCAACTCCATCGGCACGGTGGAGCCTCTCCTGTGGGGGCGGCGATTCCGACCATGAGCCCTACCCCACGTAAACCTCGCGCAAGCCGCAGGAGATGAACGAGTACGCGGAAGGGGACAAAGGCATATGCGACCCCGCACGCGGGAACGAACACCACGGATGACGCGCTATGCCGACACCAGCCCCGCCTCGTACGCGGTGATCACCAACTGCACCCGGTCCCGGGCCGCCAGCTTGGTGAACAACCGCGCCACATGCGCCTTCGCCGTGGCCACACTGATCGTCAGCTCGGCGGCGATCTCCGCGTTGGACAGGCCCCGGCCCACCAGGACCAGCACCTCACGCTCCCGCTCGGTGACACTCTCCGGCAGCGGCCGGACGACGGCCGCCGGGGCCGGGCGCACCGCCGGGCGGGCCACGAACTCCTCGATCAACCGCCGGGTGACCCCCGGCGCGATCAGCGCGTCCCCGGCCGCCACCACCCGCACCGCCGTCAGGATGTCGTCCAGCGCCATGTCCTTCACCAGGAAGCCACTGGCCCCCGCGCGCAGCGCCCCGTACACATACGCGTCGTCGTCGAAGGTGGTGAGCACCAGCACCCGGGGCGCCCCCGCGCCGCCCGCCGTGATGATCCCGGTGGCCTCGATGCCGTCCATGCCCGGCATCCGGATGTCCATCATCACCACATCGGGCCGCAGTCCGGCGGCGAGCGCGACCGCCTCGGCCCCGGTGCCGGCCTCGCCCACCACCTCCAGGCCGGCCGTATCGGCCATCAGCACCCGCAGCCCGGTGCGGATGAGCGGCTGATCGTCGGCGAGCAGCACGCGTACGGTCACCGGCCGACCCCGACCGGTACGGGCAGCGGCAGCACCGCCGCCACCCGGTAGCCGCCCGCCGGGCCCGGCCCGGCCGTCAGCGTGCCGCCGAGCAGCGCGGCCCGCTCCCGCATGCCGACGATCCCGTAACCGGTGGCTCCCCGCCCCGCCCCGCCGGCCGCGCCAGGACCCCGCCCCTGATCGGTGACCTCGATCGACAGTCCGCCGTCGGTGACGCCCAGCGTCACCTGGCACTTCCCGGTCCGCGCGTGCCGCACCACATTCGTCACCGCCTCCTGAACGATCCGGAACGCCGCCAGCTCGATGTCGGCCGGCAGCGGGCGCCGCTCGCCGTCCCACCGCACCGCCACCCGTACCCCGGCGCCCTGGGCCGTGGCCACCAGCCCGTCGAGGTCGGCCAGCGAGGGGGTCGGGCCGAGCGGTACGGGGCGGCGCAGCGTGCCCAGCATCCGCCGCAGTCCGGACAGCGTCTCCCGGCTGGTGGCCTCGATGGCGCCCAGCGCCTTGCGGGCCTCGGCCGGCCGGCTGTCGATGACCCGGCCGCCCATCCCGGCCTGGATGGCGATGATGCCGATGCTGTGCGCGACCATGTCGTGCACCTCGCGGGCGATCCGCAGCCGCTCGGCGGTCACCGCCGCCTCGGCCGCCTGGGCGCGCAGTGCCTCCTCGTGGGCGCGGCCCTGATGGATGGAGTGGCCGATCAGCCAGGCGATGACGGCGGTCAGTACGACGGTGGCGGCCGTCGAGACCTCCGCCGGCATCCCGAGCGCCACCCGGATCGCCGCGTAACCGATCAGCACACCCACCGCCATCCTGGCGGCGGTGAGGGAGGTACGACGCGGGCAGGTCGCCGCGATGAAGCACAGCGCCACATCGGCCGGCAGGAACTGCAACAGCGGGATGTCCTTCACGGAGATCCCCATGGTGGTGATCACCGTGCCGGCCAGCAGGAGGGAGAACGCGAGCAGGGTGCGCCGCCGCAGCACCCCTGCGGCGATCATCAGCACGGCGGCCACCGACAGCATCGGCCAGCCGGTCATGGAGCCCGAGGGCCTGCCGAACACGAAGTACCAGGGGCCCATCATGTGGGTCAGGGTGTCCATGACCAGCGTGTACACGGTGCCCGCGCACCACAGCAGCACCAGCCACACGCCGGGCGGGACGCGCCGCAACGGGGACGGCGCGGCGGGCGGGGGCGCGGTGGCGGTGGTGCTCATGGAGCCGATGCTAGGCGCCGGGGCGCGGTCGGACCATTGGCCGGCGGGCGTACGCCCCGGGGCTACCGTGCGCGCCGGGATTGCGGCCGGCGGGCCGATGCCGGGCACGGGACCCGGACGGCACCGTGGGGCAGGTGATCGAAGTACAGCACCTCACCAAGCGATACGGGCCGGCCACCGCCGTCCGCGATCTGACGTTCACCGTCCGGCCCGGCAAGGTCACCGGCTTCCTCGGCCCCAACGGCGCCGGCAAGAGCACCACCTTGCGGATGATCCTCGGGCTGAACGACCCCACCTCCGGCACCGCCACCGTCAGCGGCCAACAGCTCCGGCAGCTCCCGCGTGGCCTGCGCCACGTCGGCGCGCTGCTGGACGCCCACGATGTGCACGGCGGACGCACCGCCTCGGCGCATCTGACGGCGCTGGCGGTGAGCAACGGCATCCCCCGGGCGCGGGTCGCCGAGGTGCTGGGGGAGGTGGGTCTGGCGGACGCGGCGCGACGCCGGATCGGCGGATTCTCGCTCGGCATGAAGCAGCGGCTCGGCATCGCGGGCGCGCTGCTCGGCGACCCACCCGTCCTGGTCTTCGACGAGCCGCTGAACGGCCTCGACCCCGAGGGCGTCCGGTGGATCCGCGACCTCTTCCGAAGACTGGCCGCCGAGGGCCGAACCGTCTTCGTCTCCAGCCATCAGATGCGCGAGGTGGAGCACACCGCCGAGGATCTGGTGGTCATCGGCCGGGGCGAACTGATCGCGGCCGAGAGCGTCACCGAGTTCGCGGCCCGGGGCGCCAGGCAATCCGTCACCGTGCGCACCCCGGATCCGGCCGCGCTGACGGCCGCACTGACCGCCGAGGGCGCGCGGGTCGACCCGGGGGACGACGGCGCCCTGACGGTCACCGGGCCCACCGCGGCGCGCATCGGCGAACTCGCCCTGCGACACGGCCTCGTGCTGCTCGAACTGACCACCACGACCTCCTCCCTGGAGGACGCCTTCATGGAACTGACCGCCGACAGCCTCGACTACCCCGCGGGAGACCCCCGATGACCCCCCGCCCCCGATTCCGGCAGCTGCTCGCCGCCGAATGGATCAAACTGTGGTCGCTGCGCTCCAGTTACTGGGTGCTGGGGGTGGGCACGCTCGCCGTCATCGCGATCAACGTCAACTCGGCCCGCTCCAACGCCGACCGGCTGGCCACCATGTGGCCGCCGCCGGAGGGCCTGGACCCGCGCATGATGTTCGACCCGATGAGCTCCGCCTTCGTCGACCCCGCCTTCCAGATCCTGGCGATCATCGCGGGCAGCGTCGGCGCCCTCGTCCTCTTCGGCGAGTACACCAGCGGCCTGATCCGTACGACCATGGCGGCGGTCCCGGACCGGCGGGGGGTGGTGGCGGCCAAGGTGCTCGTGGTGACGGGCGTCACCCTGGTGATGGGCGCGGTCGTCGCGGTCACCTCGTTCGGCGTCAGCCAGTGGCTGCTGCGGGACTACGGGGGCTTGTCGATCACCGCCCCTGGCGCCCGGGGCGCCGTACTGGCCTCGGTGCTGCTGGCCCCGGTGAGCGCCCTGGTGGGCATGGCCACCGCAGCCCTGATCCGGCACGCGACCGGCACCGTGGTGACCACCATCGGGGTATTGCTCCTGTTGCCCACGCTGTTCGGCGGCGACACCTACCGCTGGGTGACGGAGATCGGCAACGCGATGCCCATCCGCGCCTGGAACGCCCTGACCACCAACCCGGCGATGGACTTCGACCTGGGCAAGTACCCGGCGTCCGCCACCGAATCGTGGATCGTGCTGGCGGCCTGGCCGCTGCTCGCGGCACTGACGGCGATCGTGGTGGTGCACCGCAGGGACCTGTGACCGCCAGGGCCGGCCGGGGCCCACCCCCGGCCGGCCAACCGCCGGCGCCTCAGCCGACGACGCTCGCCTGAACCTCGGTCACCGGAACGGTGACCCCCTGCCACTCCGACTCGATGGTGGCCGGCAGCCCCGGCACCTCCAGCGGGGCCCCGTTGTTCTCGAACCGCACCCCGTACACCAGCCGCGCCCGGGCCGGGTAGCCGTCGGAGGCACGCTCATAGGTGGAGGAGCAGGCGTCGGACTTGGTGGTGCTGAACGGACACGACAGCACCCCGCTGCCGTCACCCGGGTCCACCTCCATCCGCTCCGGCTCGGCGATGGCCACCAGCCCGGCCGCCGAACTCCCGGTGAGCGCACCATCGGTGACACCCGAGGCCCACCACCAGGTGTCGATGAAGATGACCGCCTTGCGCGGCGGATTGAACTCCAGGGTGAAGCTGGGGATGTTCAGCTGGCCGTATGCCTGCCAGGCAAGTTCCTCGATGGAGATCTCATCGGGGGTGTACCACATCCAGTTATAACTGCTCTCGCCATCGGCGCTGACACACCACTTGAAGATGTAGACAGCATCAGCGCTGGGCGGCGGCTGCTCCGGGGCCTCCTCCTGTGTCTTGTAGACAGAGGAGGGAATATGCGCCCAGCACATGGTGGTGCCCTCACACCAACGGGTGTTGCCCTGCCCGGCCATTACGGACAGGTCGCAGGACGGAGTGCTGTTGCCTGAGCCCTCCCCACCGCCGCTGCCCGACTCTTCCTGCGAGCCGCCCCCGCAATTGCTGTAGTCGACCTGATTCCCCTTGTTGGTTTCGACAATTTTGCTACAGGCCGGAAGCTTGGCGGAGGCTGATGAACCGGTGAACGGAATCAGCAGGCATGTCATCGCTATGATGGCCAATGCCTTCGCCAGGGCGGACGAAGATGCTTTCAGCATGTGAGAGTCACTCCCTCATAGCTCTCGGGGTGTTCGGAGACGATCCACCCCGCGTCGCGCCGCTCGGCCAGCAGGATCATGGCGTCCGAGCCGCTTTTCTCGACGGTTACGGGCTCTCCCTCTTCGTCGACAAGCAGCCACTCGTCCGTGTTGACGCACGCTTCAACGCTGGCCTGGTCACCATCGATATGTGAAGTGACCGAGCTGATCTGCGGTTCCCCTTCACTGACGAGTCCCAATTCGGCCAACAGGCCGACTCGTTCAACCTGTTCCTGGATCACGACCGTGTCCGCGAGCCCGTCGAACGATGAACCGTCTTGGACCAGCCCATTCTCCAACTGGACCATCGCATCCATATAGCTGAGGAACAACGCCTCAAGCTCCGCCTCGTCGTCCGCCGTTCCCGACGTGCCGTCGTCGGGGACGTCCGCGCTCGGCGTCGGCACGTCGATGGGGTCGTCGCCCCCGCTGTCCGAAGAGCAGCCGGTGGCCAGCATCGCCACCAGTACCGGAACAGCCACCACACTTGCCCGCAACTTCGACATCCCAGTCATCACGTACTCAGGCTAATGGTGGCGGGTTTCCGCCAGAAGCGGCGGCGGAAGGCTGTGACCGATCCGTGGCATGGCGTCGCAGAACGTCCACCGAACCGGCGCCCGGCGGGGATTGACGGTGCTACAAGCGCTTTCTAGGTTGAGGAGTACAGGCCGGAGTCGGCAGGTGGAGAGGACCCCATGAGCAGCAGGCACCGCAGGCCCACCGGACGCCGCAATCTGGCCGCGTTGGGGGCCGGGGTGCTGGCCGCCGGGCTATTGGCGCTGGCCGGGGGGACCACCGTCAGCGCCGAGGAGACCGCCGGGGAGATCACCGAGCGTACGGAGCCGACGCCCGGCCAGGGCCGCTGACCCGGGCGGGGGCAGTCGTTACGGGTGCTTCCCGAGCATTCTTCTCCTTTGTTCTTCTCCTCGTGGCATCGATACGGGGTGGTGTTCACCTGGCACTCTCAGAGTTCCTGCGGCAGCAGCGAAGCCCGGAACAGGAGCAACCCCATGGGGCACGGACACCACCACCCGCACGGTCATGATCACGGCCACGACCACGGTCACGGTCACCATCACCATCACGACCACGATGCCGAGCCCAGACCGCTGCCGGCGGCCATGGACGCGGAGATCCCGGACAGCGAGCTGAGCCCCGACCAGCTCTCCCGGCGGTCGATGCTGCGCCGCGCCGGGCTGCTGGGGGCCGGGATCGCGGGCGCGAGCGTGCTGGGGTCCTCCGCGTTCGAGGCCGCCGCCGCGGCGCCCGGGACGCGCCCCACCGGCAACAACGGCAACGGGAACGGCAACGGCCGGATGCTGTGGCTGGCCGGCGACCACCACATCCACACCCAGTACAGCTCCGACGGCCAGTACCGCGTCGCCGACCAGGTCCGTAACGGCTCCCGCTTCGGCCTGGACTGGATGGTCATCACCGACCACGGCAGCCTCAACCACTCCCGCATCGGCGTGGAGAAGGTCAACCCCGACATCAAGGCCGCCCGCGAGAAGTACCAGGACACTCTGGTCTTCCAGGGCCTGGAGTGGAACATCCCGGCCGCCGAGCACGCCACCGTCTTCGTCCACCCGGGCAAGAACGAGGTCGACGTCCTCAAGCAGTTCGAGACCGGCTACGACGGCGCCGTCAAGAACGCCACCGCCGACACCCCCGCGAACGAGGCGCTGGCCATCTCCGGCCTCAACTTCCTCGCCGAGCAGGTGCAGCGCAAGAAGGTCTCGGACGCGCTCATGCTCGCCAACCACCCCTCCCGCAAGGGCATCGACTCCCCGCACGAGATCCGCGCCTGGCGCGACGCGCAGCCCCGGATCGCGGTCGGCATGGAGGGCGCCCCCGGCCACCAGGCCGCCGGCATCGCCAAGCCCGGCGGTCCCGGTTCCGGCCGTGGCTACTACGACTCCAGCCCGGGCGCCGGTTCCTTCCCCGCCTACCCGGCCGAGAGCTACCGCACCTGGGGCGGCTTCGACTGGATGACCGCCACCGTCGGCGGCCTGTGGGACAGCCTGCTCGCCGAGGGCAAGCCCTGGTGGATCAGCGCCAACTCCGACTCGCACAGCAACTACGCCGACACCTCCGCCCGCCCCTCCGACACCAACTTCGACGCCAACGGCTACCACGGCGACCCGGTCTACTCCGGCGGCCTCAACCTGGACGCCGGCGACTACTGGCCCGGCCAGTACAGCCGCACCCACGTCGGCGCCACCTCCTTCTCGTACGCCGCCGTCATGGACGGCATCCGCAACGGCCGGGTCTGGGTGGACCACGGCGGGCTGATCTCCGGCCTCAACGCCCAGCTGCGCGGCGGCAACCGCACCGCCACCCTCGGCGGCACCCTCCAGGTCAAGCGCGGTACGAGCGTGGAGCTGCGGCTGGAGATCTCGCTGGCCAACGGCGCCAACTGGGCCCAGTTCGTGCCCAAGCTGGCCCGGGTGGACGTCATCCAGGGCGATGTCACCGGCAAGGCGAGTGACCGCGACAGCTTCCGCGCCCCGGGCACGAAGGTCGCCAAGTCCTTCGAGGTCAACAAGTCGACCGGGTCCGTCACCCTCACCTACCAGCTGGGCAAGATCGACCGCCCGGTGTACGTACGGGTGCGCGGCACCGACGGCAACCGCACGCAGGTGGGTCTGCACGGCGCCGCCACCGACCCCAACGGCCCGGCGCTGGACGTCGTCGGCGACGCCGACCCGTGGCGCGACCTGTGGTTCTACTCCAACCCCATCTGGGTGCTCCCTTCTTGAATCCTCCTCTCCCTTAGAGGGAGGGGATTTCTGGCTCACGTGGGCTGTGGACCGGCGGTCCGGCAGCTCTTACACGATCAGCGCCAGCCGGGTGGAGACCAGCCCGGGCCAGCATCACGTGTGCGGAGTTCTTGTCCCTGGGGGACACGGCTCCGCACGCGGTGCAGGCGTAGGTTCGTTCCGAGAGGGGTAGTGCGTGCTTGGTTCTCGCTCCGCACTGTGCGCAGTCCATGGTGGTGTGCGCGGGGTGTACGAGGTGGAGTTCGCGGCCGTGTTTACGGGCCATGTGGATCAAGGCATGCTTGGTGGCGCCGATCGCGGCGTCGGCGGCCTTGCGGGCCATGGTGGTTTTGGCGAGGAACCTCGGGCGGAAGTCCTCGACCGCGATGCGGTCATGGTCGCGGACGACAGCCTTGGCCCACTTCCGGCCGGTGTCCTCGCGCTGCCGCGCCACCTTCTTGTGGACCTTCGCCACCTGCCGCTTTGCTTCCCGGTAGCCTCTCGAACCGGGCTGTCCGTGCCGGGGTTTCCTGCGGGCGATCATCCGCTGGTAGCGGGCCAGCCGCCGCGCGGCCGTCTTGCCGTGCTGGGCGTGCGGGAGGTCGTGGGTGTCGCTGGTGGTGGTCGCGGTGTCGCGCACACCCCAGTCGATGCCGATGTCCCGCCCGGTGTTGGGCAGAGCCTCGGTGGTGGTCACTACGACGAACGAGGCGTACCAGTGGCCCAGGCTGTCCCGGTGGACGCGGACGGAGGACGGCGGCTTGGGCAGATCCCGGGACCACACCACGCGCAGTACGATCCCGCCCGCCAGATGCAGACGCCGGTCCTTGAGACGGAACCCCCGCCGCGTATAGTTCAGCGTCGGATCGGCGGCCCGCTTCCTCTTGTACTTCGGCATCCCCGCCCGTCGCGACTGCGGCAACCGGGCCTTGATGTCCTTCAACGCCTTGGCGCGGGAGGCGGCGAAGTCGCGAATGGCCTGCTGCTGCGGCACCGAACTGCCCGAGCGCAGCCACGCGTTCGCGGTACGCGCCCCGGTCAGCATCCTGTCCAACCGGGCCGGACCGCACTTCTCGCCCTCGGCGTGCGCTCTCCTCGAACGGGCCACGCACTCGTTCCAAATCCACCGGCACCGCGCCCACTCCGCCTCCAGGGCGGTGCGAGCGGTCGACGACACCCGCAGGCGGTAGGTGTACCGGGCGTGCCCGGCATCCCCCGCCTGTCTCGATACCGCCGTCACGACGCCAAACGTACGGCAACTCAACGCACTCGGACAACTACAGTAGTGACAGGATGAAGAGAAGCACATCACCGTCCGACTCCCCACCGAACACCTCACTGCGACGGTCAAACGGGGCCGCAGACCGGCCAACACCTGGATCATCCACCTTCTGGAGACCGCCTTCGCGGGCCACCCGGCGAACGCCGACTCACCCTGACGGAGACTCGACGTTCCCTGCCCCGCTCCGCAGGGGTCCATTTCCTCCCCACCTCGAAGACCGGGGCATCTCCGGAGGTGCCAGATGACCACGCTCCACGTCATCGGCGTCGACGCCGGACCGGAGACGGCCACCCTGCGCGCCGCCGACCATGTGCTGCACCGGCTGGCCGGCTTGCTCCCGCTGCCGGCCGGTGCGTACGCCTGCGTCCACCGGGTGCGTCCGCCGGGGGAGCGGCCGGGCCTCGCCCTGTCGTTCGCGGTGCCCGGGGCCGGCGCGGCGGAGGCGGTCCGGGACCGCCTCCGCGCGGAGCCGGGGGTGCGGATGGACGGTACGGGGGCCGGGCCGGCCGCCGCCGAGCACACGGCGCGGACGGGCGGCCGGGCGGTGTACTTCCCCGGTTCCGGCGAGCTGCCGGAGCGGCTGACGGTCGCCGAACTCCTCGCCGGGACGGCGATCGAGGCGGCCGAGGTGCTGGGCGGCACCCCCGCCGACCCGGACACGGTGCTCATCACCCGCTCGCACGTGCGCCCCGAATGGGTCGCGGGCCGCCTGCTGCTGCGCCTGATGCCGGCGCTCGGCGGCACGTACGTCCCCTTCGAGACCCCGGATCCGCACCCCTGCTGCGGCGCGGACCACGACTGACGGTGCGTTAACGTCGGTTCTTATGACGGCTTTCGATGTGTCCGAGCGCCGGATCTGGGCCGGGCGGGCGGACGCCTATGCGCGGGGGTTCGCCCGGCTGTGTGCCCACCCCGTGCCCTCGCTGCTCGACGCGGCGGGGGCACGGGCGGGAACCCGAATCCTCGATGTGGGGTCCGGCACCGGCACGGTCGCCGTGGCGGCCGGGGCTCGCGGTGCCCGGGTGACCGCCGTGGACGCCGATCCGGGGATGGCGGCCCGTACGGCGCGGGCCGCACCGGCGGCCCGGGTGTGTACCGCCGCGCTGCCGCGACTGCCGTTCGCGAACGGTGTGTTCGATGCGGTGGCCGGCAACTTCGTGCTGAATCACGTCGGCCGGCCCCGCGCCGCCCTGGCCGAGCTGCGCCGGGTGACCCGCCCCGGCGGCCGGATCGCGGTCACCGTCTGGGCCGCTCCGCCCGCGGCCGGACAGACGCTGCTCGGCCGGGCCGTGCGGGCGGCCGGTGTCTCCCGTCCGGACGGGCTGCCCGCCCTGGCACCCGAGGAGGATTTTCCGCGTACGGCGGAGGGGTTCGCCGCGCTGCTCGCCGCGGCCGGGTGGGCGGGTGCCGGCTGCGACACGGTGCGCTGGGAGCACCGGACCACCGTCGAGGAGTGGTGGAGCGGTCCGGTGGGTGGAGTGGCGACCATCGGGCAGATCATCGTCAGCCAGCCGGCCGCCGTTGTCGCCGAGATCAGACGCCATCTCGACGTGCTCGGCGCCGAGTTCGCCGCACCGGACGGCACGCTGCTCCTTCCGCACGCCGCTCTGCTCGCCCACGGCTCGGCCTGAGAGCCCGACCGCGCGGCCCGCCACCCGGCGGGCCGCGCGGTCGGTCAGCCGGCTGCCTGGGGTTCTCTCGTGGGGGTGGTCAGGCTGAAGGCGGTGGTGTAGCCGGCGGTCAGGGCGCGGGCGTTGACCCGGGTCGGGGACAGCAGGCCGTCGGGTGCGCCGCCGCCGGTGTAGACGATGTCGCGGTTCAGGGTGGTCGGGCCGTCGCCGATGTGCTGGGCGTACGGGTCGAGTTCGTACACCTGGGCCACCAGTTCGTCGGGCAGGAACAGCTGGCCGGTGAAGTGGGTGGCCTCCGCCTCGAAGCCGCCGGTGGCCGGTTCCGCCCCCAGGTGCACCCGGACGTGGATGTGCGGGGCGCGGGGCGCGTACCAGCCGGGCACGATGGTGCGGAAGGTGACCCGGCCCTCCGGGTCGGTCACCTGGTAGCCGCGCAGGAACGACTCCGGGTCGGCGCCGCTGCGGTCCTCGCGTTCCGCCCGCACCTCGCCGCCCGGACTGGCGTTCGTGTAGCCCGAGTAGTAGCCCCAGGCGTCGCAGTGCCAGACCTCGACGGCGGCCCCGGACAGCGCCGCGCCGTTGCCGCCGCGCTCCCGCACCGTCAGTTCGAGGGTGAGCGGTACGCCCTGCTTGCCGTCCGTGATGTTCTGGCGGTTCTGGGCGGCGGGCAGGGCGTACGGGCCGTCGGAGCGGTGGGTGGTGAGTTCGTACCGGTGGCCCGCCCTTTCGCCGCTGGCGGCCGAGGCCGGACCGGCCGGCCCGGTCGGCGCGTCCGGCCCGGCCGGTGCGGCGGTCGCGGGGCAGTGGCCGGCCAGTGCCCATCCGGCGGCGCCGGCTCCGCCGATGGCCAGCACGCGACGGCGGCTGAGTCTGTAATCCGTCATGAGGATCAAGCTAGGTTCATCATGGTGGATTGAGCACGGTCCCGGCTGGCCGAACAGATGTCGCCACCGTAATGGCTCACCGGGGACGGGTCACGAGGTGCTGCCGCCCTGGCCGCCCGGTCCGCCCTCCGGCGGCTGCCCGCCGCCCGGGCCGCCGTCCCCGCCGCCGTTCCCGCCGCCGCCCCCGCTGTCGTCCTCGGCGTCCGGGTCGATGCCCATGGTGAGCGTTCCGGTGTACCCGGCCGACACATCGCCCTCCTTGACCGCCGTCATGGTCAGCAGTCCGCCCTGTGCGCCGTTCCCCGGGTAGATGCCGTCCTCGGCGAGCTTCATCGGCCCGTCGCCGGTGTGCCTGCTGTACGGGTCCAGCGCGTACACGCCGGTCAGCAGGTCGTCCTCGAAGAAGAGCTGGCCGGTGTGGTTGACCTTGCCGCCCGCGTAGCTGCCGTCCGCCTGCTGGCCGCCGGTGTGCACCTTGACGTGGATGTGGCAGGCGCGCCCGCTGTACCAGCCCGGCACGATGGTGGTGAACTCCACCAGGCCGTTGTCGTCGGCGATCTGGTAGCCGCGCAGGAAGCTCTCGGAGTCGGCGCCGCTGCCGTCCGCCGATTCGGCCGGGACGTCGCCGCCGGGGGAGTTCTCGGTGTAGCCGGAGTAGTAGCCCCAGGCGTCGCAGTGCCAGATCTCCACGGCCGCGCCGGGCACCGGGTCGCAGTTGTCCGTGGTGTCCTGCACGGTCAGTCGCAGGGTCAGCGGGACGCCCGCCTTGCCGTCGGTGATGTCTTTGCGGACCAGCTGGCCGTCCAGGTAATAGGGGCCCTCCGTCACATTGGAGGTGAGGACGCACTGGGCCGAGGAGCTGGTGTCGCCGGTGCCGCCGGTGGCGGTGCCCGCGCCGGTGTCCGTACCCGTGTCCGTACCGCTGTCGCCGCCCCCGCTGCCGCCGCTTGAGCAGGCGGCCAGGGCGAGTCCTGCCGCGCCGGCCCCGCCGATGGCGAGGATCTTGCGGCGGCTGAGTTCGAATTCGCGTTCCGTCATCATGGCGGAGACGTTAAGGACCGGTTCTGAGAATCCGCTGAGGCGCGGGTAAGAGATTTCTTCGGACGTACGTTCGCCGTGGCGGCTCGGCTCAGCTCATCGGCGGCGGCATGCCCTCGCCCTCGGCCCGCGCCTGGGCCTCCGCGTCCGCCGCCCGGGTGACCGACACCACCAGATGATCGCCGCGCGCGTCCGCCGTGATGGTGTCGCCGCTGTCCACCCGGTCGCCGAGCAGCAGCGTGGCAATCCGGTTGTCCAGCTCGGTCTGGATGGTGCGGCGCAGCGGCCGGGCCCCGTACTCCGGCTGGTGGCCGCGCTCCGCCAGCAGCGCCTTGGCCGCCGGGGTGACATCCAGCCGCATGCCCTGCGCCCGCACCCGGCGCCTGCTGCGCTCAAGCAGCAGGTCCACCACCCGCTCCAGATCGGTCTCCGACAGCTTGTGGAAGATGATCGTCTCGTCGATCCGGTTCAGGAACTCGGGCGGGAAGCCGCGCCGCAGCTGGTCCAGCAGTTCGGTCCTGATCTCCTCCACCTCGCCGCCGTGCGACAGGATGAGATCGGCGCCGAGGTTGCTGGTCATGATCACGACGGTGTTGCGGAAGTTGACGGTACGGCCCTGGCCGTCCGTCAGCCGCCCGTCGTCCAGCACCTGGAGCAGCAGCTGGAACACATCGGGGTGGGCCTTCTCCACCTCGTCGAACAGCAGCACCCGGTACGGCTGCCGGCGCACCTGCTCGGTGAGCTGCCCGGCCTCCTCGTACCCCACATAGCCGGGTGGGGCGCCCACCAGCCGGGAGACGGTGTGCCGCTCCTGGAACTCGCTCATGTCGAACCGCACCAGCCGGCTCTCGTCGCCGAACAGCAGCTCGGCCAGCGCCTTCGCCAGCTCGGTCTTGCCGACCCCGGTCGGCCCGAGGAAGAGGAACGAGCCGACCGGCCGGTCCGGGTCGCCCATCCCGGCGCGGGAGCGGCGTACCGCCTCCGACACCGCCGTGACGGCCTCCTCCTGGCCGACGATCCGCTCGTGCAGGGCGTGTTCCAGGCGCAGCAGCCGGGCCCGTTCGCTCTCGGTCAGCTGGGCGACGGGGATGCCGGTGGCGCGCGAGAGCACCTGGGCGATGTCGTCGGCGGTGACCGTCCGTACCCCCTCGTGGTGGTCGGCGCCCGCCCCGGCGGGCGGGCCCTCCGCCTCGATGGTGGCGAGCTGCTGCTTGATCTCGGCGGCCCGCTCGTAGTCCTCGACCGCGATGGCCTGGTCCTTCTCCCGGTTGAGGGACTCCGTCCGCTCGCGGCGGCGCTGCGCCTCGGGGCCGCCGTGTCCGTCCCGGCCGCCGCTGAGCCGGACCCGGGCGCCGGCCTGGTCCAGCAGGTCGATGGCCTTGTCGGGCAGGAACCGGTCCGAGAGATAGCGGTCGGAGAGTTCGGCGGCTGCGGCCAGCGCCTCGTCGGTGAAGCGCACCTGGTGGTGTGCCTCGTACGCGTCCCGCAGGCCCTCCAGGATCTGTACGGTCTCGGTGACGGTCGGCTCGGGGATGGTGACCGGCTGGAAGCGGCGTTCCAGGGCGGCGTCCTTCTCGACGTGCCGCCGGTACTCGTCCAGTGTGGTGGCGCCGATGACGTGGAGTTCGCCGCGGGCCAGGGCGGGCTTGAGGATGTTGGCGGCGTCCATGCTGCCCTCGCCGCCGGTGCCGGCGCCCACCACGTTGTGCAGCTCGTCGATGAACAGGATGGTGGAGCGCTCGGTGGCCCGTACCTCGTCGATGACGTTCTTGAGCCGCTCCTCGAACTCGCCCCGGTACTTGGACCCGGCGAGCAGGGCGGTCATGTCGAGGGCGACCACCCGGCGGTCGGCGAGGGTGGCGGGCACGTCGCCGGAGACGACGCGCTGGGCGAGGCCCTCGACGATGGCGGTCTTGCCGACGCCGGGCTCGCCGATCAGCACCGGGTTGTTCTTGGTCCGGCGGGAGAGGATCTCGACGGTCTGCTCGATCTCCTCGGCGCGGCCGACCACCGGGTCGAGCTGCCCGGCGCGGGCCTCCTCGGTCAGATCGCGGCTGTACAGGTCCAGGGTGGGGGTGGTGCTCTCCCGTTCGGCGGCGGTCCCGGTGGCTCCCATCCGGGCCGCGCTCTCGGCGGGCCGGCCGGGGCGGGCGGATTCCCGCAGCCGTGCGCTGTCCACCCGGGCGTCGGTGAGCAGGAGGCGGGCGGCGGCCGAGTCCGGGTCATCCAGCAGGGCGCCCAGGATGTGCTCGGGGCCGATGTAGGAGACGCCGGCCGCCCGGGAGCGGGCGTGCGCGGCGATGAGAGTGCGTTTGGCGGCCGGGGTCAGGCCGAGCGGGGCGCCGGCCCGGGTGCCGGGGTGCGGGAGGGTGTCCTCGATGCGTTCGGCGAGCCGGTCGGGGTCGGCCCCGGCGCCGGTGAGCAGCCCCCGGGAGGGTTCGACCTGGGTGGCGGCCCACAGCAGATGCCCGGTGTCCAGGTCCTCGCTGCCGTCCCGGGTGGCCCGCCCGGAGGCGAGCGAGATCAGTTCGCGCGCGGCGTCGGTGAGCAGCCGCCCGATCGGCACCCGCTGGACGGCGGGGGGCGAGGCGAGCGGCGACATGCCGAAGAAGCGGTTGAGCAGATCGGAGAAGGGGTCCGGCGAGGACGGGGAGGACGATCCGAAGGGCATGCTCATGCTCTCCACTACAGCAAGAGCGACCTTGCCCCGCAAACCGGTACGAATCTACCCGGGGGCTACTCCGCCGTGAAGGTGTGCACCGTGCTGCTGCGGTAGGTCTCGCCGGGCCGCAGCACCGTGGACGGGAAGCCGGGCCGGTTCGGCGAGTCGGGGAAGTGCTGGGTCTCCAGGCACACCGCGTCGCCCTGCCGGTAGGCGCGGCCCGAGGTGCCGGTCAGCGAGCCGTCCAGGAAGTTGCCGCTGTAGAACTGCACCCCCGGCTCGGTGGTGGCCAGCTCCATGATCCGGCCCGAGCCCGGGTCGGTGAGCGTCGCCGCGTACGCGGGCTCGGCCGTCGCCCCGGCGTCCAGGACCAGATTGTGGTCGTAGCCCTGGGCGAAGCGCAGCTGCTCGTGCCCGGAGCGCAGCTCCCGGCCGATCGGTGTGCCGGCCGCGTCCCGGAAGTCGAACGGGGTGCCCTCGACCGGGGCCAGCTCGCCGGTGGGGATCAGGGTGGGGCCCACCGGGGTGTAGCGGGAGGCCGCCACGTGCAGCAGGTGACCGGTGGCGCTGCCGCTGCCCTCGCCGCTCAGGTTGAAGTAGGTGTGGCTGGTGAGGTTGACGATCGTGGGGGCGTCGGTGGTCGCCGCGTAGTCGATGCGGAACGCCCCGCCGTCGGTGAGCGTGTAGTCCACCCGTACGTCCAGGGTCCCCGGGTAGCCCTCCTCGCCGTCCGGGCTGGTCCGGCGCAGCGTGAGCCCGGTGCCCTCGGGGCCGTCGAACGGGGTCACCTCCCACAGCCGCCGGTCGAAGCCGGCCGCCCCGCCGTGCAGGCTGTGCGCGCCGCTGTTGACCGGCAGCCGGTACGGGCGCCCGTCCAGCGTGAACCGCCCGCCGTCGATCCGGTTGCCGTACCGGCCGATGAGCGCGCCGAAGTACGGCGAGGCGCCGGCGGCGGCGTACGGCGCGAGGTGGTCGAAGCCCAGCGACACATTGGCGAGCCGCCCCGTGCGGTCGGGGACTTCGAGGGACTGCACGATCCCGCCGTAGCCGAGCACCGCGAGCCGCAGCCCGCCGCGCGCCAGCGTCCATCGGTCGACGCCGGTCCCGTCCGGCAGGGTGCCGAACGGGGTGCGCGCGGGCGGTGCTGCGGCGACGGCCGCGGCTTCGGCTTCGGTGCTGCTCATGTTGCCCTTTGTTCCTTCACGTGGGAGTGCGCTCCATTATGTGCGAGCGCGACGCTTGTTCCACACATCGAAGCCCACGGCGGCCAGCAGCACCAGCCCCTTGATGATCGACTGCCAGTCGGGACCGATCCCCACCAGCTGCATGCCGTTGTTCAGCACACCCAGCACCAGACCGCCGATCACCGCGCCCAGCACCGTGCCGACCCCGCCGCTCATCGACGCGCCGCCGATGAACGCCGCCGCGATCGCCTCCAGTTCGAAGAGCTGGCCGGCGCCCGGGGTGCCCGCGTTGAGCCGCCCGGCGAACACACAGCCCGCCAGCGCCGCCAGCACCCCCATGTTGATGAACACGGCCATGGTGACCCGCTTGTCCTTCACCCCGGACAGCTGGGCCGCCGCCCGGTTGCCGCCCAGCGCGTACACATGGCGGCCCAGGACGGCGTTGCGCATCACGTACCCGAGCACGATCAGCAGCCCGGACAGGATCAGCAGCACCACCGGAACACCCCGGTAGCTGGCCAGCGTCATGGTGAACGCGGCCGTGGCGGCCACGATCGCCAGGCACTTGAGGAGGAACAGATTGCGCGGCAGCACCTCCAGCTCGTACGCCCGCTGCTGCTGCCGCTTGCGCCACTCCTGGAACAGCACCACCGCCACCACGCCCAACCCCAGCAGCAGGGTCAGATTGTGGTAGTTGGTGTACGGGCCGACCTCCGGCAGATAGCCCTGGCTCATGTTCTGGAAGCCGCGCGGGAACGGGCCCCGGGACTGGCCGTCCAGCAGCAGCTGGGTCGCCCCCCGGAACAGCAGCATCCCGGCGAGCGTCACGATGAACGAGGGGATGCCGATGTACGCCACCCAGAAGCCCTGCCAGGCCCCGGCCGCCGCGCCGATCAGCAGCGAGGCGGTGAGCGCGAGCGGCCACGGCACCCCGTGATTGACGATCAGTACCGCCGAGGCCGCTCCGGAGAACGCCGCCACCGAGCCGACCGACAGATCGATATGGCCATTGATGATCACGATCATCATCCCGATGGCCAGGATCAGGATGTAGCCGTTCTGGAGAATGATGTTGGTGACATTGCCCGGCATCAGCAGATCGCCGCCGGTCCAGATCTGGAAGATGATCACCAGCAGCCCGAGGGCGATCAGCATCCCGTACTGGCGCATGTTGGTGCGCACCGAGCGCAGCAACTCGGCGACCAGCACCGCCAGTCCATCGGCCGGGCCGCCGCCCGCGCCGTTCCCGCCGCCGCCGTCCGGTGCGGGTGTGCCCTTGTCGAGCGTGGCCCCGGTCGTGCTCATCGTGCCGCCTCCCCGTCCTGGTCCCCGTCCTTGTCGCCGCTCACGGCACTGACAGCGCTGTCAGTGCCGCCGGTGCCGCCAGCGCCATCAGTGCCGCCAGCGTCGGTGCGCGTCATCAGCCGCATCAGGGCCTCCTGGGACGCCTGTTCCCGCGCCAGCACGCCGGTCAGCCGGCCGGCCGACATGGTGGCGATCCGGTCGCACAGCCCCAGCAGCTCGGACAGTTCGGAGGAGATCAGCACCACCGCCCTGCCCTCGGCGGCCAGTTGGCTGATCACCGCGTAGATCTCCGCCTTGGCACCCACATCGATGCCCCGGGTCGGCTCATCGAGGATCAGCACCTTGGGCGCGGTGTTGATCCACGCGCTGAGCACCACCTTCTGCTGATTGCCGCCGCTGAGGCGCCCCACCTGCTCGAAGACGGTGGGCGTCTTGATGTTCATCGAGGTGCGGAAGCGCTCCGCCACCCGCGTCTCGGCGTGCTCGTCGACGATGCCGCGCCGCGCCATCCCCGGCAGCCCGGCCAGCGAGATGTTGCGGCTGATGGTGTCGATCAGATTGAGCCCGTACGTCTTGCGGTCCTCGGTGACGTACGCCAGGCCGTGCCCGACGGCCTCCGGCACCGTACGGGTGGACACCTCCCGGCCGTCCACGGCGACCGTGCCGCGCTCGTACCGGCCCCAGGAGCGGCCGAACAGGCTCATCGCCAGCTCGGTGCGCCCGGCGCCCATCAGCCCCGCGATGCCCAGGATCTCGCCGTGCCGCACCTCGAAGGAGACCGAGTCGACCGCCTTGCGCCGCTCGTCGGCGGGGTGGCCCACCGTCCAGTCGCGCACCGACAGCGCCACCTGCCCGGCCCGCTCGCCCTCGTAGGGCACCCGCTCGGGGTAGTAGGTGTCCAGCTCGCGGCCCACCATGCCCCGGATGATGCGGTCCTCGGTGAGGCCGCCGGCCACCGGCAGCGTCTCGATGGTGCGGCCGTCGCGCAGGATGGTGACGGAGTCGGCGACCGACAGCACCTCCTTGAGCTTGTGCGAGATGAGGATCGCCGAGATGCCCTGATCGCGCAGTTCCCGGATCAGGTCGAGGAGTTGCCGGGAGTCCTCGTCGTTGAGCGCGGCGGTCGGCTCGTCCAGGATCAGCAGCCGTACCCGCTTGGCCAGCGCCTTGGCGATCTCCACCAGCTGCTGCTTGCCCACGCCGAGGGTGGCGATCCTCGTCTGCGGGCGCTCGCCGGTCAGCCCCACCCGGCGCAGCAGCCGCTCGGTCTCGCGCAGCGTGGTGGACCAGGAGATGAACCCGGCCCGGCCGGTGGTGCGTTCGTTGCCGAGGAAGATGTTCTCGGCGATGGACAGGTGCGGGATGAGCGCCAGTTCCTGATGGATGATCACGATGCCGCGCCGTTCGCTGGCCCGGATGTCCTTGAAGGCGCAGGGCTCGCCCTCGAATTCGATCTCCCCGTCGTATCCGCCGTGCGGATGCACCCCGCTGAGGACCTTCATCAGGGTGGACTTGCCGGCCCCGTTCTCCCCGCAGATCGCGTGGATCTCGCCGGGCCGCACCGACATGCTGACCCCGTCCAGGGCCCGGACCCCGGGGAAGGTCTTGGTGATGCCGCGCATCCGCAGGACGTACTCGGGCCCGGGCCCGGATTCGGATGCCGCCTGTTGTGCACGTGCCATGACGTACGCTCCCGTGCTTCCGTCTGTCTCTGTCTGTCTCCGTCCGCTCAGCCCAGGTCCGACTCTTGGTAGTAGCCCTCGTCGATGAGGATCTGGTAGTTGGTGGCGTCGACGCTCACCGGGTCCAGCAGATAGGCGGGCACGACCTTGACACCGTTGTCATAGCTCTCGGTGTCGTTGACGGGCGCCTCGCCGCCGGTCAGCAGCGCGTCGCTCATCGCCACCGCCTGCCGGGCGAGTTCGCGGGTGTCCTTGTAGACGGTCTGGGTCTGCTCGCCGTCGATGATCGACTTGATCGACGCCAGCTCGGCGTCCTGCCCGGTGATCACCGGGTACGGCTGGCTGCCGGAGCCGTAGCCGACGCTCTTGAGAGCGGACAGGATCCCGATGGAGATGCCGTCGTACGGGGAGAGCACGGCGTCGATGCGTTCGCCGGAGTAGTGCGCGGTCAGCAGGTCGTCCATCCGGCTCTGCGCGAGGCCGCCGTCCCAGCGCTGGGTGGTGATCTGATTGAGGTTGGTCTGCCCGCTGCGGACCACGAGCTGTCCGCTGTCGAGGTAGGGCTGGAGCACGTCCATGGCGCCCTGGAAGAAGTAGCGGGTGTTGTTGTCGTCGGAGGAGCCGGCGAACAGCTCGATGTTGAACGGGCCTTCGGCGCTGCCGTCCGCCAGGCCCAGGGTGTTCACGATGTACTCGCCCTGGAGCCGGCCGACCCGCTCGTTGTCGAAGGAGGCGTAGTACTCGACGTACTCGCTGCCCATCAGCAGCCGGTCGTAGGAGACGACGGGGATTCCGGCGTCGTGCGCCTGCTGGAGCACATTGGTCATCGCGGTGCCGTCGATGGCGGCGATCACCAGCAGATCGACGCGCTGCGAGATCATGTTCTCGATCTGCGAGACCTGGTTCTCCACCCGGTTCTCGCCGTACTGGAGGACGGTCTCGTAGCCGGCCTCCTCGAACTGCCGGACCATGTTGTTGCCGTCCGCCACCCAGCGTTCGGAGGACTTGGTGGGCATGGCGATCCCGATGGTGCCGCCTTCGGCGTCGGGGGCCCGGTCACTGCCGCCGCCCCCGCCGCCACCCCGGTTGGAGTCCTGGCCGCAGGCGGCCAGGAGCAGGGTGAGGGCGAGGGCGGCGCCGGCTGCGGCGGTCGCGCGGGATGCGGCTCGTGCTGGAGACATGACGAGGTCACGTCCTCTCGACTCGGTGGTGCGCGGTGTGGTGTTCCGTGCGGTGCTGCGTGGTGCGAGTCGTGCCGGTGGCGCTGTTCCTGGCGTTGGTCAGTGAGGAAAGATGTGCGGTTGTGGTGGAGCTGGCTGGCTGATTCTCCGTCAGTTGGCCGGAATGGGGAAGCGGTTGAGCGCACCCGGCAGCCGCGAACCGAGCGGCGACATGGTGTCGCTGCCCGCGTCGCCGCCGGAGTCGCCGCTCAGCCGGGCGAGCAGATCCAGGGCGAGCCGGCCGCGCCGTACCCGCTCCCGCGCCGTCTCCAGCGTCAGATCCCGCATGTGCCCGCCGTACGGATAGATGCCGGGCGCCTTGCTGAGCCCGAACTTCAGATAGATGGGCGCACCGCGCCGGATCAGCTCGGCGATCTCATGCATCCGGACATAGCCGCCCAGATCATCGGGTGCCTCCAGATAGAAGTCGAGCGGGACCCGGCTGACCCGGCGGATCTCGGTGAGGTGCTCCAGGGTCAGATCGGAGGGGATGTTGACGGAGTCGCCGCCCAGGCCCTCGTGGACGGACACGGCGGCCGGGTTCACCGGGCCGATCAGCGCGGACACCTTGAAGGTGGTCTCGGCGGGCAGCTCGCCGCGCTCGCGCAGCTGATGCAGCACCCACAGCACCCCCTCGTCGGCCACCAGCAGGCAGCGCACGCCGAGCGCGGCGGCGCGCAGGGCGTCCTCCACGCAGCCGGCCACCGCCGACTGGCCGCGCGCCCGCAGCCCGCCGCCGCCCGAGGCGGTACGGGTGCCGGCGCCGATGTCCCAGGTGCCGCGCGGCCCGGTGAACAGGCACAGCTCGACCCCGGCCCGGTCGGCGGCGTCCACCATCTCGGTGATCTCGGCGTCCGAGAGCATCCACACGCCGCTGCCCTGGCTGATGCGGTGGATCGGCACGCCCAGCTGGGCGGCCTCCTTGAGCACGGTGTGCAGGGCCTCGGGGCCCTCGACGGAGGGGACCTCGGTACGCCAGCGGCCACCGTCGGGGAAGGTGTGCGGGGAGGAGTCGGCGGGGTCGGCGGCCGGGATGGCGTGGCCGAGTGCGGCCAGGGCGGCCTCGCCCGGGCGGCGGGGAATGGCGGCGGCGGACTCAGACACGATGCTCCTGTAGGGGTTCGTTCGATATGTCGTACATTGTTCGGATGCCATGGCAGGCGATCACACTGGCGGTCACCGGGACCTCCCGGGTCACAGGGGCAGCGAGAGCTGGGCGGGGCTCGGGTGGGCTAGGGCGTCAGCAACACCTTGCCCACTTCCGGGTCGCCGCTACCGACCAGTTCGATGGCTTTGCCAAACGATTCCAGCGGCAGCCGGTGGGTGATCAGCGACGCCGGACGCAGCAGCCCGGTGCTGAACGCCCGCACCGCGTAGCTCCAGGCGGCGGGCGTCGCGCCGAACACCGAGCTGACCGTCAGCTGGGACACCGACAGATGGACGGGATCGATGCCCGCCGCGCCGGCCGCCGGCATCCCGGTGAGCACCACCCGCCCGCCGCGCCGCGCCAGCAGCGTGGCGTCCCGGGCGGTGGACGGCGCCCCGGCCGTCTCGATCACGAGGTCATAGCCGCCGTGCCGGTCCGCGGCCCCGGCGGGGGTGGCCGTGGCGGTGGCGCCGAGCGCGGCGGCCCGCTCCAGTGGCCGCTCCCGGGGGTCGATGGCCAGCAGCTCGGCGGGGGAGGAGGCGGCCAGCAGCTGGACGGCGAGCAGCCCCAGCGTCCCGGCGCCCACCACCGCCACCCGCTCCCCGGGCCGCGGCGCCGCCACCAGCAGCGCGGCGGCCACCACGGCGGCCGGCTCAAGCAGCGCGGCGGCGGCCAGGTCGGCGTCGTCCGGCAGCGGATGCAGCAGCTGGGCCGGTACGACCACGGTGTCCGCGAACGCGCCCGGTTGGGTGAAGCCGGTCTCCTCGTACCCGGCCGTGCACAGGCTGGTCTGCCCGGTGCGGCAGCGCTCGCACACCCCGCACGCCCGGAACCCCTCGGCGACCGTCCTCCGCCCGATCAGCGCCGGATCGACCCCGGCCCCCACCGCCTCGACCGTGCCCGACCACTCATGCCCCGGCACGATCGGGTAGCGCACATAGCCGGCGGCGCGCGTCCCCTCGTACACCTCGCGGTCGCTGGCGCAGATCCCGGCGGCGTGCACCGCCACCCGTACCTCGCCCGGCCCC
Organism: Streptomyces sp. NTD107; assembly: GCF_059510435.1. Taxonomy (NCBI): domain Bacteria; kingdom Bacillati; phylum Actinomycetota; class Actinomycetes; order Kitasatosporales; family Streptomycetaceae; genus Streptomyces; species Streptomyces sp. NTD107. Next base: position 632,893 of record NZ_JCAJZV010000002.1, on the reverse strand, counting down.
GGCTCGGCCGGCTCCCCGGTCACCAGCCGATGCCGTCCCGGCTCCTCGACGAGCACGGCGCGCGACGTCGTACGCCGGATCATTTCTTGCTGCCCTCCCGCTTCTCCCAGCCCTCGGCCCACAGGTCGAACCGGGCCTGCTGCTGCGGGAACTCGGCGGCGGCGTCCGTGTCCAGCTCCACGCCGAGCCCCGGCGCCTCGGAGAGCGTGAAGTAGCCGTCCACCACCTCGGGCGCGCCCTTGACGACCTTCTTGATCTCGGCGTCCGCGAAGTCGTTGAAGTGTTCGAGGATCTTGAAGTTGGGGGTGCAGCCGGCCAGCTGGAGGCTGGCGGCGGTGAGCACCGAGCCGCCGACGTTGTGCGGGGCGATCAGCACGTAGTGGGTCTCGGCGGTCGCGGCCAGCTTGCGCATCTCGGAGATGCCGCCCAGATGCCCGAGGTCGGGCTGGATGATGTCGGCGGCCTGCGACTCGAACAGCTCACGGAACTCGATCCGGTCGTGGATGCGCTCACCCGTGGCGATCGGCAGGCTGGTCTTGGCGGCGACCTTGGCCAGCGCCTTGAGGTTCTCCGGCGGCACCGGCTCCTCCAGCCAGGCGGGGGAGAACTCCTCCAGGTCCTTCGCCAGCCGGATGGCGGTGGCGGGGGAGAAGCGGCCGTGCATCTCCAGCAGCAGCTCGCGCTCGGGGCCGATCGCGTCCCGTACCGCCTCCACGAGGGAGAGCGAACGGACCGTCTCGGCGTGGTCCAGCTCGAAGTGGCCGGCCCCGAACGGGTCCAGCTTGAGCGCCTGGTAGCCGCGCGCGACGACCGCCTCGGCGGCCTTGTGGAACGCCTCCGGGGTGCGCTCGACGGTGTACCAGCCGTTCGCGTACGCCTTGACCCGGTTGTCGGCGGCGTTCGCCCGGCCGCCCAGCAGCTGCCACACCGGCACGCCGAGTGCCTTGCCCTTGATGTCCCAGCAGGCGGTCTCCACGCAGGCGATCGCCGACATGACGATCTCGCCGGCCCGCCCGTAGTCGCCGTACTTCATCCGGCGGACCAGGTCCTCCACGGCGAACGGGTCGGAGCCCTTGATGTGGTTGACCTCCGCCTCCCGGAGGTAGCCGATGAGGGCGTCGGTACGGCCCAGCATCCGGGTCTCGCCGACGCCGGTCAGCCCCTCATCGGTGTGCACCTGGACGTATGTGAGGTTCCGCCACGGGGTACCGACGACATGCGTACTGATTCCGGTGATGCGCACGGGGACAGCCAACCTCTCGATTGTTCGATATTTCGACTGCTGTTCGAAATGCTGGCGTGAACGTAATGAGAGCGAACCCCCCATGTCAATGGGTTGGCCTAGTTGGTGGTGATCCGTTCATAGGCCAGCTCGGCGAGCGCCGCCTGCCCCTGGGCGTTCGGGTGGAACCAGTCCCACTTGCTCAGATCGTCCGAGGTGAACGGATAGTCGAAGACCGCCCCGCCGTCGTACCGGCACAGCGCGTCCGCAGCGCACACCGACTCCAGCGCCGCGTTGTACTCCTGCACCCGCTCCCGTACCGCGTCGCGCCGCTCCGTCGCCTGCGGCGTGTCGGCCGACGCGTCCCCCAGCATCGACGGGCAGACATCCGCCACCCGCCACACGGTGCGGGCCAGCGCCGAGGTGCTGCCCTCCGCCCACAGCCGCTGGAGATCCGGCACGCTCGACACATAGATCTGGGTGTCCGGCAGCGACTCCCGGATGATCTCCACCGACCGCTCCACATCCGCCCGGAAGTCCTCCGTCGCGGTCATCGACGCCAGATCGGGCGCGCACGCGTCATTGCCGCCCACCATGATCGTCACCAGCTCCGGATCATGCGCGGTGACCGCCCGCGCCTGGGCCGGCAGATCGGACGCCTGCGCCCCCGACTCGGCCAGGTTCCACGACCGCGTACCCACCAGCTCCGGATCCCCGATCAGCTGCTGGGCGAGCGAGGCCACCTCCGGATCGCTGCCCGTCGCCCACGACACCTCCGGGCAGTCGGACAGCACCCCGCACGCGTCGAACGCCCGGGTGATCGAATCCCCGATCGCCGCCACCGACGCCGGGCCGGTGTTCCACGGCGGGGCGGCCGGGGCGCTGTGCTCCTCGGTGGCGTTCACGGACTGCGGATCGGAGCCGGCGGGGGCGGACGTGCACCCCGCCAGCAGCGCCAGCGAGGCGGCGACGGTGAGCGTCGAAGCGAGTATGGGGCGGCTGACCGGCATTCAGTTCCCTGCCCTTGAGTCATGGTGCGCTGGCACTGGGGCGGAGCCCGGTGCCACCGCCGCGCGGTAGCTTGGGTCCAGGCAGCTGGACGGCGAGTGGGATCGGGCCCGTCATCCAGCGTAAAAGACATGACCTCATGTCACACGCTGTCCATTTTGCCGAGAAATGATCTACATGGTGTTTACTGTTCGTGCGCGGTGCGGGGGGTGCGGGCGCTGGTAGGAAAGACCTGGAGGACCCGATGACCACACGAGGAGTCCTGTACGTACACTCGGCGCCGCGCGCGCTGTGTCCGCACATCGAGTGGGCCGTGGCCGGCGTCCTCGGCAGCCGGGTGTCCCTCGACTGGATCAGACAGCCCGCCTCCCCCGGCACCTGGCGCGCCGAACTCTCCTGGCAGGGCGCCACCGGCACCGCCTCCCAGCTCGCCTCCGCCCTGCGCGGCTGGCATCTGCTGCGCTTCGAGGTCACCAGCGACCCCTCCCAGTCGGCGGAGGGCGAACGCTACAGCTGCACCCCCGAGCTGGGCATCTACCACGCCGTGACCGGCGTCCACGGCGACATCATGATCCCCGAGGACCGGCTGCGCGCCGCCACCGCCCGCGCGGCGCGCGGCGAGAGCGACCTGCACGCCGAGATCACCCGGCTGCTGGGCAAGCCGTGGGACGACGAACTCGAACCCTTCCGGTACGCGGGCGAGGGCGCCCCCGTCCGCTGGCTGCACCAGGTGGTGTGAGATGAGCACGGTCACGACCCGGGTCGCGGTCCTCGGCACCGGCATCATGGGCGCGGCGATGGCCCGCAACCTGTGCCGCGCCGGGCTCGACGTCCGGGTATGGAACCGTACCCGCGCCAAGGCCGAACCGCTGGCGGCGGACGGCGCCCGGGTCGCGGAAAATCCGGCCGATGCGGTAGCGGGCGCGGACATCGTGCTGACCATGCTGTACGACGGACCGGCCGCCCTGGACGCGATCCGGGCGGCGGCGCCCGGGGTGACCGAGGGCGCGATCTGGCTCCAGTCCACGACGGTGGGCACCGAAGCGCTGCCGGAGCTGGCGAACTTCTCCCACGAACACGGCCTGACCTTCGTGGACGCCCCTGTGCTCGGCACCAGGGCCCCGGCCGAGGCGGGCGAGCTGACAGTCCTGGTGTCCGGCCCGGAGACCGTACGGGAGCGGATCGCGCCCGCACTGGAAGCGATCGGCGCCCGTACGCTGTGGGTCGGCGAACAGCCCGGGGAGGCCACCCGGCTCAAGCTGGTCTGCAACACCTGGGTGCTGGCCGTCACCCACGGCGCGGCGGAGACCGTGGCCCTGGCCGACGGCCTGGGCGTCAGCGTCGACCACTTCCTGGACGCCATCGCGGGCGGCGCCCTGGACATGGGCTACCTGCGGGCCAAGACCGCCGCCCTGCGCACCCGCTCCCTGACCCCGCCCAACTTCGCCGTGGACACGGCGGAGAAGGACGCCCGGCTGATCGTGGCCGCCGGCGAGGCGGCGGGCGTCCGCCTGGACGCCACGGCGGCCGGCGCCGACCGCTTCCGCCGGGCGGCGGCCCAGGGCCACGGCGGCGAGGACATGGCCGCCTCCTACTACGCGAGCTTCGAGCCGCCCCCGGCTGCCGACCGGGGCTGAGCGGGCGGGACCCGCTCAGGAGTACTTCCGCAGGATCCCGGCCGCCAGCTTCCCGATGTGCTCACGGGCCGCCACCGGGCCGGTCACGGTGACGCTCTCGCCGAACGCCAGCAGCAGCCGGACATCCTCCACGTTCCGGCCGGTCACCGTGATCCGCACCCGCCGCTCCCCGGCGGGCTCCCCGACGGTCAGCCGGCGGCCGAGTACCCGCCTGGCCAGGCCGACGCGCTCCCGGTCGAGTTCGGCGTGGATGGGGAACCCGGCCGGGTTCTCCCAGCGCGCCGTCAGCTCCGCCGCGACCGACTCCAGATCCGCGCCCGCCCGCAGCCGGCGGGCCGCCCGTACCGGCTCCCAGCCGGCCAGCCGCTCCAGCGCGTACAGCCGGGGACGGCCCGCGCGGTCCGCCACCAGATACCACGTACCGGCCTTAGCCAGCAGGCCGTAGGGATCCACCACCCGCCAGGTGGCCTCACCCTCCCCGGACCTGCGGTAATGGATCCGCAGCCGCACCCCGCGCCGCAGGGTGTCCACCAGCGCCCCCGGCGGCAGCCCCTCGGCGTCCTCCCGGAAGAACCACGGCCGGTTGTCGGTGGTGACGAGCGTGGACAGCGGCAGCACACCGGCGGCCGAGGGGCGCAGCCCCACGCGTACCTTCTGGTGCGCGCGCCGGCCGTCGGCCGTGGCCCCCAGCTGCCCGCGCTGCGTGGCGTCGAGGCCGTGCAGCGCCAACTGGTCGCGCTCCTCCGCCGTGAGCCGCGAGGTGTCCAGCGGCCCACCGGGCAGCAGCGTCACCCCGCCCCAGCGACCGCGCTGGATCAGCAGCGGAAAGCCCGCCTCCTGGAACCAGCGCAGATCCCGCAGGACGGTACGGACGGACACCCCGGCCCGGTCCGCCAGCTCGGCCGTCGTGGTGGCCTCCCGGGACTGGAGCGCGAGCAGGAGGGAGAAGAAGCGATCCGGAGTCACGGTATCGAGAATCCCAGAAAACGTGACGGAATCCGTCAGGTATGACCGGCAGGCTGCGGTCGTCCAGCAAGACCGGCCGACTCAAGGAAAGTGCCATGCCTGCCTCGATCACGTTCATCGTGTACGTCAACGACGCGCCCGCCGCCGCCCGCTTCTACGCGGACCTGCTGGAGCTCAAGCCCGGCTTCGAGAGCCCCCACTACATCGCCTTCCGTCTGGGTGACGGGGCGGAACTGGCCGTGTGGAGCGGGGAGCAGTCCGAAGGACTGGACCCGTCCGTGCGGCGCACCAGCGAGGTCTGCGTGACCCTGCCCGGCGGGTCCGGGGAGATCGACCGCCGCTACCGGCAGTGGGTGGCCAAGGGCGTGCGAGTGGTCAGCGAGCCGCGTGACGCCGTCTTCGGACGTACCTTCGTCGTCGAGGACCCGGACGGCAACCTGATCCGGGTCGCCCCCGTCGACTGATCACCCTCAGGGGGCCGTGGGCCGTACCGATTGGTACAGGCCCATGGCCACCTGCACGCCGCCGATGGCCATCAGCACCACGCCCAGCTTGGTGGGCGTGATCACCGGGATCTCGACCCCACCGGCGAACAGCCACAGCAGCAGCCCGACGGCGAAGGTCGCCCCTCCCTCCACGACATGCCTGGACGCCCGGCTCATATCCTGATCACTCCCTTGACCTGGTCTTTCCTGACACCAGCCAGCGTAGGAACACCTCCGGTCACGATCGTCGGCCCACCGGATGAACCCCGACTGCATCCTTCGACGGACATCCGGGGACCGTCCGACCCGGCGGAGTTCTTCCACCCGCTACGGCGACCGCCCGGCGAACACTAGCCAGAACGCCCCGACGACACCCGCCACAGCCAGCACACTCAGGCCCGCCACGACGATCCGAAGCCCTAACTCCCCGATGGAGGGCGGCTGCACGGGCGGCGGCGCGGGCGGCGCGTCGTGATCGTGCGTACCGACGTACCGCACGAGCCAGCCGGTGCACTTCTCGCAGGAGTAGAACGGCGCGTGCCGCGCCCCGTGGATCACCGGCCCCAGCCAGATGACCGGCACTCCGCTCTTCCGGCACATGAGACACAGCCCGCTCTCCCACCACCCGCTGAGCACCCCGGTCCTGGCGAACAGCAGCGGCTCCTCGGGCACCTTCACCGCACGCGCCGCAGGGGTGAGCAGAGGCGCGTCACCTCGATGGTGAGGAACTTGCCGAGCACGTAGGAGTTGCCGTCCTCGAAGATGAGTTTCTTGCGGGACGGCAGGATCTCCCGCAACTCCCGGATTCGGTGCGGGACACCACCCACCGAGATGACATCCCCGATCCGGACGTCGCCGCCGTTCACGACGATGGTGCGGATCAGCGGTTCGAACATGACCCCTCCTGGAGAGTGAAGATGAGACTCTTGCCGTTCGCGGTCCGCTCGGTCCGCCAGTGCGAGGCGAGCAGCTCCAGCAGTTCGAGACCCCGGCCGCATTCGTCCTGCGCGCCGGCCTGTCGCCGCACGGGCACGGCCCGGCACCGGTCATGCACCTCGACCTGCACGGAGCCGCCGAGCGGCGAGTGACACAGCACGTCGAACGAGTCGCCGGCGGCGTGCAGGACGGCATTCGTCGCCAGCTCCGAAATCAGCAACTCGACCGCGAACCGATCCACTCTGGGGAACGGCGCGTACGCCTCCACCGCTATCCGCCGGGCCTGCGCGACGGACGCGGCGACGCAGGGATAACGCCCTACTGCCAGCACAAACCCGCGTTCGAACATGCCTGGTTCCTTCCGGCCGACCGCGCACGAACTGGGCTACACATTGCGACGGTTGAGCGCCGCAGCGTAGGTGAGAGAGTGTTGCGGCCAACTATGTGTTTACGCAAGTTGCTAGTTCGAGATTCACCCGTTAGTGAACCCCAAGGCGGCTTGGCAGCCGCTACGCTGTCGTGTGGCGGGGTCCAACGCGTGTGAAGGAGAAGCTGTGTCGACGAGCGTCAACACCAATGCTCTGGCGATCCTGCGGGACTTGGGCGAAGAGCTGCGGCGCATCCGGATGGAAGCGGGTTACAAGTCCCAGGCGGACGCCGCGAAGCAGCTGAAGTGCTCACAGAACAAGGTCTCGTACATCGAGCGCGGCAAGCGCTGGCCGGACGAGTCGCTGTTGAAGCGGATGTTCAAGGTGTACGAACTGCCCGAGCCCAGGCAGGCCGGCATCCGCGCGACGATCCGCACGGGAAAGTCGATCGAGCGACCGTGGTGGGAGGAGCCGAAGTACCGGGAGCTGCTGGACGGCGGATTCGGACGAACTTTCCCGCTCGAAGATGCGGCTGAGAAGATCAGCAACCACTCCGGCACGTACATCCCGGGCCTGTTCCAGACCGAGGGCTACATCGAGGCGCTGGCTGCCTTCGGGCAGAAGGACGACAGTTCCCTGCACCGCGAACTCTTCGTCGAGACCAGGCTGCGACGGCAGGAGATCCTGACCCGCAACCACCCGGTGTTGGTTCACGGTCTGTTCCTTGAGTCAGCCTTGCGGCCTGTCGTTGGTGGCCGCGAAGTCATGCGCGGTCAGCTGCGCCACCTGTGCGAGATGGCCGGGAGGCCGAATATCACCCTGCGCGTCATCCCGTTCTCGGCGGGGGTCGCAGCGGCCATGGGCTCACCGTTTACCCTGTTTGAGTTCCCAGGTGTCCACAACAAGACCGTGGTCCTGCACGAGAAGTCGCGAGGCGACGAGGCCACGGACAACGCCACGGAGGTCCGGCGGATGAGGCGAGGGTTTGCCGACCTTGCAGAGATGGCGCTGGACACTGAGGAGACGCTCCAGCTCATCAAAGAAATCGAGAGAACACTATGACGGACCCCAAGGCAGACCTGTACGCGGCGCCGTTGGACGGTGAGTGGTTGAAGTCCAGCCTCAGCAGCAACAATGGTGCCGCGTGCGTCCGCCTGATGAAGATAGCCGGGGGAGTGGCTCTGGACGATTCACAGCGCCCGGACCTGGCCCCCCTCCGCTACACCCGCACCGAACTGGCGGCGTTCCTCCAGGCCGCGAAGGCCGGCGAGTTCGACCATCTGATCAGGGACTGATCGCCGGGTTCCGGCGCGCCGGTCGGGTCGGGCGGTGGGCGGTGACGAGCAGGGTGTCGGGGGTGTTCGGGTGGTGGTGGCCGGGCAGGACGTCGGTGGTGATCCGGGTCAGGCCGGCCTCGTTCAGCAGCTTGGTCCACACGTGGACCTGAAGCACCCAGCGGCGCAGGGTCGCCGGTTCACCGTCCGGGGTTTTCGCCGGGATGTCGGCCGAGCGGGCATCGGCTTCTGCGGGCTCGCCGTTGAGGTAGCCGCCGAGGGTCGAGAACACCAGTCGGCCCCCGGGCCGCAGCGCCGCGGCGGCGGTTGGCAGCAGCTCGTGCGGGTCGGTGAAGTCAACGGCGCCGAAGACGCTGTACAGCACGTCGTAAGTGGTGGCCGCTGCTCGCAGATGGGTCACGGCGTCCGACCGCACGCAGCGCAGACGGGGCACCAGCTCTCCGTACAGGCGGGTGGCCATCTCGTACTGCCCGGGTGAGGCGTCGACCGCGACGACTTGGGCCGGATCACAGCGAGCGGTCAGATAGGCCGCGTGCCGGGCCGATCCCGCGCCCAGATCACCGACGACCCGGCCGGTCAGCTTGCCGAGGACTTCCGGGCCGGGCCCGGCGTCCTGGTCCCACCCCCAGCGGAAAGCGCCCGGCACCGCCAGGTCGATGCCGGCCCGGGTGCGGCCGTAGTGGTGCCAGAGATCTGCGGTACGGGTGCTCACCCGCCCCATCCTGCCGAGCCGGCCCCGACACCGGGGCGGGTTCGGCGGAATCACCGCCACGGCCGCCAGTTGCCCGAGGCGCTGGCCGACACTCCCGGACCCATCGGTGCAGGCTCATGGGACGCACGCCTCGCGGCTTTCCGTCAGCTTGATGACCGAGGTGCGCACGGTCTGATCGCGGACGGGCACGCGACAGCCGTCTCGCGCTGGGAGTTCGATCAGGCCCGGCTGTCCTCCGGGTACAGCGCGGCTCGGCCGCTGTCGTGGGTTTGGGGGAGTTGCTGGAAGCCGGCCGATGTGTAGGCGGCGATGGCGGGGGTGTTGGACGTGGGGGTGCAGACGAGGGCGCTTGATGCGCCCAGGTCGCGGAGAGCTGCCGCCGCCGCGATGCTCACCGCGCGGCCGTAGCCGCGTCGGCGGTGGTCGTGGTGTACGCCCATCGGTTCGAGCAGGCCCGGCCGGCCCGGGCCTGCCGACCAGACCGTGACCGTCGCGACCGCCGCCCCCCGGTCGTCGTACGCGAGCAGGCAGCGGGCGTCACGGTAGGCCGGGCCGGCGGCCATGGTGTGCCAGCGCTGCTCGGTGAACGTGGAGCTGTCGAAGGACGCCCGCTGTACGGCGGTCCGGGCACGTACCTGTGCCGGTCCGGCCACCTCGATGCGTACACCGGGATCGGGCAGTGGCTCGGTGAGGTCGTGGCGCAGCGGGGTCCACGACTCGTCGGCGTGCCAGCCATGTTCGGTCAGCAGATCGTGGACCCGGGTGTCCATCGGGGCCTCGACGGATGCCCGGCCCGCGCCCAGCACGCCGTCCTTCGGCTCGGTGATGTTGTCGACCAGCCGGCGTGCCAGCTCCTCGTCCTGACGGGCGTCCGGTGCGATCGTCACCCGCAACAGCCGGGGGCCGTCCAGCAGTCCGATCGCGAGGATCCGGCCGCCCCGGGTCCAGGTCCGTACCGCCGAGGCCGTCGCCTCCGGACCGAACCGCCAGAACCAGCCCAGGTCTCCCGGGTGCAACTGGATCGGTTGTCCGTCGCTCTGCCACTCCCGCAGCACGTTCATGGCCGCGGGCACCTCATCGACGTCGGGCGTGCGCAAGGTGATGGCCATGTCCCCCATCACACACCACCGCGCCTGCGGTCCGCATCGGATTAGTTCGCGGCCAGCAGCTTGCCGAGGAGGGTGGTGAGCTGCTCGCGTTCGGCCGGGGTGAGGGCCTGGAACGTGCTGTCGAGGAAGGCGGGGACGGCGCTTTCGGCCGTGGCGAGCAGCGCGCGGCCGGAGTCGGTGAGGGTGACGGCGTAGGCGCGGCGGTCGGTGGTGTCGCGCTCGCGGCGTACGTGGCCGGCCTGTTCGAGGCTGTCGCAGATGCCCACCATGACGCTGCGGTCGATGCGCAGTTCGTCACTCAGGACGCGCTGCGAGCAGGGGCCGACCTCGGCGAGCATCTTCAGCACCAGGTGCTGGCCGACGCCGGTGCCCAGGGTGTGCGCCTGGGCGTCGGCGGCGCGGGCGACGGCCGTCGATGCCCGGCACAGGGCGATGTCGGGGCGTTCGGCGGCGAGCCTCGGAAAGTACGCGGCTTCCGTCCTGGCCGGCATGTGGCCTCCCTGCTCTTCTGCTGCGTCTGCTGCTCTGCGTTCTCTCCAGCCACCCTACCGGAATCATCTGCGCGCAGATTATTTGTCCTCCTGCGATCTCCTTTGTATGCTCGCCAATCATCTGCCAACAGATCGTTGGCCCGCAGATGGAGGTCCTGCATGCGAGACACACCCGACGCCCGAAAGCAGCTGGCCCTGGTGCTGCTCTGTACGGCGGTGTTCCTCGACTCGATGGACCTGTCCCTGATGGGGGTCGCCCTGCCCGCCATCGGGCAGGACCTGTCGCTTTCGGAGAGCACCCTCCAGTGGCTCGTATCGGCATACGCCGTCACCTACGGCGGGTTCCTGCTGCTGGGCGGCCGGCTGGCCGACCTCTTCGGGCGGCGCCGGATGTTCCTGCTCTCGCTCGGAATCTTCGCCGCCGCCAGCCTGGTGGGCGGGCTGCTCTCGGCCGGCTGGCCGCTGATCGTCACGCGGGTGATCAAGGGACTCGCCGCCGCGCTGACCGCACCCGCCGCCCTGTCGCTGATCACCACGACCTTCGCCGAGGGCGCCCCGCGCAACCGCGCGCTCGGCGGCTACGCGCTGGCCGGCGCCGCCGGATACAGCGGCGGGCTCATCGCCTCCGGGCTGCTCACCGAGATCAACTGGCGGCTGGTGTTCTTCCTCCCGGTGCCGCTGGCCCTCGCGGTGCTGATCGCCGCGCCCAAGGTGCTGCCCGCGCCCCGTCCGACCGACACCCGCCGGGGGCGGGGCTTCGACATGGGCGGTGCCGTCACCGTTACGGGCGGGGTGCTGCTGCTGGTGTACGCGCTCACCGAGACCAACTGGCCGGCCGGGATCGCCGCCGGCCTGCTGCTGGGCGCGTTCCTCCTGATCGAGCGGCGACAGGGGCACGGGCACGCGCATGGGCGGGAGCAGGGGCAGCCGCTGGTCCCGCTGGCCGTCTTCCGGTCGCGCACCCTCACCACCGCCAACCTCGCCGCCCTGGCCTGGGCCTGCGCCACCATCGGCTGGCAGTTCGCCACCGTGCTGTACCTCCAGGACGTGATCGGCTACGGCGCGCTGGAGACCGGCCTCGGGATGTTGCCCATGGGGCTGGCCATCGTGGTCGCCGCCAAGCTGTCCGGGCGGCTGATCGACCGGTGGGGCCTCGGCCGGGTGGCAGGGCTGGGCATGGCGATCCAGGCCGCCGGGATTCTTCTCTTCCTGCGGGCGGGCGCCGACGCCGGCTACCTCGCCGTACTGCTCCCCGCACTGGTGGTGCACGGCGTCGGCAACGGCCTCTCGTTCCCCGGCCTGAACATCGCGGCCGTCAGCGGCCAGCCCGACGAACGGCAGGGCCTGGCCTCCGGACTGATCACCTCATCCGTTCAGATCGGCGGCGGGATCGGGGTGGCGCTGATCGCCTCGCTCATGGCCACCGGCGGACCGGGACTCGATGGCTACCGGCTCGCGTTCCTCACCGCCGGCTGTGTCTCCCTGGCCGGCGCCGTCCTCGCGTACGCCGGGCTGTCCACGCGGCGCCGCACACGTACCCGTACCGCCCTCGACGCTCAGGAGGCGCGTCTCTCATGACGCTCGAACTGACCCCCGACCAACTGCTGTCCACCACCCGCGCCGTACGCAAGCGGCTCGACCTGGACCGCCCGGTGCCGCGCTCGCTGATCGAGGAGTGCGTCGACCTGGCCACCCAGGCGCCGACCGGGCGCAACCGGCAGCGCTGGCACTTCATCGTGGTCACCGACCCCGAACGGCGCCGCCTGGCCGGGGACATCTTCCGCCGGGCCCTGTCGACCGGCGGTGGCGGGGCACCGCTGGCCGAGCGGGACCTGCGGCGGATGTACGCCCACCCCGGCTCGATGGAGGGCATCTCGGACGGCCTGCGGCACCTGTACGAGAACATCCACCGGGTGCCCGCGTTCGTCATCCCGGCCATCGAGGGGCGTACGGACCGCGCGCCCGTTGTCGAACAGGCGGGGACCTGGGGATCCATCCTCCCCGCCGTGTGGAGCTTCATGCTCGCCGCGCGGGCCCGCGGTCTTGGCACCGTGTGGACCACGGCTCAGGGGCCGCTGGAACGCGAACTCGCCGCCGTCCTCGGGGTGCCGTACGAGGAGGTGATGCTCGCGGCGTTCATCCCGCTGGCCTTCACCATCGGCACCGACTTCAAGCCCGCCCGGCGGATTCCCCGGGAGCAGGTGCTGCACTGGGAGGGGTGGTGATCCGCCTCGTGAACCAATGGTGGGCGAACGGCTCGGAGTCGCAGCGCGGGCGGCGGAATGCAGCCCTGGCGCGGCCACGGTGATGCGGTGTCCGGCCGATGTGGCTGGAGGGGGCGTGGCTCCGGACCATGCGAAGCGGCCGGATCTCGCCCCGTCCCCCGGTCAGCCGGGTGTCGCAGCCGGGCACCACCACCTCGGGCTTGGCCACCGCCTCCGCTCCGACCTCCGCGAGGATCTGGCGCCAGGGGGAGTTGGGCGGGTACCGAGCCGAACGGGCCGGCGGCCATCACGGTGGCGGTGGCGGTGGCGAGCGCGGTGTTCGCGGCCACGGCCGGGATGGCCTGGCACGCGGCCCGGGTGGGCGGCCCGCTGCCGGATGTCCACCGACACTCGGCGGTGGGACTGTTCACCCTGGCCCACCAGCGCGGCGGCGCGCCCGGGCCCGCGCAGGCGACCTCGCTGATCACCTGACACCCCGCGCCGATTGTCAGTGCCGCCTGCCACCATCGGCGGCATGACCATCACCCACCCCCGGGCCGCCGGCCACCCTTTCCTCGATGTCCTCTACGCGGACGACCACTTCCCCGATCGGGTCCTCGACCGGGGCCGGGCGATCCTGACGCGGCTCAGCGAGCGGATCGAGGCCGACCGGCCGGCCGGCCTCGACGCGCTCTACATGCTCACCCACGCCGCCACCGAGGAGTTCAACGCCCTGGAGGCCGCGTTCGAGGCGGCGGGCAGTGAGATCGAGACGGTGGCGCGGGAAGAGATAGGCGGCGAGTTCTGGTTCATCGCCCAGACGTACGGATTCCCTGACGCTGATCCGGAGGAGCTGATCGCTCCCCGCGAGTGGTGAACGGATTCAGCCGCGCGGTTCGGCCAGGCGGTCGTCCATCACCTCGCACCGGATGGAGAGCAGGCATCGGCGACCGCCCCGCTCATCATGGCCTTCCCCTCGGGATCGGCCTCCGGGCAGCGCTCGCGGGTCTCGGTGTCCGGCCGCCGCGCGTACGCCACCCAGGTGCCGTCGTCGGCGCGGTGCAGGCGTGATCCGTAGCTGCCGCACCCCTCGCGCATGGCTTCGGTCACGCGATGCCACCCCGCCGCGAACTGCTCTTCCTTGCCCTGGTGCAACCGCCACCGCTAGAACGCCGCGAACATGACGCTCTCCTTCAGCCCGCCCGTTGGTGTCGGCGTCGCCCCGGCACGGTCCCGGGGCAAGCGCCGGCCGGGTCTGATGGATCACCGGGCGCGGTAGACGGAGACATGGTCGCGGGCGGTGGCGGTGAATTCGGTGCCGGCCCAGTCGGCGTGCCGGGACTCCAGCTCGAAGCCCGCCAGCTGGGCCATGAGGTCGAGTTCGGCGGGCCAGATGTAGCGGTGCGGGCTGCGATTGAGGCGCGCCTCCCGGCCCGCGCCGAACCGGAAGTGGTGGGAGACGACGTGCTGGCGCACCACGTCGTAGGTGTCCAGGCCGATGTAGTCGGAGTCCGACCGCCAGACCATGGCCCGCTGGCCGGGCGGGAGCCTTTGCAACTCGGGCACCCACAGCTCGATGACGAACCGTCCGCCCGGTGCGAGGTGGCGGGCGGCGTTGCGGAAGCAGGCGACCTGTTCGGCCTGGGTGAGCAGATTGGAGATGGTGTTGAAGACGAGATAGACCAGCTGGAACCGGCCGGTGCCCGGGGCGGTGGCCGTGGCCATGTCGCCCACCGTGACCGGGATCGTCGCCTCGTCCGCCTTCGTGCGCAGCTGGTCGATCATGGGCTGGGAGAGCTCGATCCCGGCGACCGGTACGCCGCGCCGGGCGAGGGGTACGGCCACCCGGCCCGTACCGATGGCGAACTCCAGCGCCCGGCCGCCGGCCGCCAGTTCGGCGAGTCGGTCCACCGTGGGGTCCAGCACCTCGGGTGCGAACATTCCGATGCCCGGTGTGTCGTACTCCCGGGCCGTTTCGGCGTCCCAGATCTCGTTCTGTTCCATGGCCGTACCCTGCCGGAGGACGCGGTGCGGCGTCGATCGACTTTCCGCCCGCTGTCAGGGTGTGCTTGGCGGCGGCACGGTGATGACGGGGGTGTAGCCGGTGTCGTGGAGGGGTTCGCCGATGGGTTCGCCGTCGACGGCCACCCAGGCGTGCGCGCCGAACGGCTCCGTGCGTACCCCCGTGCACCAGGTGGGCCACACCCCGCGTACCCGGCACAGCAGCGTGGTGGCCAGCGAACGCAGCAGACAGCTGCGGGCCGCCGCGCAGCGGGCGCTCGCGGTGACGACCGCGTGCCGGGCGGCTGCCGCCTGCTGCGCCGTCGCGGGCCTGGCACCCCGGCGCAGCACCCCCAGCACCTGGCGGATGCGGGCCGGCTTGGCCCGGGCGAGGGGCCGGGCGGCCACCGCGCACAGCAGGGCCAGGGCGCGGTGGCGCAGGGCGGGCTCGGCGGGCTCGGCGGGTTCGGGCATGGGGTCCTCGTGGTGGTTCGGCGCGGTGGTTCGGCGCGGTGGTTCAGTCGGCGAGCAGGTTCTTCTCGCGCAGGGTGGTGAGGAGGTCGGCCACGTCCTGTGCCGCCCGTTCGGCGGCGGGGTGTTCGCGGGCCAGGGCCGCCGCGGCCTGGTCGGGGGTGGCGCCGTCCAGGAGATGACGCAGGACGAGGGCGCCGGTGGGGTTGATCTGCCAGTACTGTCCGGCGTGTTCGTCGAGCAGGACCATGCTGTCGCCGGTGCTCACCGAGGTGACGCCCGGTCGCAGGGTGATGGATGCCGTCATGGGCCCTCTCCGATCAGCGCGGTACGGTGCGAGCGCAGCCAGATCTCGCAGGCCACGGTGGGCAGCAGCATCGACAGGTCGGACGAGGGCGCGTGCGAGTGCAGGGCGGCCCGCAGCCGCGCCGGGTCGATCAGTGCGGCCTCGGCCAGCAGGGAACCCTCGAAGAGGGCCCGGAGTTCGCCGCGCCGGCGGCGCAGCGCGCGGTGCAGGTCGATGTCGTACGACCCCTTGGTGGTACGGCCCAGGATGTCGCCGGGGACGATGCCCGCCATGGCCCGTTTCAGCAGCGGCTTGAACTGCCCCGGTGCGGCGGCCTCCTCGGGGCGTGCCGACAGCGCGGCGGTGACGACGGCGTCGTCGTTGTACGGAACGGCGTACTCGGGGCCCGGCAGGGCCGTGTTCATCACGCGGATCGCGTTGCCGCCCTCCCGTACCTGGGCGAGCACGCCGTGCTGGAACCGTCGCGGGGCCAGCGGCCCGCGGCAGTGGTCAGCGGCTTGCCGCAGCACGGCTTGTGCCGCCCGTACGGCCTCGGGAGCGGCCCAGGCGGGCAGGCGTGGCGGAGCCTGCCAGCCCAGCATGCCCAGCGTGGGGTGGGGCTGTGGCGCCGTCAGCTCCCGGCCGGCCCGGCCCAGCCAGCGCGCGTAGTCGCCCCGATCCGCCAGCGCTCGGACGATCGCCGTCCGGGGCAGCCGCCGGTCGAGCCGGTACCGCCGCAGGCGCCGCGCCACGAGCAGGGGGTGCGACCACGCCAGGTCGGTCAGATAGGAGGGCCCGGGTGTGAACAGTTCGTCGCCGCCGCCGCCCATCAGATGCAACCGGGAGCCGTGGGCCCGGACGCGGCGCAGTACATCCTGCTGTTTGGCGACATCGCGGGCCCAGGGCGTCGGTTCCTCGGTGGGCAGCCGCAGCCGGGCCACCTCGCCGTACCAGTCCGGGGTTTCCCCGGCGGCCACCGCGAGGTGGGTGGCGTCCGGCAGTGAACCGGCGGCACGGTGCGCCCAGACAGCGTCGTCGTTGCGCGGGTCGGCGCTCTCCCAGCGCACCGTGACCAGTTCGGACTCGCCCCGCGCGGCGGCGAGAAAGCACAGGCTGGTCGAATCGAGGCCGCCGGACAGGTCGGAGCTGATGGTGCCGCCCCCGGCCGTACAGGTGGCGATCGAGTCGGCCAGCGCCTCCCGGACCGCGTCGGCCGCCGACTCCAGCGCGACGTCGGGTTGCGGGGGATGCCACCAGCGCACGGTGCGCCACGTGCCGTCCGGCTCGCCCAGTACGGCCTCGTCGGGCCGTACCGCCGCCACGCCCTGCCACAGGGTGCGCCCGCCGGACGAGGCCCAGGTCATGGGCGGGTCCATGAGCCGCGCGGCCAGCATCTCCAGGTCGGGTGCGGCGTTCAGCAGCCGGGCCAGGACGCCCGCGTCGGAGGCGATCACCGGGACGCCGTCGGCCCGGGCGGTGAAGACGCGGCGCGCCGCCGAGGCGGTGCCGCGCACCCACAGCCGGCCGCCGACCGTGGCCAGCACGTGGTAGCTGCCCGCCACCCCGGCGACGGCCGTCTCCACGTTCCGTGCGTGCCGTAGCGCCGTGATCCGGGACGCGAGGGCCTGGGGGGTGAGGGAGCTGCGGCCCAGCACGGTGACCCGGGTCTGCCGGGACCCGGCGGTCACGATCGGGGTGGCGGGCCAGCGGCCCACCAGCCAGGGCCGCCCCGAGGGATGGTGCAGGAGATCGTGATCGCCGGTCGCCAGCCGCCGGGCGACGGGGGTTGCCGCGTCGGTGTCCGGCAGCGCCACCCACCAGGTGTGCACCAATGCGCGCTCCGTTCCGTCGTGGGTGTGGGTGATGGCCGGGGTGATGGGCGAGGGCGGGCGCCGGGCCCGCCCTCGCCGTTCTCACCAGCCCCAGCTGTCCCAGGGGGGCGGGCCTCCGTCCCGGGACCCGAAGCGTTCGCCGCCGAGCGTGACCTCGGCGAAGTCACCGGCCTCCGTGACCGCCGGAGCCTCGTACGTCTCGGCCGTGACCTCAACACCTTCCGTCATGTGTGTCACCTCCCACCTCGGCCGGAAGTACGACGACCCCGGGCTGCCCGGCCGGCGGCGGCCCGTCGCAGTGGATGCTGTCCGTGGTTGCCGGGGGCGTAACCGGCAAAGGGGCTAAACCGCGCTCAAGGCGGAATCCGCCGCATCGCGGGCGGCGGGCGCCGCCGGTGCGCAACTGCCGCCCGCGCGCGGATGGGTGGCGGCTTCAGACCGGGCCGGCGAGGGCGACGGTGATCCGCTTCTCGAACCAGTGGTGCGCGTACGGCTCGGAGTTGAAGGCCGGGACCTCCGTGAAGCCGTAGGAACGGTAGAGGCGGATGGCGGCGGACAGGGCCTTGTTGGTGTCCAGGCGCAGGAGTTCGTAACCGTGCTGCCCTGCCCTGGTCTCCAGTTCGGTCAGCAGGCGGCGGGCCAGGCCCAGCCCGCGCGTGGTGGGGGAGACCCACATCCGCTTGATCTCGGCGGGGGCGCCGGCCGGGAGTTTGAGGCCGGCGCAGCCGACCGGTTCGCCGTGCAGCCGGGCGACCAGGAACACCCCGCGCGGCGGGCGGAGTTCACCCGCGTCCGGGAGCAGACTGCGGGCCGGGTCGAAGCCGGTGTCGAAGCGCTCCCGCAACTCGGTGAAATAGCCGCGCAGGCAGTGCTGGGCGTCCGGGTGGTCGGGGTCCACCGGGTCGAGGGAGACCGTTCCGGCGGTGAGGAGCCGCCCGGCCTCGGCGAGGGCGGCGACCAGCCGGGCGCGCTGGGCGGGGTTGAGCGGTGCCAGCAGTCCGGCGGCCAGTTCGTCGCTGCGCCGGTCGAGGACGGCGCGCTCGGCGCGGCCGGCCTCGGTGAGGCGTACGGTGCGGACCCGCTTGTCGGCGGGGAGGGGTTCCACCGTCACCAGGGCGGCGGCCTCCAGGGCGCGCAGCAGCCGGCTCACGTACCCCGAGTCGAGGCCGAGGCGCTCGCGCAGGCGTCGTACGTCCTCGCCGTGCTCGCCGATCTCCCACAGCAGCCGGGCCTCGCCGACGGGGCGGTCGCGGCCGAGGTAGTGGTCGTGGAGCACGCCGACGCGCTCGGTGATGGTGCGGTTGAACCGCCGGACCTGTTCGATCTGGGCGGGCTGTGCCGGCTCTGCTGCGTCCATATCTCTGACTTTAGTCAGAGAATGCGGGGAGGCGGTAATCTGCTCCCGTGGCAGAACCGCTGAAGACCTGGGTAGCGGGCCGGGAGGTGGATGTCCCGAACAGCATTCCGGACATCCGGGCCGCCCTGCCCCCGCAGCGCCGGCCGGACTTCGACACGGCCATCAACGAGGCCGGCGTGCACGAGATCCATGCCGTGATGCGGCACTGGATGCTGGAGGCCGTACCGGACCCGGCCGCCGACGCCACCATGGAGCGGCTGGCCCGGGAAGAGGCCGAGCGGCACGGCGCCGGGTGAGGCATCGCATCGCCTACGCGCCGCCGGCCGACGACGGCTTGCGCAAGATGCCGCGCCGGACGGAGTTCGAGAGCGCGATGGCGACGACGATCGCCCGCGAACCGTACGGCCACGGCT
This sequence comes from Streptomyces sp. NTD107, assembly GCF_059510435.1. Classification (NCBI taxonomy): domain Bacteria; kingdom Bacillati; phylum Actinomycetota; class Actinomycetes; order Kitasatosporales; family Streptomycetaceae; genus Streptomyces; species Streptomyces sp. NTD107. The sequence goes on along the minus strand of NZ_JCAJZV010000002.1, from coordinate 614,100 downwards.
CCACGGAGGTCGGCGGCGACCGCGACCGCCGCGACGCCACGGTGGCGGGGGCCATCGTCCGCTATGTGGTCTCGGCGACTGTGCTGACCGTCACGGTGGTTCGGCTGATCTCGCTGTAAGCGGCGGCAGGCAGGCAGGCAGGTAGGCGGGCAGGCGGCCCCAGACGTCGTACGAGCGCAGCAGGCGGGCCAGTTGGCGGCCCGTGGTGTGCAGGGGGGCCTCGCTGCGGTTGACCTGGGCGGTGACTTCGGCGCCTTCCAGGGCGGCGATGATCGTGGTGGCCAGTTCGGCGGCGTCCCGGGGGCGGTAGCCCGCGCCGAGCAGCTTGTCCCGCACCAGGCGCTCCCAGCTGTCGAGCGCTTCCGCGCAGACCCGCTGGATCTCCGAATCGGTGCCCAGGGTTTCCAGCGCCGCCGCTGTGACCGGGCAGCCGTCCGTCCAGCCGGAGGCGCGGAGGTCCTCGGCGAGTCGGCGGGCGCATGCCTCCACCGCCTTGGCCGGGTCCTGGTCGGTGTCCAGTGCCGTCCGCAGGAACTCCGCGAACTCCCCGCCGCTGTGCTGGATCGCGGCGACGGCCACGGCCTCCTTGCCGCCGGGGAAGAAGTGGTAGACGGAGCCGAGGGTGGCCTGCGCCTCCTGGGAGATCTGCTTGATGCCGGTGCCGACGTAGCCCTGCCGCTGGAGGAGGCGCGCGGCGGCGATGACGATGCGATCGCGGGTGCTGGTCTGCATGTGGCCACCGTACCGGCTGCTGGGTAGAGCGTTCGTTCTAGGGGCGTGGTACGTTCTGGGCCGGCTCTAAATAGAGCGCTCGTTCTAGTCATCTGGAGTTGGTCGGCATGAGCAGCGGCATCAAGCGGTCCGTCACGGTCATCGGGCTCGGCCCGATGGGGCAGGCGATGGCCGGGGCGTACCTGGAGTGCGGGTACGAGGTCACCGTCTGGAACCGCACCGCCTCGCGGGCGGACAGGGTGGTGGCGCGGGGCGCGGTGCTCGCGCCGAGTGTGGAGGCGGCGCTGGCCGCCAACGAGCTGGTGGTGCTCAGCCTCACCGACTACGAGGCGATGTACGCCGTACTGGAGCCGGCCGCTGCGGCACTCAAGGGCCGGGTGCTGGTCAATCTCAGCTCCGACACCCCCGAGCGGGCCCGGGAGGCCGCCCGCTGGGCGGCCGAGCACGGCGCCGTACAGCTCACCGGCGGCGTCACGGTGCCGCCGGCCGGGGTGGGGCAGAGGGAGTCGGTGATTCTCTACAGCGGGCCGCGCGAGGTGTTCGACGCGCATAGGGCGACGCTCGAAGTGCTGGCCGGGGTGGCCGACCACCGGGGAACGGACCCCGGGCTCGCCGCGCTGCTCTACCAGATCAACATGGTCATCTTCTGGACCTCCATGCTCAGTTACTGGCAGGCGATCGCACTCGCCGAGGCCAACGGACTGGCGGCGGCCGACGTGCTGCCGATCGCCACCGACGTGGCGAAGTCCCTGCCGGGGTTCTTCGCCTTCTACGCCGAACGGATCGATGCCGGGCAGCACGCGGGCGACGTGGACCGGCTCGCCATGGGAACGGCCAGCGTCGAACATGTCCTGCACACGAACACGGACGCGGGGGTGGACGCCACCTTGCCGACCGCCGTCGCTCAGCTTTTCCAGCGCGGCATGGCGGCGGGCTGCGCGGGGGAGAGCTTCTCCAGTTTGTTGGGGGTGATGAAGAAGCGGGGTTGATAGGGCGTCGGGTGGGGGGTGCTGCCCTTGGTCGGGGCTGTCTCGTTTTCGGGCGGGGGGCGGGCGGGCGGGTGCGGGGGTGGCACCCACCCTGGGCCCCACCCACGCACCCGCCCGCCCGCCCGAAAACGAGACGGCGGTCAGTGGCGACTCACGACGAAGCGTCCGCTCCCGTCCGGCGGCGGTAGTGGCGGGCGGCGCGGGCGCGGTTGGCGCAGGAGGGTTTGCACCATTCCTGGCGGCCGTGGCTCTTGACGAAGTACCGCACGCAGCGCGGGGCCGTGCAGGCGCGGAGGTGTTCGCGTTCGGGGCCGGTCAGGAAGGTGATCGCCGCGCGGGCCAGGGCGGCGAGGAGACGGGTGTCCGGAGGTGTCTCCGGCGCGAGCCATGTCGTCGCGGGGGTGCCGTTGGCCGGCCAGTGGAGCTGGGGGGTGACGGGTTCCAGCGCGGCCGTGGCATTGAGGCGGGCCAGCGCCTCCTCGGCCGGCATCAGCCGCTGGGCGTCGGCCGGGCTGGGGGGCGCGGGGCTGACGGCCCTGGCGAACAGGGCGCGGACGGCGCCGCGCAGCGCGGTGATCCGCTGCCGCAGTTCCTCGCTCGCGCGCACTCCCTCGGTGGGCAGCGCGCGCGGTTCGCCGAGCCAGCCCGCCAGTCCTTCGACGGTGGCCAGGTCGTCGGTCACCCCGCCGTTGCCGTCGTGGCGGATGGTGCTCGCCAGGTCGAGGGCCGGCCAGTGTTCCATCGTGGTTCCTCGCTCGGTTGATGACATCCGGGTACACAGTCTAAGGTCCGTCTAACGGAAAAAGAAGAATTTGACGTGAGAAGAAGAGGAGGGGGTGTGCTGTGCTGCTTGCCCAGATCAGCGACCTGCACCTGGACGGAAGCCCACGGGCCACCGAACGTGCCACCCGGGTCATGGACCACCTGCGCGCTCTGCCCCGCCCCGTCGACGCGCTGCTCGTCACCGGGGACATCGCCGACCACGGCGCCGAGGACGAGTACGCGGAGGCGGCCCGCATCCTGGAGGCGCCCTTCCCCGTACTGCCGTGCCCCGGCAACCACGACGCGCTGGCCCCCGCCGCGTACGAGAAGGCGTTCGGTCCCGGCAATCAGGTTCATCACATCGGGGGTGCCGCCATCCTCATGTGCGATGTCACCCTTGAGGGAAAGGACGAGGGGTACCTGTCCCCGCCGACCGCCGAGTGGATCGATCACACCCTCGCGAGCTGCCCGCCCGGCGTCCCCGCGCTGATCGCCTTCCACCAGCCGCCCGTTGAGCTGCACCACCCCCTCCCCGACGCCGGGATGCTCACCAACCCGGGGGAGTTGGCGGCCCTGCTCGACGCGCACCCGCGCGTCGCCGGCCTCCTCACCGGACACGCCCACACGGCCGCCGCCTCCGTCTTCGCCGGCCGGCCGCTCATCGTGGGGCCCGCCGTCACCTGGACACTGCGGATGCCGTGGGAGGGCGACCACCCGGCCGACCGGGAGCAGCCGCCGGGGCTCGCCTTCCACATCCTCGACGACGCGGCACGGCGGCCACGGCTGACCACCCACTTCCGCGTCATCCCGTGACCGGCTACGCCCTGGCGATCCTGCCGCTCGTCGTCACTCCGGGGGCCAGTCTCACCCTCCTCATCCGGCATGTCACCGAGGGCGGCCGGCAGCGGGCCGTACCCGTCATTCTGGGGACGGCCACCGGGCTGTACGTTCACGCCACGCTCGCGCTCGCCGGCCTCTCGGCCCTGGTGACGCGGTCCGATGTGGCGTTCGCCGTGGTCCGGTTGATCGGGGCCGGCTATCTCATCGGGCTCGGGGCGTGGACCTGGTGGTCCGCCCGGACCGGGCCGCGCGCCGCCGCCGGGCGCGGTGGCCGGGCGCGGTGGAACTCCGCCTATCCGCAGGCGCTGTTCGCCAACGTCCTCAACCCCAAGGCGGCTTCGGTCTTCCTGACGCTCATCCCGCAGTTCATCGTGCCCACCCGGGCGCTCGGCCCGCAGATTCTCGCCCTCGCCACCGTCCAGGTGGTCATGGTCGGCCTGTGGCTGGCCGGCTGGGCGCTGCTGGTACGGCGGGCCGCCCCGTATCTGGCGAGCGACCGGGTACGGCGTACGGTCGGCCGGGTCACCGGCGGCGTGCTCGTCGGGTTCGGACTGTGGTCCCTGATCACCGCGTGACCGCCCGGCGAACACCCGGCCACGTACGCATGGCGAAGGCCGCCCCCCGGGACACGGTGCGTTCCCGGGGGGCGGCCTTCGCCATGCGGTCCGCTCAGATCGAGCGCAGCGCCAGCACCACGTTGTGGCCGCCGAAGCCGAAGGAGTTGTTCAGGGCGGCGATCCGCCCGGACGGCAGCTCGCGGGGCGTGCCGCGCACGATGTCGGCGTCCGCCACCTCCGGGTCCACCTCGTCCAGGTTCAAGGTGGCCGGGGCCAGCCGGTTGTGCAGGGCCAGGACGGTGGCCACCGTCTCCACGCCGCCCGCGCCGCCCAGCAGATGGCCGGTCATCGACTTGGTCGCGGAGATCGCCGCGTGGTCGAGGTCGGCGCCCAGTACCTTGCGCATCGCCTTGATCTCCGCCACGTCGCCCTGCGGCGTGGAGGTGGCGTGCGCGTTGACGTGGGCCAGTTCCCTCGGGTCGAAGTCCGTGGTCTCCTGAAGGTGTTCGAGCGCCGCCGCGATGCCCCGGCCGGTCGGCTCGGGCTGCGCGATGTGGTGGCTGTCGGCCGACAGGCCCTGGCCGATCACCTCGCAGTACACGCGCGCGCCGCGCCGCTCGGCGTGCTCGGCGGACTCCAGGACCACCACGCCCGAGCCCTCGCCCATCACAAAGCCGTCGCGCGCCGTGTCGTACGGACGCGAAGCGGCCTGCGGGTCGTCGTTGTTCTTGCTCATCGCCATCATGCTGGCGAACGCCGCGATCGGCAGCGGGTGGATGCACGCCTCCGTACCGCCCGCGACCACGATGTCGGCGCGCCCGCTGCGGATCATCTCCACCGCGTAACCGACCGCCTCCGAGCCGGACGCGCAGGCGCTCACCGGCGCGTGCACCCCCGCCCGGGCGCCGATCTCCAGACCGACGTTCGCGGCCGGGCTGTTCGGCATGAGCATGGGCACGGTGTGCGGGGAGACCCGGCGCGCGCCCTTCTCCTTCAGTACGTCGTACTGGTCGAGGAGCGTGGTCACGCCGCCGATGCCGGAGGCCACCACGGCACCCAGGCGCTCGGGGATCACCGCCGACTCCTCCTCACCGGCCTTGCCGGTGAAGCCGGCGTCCGCCCACGCCTCGCGGGCGGCGATCAGCGCCAGCTGCGCCGAACGGTCCAGGCGCCGGGCCAGCGGCCGGGGCAGCACCTCGGACGGGTCGACGGCGACGGTCGCCGCGAATCGTACGGGCAGCTCGGCCGCCCACTCCTGCTCAAGGGGCCGCGCACCGGACGTGCCGGCGAGCAGTGCATCCCAGGTTGACGCGCTGTCGCCACCCAGCGGTGTGGTTGCGCCGATGCCGGTGACAACCACCGTTCGATTGGTCGCGTTCACGGGACTTTCCTATCCGCTAGTAAGGGTTCAGAGGTACAGGGGTACCGCGCCACCACTCGGTGGCGACAGGCGTCGGGCCCAGGCTCAGCCGGTCAGACTCAGCTCTGGTGGGTCAGGATGTAGTTGGCGGCGTCGCCGACGGTCTTCAGACCCTTGACGTCGTCGTCCGGGATCTTGACGTCGAAGCGCTCCTCGGCGGCCACGACGACCTCGACCATGGACAGCGAGTCGACATCGAGGTCATCGGTGAACGACTTGTCCTCAAGCACGTCCTCCTCGGGGATCCCGGCGATCTCGTTCACGATCTCGCCGAGACCAGCGATGATCTCTTCCTTGGTGGCAGCCATTACGGCGCTCCTTCAGTGTGCTGCGGTGGGTACCGCATCTGGGTGATGAAACGGCCCGGCGCTCGCCGTGCCGACTCAGTTGTGCTTAGGGGAGAGTAACGACCGTCGCGGCGTACACGAGCCCCGCCCCGAAGCCGATGACGAGAGCGGTGTCCCCGCTCTTCGCCTGGCCGGTCGCCAGCATCCGCTCCATCGCGAGCGGAATGGAGGCGGCCGAGGTGTTACCGGTGGTTTCGATGTCGCGGGCGATCGCGACATGCTCCGGCAGCTTCAAGGTCTTCACCATCGAGTCGATGATCCGCATGTTGGCCTGGTGCGGGATGAACACATCCAGGTCATCGGCGGTGATCCCGGCGGCGTCCAGCGCCTGCTGCGCCACCTTCGCCATCTCGAACACCGCCCACCGGAAGACCGTCTGGCCCTCCTGGCGCAGCGCCGGGAACTTCACCTCGCCCTGGGAGTCCACCGGAAGATCGCTCACATCGCCGATCCGGAACCGGTCCCACGGCACGGTCTGCGCGATGACGTCCGACTTGTCGCCCTCCGAGCCCCACACGGTGGGGCCCATCGCGGGCTCCTCGGCGGGGCCGAGTACGACCGCGCCCGCGCCGTCGCCGAACAGGAAGGCCGTGGAGCGGTCCTCCTTGTCGGTGAGGTCGGACAGCTTCTCCACCCCGATCACCAGCACGTAGTCGGCGCTGCCGGAGACGATCAGGCCCTTGCCGACCGCCAGGCCGTAGCCGAAGCCGGCGCAGGCGGCGGAGATGTCGAACGCGGCGGCGTTGCCGGTGCCCAGCTTGTGGGCGATCTCGGTGGCCACGGACGGGGTCTGCATGAAGTGGGTCACGGTGGCGACCACCACGGCGCCGACCTGGTCGGCGGTGATCCCGGCGTCGGCGATGGCCTTGCCGGCGGCGTCCAGGGACATCGAGGCGACCGTCTCGTCCTCGCCCGCCCAGTGCCGGGTCACGATGCCCGAACGGGAGCGGATCCACTCGTCGGAGGAGTCGATGTGTCTGAGGATCTCTTCGTTCGGTACGACCCGGGCCGGGCGGTAGCCGCCGACGCCGAGGATGCGCGCGTGGGGCGCGCCCGTGGCGGGACTGATGGTGGCGGTCATACTCGGTGGCTCCTCTTCGCCTTATTCGCTTGATTCGCCTGTGGGTGAAGCGTCGGCCTCAGCGCCGGCGAGCAGGTCGCGGGCGGCCGGCAGCTGCTCCGGGGTCTTGATCGCCAGCTGGGCGACGCCCTTGAGGTTGCGCTTGGCCAGACCGGCGAGCGTGCCGCCGGGGCACAGCTCCACCAGCGCGGTGGCCTCCAGGCTCCGGAAGGTCTCCGTGCACAGGTCCCAGCGCACCGGGTTGGAGACCTGTGCCACCAGGCGGCGCACGATCTCCTTGCCGCTGGTGACGACCTCACCGTCGGCGTTCGACACGTACTGGATGCCGGAGGCCGGGTCGGCCGGGCTGAGGTCCGCGACCGCGGCGTCCATGGCGGCCACGGCGGGCGCCATGTGCGCGGTGTGGAACGCACCGGCCACCTTCAGCGCGATGACCCGCGCCTTGTCGGGCTTGTCGGCGGCCAGCGCCGCCAGCTGTTCCAGGGTACCGGCGGCCACGATCTGACCGCCGCCGTTGTTGTTGGCCGGGGTCAGGCCCAGCGCGTCGAGCTTCGCCGCGACCTCGTCCGGGTCACCGCCGAGCACGGCGGACATCCCGGTCTCGGTGACGGCGGCGGCCTCGGCCATCGCCAGACCGCGCTTGCGGACCAGCGTCATGGCCTCCTCGTCGCTCAGCACCCCGGCGATCGCCGCCGCCGCCAGCTCACCGACGCTGTGCCCGGCGACCACTCCGCGGTACGGGGCGCCGTCCAGCAGCGCGCGGGCCGACAGCAGGGAGCCGGCGACCAGCAGCGGCTGTGCCACTGCCGTGTCGCGGATCTCCTCGGCGTCCGCTTCCGTGCCGTAGTGGATCAGGTCGAGGCCGATGGCCGCCGACCAGCTGTCCAGCCGATCACGGGCACCGGGGACATCGAGCCAGGGCGTGAGGAAGCCGGGCGCCTGTGCGCCTTGGCCGGGAGCGACGAGTACGAACACCCTCACACTCTCTCTTGGCCAAGGGTGTCCACGCCGGTGGGGACGGGGACGAAGAACGGCTGATCGAGTTGTGAGGACCCCACAACGTAAGGGGTGAGCCTCACCCGGCCGCTCACACCCGCTGCTCCCCATCGGCGAGCCGTCCCAGCATCAGCGCGATGCGCAGCGTAAAGGCCGATCGGACATCGGACGGCGGCCAGCCGGTGACGTCCGTCACACGACGCAGCCGGTAGCGAACGGTGTTGGGGTGCACAAAGAGCATTCTGGCGGCACCCTCCAGGGAGCTGGCCTGTTCCAGATACACACTCAGCGTTTCCAGCAGCGCGGCGCCCGACTGCTGAAGCGGTCTGTAGATCTCCTCCACCAGGAGTGTCCTGGCCACCGGATCGCCCGCCATGGCGCGCTCGGGCAGCAGATCGTCCGCCAGTACGGGGCGCGGGGCGTCCGGCCAGGCGGCGCACGCCCGGAGCCCGGCGGCGGCGGCCTGCGCGGAGCGGGTGGCCGCCCGCAGATCGCCGACCACCGGTCCCGCCACCACCGGGCCGGACGCGAACGGACCGATCAGCGCCTTGGCGGCGGCCAGCGGATCGTCGCTGCCGCCGGTGATCACCACCAGCCGCTTGCCGAGCACCCCGGTCAGCACCTGGAGCTTGGCGTACCGGGCGGCTCGCCGGATCGCCTCCACCGTCAGCTCGCTGTCGCCGTTGGGCGCGCTGCCGAGCAGCACTGTCACATGGTCGGGCGAGGACCAGCCGAGCGCCGCCGCCCGGGAAAGATCACCCTCATCGGCCTCCCCGGACACCACGGCGTTGACGACCAGGGATTCGAGCCGGGCGTCCCACGCGCCGCGCGCCTCGGCGGCCTGCGCGTACACCTGGGCGGTGGCGAAGGCGATCTCGCGGGCGTAGACGAGCAGCGCGCCGCGCAGCGCCTCCTCCTGGCCGGGGGCGGCGATCTCGTCGACGGCGGCCTCGACGACCTCGATGGTGGTACGCACCATCTCCACCGTCTGGCGCAGCGTGATCGCCCGGGTCAGCTCGCGCGGCGCGGTGCCGAACACGTCCGTGCTGATGGCCTGCGGGGTCTCGGGATGCCGGAACCACTCGGTGAACGCCGCGATGCCGGCCTGGGCGACCAGGCCGATCCAGGACCGGTTCTCCGGCGGCATCGCGCGGTACCAGGGCAGTTGCTGATCCATCCGGGTGATCGCGGCTGCCGCCAGCTTCCCGGACGATTGTTCGAGGCGGCGGACGGTTGCGGCATGCGGGTGGCTCTGATCGGCATCGGACACGGGACCAGCCTGCCTCATCTCGCGGGTGCGCATGCGCGGCGGGGGTGTCCGGGCGGTGGATACGGTGGCCGCATGCGTGACGAACGGGAGGCCGACAGGGTGCGGGTCCAGCGCGGCGCGGACCGCTATCGCGGCGGGCGGCCGGGGGAGGGGATCGACAGCCGGTACGCCTTCTCCTTCGGCGCCCACTACGACCCCGACAACGTACGGTTCGGGCCGCTGCTCGCCTGCAACGAGGAGCGGCTGGCGGCGGACTGCGGCTTCGGCGAACACCCGCACCGCGATGTGGAACTCGTCAGCTGGGTGCTCTCCGGCGAGCTGACGCACCGGGACGCGGCGGGCCGCACGGTGGTGCTGCGGCCGGGCGACCTCCAGCACCAGTCGGCGGGGGCCGGCATCCGGCATGTGGAGCGCAACGCGGGGGCGCTGCCGGTGTGCTTCCTCCAGATGTGGCTGGAGCCGCGCGCGCCGGGCGGCGCGCCGGCGTACGCGGTGGTGCGCGCGGTGCGGGACGGCGAACCGTACGAGGTGGCCGGGGCCGGCGCCCGGCTGTGGGTACGGCGGCCGGCGGCCGGGGCCCACTTTGACCTGCCGGTGGCGGGACAGGTGTACCTGCATGTGGCGGCGGGCGCGGTACACCTGGGCGACACGGTGCTGGAGGAGGGCGACGCCGCCCGCATCACGGCCCCGGACGGCGCCGCATCACCCCCGAACCCGAGCGCGGTGGCCGACCGTGACAGCGAGGTGCTGGTGTGGGAGTTCCACGGGGAGGACTGACAGGGCGGGGCCGGGCGGGGCTGGGCCCGGCTCGGCCCGGCGCGGCCCGGGCAGGCCCGGCGGAACTCCGCTCGACCCGGCGTCCGCCGTCGCCGAAGATGGGCGCCTCGGCCGGACCTACCCCTCGGACGGCGGTCGCCTGCCCAGCAGCGCCGCCGTTTCCGTCCGGCGCGGGATCGCCAGGGCGGTGAAGAAACGGTGGGCCCGGCCCCACGCGGCGCGGGCGCCCGGGGCATCGCCGGTCAGCGACCGGGCGTGGCCCAGCGGGACCAGGGCCAGCGCATGGACCAGGTGTTGGCCCGAGTGGCGGGACACCCGCAACGCCCGGCGGCATTCCCGTACCGTGCCGGCCGGATCGCCCTCCGCCAGCAGGGCCTCGGCCAGCGCCAGATGGGCCTTGGCCAGGGCGAGCGGGTTGCCGGACGCCGCCCGCACCACGGCGCCCTCGGCCGGTTCGCGCGCCCCCTCCAGCCGCGAGACGGCGATCAGCATGTCCACCTCCCCGGCCCCGTACCCCGTCCGTTCGATGATCGTGCCCGCTTCCGCCAGATGACCGCGGGCCCACTTCCGGTGGCCCAGGCCCAGTTCCGCCTCGGCCAGCCCGATCAGCGAGTCGGCATGCGAGTTGCGGTTCTCCACCTGGCGGGCGATCCGCAGCGCCGCGCGGTGCGCCCGCGCCGCCGCCGCCCAGTCGCCCGCGTCGTTGTGGACCCGGCCGATCGTCTCGTACGCGATGCCCTCGCCGTACCGCAGTCCCGCCGCCCGGGCGACGCGCAGCGCCTGTTCCAGATGCCCGAGCGCCGCGCGCTGATCGCCCCGTTCCTGCTGGACCAGGCCCAGGTTCACCAGCACGATCGCCCGCAGATTGTCGTGCGGGGTGCGGTCCAGGATGGGGAGGGTGGCCAGCAGCGTGTCCTCGGCGGGGCCGAGCCGGCCCAGCAGGTGGTAGACGGAGGCCAGATTGTTCCGCCCGGAGGACTCGCCGCGGTCGGAGCCCTCCTCGTGGTCGAGGCGGATCGCGGTGCGGTAGTGCGGCAGCGCCGCCCGGGGCCGTCCTGACTGTTTCAGGCAGACGCCGACCCCGCGCCGGGCGTCCGCCTCCGCGCGCCGCCAGCCGAGCCGGCGGGAGAGCGTGAGCCCCTGCCGGTAGTGGGCCAGCGCGGCCGGGAACTGCGCCATCCGCCAGTGCGCGTGCCCCAGCGTCTGGTGCATCGCCGCCATGCCGCGGGTGTCCTCGTCGGCGGTGGCGGCGGCGAGGCCCAGCTCCGCGACGCGCTGCCACTCGGCGAGCGGGCGCTTGTGGTGCAGATAGTCCTGGAGCACCGTCACCAGATTCCAGGACTGCGGCAGCCCGGCGCCCGGGGCGCAGGGCGCGGCGGGGAGCGCCACGGCGGCGGTGATCTCCTCCCAGGCGGCGTCCAGCCAGGCACTGGCGGCGGCGCGATCGGCGAAGGTCTGCGGAAGCACGTCGTGCGGTACGGGGTCCTGGGGCGTCCAGAGCACCGCGAACTCGCAGGCGCCCGCCGCCGCCACGGCGGAGCGCAGGTAGTACGTCATCAGCCGGGTGACGGCCGCCCGCCGCTCGGTGGCCGCATCCTCCTCGGCGGTGCGTTCGGCCGCGTACTCCAGCAGCAGATCGTGGCAGGCGAACCGGTACGGGCCCACCTCCGTGGCCAGGTGCACCCGGGCGACGGTGTCCAGCAGTTCGGCGGCCCGGGCCCGGCCGACCCCGGCGAGCGCGGCGGCAGCGGCGGTGGCGATGCCGCCGCTGGGGGCGAGGGACAGCAGCCGGAACATCCGGCGGGCGGGCGGCGGCAGCGCCCGGTAGGAGAGGTCGAGGGCGGCGCGTACGGCGCTGTGTTCGTCGTCGCCCTCCACCCGCAGATGGCCGAGCCGGCCCCGGTCGGTCAGCTCGGTGACGTACGAGCCGAGGGTGTGGTGCCGCAGATCGCCGAGCCGGGCGCCGGCGATGGCCAGCGCGAGCGGCATGTGGCCGCACCGGTCGGCGAGCCGGCGGGCCGCCTCGGGCTCGGCGTTGAGCCGGTCCGCGCCGATGCGCTGGGTGAGCAGGGCCAGCGACTCGGCGGGGGTGAGCGCGTCGAGGGTGATCCGGTCGGCGCCTTCGCGGGCGCGCAGTCCGCCGAGCCGGTCGCGGCTGGTGATGATGGTGAGACAGCCGGGGCCGCCGGGGAGCAGGGGGCGTACCTGTTCGGCGCTGCGGACGTTGTCGAACAGCAGCAGGACCCGGCGTTGGGCGAGGAGCGAGCGGTAGAGCGCGATCTGTGCCTGGAGTTGTGCGGGAATGTCGGCGGGCGATCGGCCGAGGGCTTGCAGGAGCAGCGGCAGCGCCTCCGCCGCGGACATCTCGCCGCCGGGGTCGAAGCCGCGCATGGTGAGCCAGAGTTGGCCGTCGGGGAACCGGTCGGCGATGGAATGGGCCCAGCGTACGGCGAGGGTGGTCTTCCCGGCCCCGGCGGCGCCGACGACGAGCGTGACCTGGCTGCCGGCGGCGGCGAGGGCGTTGAGTTCGGCGGTGGCGGCGTCCCGGCCGACGAACCCGCCCACCCGGGCAGGCAGCTGCCGGGGGACGGCGGGGACGGCGGGGACGGCGGGGACAGCGGGGACATCGGGGACGTTGGACTCCGCTGCGGTCCCGGCCGGAAGCCGCAGGGCTCCCGCGACCGGCGCGCCCGCGCTCCGCGGCCCGGTGGTGGTCCCGGTGGTCCTGGTCAGTACCCGGTGGTGGGCCTCGCGCAGCTCCGGACTCGGGTCCACACCCAGTTCGGCGACCAAGCGGGCGCGCAGGGTCCGGTAGATCTCCAGGGCCTGGGCCGGGCGGCCGGCCGCCGACAGCGCGTCCATCAGCAGGGCGTGCGGGCGTTCGCGCAGGGGGTCCTCCGCGGTGAGCCGGGTGAGTTCGGCGATCGCCTCGGGCTCCAGGCCCTGCGCCAGCAGGGCCCGCGCTCTGCCTTCCCGTGCGGTGGTGCGCAGTTCCAGCAGCCGGGCGGCCTCCGCCCGGCTGTGGGGGTCCTCCAGGCCGGCCAGCGGGGCGCCGCGCCACAGTGTCAGTGCCTCGTCGTACGCGGCCAGGGCCTGTCCCGCCCGGCCGTCGAGCGCGGTCCGGTGCGCCGTGTCCAGCAGGGTGGTGAAGACGGCGGCGTCGAGTGCGCCGCGCGCCACGTGGAGCAGATAGCCGGGCCGCCGGCTCTCGATCAGTCCTTCGGCGCCGGCCGGCGCGAGAGCCCGGCGCAGTTCGGCCACCAGTGCCCGTACCCGGGCCGCCGCCGAGACCGGCGGGTGTTCGCCCCACAGCCGGTCGGTGATCGCCGCGACGGACACCACCCGGTTGGCCTCCAGCAGCAGCGCCGCGAGCAGCGCGCGCTGTTTTCCGGTGAGTGGCACCGGCCGGCCGTCGAAGCGGATCCCCACCGGCCCGAGGACGGTGAACTCCGTCGTGACCATCGCCAACTCCCCCCAGACGTTCGAGAGGTTACAGGCCGTACAGGGTACGCATGCCTCGGGTCCGCCGGGTGGTCTCCTTCGTCGCGGGGCTCGGGGCGAAGGCCGTGAGACGGCTCAGGTCCGGAGGCGGCCCGGTGCGTACGGCGTCGGCCGGTGAGCCGGTTCCGGCGGCGGGCTGTGACCGCGCGTGCCCCGCCGTGCTTGGCCGAGCGCGGTCGCGGTCACACGGACGAAATCCCGGTGATATCAACAGACTGTTTAAGGCGCCTACCGTCCAGCTATGGCCAGAGCTTCGCGAGATCAGGTCCATCCCGTCGACGCCGTCCCCCACCCCGCCCGCCTGATGGCGTTCGGGCTCCAGCACGTACTCGCCATGTACGCCGGCGCCGTGGCCGTCCCGCTGATCGTCGGCGGCGCGCTCGGGCTCACCCCCGCCGAGCTGGCGTATCTGATCACCGCCGACCTGCTGATCTGCGGCATCGCCACCCTCATCCAGTGCGTCGGCTGGTGGCGGTTCGGGGCCCGGCTGCCGATCATGCAGGGCTGCACGTTCGCCGCCGTCACCCCGATGGTCCTCATCGGGCAGGACGGCGGGCTGCCCGCCATCTACGGCTCGGTCATCGTGTGCGGCATCGCCATCATGCTGCTCGCCCCGCTCTTCGGCCGGCTGCTGCGCTTCTTCCCGCCCCTGGTGACCGGCACCGTCATCCTCATCATCGGCCTCAGCCTGCTGCCGGTCGCCGGAAACTGGGCGGCCGGCGGCGCCGGGGCGGAGGACTTCGGCGATCCGCGCAACCTCGGCCTGGCCGGCGGCGTCCTGCTGGTGACGCTCCTCATCCAGCGCTTCGGCCCCGGACTGCTGGGCCGCGTCGCCGTCCTGGCCGGCATCGCCGTGGGCATGGCGGCGGCCGTACCGCTCGGCTACACCGACTTCACCGGCGTCGCCGACGCCGACTGGCTCGGCGTGAGCACCCCCTTCCACTTCGGGGCGCCCGCCTTCCACCTGACGGCCATCGTCTCCATGCTGGTGGTCGCCCTGGTGACGATGACCGAGACCACCGGCGACCTGATCGCGGTCGGCGAGCTGACCGACCGCAAGCCCGACCCGCGCCGGCTCGCCGACGGGCTGCGCGCCGACGGCCTGTCCACCGTGCTCGGCGGCGTCTTCAACACCTTCCCCTACACCGCGTACGCGCAGAACGTCGGCCTGGTCGCGCTCACCCGGGTCCGCAGCCGGTGGGTGGTCGCGGCGGCCGGCGCCATGCTGGTGGTGCTCGGACTGCTGCCCAAACTGGGCGCCGTCGTCGCCGCCATCCCCGCCCCCGTACTGGGCGGCGCCGGGCTGGTGATGTTCGGAACGGTCGCCGCCGGCGGGCTGCGTACCCTGGCGCGCGTCGACTTCGGCGACGGCGGCCACCGGCTGACCGTCGTCGCCGTGTCCGTGGCGGTCGGCCTGCTGCCGGTCGGGGTGCCCGGCGTCTACGCCCGGTTCCCGCACTGGTTCCAGACCATCATGGACAGCGGCATCAGCGCCGGCTGCGTCACCGCCATCGCGCTCAACCTGCTCTTCCACCACCTGCCGGCCGGCCGCCGTGAGGCGGTGGCAACCGCACCCGTTACGCCTGATCCGCCCGCTGAGACAGCTCGGCCAGCACCGCGTCCGTGAACGCCGGCCACGCCTGCGCCGCCCACGCCCCGAACGGCCGGTCCGTCAGCACCACACACGCCGCGCCCGCCGCACCCGCCGCCGGATCCACCCACAGGAAGGTCCCCGACTGCCCGAAGTGCCCGAACGTCCGCGGCGAGGAGCCCGCACCCGTCCAGTGCGGGCTCTTGTGGTCCCGGATCGAGAAGCCGAGACCCCAGTCGTTCGGCTTCTGATGCCCATAGCCCGGCAGCACCCCGTTCAGCCCCGGGAACGCCACCGACGTCGCCTCGTCCACCGTCTCCCGCGCCAGCAGCCTCGGCGCCTGCAACTCGGCCGCGAAGGCGGCCAGATCGTCCACCGTCGAGATCCCGTCCCTGGCCGGCGAACCCACCAGCTCCGTGGCCGTCATCCCCAGCGGCTCCAGCACCGCCTCCCGCAGATAGTCCGCGAACGGCATCCCCGTCGCCTTCGCCAGATGATCGCCCAGCACCTCGAACCCCGCGTTCGAGTACAGCCGCCGGGTGCCCGGCTCCGCCATCACCCGGTGCTCGTCGAAGGCCAGACCCGAGGTGTGCGCCAGCAGATGCCGTACGGTCGACCCGGGCGGACCGGCCGGCTCCGCCAGCTCCACCGCCCCCTCCTCGACCGCCACCAGCACCGCGTACGCCGCCAGCGGCTTGGTCACCGACGCCAGCGGGAACCGCTGCCCGGCAGGCCCGTGCACCCCGGCCACCCGCCCGTCCGCCAGCACCACGGCCGCCGCCGCGGCCGGCACCGGCCAACTGTCGATGATCTCCAGGCTGCGCAGTGTTGACATGCCCCCGAGCGTAGCGCCCGGCCCCGTACTCCCCGCCCGGCGGCCCTTGCCTTGAGTGCGCTCGAAGTCCGTACGGTGGGACCATGACCCTGACCCAGCAGGAGATCACCGGAACCGGCACCGGCCCAGGCACCGCGACGGAAACGGACGACGACCTGTGTGCCTCGGTCGACCGGCCGCACCCCAGGCCCAGCGGCCAGGACCGCTACAGCATCAGTGAGGTCGCCGCCCACACCGGGCTGAGCGTGCACACCCTGCGCTGGTACGAGCGCATCGGCCTGATGCAGCACATCGACCGCTCCCACACCGGGCAGCGCCGCTACACCAACCAGGACCTGGAGTGGCTGGCCTTCGTCGGCAAGCTGCGGCTGACCGGAATGGCGGTCGCGGACATGGTGCGGTACGCCGATCTCGTACGACAGGGAGACCACACCTACCCCGAGCGCCGCGCGCTGCTGGTCGCCACCCGCGCCGAGGTGACGCGCCGGATGGCCGAACTGCACGGCACGCTCGCCGTCCTCGACTTCAAGATCGACATGTATACGACGACAGGGGAACACTCCGCATGAGCACCACCAGCCCCAGCGCCACCCCCACCCCCATCGAGAAGGCCCCGCTCGGCACCGGCGGCCCGCTCGTCGGCGTCCAGGGCCTGGGCTGCATGGGCATGAGCTTCGCGTACGGCCCCACCGACACCGAAGCCGCCCGCGCCACCCTCGACCGGGCCCTGGAACTCGGCGTCACGCTCTACGACACCGCCGACATGTACGGAGCCGGCGAGAACGAGACCTTCCTCGCCCCGTTCTTCGCCGCGCACCGCGACGAGGTCACCATCGCCACCAAGTTCGCCATCAGCCACGCCCCCGGCGACCCGGGAACCCGCGTCGTCCGCAACGACGCCCCCTACATCCGGCAGGCGGTCGAGGGCAGCCTGCGCCGGCTCGGTGTCGATGTCATCGACCTCTACTACATGCACCGCCGCGACCCGGCCATCCCCCTGGAGGAGTCCGTCGGCACCATGGCCGAACTCATCCAGGAGGGCAAGGTCAAGCACCTCGGGCTCAGCGAGGTCACCGGCGCCGAACTGCGCGCCGCCCACGCCATCCACCCCATCGCGGCACTCCAGTCCGAGTGGTCACTGTTCTCGCGCGACGTGGAACGCACCGCCGTGCCGGCCGCCAAGGAACTCGGCGTCGCCTTCGTGCCGTACTCTCCGCTCGGCCGCGGCTTCCTCACCGGCTCCTTCACCAACGCCACCACCGACTTCGGCAGCGACGACTTCCGCCGCCAGCAGCCCCGCTACACCGGCGACAACGCCGCCGTCAACCGGGAACTCCTGCGCCACATCCAGGGCGTCGCCGACGCGCACGGCGCCACCCTCGGCCAGGTCGCGCTCGCCTGGGTGCAGCAGCAGGCCGCCCTGCGCGGCCAGACCGTCATCCCCATCCCCGGCACCCGCCGCCCCTCCCGGGCCGAGGAGAACACCGCCGCCACCCGCATCGAACTCACCGCGGAGCAGCTGGCCGTCCTGGAACCGATCGCCGCCCAGGTGGCCGGGGACCGCTACGCCGACATGTCCGGCACATCGGCCGGACGGGAGTGATCCCCGGGCCCCGTCGCGTGGCGGCGCGCGAGGCGCCGGAGCACGGCGTACGCCAGCCGGTAGCCCAGCGACAGCGCGATCGGGGCCACCAGCCGCCGTACCCGGCGCGAGTGCACGAGATACCGCAGCGCGGACCTCATGAGTGGTGCCGTCCCGCCCAGCGCGGCTCGACCTCCAGCCAGGCCCGGCCCCAGTACCGGTCGTGCCCGCGCTCGAACCGCTCGCGCGCCAGATGCCGGGTCAGCAGCACCGCCGCCCCGACCCCGCCCGCCGACAGCAGCCCGGAGGCCGAGGACTGCACCGCCCTGGCCGCCGGTCCCGGCGGCGCCTGTGTCGGGTCGCCGTGCTGGTCCAGCCACAGCGTGACCTGATCGCCGGGCTTGCCGCCGTGTTCGAGCCGTACGGTCTGGGTGTGCTCGGTGCCGTTCGGCTCGTGCCACCGCACGGTCGCGGTGGTCTCGCCGTTGCTGGGCCGTACCGCCGGGTTGGGGGCGGCGGAGTGGGAGTCGTCCACCACCACCGCCGGGGTGCTGTGCCGGGTCTGCTCCTGCCGCACCGCCGAGTGATAGGTGCTGGAGAACGCCAGCGCGCCCACCAGCGCGGGCCCGGCCACCAGCAGTACCGACAGCACCAGCAGCACCACGGCCTCCACCACGTCACAGCGCCGCCGCAGCGGAGAGCGGTGCCAGCGCCACATCCGATGCTGCTGCTGTTGCTGCCTGTCCGTGTCCGCCATCGCAGTCAGTCCTCGGTCCTCGCATGCCGCGCGGCCCCCGTCGTGCCCCGCCCGAGTACCCGGCACCGGCCGCGTAACCCCCTCGCGGCCCCCGTCACACCACGGCGAACGCGTACAGCGAGAACCCCGCCGCCAGCACCCCGGCCAGCACCCGCCGACCCGTCGAGGCACCGGTCCACGGCTGCTCGAACCGCCTGGTCAGCGCCCCGATGCCGACCAGCAGCACGGCGAACAGCGGCAGCCACATCAGCCGCGCCGCCACCCACCCCACCGTGGTGGGCGCCGCCGTCAGGCCCGCCAGCGCGCTGCCGCCGTGCAGCGCGGCGGCCGGGATCGCGGCGGCCAGCATCGCGCTCTGGTGCCAGCACAGGATCGTCATCGCGCTCAGATTGATCACCACCACCGGCGCCCACAGCGCGGGCCGGGCCAGCAGCGCCGCCAGCCGGTCCCGTACCAGCACCGCCACCCCCGACTGCGCGGCGGCCAGCGCCGGCACCAGCAGCGACGGCGGGTGGGAGTTGGTACGGGCCTCGCCCGGCACGCCCACCATGGACGCCGGGTAGCCGAACACCGTCAGCAGGGTGACGAAGAGCAGCACCCCGCCGCCCAGCAGCAGCCACCGGGCCGCCCGCCGCGACAGCCGTCCCACCCCCCACACCAGTCCCAGCTGGTAGCCGAACAGCCAGCCCGGCAGCAGATTCAGCAGCCCCAGCCAGGACGGCATCGCCTCCGCGTACGGGCCGTACCGCAGCGCGTCCACCACGGCCACCGAGGCCAGCAGCGGCAGCGCCGACCACAGCCCGGCGCGCTCGGCGGCGCGCAGCGCGTACGGGGTCAGCGCGGTGATCACCGCGTACACCCCGACGAACCACAGGGGCTGGACGACCAGCACCGACGCGGTGCGCAAGGTGGCGCCCGGCACCCCGGCGAGGGAGAGCAGCGGCAGCAGCGCCGCCCACACGGCGGTGACGCCGAGCACCGGGCGGCCCAGCCGCACCAGCCGGCCGCGCAGCCACGCCCCGGCGGGGGTGCCGCGCCCGGTGGCGCGGCGCAGTGAGAGGGCGGCCGAG
This sequence comes from Streptomyces sp. NTD107, assembly GCF_059510435.1. Classification (NCBI taxonomy): domain Bacteria; kingdom Bacillati; phylum Actinomycetota; class Actinomycetes; order Kitasatosporales; family Streptomycetaceae; genus Streptomyces; species Streptomyces sp. NTD107. The sequence goes on along the minus strand of NZ_JCAJZV010000002.1, from coordinate 594,993 downwards.
TAGCCCCCGACCAGGAAGAAGATGCCCAGCAGCTGGAACAGCCAGCTGGCGGGGGCGAGCCCGCCGAGGGCGGCGAGCGGGCTGGTGTTGTGCAGCGCGCCGGTCTCGTCGAGGGTGAAGCCGCCGACCAGCCAGTGGCCGGCGGGCACGGACAGCAGGGCCAGCGCCCGCAGGCCGTCGATGGCGCGGTCCCGGTGGGCGGGGGTGCGGGCCTCGATGGAGGTGGCGACGGTGCGCAGCTCAGCGGACAGGGACATCGGAGCACTCCGGGGTGGTTGGGGCGCAGCTGACCTGCGGGTAGGCGCCCAGGGTGATGGCGGTGATGTTGTGCAGCGCGTCGGTGCCCGGGGTGCCGTAGCCGGCGTGGCCGGCGGCGTCGTCGGAGGTGAACACCCGGGCGCCGTACGCGGGATCGGTGGGGTCGGTGCCGTGGCCGAGGCCCAGCAACTGGACGTTGGGCACGGCGCTGATCCAGTCGGCGGGGGCGCGGGAGGCCCAGACGCGGGCGTCGGTGCCCAGGGCGGCGGCGGAGCCGGCCCGGGTGCCGGGGCTGCCGACGAGGATCAGGTCGCCGGCCGCCAGCCCGTTTCCGGCGTCCTTGCCGTCCTTGGCGGCCAGGCCGCACACGACCGAGCCGTAGCTGTGGCAGAGCACGGTGGGCGCGGCGGCGGTACGGGTCGTGGTGACGGCGAGTCCGGCGAGGAACCGTTCGAGCCGGGGCGCCCCCGCCCGCGCCATTCGGTCGGTGGCTTGGTCGGGGCCGATGCCCTCGGGGGTGGTGTAGCCGACCCAGGCGATGGTGGCGGCGGGCACTCCGGGTGCCTCGGCGGTGAGTTCGGCACGCAGGTTGCGCGCCCAGGTGGTGGGGGTGCGGTACGTGTCGAGGTCGTTGTCGGTGCCCGGCACGACGACGGCGACGCGTTCGGCGGCGGGGAGTTCGCCGTACACCTCGGCGAAGGTGCCCCGGCCGCGCGGATCGAAGGCGAGCAGTTGCCGCCCGGGGTCGGGCGGGGAGCCGTAGAAGTCCTGCCAGGCGCGGGCGTTGGCCTCGTACCGCAGCTCGATGGGGGCGCCGTCGAGATTGCCGACGGTCAGCGGATGCCGGGCGGCCAGCCCGTGCCGCTGGGCGGCGGTGAGACCGGCGAAGAACGCGGCCACCTCGGCGGGGCGGGCCCCGGCCGGGTCGGGCAGCGGCCGGCCCAGGCTGTCGTCGGCCCGCCACGCCTGGGCCCCGGGCGGCGGGCCCTGGACGATCTCGGTGTGCGGCCCGAAGGTCCACCCCCCGGTCGCGGTGGCGGCGGTCAGCGCGAGTACGCAGCTGGCCAGCACCCGCGTGGAACGACGGCGCGGCATGACATCTCTCCCTCCCCGGCCCACCGGAACGACCGGTGCCCGGACGGGAAGGAGAGTGCGGCGCGGGATGACGTACCCGCGTCACACCGGGGAGCCATTCCCGGTGTCATACCGGGGTAGGGGGTGGGACATCAGAAACCTATGTACCCTAGATTTTTGCCTAGGGGTCCTAGGTTTTGGCATCCGGTGGCGAGAGGAAAGAGGTGAGGGCCCGTATGGTCCGAGCAGGGATCACCACGGCCGGGCTGACCCGCGCGGCAGCGGAGCTCGCCGACGACAAGGGCCTCGACCGGCTCACCCTCTCCGCACTGGCCCGGCACTTCGGCGTCAAGGACGCCAGCCTGTACGCCCACGTGCGGAACCTGCGCGACCTGCGCGTCCGCGTCGCGCTGCTGGCCTCCGAGGAGATGACCGACCGCATCGCCCTCGCCGTGGCCGGCCGGTCCGGCAAGGACGCCCTCGTCGCCTTCGCCGACGCCTACCGCGACTACGCCCTCCAGCACCCGGGCCGCTACGCCGCCACCCAGCAGCGCTTCGACCCGGCCGAGATCAGCGACCTCACCGTCTTCCGGCGCAGCGTCGACCTCACCTACGGCATGCTGCGCGCCTACGGCCTGGCCGAACCCGACCTCACCGACGCCGGGCGGCTCCTGCGCAGCACCTTCCACGGCTACGTCCACCTGGAACTCAGCGGCGGCTTCGGACACCCCAGGGACGTACGCGACTCCTGGGCCCGAGGACTCGACGCGCTGCACTTCCTGCTGGCCCACTGGCCGGCGCACACCCCGGCACCCGAGGAGAACCCCCGATGAGCACCCTCGCCGTACCCGGCGCGACCCTGCACTACGAGCGGCGCGGCAGCGGGCCGCTCCTGCTGCTCATCCCGGGCGGCGCCGCCGACGCCGGCCTGTACGCGGGCATGACCGGCGCGCTCGCCACCCACCACACCGTCGTCTCCTACGACCCGCGCGGCCTGTCCCGCAGTACCCGCGACGGACCGCTCACCGACCAGCGGGTGGCGGTGTGGAGCGACGACGCCCGCCGGCTGATCGACGCGCTGTCACCGCACGAGGAGGCATACGTCCTCGGCAGCAGCTCCGGCGCCATCGTCGCCCTCGACCTGCTGGCCCGGCACCCGCACCGGCTGCGCCGGGTCGTCGCGCACGAGCCCCCGCTGGTGGAACTGCTGGCCGACCCGGCCCCGCACCGGGCGCTGTTCGCCGAGGTACGCGCACTGTTCCGTACGGACGGGGCCGGGGCGGCGATGGCCAGGCTCGGCGAGGGCCTCGGCGGCGGCCGGCCCGCCGACCGGGAACCCACCGAGCTGCCGCCCGCACTCCAGGAGATGGCCCCCCGGATGCACGCCAACCTCCCCGTCTTCCTGGACCACATGCTGTGCCCCTTCACCGCGACCGTGCCCGACCTGGACGGGCTGCGCCGCGCCGGGAAACGGCTCGTACCGGCGGCGGGCCGGGACTCGCGCGGGCTGCTCCCGCTGTACGGGCCCGCCGCCCAGCTCGCCGAACTGCTCGACCTGGAGGTGGCCGAGTTCCCGGGCGGACATGGGGGAGCCGTCGAACACCCGGAAGCCTTCGCCGAACGGCTGCTGGAGCTGCTGCCCTGAATCACTGATCGCCGGGGGAGACCAGCCCCGACTCGTAGGCGAAGATCACCGCCTGCGCGCGGTCGCGCAGGCCCAGCTTGTGCAGGATGCGGCTGACGTGGGTCTTCACCGTCTGTTCGGCCACGAACAGGGTGGCGGCGATCTCCTGGTTGGACTGGCCGCGCGCCACCAGCACCAGGACCTCCGACTCGCGCGCCGTCAGTCCCTTCAGCCGCAGCGCCGGATCCTTGCGGCGGTGCGCCGCCGGGCGGGCGGCGAAGTCGGCGATCAGCCGGCGGGTCACCGACGGCGCCAGCAGCGCGTCGCCGGCCGCCACCACCCGGACCGCCGCGATCAGATCGGCCGGCGGCGCGTCCTTCAGCAGAAAGCCGCTGGCCCCGGCGCGCAGCGCCTCGTACACGTAGTCGTCGATGTCGAAGGTGGTGAGCATCAGCACCCGGGGCCGGTGGATGACCCCCGGCGGCGGGTCGAGGAGCTGCCGGGCGGCCTCCAGGCCGTCCATCACCGGCATCCGGACATCCAGCAGCACCACATCGGGGTGCTTGCGGCGGCTCAGCTCCACGCCCTCGGCGCCGTTGACGGCCTCACCGACCACGTCGATGTCGCTCTGCGCGGCGAGCAGGGCCGCGAACCCGGCCCGTACCATCGCCTGATCGTCGACGATCGCCACGGTGATGGTGGCGGTGGCGCCGGCGCTGCTCATGGAATCTCCCCCGGGGTCGGTGCGGCCAGTGGCAGCACGGCCGCCACCCGGAAGCCGCCGTCCGCCGTCGGGCCGGTGTCAAGTGAGCCGCCGACCAGGCGGGTTCGCTCCCGCATCCCGATCAGACCATGCCCGGTGCCGTGCGCCTCCAGCGGGCGGGCCGGGGCGGGGGCGGGGCCGTTCACGATCTCGACGCGCAGTGCGCGGCTGTCCTCGGTGAGGGTCACGGTGACGGTCGCCGAGGCGCCGGGGGCGTGCCGTACGACATTGGCCAGCGCCTCCTGAACGATCCGGTACGCGCTGAGCGTCACCGTCTGCGGCAGGCCGGCGGTCTCGCCGGAGCGGGACAGCCGGGCGGCCACCCCGGCGCGTACCGCGGACTCGACCAGCGCGTTCAGCTCGTCCAGCCCGGGCTGCGGCGCGAGCTGCGGATCGCCGCCGCTGCCCTCGCTGCGCAGCACGCCGAGCAGCCGCCGCATCTCCGCCAGCGACTGGCGGGCGGTCCCGGCGATGGTCGCGAACTCGGCGCGGGCCGCCTCCGGCATGCCCTCGATGCGGTACGGGGCGCTGTCCGCCTGCACGGTGATCACCGACATGTGGTGCGCGACGACATCGTGCAGTTCGCGGGCGATCCGGGCGCGCTCTTCGAGAAGGGTGCGGCGGGCGCGCTCGACCTCGCTGATGTGCTGGGCCTCGGACCGCTCCCGGACGGCGCCGCCCAGCAGCAGGACGATGCCGGACAGGACGACGAAGAGCACATTGGAGCCGGGGGCGTGGCCGGGGCGCAGCAGGCCGAGCAGCACGGCGGCGGCGACGGTCGCCAGCCAGACGGCGACCAGGGTGCGGCGGGGCTGGCGCAGCGCGAGCGGCAGACAGAGGAGGAGATAGCCGATGATCGCGGGCGGCGGCCACGGCCACGCCTGGTCGCCGAGGGTGTCGGCCCAGACGAGCAGGGCGAGGGCGGTGAGGACGTTGGCGCAGAAGACGATGTACCAGGCGGCCAGCGGGCGGACGGCGGCCAGCAGGAGCGGCGCCGCCTGGGCGGTGCCGAGCAGGCCGGCGAGACCGCCGGGGAGGCCGTAGTCGTTGAGGAGTACGACGATCCCGGTGGGCAGCAGCGACGCGGCGGTGGCGAAGGCGAGGACGTGTGGCAGCAGTCGCATCCACGCGCGGGGCGCGCGGGCGAGCAGCGCCTCCGACGGCTCGGGCGCCCCGAGCGCCTGGGACAGCAGCACACCCTGCCGCCGCACGTCGGCGACCAGCCGCCCGCCCACCGATTCGGAAGAAGACCCCACGCCCGTCAGCCTACGGCCTGCGGCCCGCCGGGCCCCGAAGCCGGCTGCCGGCCCGGGCCGGTGGGGTGGTGCGGGCTGTGCCCGGGCCGTGGTCTGCTGGGCCGCGGCGGCGGCTGCCGGCCCGGGTGGCTTCCGGGGTGCTGGGCTGCCCGTGGGTGGGCTGTGGGTCGGGTGGTTGGGTGTGGTCAGAAGCCGACCGTGGTTTCGAAGGTGTCGCGGGCCCTGGCCAGGTCGTACCAGCGGGCGGCCAGGGTGTCCGGGTCGCCGTGCTCGTGGCCGGGGACGATCGGGGCGCCGACGCTCAGGTGGCCGACGTAGACGCCCTGGGGGGCGAGTTCGGTGTGGGCGGCGGTGAGCCAGTTGCGCAGCCCGGCCTGGGCGATGCCGGCGTTGCCCAGGATCGGCATCGGGGTGATGGCGGAGGCGCCGGTGGTGAACAGCAGCGCGCCGTCGCGGGCTTCGCGCATGGCGGGCAGTACGGCCGCGACAGCGGTCAGCGCGCCGCCGACGATCAGGTCGAACTGGGTACGGGCGGAGTCCGGGGTGGTCTCCAGGGTGCTGGTGTAGCCCATGCCGGCCAGGTCGGGCAGGCCGCCGCCGGAGTGGTCCCACACCGGGGCGGGGCTGTAGGACAGGACGCCGACGCGGCCGAGGTCGCCGGCGGCGGCGTCGAGGGCGGCGGTGAGCGCCTTGCCGTCGCGGGCGTCGGCCGGGTAGGCGCGGGCGGTGATGCCCTCGGCGTCGAGGGCGGCGGCCAGGGCGGCCAGCTTGTCGTGGTTGCGGGCGATCAGGGCGACGGGGTGGCCGGCGGCGCCGAAGCGGCGGGCGATGGAGCGGCCGAGGCCGGCTCCGGCGCCGACAACGGCGATGGTGGCGGGGGCCGGGGTCGGGTTCGCGGGCATGAGGGGTCCCTCCTTGGTTACGCTTTGTACGTAACGTCAAGGTAGTGACTCAGGACGACCTCTACAAAAGGCACTTTCATGTTCGGTAGGAACACCGGTGATCCCCACGAGGACCATGAGGACCACGGGGACCACGGCGACCACGGGGACCCGCCCCCGCCCTGGCGGGTCCCCCCGCATCCCTGCGCGTCCTGGCCGGACAACGGAGCCGGCATCCGGGAGACCCTCGACCGGGTCGGCGACAAGTGGTCGGTCCTGGTGATCGGCATCCTCGCGGCCGGGCCGCTCCGCTTCGGCGCCCTCCGCGACCAGGTGCCCGGCATCTCGCAGCGCATGCTGACTCTCACCCTGCGCCACCTGGAGCGCGACGGCCTGCTCACCCGTACCGTGCACGCCGAGGTCCCGCCGCGCGTGGTGTACGAGCTGACCCCGCTCGGGCAGGGGCTGCGGGAGACGTTCTACGCGTTCGTGCGGTGGGCGACGGACCACAACGACGCGATCGAGGAGGCCCGTCGCCGCTACGACGCGGAAGCGGAATAGCAGGCGTCACAGCTCGGCCAGCAGGTCCTTCTTCTTCGCCGAGAACTCCTCGTCCGTCAGCAGCCCCGCCCCGTGCAGATCCCCCAGGTGGCGGATGCGGTCCGCGATGTCCGCCGGGTCCGACCGGTGGTGGTGGGCCCTGGTGGCCGCGGCCACCTTCGCCGGCGTCGGGTCACTGGCGTGCACCGCCGCCAGCACCGCCGCCGCCAGCGGCAGCGACTCGTGGACCAGCCCGTAGCCGAGGCCGAAGCACACCGCCATGGGGTCCTGGTCGGGCTCCGCCGTCGCCGGTTCCGGTTCGCCGTCCGGGCCGTGCCGCAGCAGCCGCAGATGGCCGCCGGCGATTTCCGGCGAGCGCCATTCGATGCCGGCCAGCTCGCCCACCGGGAAGAACTGGTCCCCCGCCTTCCACTTCGCCGACGACGCCCCGGTCGAGAACCAGCGGAAGGACACCATGTCGCCGTCGAAGGCGACCCGCGCGTCGTACGCCTTGAATTGCAGTGGCGCCGCCGGCGCCGCCACCAGATAGCCGTCCGCCGGCTCCCCCGCGTCCCCCCTCAGAACCGCCCGCAGCTCGGTCGCGTAATACTCGGCCGGTGTCTCCCGCTCCGCCGGCAGCAGCAGCCGGTACGGATCGGCGGAGGACTTCAGCTGCCCGGCCGCCGCGTCCAGCAGCGGGTCGGCGCCCGGCCGGGGCACCGCGTGCAGCACCATCGTTCCCTTGCGCTTTCCCGGTGTGAGTTCCACCGAACTCAGCGCCTCATACGGGATACGGCGCTCGCCGAGTATCTGGAAAAGCTTCGGCGTACGTATGCCCCGTTCGAAGCGGATGAGCACGGAGTCGGTGTCGAACTCCCAGGAGGAATGAATTCCCGCCAGCACATCACCCATACGGGTCATCGTAAGCGCCCGCGCTGACGGTTTCGCCTCTCCCGGCCGAGCGTGTCCGATGCTCGCCAGCAAACGGCGCTACGCGCATCACGCGACGGCCGCGCACGGGTCGGACGGCGCGCAGTGGTCGATGCCGGGCGCGCACTCGACATCGTTGACCGCGCCGGTCGCCACCAGCGCGAGATTCACCAGGCTCTCCGCGCCGGGCTCGAAGTAGCCGCCGTGCCCCGCCGCGTCGCCGGTGCTGAGCAGCCGCGCCCCGAAGGACGGATCGGCCGGGTCCGCGCCGTGCCCCAGCGGGCCGACCTCCAGGTGCGGCACCTCGCTGATCCAGTCGCCGTTCGCGATCATCGCCCACACCCGGGCGCCGGTGCCCAGCGCCGTCACATCCGGGGCGCGCATCCCGGGGCTGCCGGCCACCGCGATGTCGCTCACCCGCTCCGGGAGCCGGCTCGCCGCGAGACCGCACACCACCGAGCCGTACGAGTGACACAGCAGCGCCACCGGGGCCTCGCCCGGCAGCCCGGTCAGGGTGGTCAGCAGCCGGTCCGCGCCCGCTGCCGCCCGGTTGCCGGTGAACGCCGACATGGCGATGCCGGTCGGGGCGTCGTAGTCGGCCCAGGCGATCACCGCCGTCCTCACGTCCGGCTCCAGGTCCTGCTCCTCGCGGTACAGCGCCTGCGCCATGCCGGCCGGGGCGGTGTACTTGCCGAAGGTCTTCTGGAAGCCCAGCAGGTCGGTGTCCACGCCGGGCACGATCAGGGAGACGCGCTCCGCCGTCTCCAGATCGCCCAGCACCTCGGCGACCTTGCCCCGCCCGCTGGGGTCGAAGGCGAGGATCTGCCGCCCCTCGTCGGCCAGCGAGTCGAACCGGTTCAGCCGGCGCTGCGCCTCGTGGGCGCCGGCGGGGGAGAAGCCGCCGATGGCGATCCGTTCGCGTTCGGCCGCCGCCGCGTCCGCCAGCGCCACCCGGTTGGCCGCGTACCGGAGGGTGACGGGGGCGCCCGCCATGTTGCCGACGACCAGGGGGTATTCGTTCGCCAGCGCGTTCCGGTCGGCGGTGGTGAGGCCGGCGAAGAAGGCGCCGATCTCCTCGGCCGGCAGGCCCGGGTCCGGGAGCGGTTCGCCGTGCAGGGTGCCCTGGGCCCAGGCGGTGTGTTCGCGGGAGTAGGCGCTGGGGGGCGGCGCGTCGCCCCTGGCCATCCAGCCGGCGGTGGCCAGCACGGCGAAGACCACGGCCAGCGGGAGCAGCACCCGGCGGGCGGTGGCCGGCATCGTGGGACGGTCCTGGCGGAGCGTGGCGAAGGTCAGCACTATTCGCGCATCATATGAGCCCGCAGACCGCAAATCGGACAAGCCCCGCCGTGGCGTGTGACACACCTCGACGGGGCCTGATCAGCGCCGATGTGGTAGCGAGGGGTCCGTTACGCGTCCCCGCCGGCCGGTCCGGGGTCGGCCGCCGCAACGTCCAGCAACTGGTAGCGGTCGATCGCCGTGTTCAGCACCTCGCGGTTCAGCTTGCCGTCCCGCACCAGTTCGGTCAGCACGCCGAGCACGATCGACGGCGCGTCGATGTGGAAGAACCGCCGGGCCGCGCCCCGGGTGTCGGCGAAGCCGAAGCCGTCCGCGCCCAGTGACTGGTAGGTGCCGGGCACCCAGCGCGAGATCTGATCGGGAACCGCCCGCATCCAGTCGGAGACCGCCAGCACCGGTCCATGGGTGTCGCGCAGTGTCCGGGTCACATACGGCACCCGCTGCTCCTCCTCCGGGTGCAGCAGATTGTGCTCCTCGGCCGCCAGCGCGTCCCGCCGCAGCTCCGTCCAGGAGGTCGCCGACCACACATCGGCCCGTACGTCCCACTCCTCGGCGAGCATCCGCTGCGCCTGGACCGCCCACGGCACCGCCACCCCCGAGGCCAGGATCTGCGCCGGCACCGTGCCGCCGCCGCCCGCCCGGTAGCGGTACAGGCCCTTGAGCAGCCCGTCGATGTCCACCCCGGCCGGCTCCGCCGGGTGCTGGATCGGCTCGTTGTAGACCGTCAGGTAGTAGAAGACGTCCTCGGCGTCGGGGCCGTACATCCGGCGCAGCCCGTCCCGCACGATGTGGGCGATCTCGAAGCCGAACGCCGGGTCGTACGCCACGCACGCCGGGTTGGTGGAGGCCAGCAGCTGGGAGTGGCCGTCCGCGTGCTGGGTGCCCTCGCCGGTCAGGGTCGTACGGCCGGCGGTCGCGCCCAGTACGAAACCGCGGGCCAGCTGATCGGCCATCTGCCAGAACTGATCACCGGTGCGCTGGAACCCGAACATCGAGTAGAAGACGTACACCGGGATCAGCGGCTCACCGTGCGTCGCGTACGCCGACCCCGCCGCGATCAGCGACGCCGTGCACCCCGCCTCGGTGATCCCGTCGTGCAGCAGCTGCCCGGTCGGCGACTCCTTGTAGGCCAGCAGCAGCTCCCGGTCCACCGACTCGTACGTCTGCCCCAGCGGGTTGTAGATCTTCGCGGACGGGAAGAGCGAGTCCATCCCGAAGGTGCGGTACTCGTCCGGTGCGATCGGCACGAAACGCCTGCCGATCTCCTTGTCCCGCATCAGATCCTTCAGCAGCCGCACGAAGGCCATCGTCGTCGCGATCGACTGCTGCCCGCTGCCCTTGCGCAGCTGCGCGTACGCCGCCTCGCCCGGGAGCGTCAGCGGACGCGCCCGCACCACCCGGGAGGGCACATAGCCGCCCAGCTCCCGGCGCCGGTCGTGCATGTACTGGATCTCCGCCGAGTCCCGGCCCGGGTGGTAGTACGGCGGCAGGCCCTCCTCCAGGTCGCGGTCCGGGATCGGCAGCCGCAGCCGGTCGCGGAAGCCCTTCAGATCGTCCACCGTGAGCTTCTTCATCTGGTGGGTCGCGTTGCGGCCCTCGAAGTTCGGGCCGAGCGTCCAGCCCTTCACCGTCTGCGCCAGGATCACCGTCGGCTGCCCCCGGTGCTCGGTGGCCGCCCGGTACGCCGCGTAGATCTTGCGGTGGTCATGACCGCCGCGCCCCAGATGCAGGAGCTGGTCGTCCGTCATGTGCGCGACCATGGCGCGCAGCCGCTGGTCGCCGCCGAAGAAGTGCTCGCGGATGTAGCCGCCGGTCTCGGTGGCGTACGTCTGGAACTGCCCGTCCGGGGTGGAGTTCAGCTTGTTGACCAGCGCGCCGTCCCGGTCCTGGGCCAGCAGCGGGTCCCAGGAGCGGTCCCACACCAGCTTGATCACATTCCAGCCGGCGCCCCGGAAGACCGACTCCAGCTCCTGGATGATCTTCCCGTTGCCGCGTACCGGGCCATCCAGCCGCTGAAGGTTGCAGTTGACGACGAAGGTGAGATTGTCCAGGCTCTCGCGGGCGGCGATCGTCAGCTGGCCCAGCGACTCCGGCTCGTCCATCTCGCCGTCGCCCAGGAACGCCCACACACGGGAGCGGGAGGTGTCCGCGATGCCGCGCGCCGCCAGGTAGCGGTTCATCCGCGCCTGATAGATCGCACCGATCGGGCCCAGCCCCATGGAGACGGTCGGGAACTCCCAGAAGTCCGGCATCATGCGGGGATGCGGATAGCTGGAGAGCCCGTAGGGAGCCTTGGAGCGCTCCTGCCGGAAGCCGTCCAGGTTCCGCTCGCCCAGGCGGTCCAGGAGGAACGCACGGGCGTAGATGCCGGGCGAGGCGTGGCCCTGGAAGAAGATCTGGTCGCCGCCGTCGCCGCCGTCCTTGCCCCGGAAGAAGTGGTTGAAGCCCACGTCGTACAGGGACGCGGAGGAGGCGAAGGTGGCGATGTGCCCGCCGACCCCGACGCCGGGGCGCTGGGCGCGGGAGACGGTGACGGCCGCGTTCCACCGGGTGGCGTTGAGGATCTTGCGTTCGATTTCCTCATTGCCGGGGAAATACGGCTCGTCCTTGGTCGCGATGGTGTTCACATAGTCGGTGCCGCTCATCTCCGGCACCGCGACCCGCCGCTCGCGGGCGCGTTCGATCAGCCGGAGCATGAGATAGCGGGCCCGCTCCCGGCCGCGCTCGTCCACTGCGGCGTCGAGCGAGTCGAGCCATTCCCGGGTCTCCTCAGGGTCGAAATCCGGGACCTGGCTGGGCAGACCGCCAATGATGATCGGGTTGCGATCGGATCCGGAAGCCACGCTGTTCCTTCACGTCCTTCGCTCGGGTGTGGTCGGAGTGTGTGGGGGGCATTGCGAGGTCATTGCGGGGTATGTCGGTGTTTTTCTGGTGTCCTTCGGGGCCATCGTGTACCGGGCGGGGGTGGGAAATCATCTCTACCGGGCGGTATTCCTCACTCCGGTGGACACCGTCCCCGTACCGCCATCCGGCCGCTCCTGGGGCCCGGACACCGGGGTGCCGCCGCCCGCGCGGGCGGCGTCTGAAACTATGACGCAGATCACGCAACCCTGGCCGACATCGGCCCCGGGCGTCAACGACGGTCCGGGTTCGCCAGGCCGGGTACTTGCGCGATTCGCCCGGCCCGTGTGGACTACGGCCCAAGCCGCGCGTCACGCGCGGGCCCGATTCGTACTGACTGAGACAGGACAGGAGCAATCCGTGAGCGCGACCGCGGACCACGCGGAGACCAACCTTGCCGTGAGGCTGGGTTTCCAGCCCGGAATGGTGGTCCAGGAGATCGGCTACGACGAGGACGCCGAGGAGGAACTCCGCGAGGTGATCGAGGCCACCACGGGCCAGGAACTCGTCGACGAGGACTATGACGACGTCGCCGACGTGGTGCTGCTGTGGTTCCGCGAGGACGACGGCGATCTGACCGACGCGCTGGTGGATTCCATCGGGCTCCTCGACGAGGACGGGCAGATCGTTCTGCTGACGCCCAAGCCGGGCCGGGACGGCTACATCGAGCCGAGCGAGATCGGTGAGGCCGCCAAGACGGCGGGCCTGGCCCAGACGAAGAACCTCAACGCCGGCAAGGACTGGACGGGCAGCCGTCTGCTGACCCCCAAGGCGGCCCGCAAGAAGTAGCAGCGTGGTACGGCCCCCGGCGCCATCCCGGCCGCCGGGGGCCGCAACGTAGGCTGGGCGCGACACATGTAACCGACACCGAAATGGATGTCCGTCCATGGCGATTGAGCCCGGCACCAAGGCCCCCGACTTCACCCTGCGGAACCAGCACGGCGAGTCGGTCACGCTCTCGTCCTTCCGGGGCGAGAAGAACGTCGTCCTGCTGTTCTACCCCTTCGCGTTCACCGGCGTGTGCACCGGCGAGCTGTGCGCCCTGCGCGACGAACTGCCCAGCTTCGTCAACGACGACGTCCAACTGCTGGCCGTCTCCAACGACTCGCCGTTCTCGCTGCGGGTGTTCGCCGAGCAGGAGGGCCTGGAGTACCCGCTGCTGTCCGACTTCTGGCCGCACGGCGAGACCTCCCGCGCCTACGGCGTCTTCGACGAGGAGAAGGGCTGCGCGGTGCGCGGCACCTTCATCATCGACAAGGAGGGCGTGGTCCGCTGGACGGTCGTCAACGGGCTGCCGGACGCGCGGGACCTGGAGGAGTACGTCACAGCCCTCAAGGCGCTGTAACCCGGATCACCATCCAACGCGTCGTAATGACATATTGGGGACGGTTCACATGTCCCCGTACCCGCACAGACACCACTACGGACTGGAGGACACCGTGGGAGTCAGCCTCACCAAGGGCGGCAATGTCTCGCTGACCAAGGAGGCCCCGAACCTGACGGCGGTCACCGTCGGCCTGGGCTGGCAGGCGCGCACCACCACCGGCGCGGACTTCGACCTGGACGCCAGCGCCCTGCTGACCAACGCCCTCGGCAAGGTCATCAGCGACCAGCACTTCGTCTTCTTCAACAACCTCAAGAGCCCCGACGGCTCCGTCGAGCACATGGGCGACGAGCTGGTCGGCGGCAGCGGCGAGGGCGAGGACGAGGACGAGGAGGAGATCAAGGTCAACCTGGCGGCCATCGGCCCCGAGGTCGACAAGATCGTCTTCCCGGTCTCGATCTACGACGCCGACTCCCGCCAGCAGAACTTCGGCCAGGTCTTCGGTGCGTACATCCGCATCGTCAACCAGGCGGACGGCCGCGAGCTGGCCCGCTACGACCTGACCGAGGACGCCTCGACCGAAACGGCGATGGTCTTCGGGGAGCTGTACCGGCACGGTGGCGAGTGGAAGTTCCGCGCCATCGGGCAGGGCTACGCCTCGGGACTGCGGGGCATCGCACTGGATTATGGCGTCAACGTCTGACTCGTGATACAGCGCCGTGACGCCCGGCGTGGGAGACAGGACTTCTTGTGATACTGAAAACGTTCGGCTGGTCCTTCGGGGTCACCGCCATCGGACTGGCGGCAGCTCTCTACTTCTGGGGGTGGGAGGGATTCGCCGTCGTGGCGATCCTGACCGTCCTGGAAATCTCCCTCTCCTTCGACAACGCGGTGGTCAACGCCGGTGTGCTGAAGAAGATGAACGCCTTCTGGCAGCGCATCTTCCTCACCATCGGCATTCTCATCGCGGTGTTCGGGATGCGACTGGTCTTCCCGGTCGCCATCGTCAGCGTCACGGCGGGTATCGGGCCCATCGACGCGGTGCAGCTCGCGCTCGACCACCCCGATCAGTACCAGGAGATGGTCACGGACGCCCATCCGGCCATCGCCGCCTTCGGCGGCATGTTCCTGCTGATGATCTTCCTCAACTTCATCTTCGAGGAGCGGGACGTCCACTGGCTGGGCAGGCTTGAGCGCCCGCTGGCCAAGCTCGGGCGGATCGACTCCTTCTCGGTGGGCGTGGCGCTGGCCGCGCTGCTGCTGACCGCCGGCACCGTCGCCACCCACGCCTACCAGCACGGCGGTACGTACGCCGACGAGTCGAGCACCGTACTGCTGGCCGGCGTCGCCGGTGTGCTCACCTATCTGGTGGTCGGCGGGCTCTCCGGGTTCTTCGAGAACAAGCTGGAGGAGGACGAGGAGCGCGAGGAGGCCCAGGCCGCCGAGGCCAAGGCGGCGGGGAAGCAGCCCACGGTCGTCGGACTGGCCGGCCGGGCGGCGTTCTTCCTCTTCCTCTACCTCGAAGTCCTCGACGCCTCCTTCTCCTTCGACGGGGTCATCGGCGCCTTCGCCATCACCAACCACATCTTCTGGATGGCGCTCGGCCTGGGCATCGGGGCCATGTACGTGCGGTCGCTCACCATCTACCTGGTGCGCGAGGGCACCCTGGACGAGTACCGCTACCTGGAGCACGGCGCGCACTACGCGATCGGCGCGCTGTCCGTGATGCTGCTGGTGAGCATCCGCTTCCATCTGCCCGAGTGGGTCACCGGCGGCGTCGGCGTCGCACTGATCGGCCTGTCGTTCTGGTCCTCGGTACGCGCCAACCGCGCGGACGCCGGGGCCGGCGGCGGGGATGACGGCGGGGACGGCGGCGGGGTGGACTCCGGGAAAACCGTCGTGCCGTCGGGGGTGTGATCACCCCCCGATTGCGGAAACCATAAGGCGGGGCGCCGCTGGGCCACGTACCCGGCGCGCCCCGCCACGTGTTGGCGTGTTGGCGTGTTGGTACGAGGGTGGGTGGAGTAGGACATGGCGTCCCTGTGGAGCTATCTGAGGCGCAGCCGGGAGCCCGCGCAGAAGTTCGACACGGTCGGCGGTGCGGCCAGCTACGCGTACGAACTCACCAAGCGCTACCCCGAGTTCTCCCTCACCCGGCGCGGCGCCGACACCGGCACCCTGCGGGTGGACCTCACCTGGCGGATGCGCACCGACCTCGGCGGCTCCAGCCACCGCAGGCTGAACGCCTGGCGGCACCCGCTGGAACTGTTCAAGCCGGCCGAGATCCAGGGGCACACCCAGGGACTCGCCAACGTGGACTTCGACCTGGGCTGCCTGTACGAGCTGAAGGACGGCACCAAGGGCGTGGTGCAGCCGCTCGGCGGCCTCACCGGGGACTTCGGCGACCCGCCGTACATCAAGCTCAGCGGCGACGACCGGTTCGGCACCGCCTCCGGCGAGCAGATGTACATCAACCTCGACAACAAGGACGAGATCAAGCGGCTGCTGGTCTTCGTCTACATCTACGACGGGGTGGCCGCGTTCGCCCGCGCCGACGTGGTCATCACCCTGGTGACCAGCGACGGAAAGAACGTCGAGATCGGCCTCATCGACCCGCCGGACCAGGCGCATTCCTGCGCGGTGGTGCTCATCGAGCACGACGACAAGGGGCACCTGATCGCCCGCCGCCAGGTGAAGTACACCTACGGCTTCCAGTCGGAGATCGACCACCTCTACGGCTGGGGCATGTCCTGGGCGCGGGGCCGCAAGGCCGGCCGCACCTGACCCGGCCGGCGCCCGCCCCTGGCATCTGAGTACCCGTACTCATGTCCGCCCGGCCCCGGCACTGATAGCTTCCTGCTGCCGAAGGGGTGAAGCGGGGAGCTGACTGACCTTGTCGAACGGACTGGACGTCGATCCGGGCGAGTTGCGGGGCCTGTCCACCAACTCGGGTGTGGTCGCCGGGAACCTGGACGTACTGTTGCGGCTGCTGCGCTCCGCCGAGAGCGAGGGCGCCGCCCCCGAGGGCGGCCTGACGGCGCTGGCCAAGCTGCGCGCGGTCCGCACCAGCTGGGAGGAGCGGCTCGCCACCGTACGCGACGAGGCGGCGGACATGGAGCACCGACTGGTCACCGCTGCCGGGGACTTCGAGACCACCGAGGCCGACATCCAGGCCGGTTTCACCGCCATCCACGCGCAGCTGGGGGAGGGGGCGGCGCCGCGATGATCACCGTGACGCAACTGGACGCCGCCCGCCCCGCCGACTTCGCCGCCGAGGCCGAACACTGGTCGCAGTTCACCACCTGGGCCGGTACCGCGAAGGACTTCGTCGACCAGCAGATGGCCGACGTGCTGCGCCCCCGCTCCGGCGAGACCGTCACCGCCGCCCTCGGCCGGGTCACCGTGCTCGCCGACAACTGCGAGTACGCGCGCATCCAGTCCGGCCTGGTGCGCGCCGCGCTGGACGGGCTCGCCGAAGAACTCACCGACGCTCAGCAGCGGTTGCGCACCGCCCTGGCGGAGGCCGCCGAACGCGGCTTCCCGGTGGGCGAGGACGGCACGGTCGGCTTCCCCGAGATCAAGGGCCCGGACGGCGAGATCAGCTGGGCCGGCGGCACCGCCGGCCACCTCGGCGAAGGCGGCTTCATCGGCGACTACCTCAGCTCGGTGCGCGCCCTGATCGGCGGCCCGCACGCGATCGCCGCGCAGGGCCTGGCGCAGCGCATCGGGCGCGCGCTGCGCCAGGCGGAAGAGATCGACGAGCGGTACGCCCGTACGCTGGCCGCCCTCGTCGTCGAACCCGGGCTGCGGATCACCGAGGCCATGTGGGCCGACGCGGGTGAGGACCTGCGCACCGTGGGGGCCGCGCTCACCGGGCTGCTGTCGGCCGCCGACATCCCGGCCGGTGCCTCCCCGGCGGAGAACGCCGCGTGGTGGAACGGGCTCGGCGACCGCGAACAGGACACCTATCTGGCGCTGTTCCCGGCGGCCGTCGGCGCGCTGGACGGGCTGCCGGCGGTGGTACGCGACCGGGCCAACCGCGGCGTGCTGGAGATCGAGCAGGCCCGGGTGTCCACCGCGCTGGACGCCCTCCGGGCGGTGGAGCCGGCCGCCGGTGATCCCGCGCACGCCGGCTGGCAGCGGGAAGCCGACCGGCTGGCCGGCCAGCTGCGCGGCATGGAATCGATCCAGCGGCGGCTGGACGCGGGCGGCAGCAACGGACTCCCCGAAACGTTCCTGCTCGGCTTCGGCACCGAGGGCAACGGGCGCGCCGTCGTCGCCATCGGCAACCCGGACCTCGCCGACCACACGGCGGTGTACGTGCCGGGCACCGGCGCCCGGCTGGAGAAGGTCGAGGGCGACCTGGTGCGCACCACCCGCATGTGGCGCGAGAGCACGGTGGCCGCCATGGGCGAGAGCGTGTCCACCATCATGTGGCTGGGCTACGACGCGCCGCAGAACGCGATGCCCTTCCAGAACGGCGAGATCATCCCCTCGGCCACCGACCGCCGCTACGCGCTGGACGGCGCCCCGGCGCTGCGCGACTTCACCGCCGGCCTCCAGGTCGCGGCCGGCGGCCCGGACGCCGGCCACACGACCGTCATCGGGCACAGCTACGGCAGCACGGTGGTGGGCGCGGCGGCGAAGGCGGACGGCGGGCTGGCCACCGATGACATCGTGGCGGTGGGCAGCCCCGGGATGCTGGTGCCGTACGCCAGGGACCTCGGGGTGGGCAGCGACCATGTGTGGTCGATGGCGGCCGGCGCGTTCGACGACGTGGTGCCGAACGCGGGCCGGATGTTCCTGGGCGAGAACGATGTGGGGATCGGCATCGGAAAGTGGGGCATTCCGTACCTCAAGACCGATCTGATACCGAATGTGCCCTCCGATGGGCAGTTCGGCGCGAATATCATGGCGAACGACTCCACGGGCCACAGCGCCTACTGGGACGAGAACTCCCTGAGCCTGCGCAACCAGTCGCGGGTGATCGCGGGCCGGTACGACGACGTGGAGCTCGGATGAGCGGGACACCGCGGCGGTCGGCCGGAGCCGTTCCGGCGATACTGACGGCACTCATGACGGCTCTCATGACGGGATGCGGCGGCGCGAGCATGGCAAACGCGAACGAGGACAACGACAGCGCTGCGGCGGTCGCGGAGAAGTCGGTGCAGGCGGCACGGGAGGAGACCCGGGCGCTGTCCGACCACCTGCTGGAGCTGGCCGGCCCGGCGGACGGCGCGGCGGTCACCGACCCCGGCCCCGGCGTGGACCTGTGCGCCGATGACCCGGACCGCGAACGGCTGTTCACGATGTACCACGCCTGGGGCATCCACCGCCTGCCACGCCCCGACCTGGAGCAGGCGATGGACCGGCTGCGCGAGGGGCTCCCGGCGGAGGGCTGGCGGATCACCGAGGACGGCGTCCTGAACAACGCCAACCGCTCCCCGCGCCTCCTGCTGGAGAACGCGACCCTCCACTTCGCGGCGGACATCACCCTGGCCGGCAGCGCGGACACCTCCCAGCTCCGGATCACCCTCCAGTCGGCCTGCTTCACCACCCCGGAGGGGGAGAGTCCGGCCGGGGAGTACTGATGGCGGCCACGGACCGCCCATTGACCGGTGAGGAGATCTTCATCCGGACGGCCGGGATCGTGGTCATCGTGCTCTTCGCGGGCTGCACCTTTCTCATCGCTCCCTTCGGGGCGATGAACAGTGCCGGCTGCCATGACGGTGACAGCCGGTCGATCTGCTCCGCCGGCGTCCAGCGGGCGGTCGTTCTGGTGCCCTGGGTCGCGTCGCCGCTCGCCGCCGTGGCGGGCATTGCCGGCATGGTGAGGCGGGAGGACGGCGGCGTCGGATGGTGGTTCTGCGGTGTCCTGCTGCTGCTCGTGACGTGGGTCTTCGTCATGTCGATGGCGGGTTGACCGGCGGCAGGAACTGGGGGCCCTGGGGCGGGAGGGTGAAGTCCGGGGCCAGGTCGGGGGGCGGGGCCTGGGGCGGGTAGCCGTAGCCGGATCGGCGGCGCGGGTCCGGGGGGCGGGCGGGGGCCGCGGCCGTGACGCCGAACTCCGCCGCCAGCGCGACCAGCCCGCCCCCGAAGCCGAGCCCCGAGGCCCGGAAGTGCCAGGCGCCGCCCGCCCGGTACAGCTCCCCGCAGATCACCGCCGTCGTCCCCGGCGCCGGATCCGGCGCGAACCGCACCAGCGGATCCGCCCCCGAGGCCCCGTAC
This sequence comes from Streptomyces sp. NTD107, assembly GCF_059510435.1. Taxonomy (NCBI): domain Bacteria; kingdom Bacillati; phylum Actinomycetota; class Actinomycetes; order Kitasatosporales; family Streptomycetaceae; genus Streptomyces; species Streptomyces sp. NTD107. The sequence continues at coordinate 575,918 of NZ_JCAJZV010000002.1, read as the reverse complement.
AGCAGCAGATGCGGATGGGTGCGGGCGGCGTCGAAGCCCGACTCCGCCGAGGCGGCCAGCACCACCCGGCTCACCGCCGGGTCGAGCCGGGCCAGTTCCGCCTCCACGGTGCCCAGCAGCCCGTGCCCGTCCCGCCGCTTGGGCAGCCGCCGCACCAGGCCGGTGGGATGCCGGGGCTGGTTGTAGAAGACGAAGTCGCCGGGCGAGCGCACCCGCCCCGCGCCGCCGAGCAGCAGCGCCGACAGCTCCACATCCGTCCCGCCGTGCGCGTCGCGCGGTGACCAGCGCAGCACCGCCCGTACCGAGGTGACCGGCAGTCGAACGGTGGCCCCCTTCTCCAGTGCGTGCGTCATACAGAAATCCTGCCTGCCGCCACACCGGTGAAACAACGGCGCGCTTACGATGACCGAGATCCGGTGTTACCGATGGGGTGCCCGGGAAACATCGACAGTCCGGGGTGAAATATGCGGCATTATGGGCATCTCTCCGCCGCGCAACGTCGCGTTCTGTTCCATCAGGAGCCGGCCGAGTTCAGCCTGAACTCCCCCGTGCGCACCCTGGGCACGGCGCTCGGCGCGACCCTCTACAGCCCCGCCACCCGGCCCCGGCTCGCCGCCGACATCCGCAAGCAGCAGGCCGCCGGGGTGGTGTCCATGGTCCTGTGTCTGGAGGACTCCATCAGCGACGCGGAAGTTCCCGGCGCGGAGGAGAATCTGGTGCGCCAGTTCGGCCGGCTGGAGCGCGAGGACCCCGCCGATCAGCCGCCGCTGCTGTTCATCCGGATCCGCACCCCCGAGCAGATCACCGATCTCACCAGCCGGCTCGGCCCTGCGGTCCGGCTGCTGGCCGGGTTCGTGCTGCCCAAGTTCACCGCCGCCGTCGGGCCCGCGTTCCTCGAAGCCCTCACCGGCGCCGAGGTGATGTGCGGCCGGCGGCTGCTGGCCATGCCGATCCTGGAATCCCCCGAACTGCTCCATCTCGAATCCCGCGCCGCCCATCTCGCCGACGCCGCCCGGGTACTGGACAAGTACCGCGAGCGAATACCGGCCGTGCGGCTCGGTGTCACCGACTTCTGCTCCGCGTACGGCCTGCGCCGTACCCCCGACATGACCGCGTACGACGTGCACGTCGTCGCCTCCGTCATCGCCGATGTGGTGAATGTCTTCGGCCGCGCCGACGGCACCGGCTACACCGTCTCCGGGCCGGTGTGGGAGTACTTCCGGGCGCAGGAACGGATGTTCAAGCCGCAGCTGCGCCGCAGCCCGTTCAGCGGGCGCGCCGAGGGGCTGCGCGAATCGCTCATCGAGCACAACATGGACGGGCTGCTCCAGGAGATCGAACTCGACCAGGCCAACGGCCTTCAGGGCAAGACCTGCATCCATCCCTCCCATGTGGCGCCGGTGCACGCGCTGTCCGTGGTCACCCACGAGGAGTTCAGCGACGCGGCCGACATCCTGCGCACCGGGCCGAGCGGCGGCGGCGTGCTGCGCTCCGCCTACACCAACAAGATGAACGAGGTGAAGCCGCACCGGGCCTGGGCCGAGCGGACGATCCGCCGCGCCGAGGTGTTCGGAGTGGCCCGGGACGGCGTCGACTTCGTCGATCTGCTCGCGGCCGGCATGGAGGGTGAGAGCGAATGACGACCAGCACGACGCAGGCGTGGGACGGCGATTGGGTGACCCGGCGGCTGGGGGTCGAGGTGCGGGGCGAAGCGGTACGCGACCAGGTGGGGCTCGCGGTGCGGCGCAACCCCAAGCGGGCGCATCTGCTGGTGTCGCGGATCCTCGGCAAGCATGTGCCGCAGCGGCCCGGGGTGGTGTACGGGGCCGGGGTGGCCCTGGGCCGCCGGGTGCGGGAGGTGCTGGGGGCCGGGGAGCGGGTGGCCGTGGTGCTCGGGTACGCGGAGACCGCGACCGGGCTCGGGCACTGTGTCGCGGACGGAATCGGCGGGGACGGCGGGGGCGGCGGGGACGGCGGTGGCGGGGGCGACGGCGGGGGCGGCGTCACGTATCTGCACTCCACCCGGCGCACCGTCCCGGGGGTGGGGCAGGTGCGGTTCGAGGAGGAGCACAGCCACCACACCGGGCATCTCGTACTGCCCGCCGATCCGGCGCTGCTGACGGGGGAGGGGACGCTGGTGCTGGTGGACGACGAACTGTCCACCGGGCGCACGGTGCGCAACACCATCACCGCGCTGCACCGGCTGCGGCCCCGGGAGCGGTACGTGGTGGCCGCGCTGGCCGATCTGCGCACCGAGGAGGACCGGGCGGCGCTGGAGAAGTTCGCCGCCGGACTCGGCGCCGTGGTGGAGGTGGTCGCGCTCGCGGCGGGCGAGGTCCTGCTGCCGGCCGAGGTGCTGGCGCGCGGGAAGGCGATCGTTGACGAGCTGGACGATCCGGCACCCGAACGATCCGGCCCGCCGACCACCGGCGGCACCGTCCGGCGGATCTCCCCCCAGTGGCCCGCCGCGCTGCCCGAGGGCGGCCGGCACGGCTTCACCCCGGCCCACCGCGAGCGGCTTGAGGCCGCGCTCCCCGCGCTCGCCCGGCAACTCGCCGCCACCCTGCCGGCCGGCCCCGGACGCGTACTGCTGCTGGGCACCGAGGAGTTCATGTACGTCCCGCTGCGGCTGGCCGCCGCGCTGGAGGAGGAGCTGGGTGGCGGGCGCGAGGTGCGGTTCTCCAGCACCACCCGCTCACCCGTCCTGCCGGTGGACGACCCCGGGTACGCGATCCGCTCCCGGCTGGTCTTCCCCGCCCACGACGACCCGGCCGACGGCCCCGGACCGCGCTACGCGTACAACATCGCCGGCCAGGACTGGGACGCCATCGTCGTGGTGACCGACACCCCCGCCGACCGGCCCGCCCTGCACACCCCCGGCGGCCTGCTCGACCGGCTCGCCGCCCACACCCCGCACCTCGTGCTGGCCACCGTCCCCGCCACCACCCCGCCGCTGCGCGGCCCCGCCTTCTCCTCCTACGCCCCCGACGAGGTCGGCTGGCTGCTGAAAGACCTCACCGACGTCTCCCTGGAGGCGCCCACCGAGGAACGCGAGGAGGCCATCCAGAGCGGCGGCGCCCACTACGCCGAATCGCTGCCCGTCGAATACCAGCCCAGCCCCGAGTACCAGCGGCTCTTCCACACCGCCCTCGACGCCTCCGCCCGCCGCATCGCCGCCGCCGTCGGCACCGTCACCGACCTGCTGCTGGCCGACCGCCCCCGCCCCCGCCCCGTACTCGTCTCGCTCGCCCGGGCCGGCACCCCCGTCGGCATCCTCATGCGCCGCTGGGCCCGGCAGGCCCACGGCCTCGAACTCCCGCACTACGCCGTGTCCATCGTGCGCGGCCGGGGCATCGACACCACCGCGCTGCGCTGGCTCGCCGCCCACCACGACCCGGCCGACGTGGTGTTCGTCGACGCCTGGACCGGCAAGGGCGCCATCACCCGCGAACTCACCGACGCGCTCGCCCCGTTCCCCGGCTTCGATCCCTCCCTGGCGGTGCTCGCCGACCCCGGCGGCTGCGTGACCACCTACGGCACCCGCGAGGACTTCCTCATCCCCTCCGCCTGCCTCAACTCCACCGTCTCCGGGCTGATATCGCGCACCGTGCTGCGCGCCGACCTGACCGGCCCGCACGACTTCCACGGCGCCAAGCACTACGCCGAACTCGCCGGCGCCGACCAGTCGGCGCACTTCCTGGACGCCGTCAGCGCCCACTTCCCCGACCCGGCCCTGCGGCGCGAGGTGGCCGCCGCCGTCCCCGCCCTGCTGGCCGCCGACCGCGCCCCCACCTGGGCCGGCTGGCAGGCCGTGGAACGCATCAGCGAGGCGTACGGCATCGGCGACATCAATCTCGTCAAACCCGGCGTCGGCGAGACCACCCGGGTGCTGCTGCGCCGTGTCCCGTGGCGCGTCCTCACCCGGCGCGGCGTCGGCGCCGACCTCGACCACATCCGGCTGCTCGCCGAGCAGCGCGGCGTCACCGTCGAGGAGACGGACGACCTCCCCTACAGTTGCGTCGGACTGATCCACCCCCGGTACACCAAGGGCGCCACCGGCGCCGATGGAAGGGCAGCACGTTGAGCACCACCGGCCCCGGTCCCACCCTCATCGCCAGCGACCTCGACCGCACCCTCATCTACTCGCAGGCCGCCCTCTCCCTCGGCATGCCGGACGCCGACGCACCACGCCTGCTGTGCGTGGAGGTGCACCAGGGCAGGCCCCAGTCCTTCCTCACCGAGGCCGCCGCCGGGCTGCTGACCGAGCTGGCCGGCGCGCCCCGTACCGTCTTCGTGCCCACCACCACCCGCACCCGCAAGCAGTACCGGCGCATCAACTTCCCCGGCCCGCCCGCCCGTTACGCGATCTGCGCCAACGGCGGGCAACTGCTGGTGGACGGCGAGACCGACTGGGACTGGCACGCCCAGGTGCGGCGCGCCCTGGCCGCCGAATGCGTGCCGCTGCGCGAGGTCAAGGACCATCTGCGGCGCTCCGCCGACCCGGCGTGGCTGCTCAAGACGCGGGACGCGGAAGACCTGTTCGCCTACCTGGTCGTCGAACGCGCCCTGCTGCCCGACACCTGGGCCAAGGAACTCGCCGACTGGGCCGAACCGCGCGGCTGGACCGTCTCGCTCCAGGGCCGCAAGCTGTACGCGGTGCCGCGCCCGCTGACGAAGTCGGCCGCCGTCGCCGAGGTCGCCCGGCGCACCGGGGCCGGCACGGTGCTGGCCGCCGGCGACTCGCTGCTGGACGCCGATCTGCTGCTGGCGGCGGACGCCGGGTGGCGCCCCGGGCACGGCGAACTCGCCGACACCGGCTGGAGCGCGCCGCACATCACCGCCCTGCCGGGCCGGGGGGTCAGCTGCGGGGAGGAGATCCTCCGTGCCTTCCTCGCCCACGCAGCAGCCCCCGGCGCCGCTCAGGACGCCGCTCGGGACGCGGCTGCTCAGGGCGCGGTGCCGGCTCCGGGGGATTGAGCACCCGCTCCCGGTCGGCGGCGATCTCGCGCAGCCGCCGCTCCTCGGCGGCCTGCTCGGGATGCCGGGCCTGCCAGTACGGGTTGTCGTGCGGCAGTCTGCCGCTGACCCGCCCGTACATCCCGAAGAACATCAGCAACAGCCCCACCACAAAGCTGAAGAGGACGTTCTGAATCCGGAACGCCAGGAAGTTGGCGCCGGTCTCCAGTACGGCGAGGTTGTAGAAGCCGCTGAGGGTGAACAGGACGCCCAGCACCAGATTGAGGGTGGAGGCGAAGTTGCCGCCCTTGATCATGCCGGCGAAGAGGATAAGGCCCACGACGATGGACAGCCAGCTGAGGGCGCCGTTGCTGTTCAGCCCGGCGACGGTGTTGTCACCCGTGGAGAAGAACCCGACGCGCTGCACCACGCCGAACACCCCGAAGACGATCAGCCCCAGCCCCACCAGGCCGGCGCCGACCCGGTAGACGACGCTCAGCCGGTGCTCGGCGGGCAGATGCTCATCGAGCCTGGCCCGCAGGAAAAGGCCCCGCAGCCCGACCTCGGGCATCCGATCGTGCGAATGCGTAGTGGCCATACCACCAGCATCACCCGCATACCGGAACGGCTCAACCGCAGCAGCCGCCCCCACAGCAACCGCCGCCACCACCGCCACTGGGCGCCGGAGCGCCGGCGGCACCGGCGGCCGTACCGCCCACCGCGACGGTGGACAGGAGTTTGACGGAATCCTCGTGCCCGGCCGGACAGACGGCGGGATCGGCGGACGCGGCCATCGGACGGCTCAGCTCGAATTCGGCGCCACAGCTGCGGCACCGGTACTCATAACGCGGCATGGCCGAAGCCTAACCGCGCCGGATGTCCTCCACGACCGCCGTCACCATGCCCCGTACCGCCTCCGTCTCGGTCAGGAACAGCCAGTAGTCGGGGTTACGGCCCCCCGCCTCCAGCGCGGCGACCGCCCGGTCAAGACGCTCCACCGCCGCGTCCAGCGGCCCGGCATGGCGCGGATCGGGGATCGACCGGCCGCTCATCGCCAGCCGCTGCCCGTCCCGGATCGCGAACCGGGTCCGCTCCGCCTCCTTCGACGGATCGAAGGACACCTCGTTCAGCCGCCGCAGCCGCTCCCCGGCCGCCGACACCGCCTCATCGGTGCGCCCCAGCAGCGTCTGCACCGCCGCCAGCCGCGCCGTCGCGTCGTCCCAGCGCTGCTCGTCCCGCGCCCGCCCGGCGTCGCGCAGCGCCGCCTCCGCCTCCCGCACCGAGGCCGCCGCCTGCTCCGGCACCCGCTGGAGGTCCTGCCAGCACGCGGCGCTGAACCGGCGGCGCAGCTCGCTGAGCACCGGCTCCACCTGCCCGGCCCGGGTGGTGATCGCCTGCGCCCGGGTCCGCAGCGACGCCAGCCGCTTGTCGATCCCCGCCGCCCGGCGCGGCAGCTGCTCGGCCTCGGCGGTGATCGCCTCGGCCCGCCGCCGTACGTCCTCGGCGCGCCGCACGGTGGGGCGGATGCCGTGCTGGGCCGGGCCCTCGTTCAGCAGCCGCAGCTCGGGGCCGAGCGCCGCCAGCGCGGCGGCCAGCTGATCGGCGGCGAGCCGGGCCTCACGCACCGCGTCCAGGGCGGTGGTGGCGGCGAGCAGCGCCCGCTTGGCACCCTCGACGGCCGGGGCGACCTGGCGCAGCTGGTTCTCGGCGCGCTCCAGCAGCGGGGCCAGGCTCTGGCCGAAGGTGTCGAGATCGGCCTTGGCGCGGCGCAGCTCGTCCCGTACCCGGGTGAAGTCGTGCCGGGCCCGGGAGGCGGCGCCGGCGTCCAGACCCTCGCTGTCGAGGTCGTGGGCGTCGACGGTACGGATGTACTCGTGGCTGACCTGATCGATGCGCTCACCGAACGCGGCGAAGTCGGCCGCCACCCGGCCCGCCTGCCGGGAGTCCTCGGCGGCGGCCGTGATGGTCTCGATGGTGATGCGCAGCTCCCGCTGCGCGGTGTCGAGCTCGTAGAACGCGGCGGCCGTCTCGTCCTGCGCGGCCTGCGCCTCGCCCCGCAGATCCTCCACCCGGCCCCGGCCCCAGCGCCGTACCCCGCCGCCGGTGAACGCCCCGGGGAGGGCGAGCGCGACGGCCGGCAGCAGTGCGAGCGGAAGCAGCGCGATCCCGGCAAGCTCCTTCGCGGTACGCGTCGCCCTCACTGTGTCTCTCTCCCCACTCCACGACTGGTGGTCATTCTTTCATCCGGAGCGGGACAGGAACATGGCCAGGTCAGTCGGAGCCGTGCACGGATATGTCGCCGTTGTGGGTGCTGATGCCGATCCGGGCGGCGGCGTCGTCGCTCTCGGGCACGTCGACGGCGACGGACCCGTTGTGGGTGTCGGTGCTGACCCGGTAGGGGCCGGGGGCGGGCAGGGCGAGTTCGACGCGGCCGTTGTGGGAGGTGATGTCGACCTGCCCGGGGACGGTGGCGAGGCCCAGGGAGATGGCGCCGTTGTGGGAGGCGGCGGTGAGCTGCGGCACGTCGAGGCCGGAGCCGCTGACCTTGCCGTTGTGCGATTCGAGCCGCAGGGAGGGGGCGGCGAGATCGGTTACGGTGACGCTCCCGTTGTCCGACTCCAGATCGAGCGGGGCGGTGAACCCGGTGGCCTCGATGTCGCCGTTGGACCCGCGCACGGTCACGGCGAGGTCGGCGGGGACCGCGATCTCGTGCCGGATGTCGCAGGTGGTGACGAAGCCGTCGCAGATGGTGTGCAGGGTGAGGGTGTCGCCGTTCATGTCCCAGCTGACGTCGGTGGTGCCGAAGACCTTGCCGGCCTTGAACCAGCGGGTCACGTCGATCTCCCCGTCCAGCGTCGGATCCGGGACCAGCTGGATGGCGCTGCTGCCGGCCTCGATGGTGAGGGTGTCCCCCGCGACGGCGAAGGTGGCGTGCTCGGGGGCGCCGTCGTGGGTCTGCTGGGAGCAGCCGGTGAGCGCCGCGAGGAGGGCGGCGGTTCCGGTGAGGAGAACGGTGAGGGTTGTGGCGGTGCGGCGCACGGTGCGGCTCCTGATGACAGCATGACGCGAGGACACCACCACGCTAGAAACGGGCCCGCCACCTGGTAATCCGGCTGCCTGGCGTCAGCCGGTATGGCTAACCCCACCACGGTCGGCCATGTACGCTGTTGCAGGTCTGCGGGTGCATAGCTCAGCGGTAGAGCGCCGCCCTTACAAGGCGGATGTCGGCGGTTCGAACCCGTCTGCACCCACCCGGATCCATGGCCCCTCCGCGGCAACGCGGAGGGGCCATGGTCGTTTTGGGGCCGGGGTCACGACCTGTCGAGCGTGATGCGCAGCGGGTGCCGCTCCGGGCCGCTCAGGGCGTGGGCCAACTGCTCGTAGCCGTGCTGGGCCGGCGTCCGGGCGTCGTCGTCGAGAGAGTCGTCGCGGAGGGCGTGCCACAGCGTGTTGAGGACGGCGATGAGCGCCCGGGCGGAGATACCGGCCGTGAGGGTGCCGGGGGATTGCGTCAGGTGATCGGCCTGAAGCCGGAAGTTCTCCCGGCGCGCGGTGTGTTCGACGAGGAACGCCCAGGTGTCGGGGTGGCAGACGAGTTCGGCGTGGCCGACGGTGGCCGCCCGGGTCAGGCAGTCGAAGTAGCGTGCCTGGCGGTCCGCGGCGAGCACCTCGGCCCGCTGGGCGGGTGACAGCGGCCGGGGGTGGTACTCGGGCGGGAGCTTCGCGATGGCCTGTTGTACGCCCTCGGCCAGTGCGCCGCGTACGGAGGCCAGTTCGTCGGCCGTCGTCCGGAGGTCGTCCCGCTCGGTCACCCTGTGCCCCCTCACCGCGTTCACCGCGTCGCGTCGGTTCTCAGGATAGGGCGGCGGCGCTTGAGGCGCAGATAGAGCGCGGCGGCGGTGAGTTGGAGGGTCGCGGCCCACAGGAGGAGGAGTGTGGGCGGGAGGGCCGCGGACAGGCCGATCAGCGTCGCTCCGCAGGCGGCTGCCGTGATTTTGAGGCCTGCGCCAAGGGTGAAGACCTGGCTGCGGAGGTGGTCGGGGGCGTGGTCGGCGCGGATGCGGAGGGTGGCGCTCAGCAGGGGGCCGTCGCACAGGCCGGCGATCGCGTACAGCGGCAGACAGAGCGCGGCTGAGGGGGCGAACGCGGCGGCGGCCAGGGCCAGTCCGGTGCCGAGCAGCGCGCCGGTGACCAGCCGGGCGGCGGGTACGGGCCGGCGCCGCCGGGCCGTGGTCAGGGCGCCGGCGAGGGCGCCGATGGCGAAGACGGTCAGCAGCAGGCTGCCGCCGCCGGGGAACGACCGGCTCTCGGCGAGCAGCACCGTGGTGGTGGTGAGTCCGCCGATGCCCAGGAAGGCGAGGGTGGTGGCCGCGGTGACCGCCCGCAGCTCCGGTATCCGCCACAGTGCGGCCAAGGCGGCGGCCGGTCCGGCACACAGGGGCGCGCCGGGGGCGGCGGTCGCGGCAGAGGCCGCGCGGGCCGCCGGTGCGGCGGGTTTCCCCGGTTCGGTCCGTGTGCCGGATGACGCCGGTGGCGCTGACGCGGCGGGTGGAGCCGGTGCGGCTGATTCCGCTGGTTCCGCCGGTTCCGCCGGTTCCGCCGGGGACATCGATGGGGCCGGTGCGGTGAGTGCCGTCGATGCGGGTCGCCGCCGTTGTGGCGTGGTCATGGTCAGCAGGGCCGCTGTCGTTGCCGCCACGGCCAGCGTCAGCATCGCCGTGGCGGGCGCCGTGAGTGCGGCCAGGCCGCCCACCGCCGCCGGGGCCGCGACCGAGGCGGCGTTGTAGGTGGCCGCGTCGAGCCCGTAGCCGCGGTCTCTGGCCGCGCCCGGTGCCGTCAGGGTGGCGACCAGGCTGGAGAGGCCGCCCGACACCACCGGCCCGCAGCAGCCGCCCGCCACCGCGATGGCCGCCGTCAGCGCGATCGGGGCCCGGCCCAGTGTCGCCGCCAGCGCGGCGATCGACGCCGCGAAGACGGCCAGCGCCGCCCCGTACCAGCGTGCGGACATCGCGCCCACCAGCGGTGCGGCCAGCACGTGCGGCGCCATCCAGGCCGTCAGCACGAACGCCCCCTGGGCGGCGCTGCCCGTGCGGTGCAGCGCCAGCAGGGCCAGCGCCACCGCCATGCCCTCCTCTGCCAGCCGGGCCAGGAAGGCCGTCGTCAGGTATCGGGTCATCCGCCTTCTCGTTCTGTCCGCCCGGCGGCCGGCGCCGTGACTCCGCAACCCCGTAACTCCGTAACGGGTTGTCTTTATAAGACGTTACAATCGGGCCCATGGTCAAGCAGGGGTTCCAGCCCGCCCAGCGGGCGGTCGATCTCGCCAATGCCGTACGCGCGGACCCCGGCACGTCCCGGGACGCCCTCGCCGCGCTGCTGGCCCGGCACGGCGAGCGGCCCGCCGACCTCGCGCCCGGCGCCTTCACCGACGCCGACGCCGCCGAACTGCGCACCGCCGCACGGCGGCTGCTGGACCAGGTCCTCACCGAGGCCGACACCGACCGCGCCGCCGGCGCCCTCAACCGCGTCCTCGCCGACTGCGGCGCCCGGCCCCGGCTCACGCGGCACGAGGGACACCCGTGGCATCTGCACGTCGACCGGGGCGGGGACGCCGGGTGGGCCGACTGGTTCCTGGCGGCGAGCGCGCTCGCCCTGGCCCAACTCCTCACCGAGTACGGCCGCGTCGCCTGGGGCGAGTGCGCCTCCCCGCGCTGCGCCCGGGTGTTCCTCGGCGCCGGCCCCGGCAGTCCCCGCCGCTACTGCTCCACCGCCTGCGCCTCCCGCGAGCGCGTCGCCGCGCACCGCAAGCGCCGCCGGGCGGGAGATCCCGGCCCCGACGGCCCGCGCTGAGCGTCCGTCAGGGGTACGAAGGCGGTCGAATCAGTCAGCGGCGCAGGTTTCGGAGCGGTAAAACCCAGATCAACTGTGGTCGACCCGTATCCCAACTGGGTGGATCCACTGTATACAGATCCCCATGAGCCGAGCAGACCGAACTCTTCGCGGTGACGCGCACGGCGCGGACGATGTCACCAGCGAGCTGCGCCGACTGGTCGTCGAAGGCGTCTACCCGCCGGGACACCGGCTGGTCCAGGACGAACTCGCCGACCGCTTCGGCGTCAGCCGCATCCCGCTCCGCGAAGCCATGCGCACCCTCATCAGCGAAGGACTGCTGCGCTCGACGCCGGGGCGCGGCACGTTCGTCACGGTGCTCGATCTGGAGGAGATCGACGAGGTCTACAACCTGCGCCGGCTGATCGAACCGAGCTTCGCCGAGCATGTCGCCGAGCGCGTGTCGCGCCGCGACATCAGCCGGTTCGAGGACATGGTCGCCCACATGGACCGGGTCGCCGAGACCGGCGCGGACTCCTGGTCCCGCACCAACCTCGCGTTCCACCTCGACATGTACCGGCTCTCCCGGCTGCCGCTGCGCTACGAGGTCATCGCGCAGATGTACCACCGCCTGGAGCCGTACTCCCGGTTCTACGTGCACGGCACCTGCGCCTACGACCGGGTGCAGGCCGAACACACCGCGATGGTGCGGGCGCTGGCCGACGGCGACGCCGACGAACTCGCCAGGCAGATCCTCGCGCACATCGACGGCGGCCAGCAGGGCCTGCACGCCGCCTGGGAGAACAGCTCCGGCTCCATCCAGGCGTACTGGGCGGAGGCCGTCCAGTGACCGCGCTCGCCGTCAACACCGACGTCGGCGAGGGCTTCGGCGCCTGGGGCCCGGCCGACGAGGGGCCGCTGCTCGACCAGGTCACGGCCGCCAACGTCGCCTGCGGCTTCCACGCCGGCGACCCCGACATCCTGCGCCGTACGTGCACGGACGCCGTCGCCCGTGGCGTCGCCATAGGGGCGCAGGTCTCCTACCGCGACCTGGCCGGGTTCGGCCGCCGCTTCATCGAGGTGCCGCGCGCCACCCTCGTCAACGAACTCCTCTACCAGATGGGCGCCCTTGAGGTCTTCGCCCGGCTCGCCGGCAGCCGGATCAGCTATCTGAAGGCGCACGGCGCGCTCTACAACGCGGCGGCGCGGCACGCCGGGCACGCCGCCGCCATCGTCGAGGCCGTCACCCTCTACGACCGCGAACTGCCGCTGCTCTGCCAGCCGCGCACCGAGGTCTGGGCCCGCGCCTCCGCCGCCGGACTGCGCCCGCTCGCCGAGGCGTTCGTCGACCGCGCCTACACTGACGACGGCCTGCTCGTCCCCCGGTCGCAGCCCGGCTCCGTCATCACCGACCCCGCCGAGGCGGCGCGCCGCGCGCTGCTGATGGCGCGGACCGGCACGGTGACCGCGCTCAGCGGCCGTACGGTACGGGTCGCCCCGGACGGCGGCGCCGTCGCCGCGCTGTGCGTGCACAGCGACACCCCCGGCGCCGTCGCCATCGCGCGCGCCGTGCGGGAGGCCCTGGCGGCGGCCGGGGTCGGGGTGTGCATACCCACCGAGGTGCCGGCATGACCGGCGCCGGGACCCGGCTCAGACGCGCCGGCGACCGTGGCTGGCTGATCGAGTGCGCCGGCCGCCGCCCCGCCGAGGTGGCCGTGGCGATCCGTCGCCGGTCCTGGTCGGTGCCGCTGCGCGAGGTGGTGCCGGCCGCCACCACGGTGCTGGTGGTGGCGGAGCACGCCGCCGGGATGGAGCGGCTCGCCGTCGAGCTGGGCCGGCTGCTCCGTACGGATACGAGGGGGACCGAGCCTGTTGCCGCCACCGCGCCGCGCACCGTCGTGATTCCCGTCCGGTACGAGGGCGCCGACCTGGACGCCGTCGCCGAGCGGGTGGGGCTGCCCCGCGCCGAGATCGTCCGCCGGCACACCGGCGGCGAACACACCGTCGCCTTCTTCGGCTTCGCACCGGGGTTCGCCTATCTGGACGGGCTCCCCGGCCCGCTCCGGCTGCCCCGGCTGCCCAGCCCGCGCGCCCGGGTACCCGCCGGCGTGGTGGCGATCGCCGGGAACCAGACCGTCGTCTACCCCGGCGGCACCCCGGGCGGCTGGCACCAGATCGGGTTCACCACCGCCCGGCTGTGGGACGTGGCCGCCACCCCGCCGAACCGCCTCGGCATCGGCGACCGGGTGGTGTTCGAGGAGGTCGCGCCATGACGACGCTGACCGTCGTCGAGGCCGGAGTCGCCGCGACCATCCAGGACCTGGGCCGTACCGGGCTCGCCCACCTCGGCGTGCCCGCCGCCGGCCCCACCGACCGGCGCAGCTTTCTGCTCGCCAACCGGCTGGTCGGCAACCCGGACAACACCCCGGCCCTCGAACTGACCCTCGGCGGACTCACCCTGACCCTGACCACCGCCCGCTACGTCGCGCTCACCGGGGCGCCCGCCCCGGTGACGGTGGACGGCGTCCGGGTGGCCGACCCCACGCTGCTGCGGCTGCCGGCCGGCGCCCGGCTCACCGTCGGCCGCCCCTGGGCCGGCTGCCGCACCTACCTGGCCGTGTGCGGCGGCATCGAGACGGAGCGCGTGCTGGGCTCGGCGTCCCGCGACTCCCTGACCGGGCTGGGCCCGCCGCCGCTGGCCCCCGGTACGGTGCTGGGCCTTGGCCCGGCGCGCCCCGTGCCGGTGGTGCCGCTTGAACTGGCGTTCAGTGTCACCCCGGTGCGGGGGGCCGTCACCGCGCGGTTCCGCTGGGGCCCGCGCGATGACCTGTTCGGCGCGGCCGACCGGGACCGGCTGACCTCGGCGACCTGGCGGATCTCCGCCCAGACCGACCGGGTCGGCGCCCGGCTCACCGGGCCGCCGCTGACCATCGGTTCCGTGGACCTGCCCAGCGAGGGCACGGTACGCGGCGCCATCCAGATCCCGCCGTCCGGCGAGCCGATCGTGTTCCTGTCCGACCATCCGGTGACCGGCGGCTATCCGGTCATCGGGGTGGTCACGGACACCGACATCGACGTCGTCGGCCAGGCGCTGCCCGGAGACGAGCTGCGGCTCGTCCCGGCCCGCTGAGAGGAGGCCGGGGCCAAGGACCACCCGACCGACCACAGACCACCGACCACCGACCACATCGCCGGCCGAACCCGTCCGGCACACCCTCAATCAGCATTACCCGAAGGAGACTTCCATGGCCACCGAACCCACCACCGGCCTCGCCCCGTTCCATCTCGCCATCCCCGTCGACGACATCGAGGCGGCCCGAAAGTTCTACGGCGGGGTGCTCGGCTTCTCCGAGGGCCGCTCCGACACCAAGTGGATCGACTGGAACTTCGGCGGCCACCAGGTCGTCACCCACCAGGTCGGCGACGGCCCCGCCGAGACCCCGCGCGACGGCATCGCCGGCACCAACCCCGTCGACGGCCACCAGGTGCCGGTGCCGCACTTCGGCCTGGTGCTCTCCGTCGACCGGTTCAAGGAACTGGCCGCCCGCCTCACCGCCGTCGGCACCGACTTCGTGATCGAGCCCTACGTCCGCTTCGAGGGCGAGCCGGGCGAGCAGTGGACCATGTTCTTCCTCGACCCGGCGGGCAACGCCATGGAGTTCAAGGCATTCGCCGACATCAGCCAGCTCTTCGCCGTCTGACCCCTGCACCGGTGAACGGCCGGCCGCCGGGGCCCGTACGAGGCGACGGTCATCAGCAGGAGTCCAGTCCTGCGGATGACCGTCGCACGGGCCCCCGGCGCCGTACGTACCCGCACCCGCGTGGCCACGCGGACGCCCCGCACGACTGACCCGCACATCCCACCAAGGACATGTCAGAACCGGAGCACGCCCATGACGAGCCTATCAACGACGCCGCACGCCGCGGCAGACAGCGCGGCGGCCCCGCCCGCCGACCCCCGCCGTGCCCGCAGGGCGGCGGTGGCCGCCTCCGCCGGCACCGCGATCGAGTACTACGAGTTCGGCGTCTACGGCTATCTGGCCGTCGTCCTCGGACCGCACTTCTTCCCCGACGAGGACCCCACCGCCTCCCTGCTGGCCACCCTCGCCGTCTTCGGCAGCGCCTTCCTGATGCGTCCGCTGGGCGGCATCGTGCTCGGCCGGCTCGGCGACCGCGTCGGCCGAAAACCCGTACTGCTCCTCACCGTCATCGGCATGGGCAGCGCCACCGCCGCAGTCGGCCTGCTGCCCACCGCCGCCACCGTCGGGGTGGCCGCGCCCATCGCGCTGCTCCTGGTACGGCTCGCCCAGGGCTTCTTCGCCGGCGGCGAGGTCACCGGCTCCGCCACCTACCTCGCCGAGTCCGCGCCGCGCGGCCGGCGCGGCTTCTTCGGGGCGTTCACCCCGGTCGGGGTGGCCATCGGCGGTGGTACGGCGGCCCTGGTGGCCGGCGTCATCAGCACCGTACTGACCGAGCAGCAACTGGAGGACTTCGGCTGGCGGATCCCGTTCCTGCTCTCCCTGCCGCTGATCGTCGTCGCGCTGCTCGCCCGGAACCGGCTTGAGGACTCCGAGGCGTTCCTGACCGCGAAGCAGGAGGACGTCACCGCCAAGGCGCCGCTGACCGAGGTGCTCACCCGCTACCGCAAGCCCGTCATCAAGGTGACGCTGCTGGCCATCGGCTCCAACTGCGGCTACTGGGTCGGCCTGATCTTCATGAACATCTACCTCACCTCGGAGCTGGGCTACCCCAAGTCGTCCACGTTCTGGATCATGGGCGGGATCAGCTTCTTCGTCGCCTGTCTGATGCCGCTCTTCGGCGGACTCTCCGACACCTGGGGACGCAAGAAGATCATCACCATCGGCTTCCTCGGCTACGCGATCCTCGTCGTCCCGGCCATGCTGGTCATGGGGCTCGGGAGCTTCCCGCTCGCCATCCTCGCCATGGTGGTGCTCGCGCTGCCGATGCCGATCGTGCAGTCCGTCACCTATCCGACGTACGCCGAGCAGTTCCCCACCCGGGTGCGGTACACGGGGCTCTCGTTCAGCTTCAACATCGGCACCATCATCGGCGGCGGGCTCACCCCGTACCTCGCCACCTGGCTCATCTCCACCACCGGCAATCTGCTCGCCCCCGGCTTCCTGCTGATGGCGGCGGCGGTGCTGGCGCTGGTCACGCTGCGCACGGTCCCGGAGTCCAGCGGGAGGGAGCTGACGTGAGGGCCGCCCCCTCCTCCCCGGCCGAGCTGCGGCGGCTCGCCGCGGCCGGCCGCTGGCGGGAGCCCACCGCCGGCGTCCTGGACGGCCACCAGCAGGCCAACCTCGTGATCGTGCCGCACGAACTGGCCTACGACGTGCTGCTGTACTGCGTACGCAACCCCAAGCCCTGCCCGGTCATCGCGGTGACCGAGCCGGGCGACCCGGTGGTGCGCGTCGGTACGACCGTGGCCGACCTGCGCACGGACCTGCCCCGCTACCGGGTGTGGCGGGACGGTGAACTCGTCGCCGAACCCCACGACATCACCCCGTACTGGCGCGAGGACGCGGTGGGCTTCCTGCTGGGGTGCAGCCACACCTTCGAGGGGCCGCTGCGCCGGGCCGGGGTCCCGGTGCGCCGGGCCGAGCGGTCCCCGGCGCCGCCGGTCTATGTCACCGATGTGCCGACCCGGCCGGCCGGGCGGCTGTCCGGGCCACTCGCCGTCAGCATGCGGGCGATCCCCGCCGCCCTGGTGGCGCGCGCCGTGGAGATCACCGCCCGCTACCCGACCGGCCACGGCGCGCCCGTACACATCGGCGATCCCGCCGCCCTGGGCATCAGCGACCTGGCCCGGCCGGACTTCGGCCCGACCCCGGTGATCGAACCGGGCGACGTGCCGGTGTTCTGGGCCTGCGGGGTGACCCCGCAGCTGGCCCTGCCGGGCGCGGCGGCCCCGTACGCGATCACGCACCATCCGGGGCACATGCTGGTGCTGGACCACACGGTGGACGTGGCGGACCAGCTGTAGCGGAGCCGGTGGCGGTCGTACCCCGGCCGCCACCCGGCCCCCGCCGGGCCGCCGCCGGGCCGCCGCCGGGCCCCCGCCGGGCCGCCACGTCTTCACGCTTCCTCCGAATGGCCCCCGAACTCCGTTGGGGCAAGCACCGTTAGTCTGCTGGGAGTTGACTGACACATGACGGAGTGAGGAGCCGGAGTGGCAGAGCTCAACGGCGAGAGCGACGGTCCGATCGATCTGCGCACGGACCAGCCGCATTCCGCCCGGATGTACGACTATCTGCTGGGCGGCAAGGACCACTACACGGTGGACGGCGAGGCCGCCGAGAAGGCGCTGACCGCCTTTCCGCTGCTGCGCACCGCCGCCCGGGAGAACCGCAAGTTCCTCGGCCGGGCCGTGCGGTACCTGGTCCGCGAGACCGGGATACGGCAGTTCATCGACCTGGGTTCCGGCCTGCCGACCGCGGAGAACGTTCATCAGGTCGCCCAGCGGCACGACCCGACCTCGCACGTGGTCTATGTCGACAACGATCCGATCGTCCTGGTCTACGGCAGCGCCATGCTCGCCCAGGATCAGCGGACCGCCGTCATCCAGGGCGACATCCGCGACCCGCGCGCGGTCCTCGACCACCCGCGTACCCGCGAACTGATCAACTTCGACGAGCCGGTCGGCGTGCTGGCGGTGGCCGTACTCCACTTCGTCGGCGACGAGGAGAAGCCGGAGTCGATCGTCCGGACGCTGCGCGACGCGGTGCCCCCCGGCAGTCACTTCATCTACTCGCACGCCACCGCCGAGATCGCCCCCGAGGCGGCCATGGGCGTACAGCGCGCCTACCGGGCGCAGGGCGTGCCGCTGACGCTGCGCGACAAGGCGCGGTTCAGCGAGTTCTTCGAGGGCCTTGAGGTCATCGAGCCCGGGGTGCAGGTGGTCTCCGACTGGCGCTCGGACGTGCCCGAGGCGGAGCGGCCCGACCACGCCGATGTGTCCTGGTACGGAGGCGTCGGCCGGCTCGGCTAGCCGGTCGGCGTCGGCGTCGGCGCCGGCCGGTGGCTCAGGCGGTCGCCGGGGCGGGAGCGGGGGAGGGGCGCAGCAGGCGGACGGCCGCTGCTCCCGCCACCACCAGGGCCAGCAGGGACAGCCCGGTGCTGAACCAGCTGGCGCCCAGGATCTGGCCGCCGAGGTAGCCGATGCCGACGCTGTAGCCGGTCCACACCACGGCGGCCAGCGCCGACCACGGCAGGAAGTCCTTGGCGCGGCGCCGGGTGGCGCCCGCGCCGAGCGAGACGACCGCCCGGCCGGCCGGGGCGAACCGGGCCAGGATGACCAGCGAACCGCCGCCCCTGGCCAGCGCCGTGCCGAGCCGCTGCTGGGCGGTGGACAGCCGGCGGGAGCGGGCGATGGCGGAGTCGAAGCGCCGGCCGCCGTGCATGGCCAGCCGGTAGGCGAACAGATCGCCCAGGAACGAGGCGGTCGCCGCGCACAGCATCAGCAGTGCCAGCTGCGGCAGATGGGAGCCCGGGTTGGGGGCGGGCAGCCCCGCCATGTCGATGGCCGTGCCGCCCGCGATGGTGGCCGCGGTGACGACGACGGCGCCGCTGGGCAGCACCGGCAGGAACACATCGAGCAGGATGAACAGCACGACGACGAGGTAGATCCACGGGGCGTAGAGCAGAACCCCCAAGGTCTCCAACACGTGTTCCCCGCTCCCCGAGCAGCCGCTGGGCCGTCAGCCGGCCCTTGATGTTCTTGATAGTGACGCATTCTTGTGCACGGTCGTTCCCCATGTCGTGCGTACACGTACCGCCGTACAGCGTACGCCCGCGTCCTCCGGCAGGTGCACGCGGGTGCGTGCGGCGGGCTCCCCGCTCCTACGGGGGGCATCGTGTGGAAACGCCCCAGGTGAGGGGCTATGTGCGGCGACGTGGAGGAGAGCGGAGATGGGTGTGCGGAAGAGGTCGGGGATGCGGGCGGCGGCGCGTGTGCTGGCCCCGGCGCTGGCGGTGCTGCTGGCCGCGGCGGGGTCCGGTACGGGGGCGGCGCAGGCGCGTGGCGGCGCCGAGGACAGCGAGCACTGGGAGTACCGGCTGCGGGTGTGGGGGTTCGTCGCCCCGCCCGGCAGGCAGCCGGTTCCCGACGCGGTGACGTACGACGAGTGGTTGGTGCCGGCCGGGGCCCGGATCGAGGTGGTGCAGCGGATGACGGTCGGGGCGATGACGGTGGAGCTTGATGTGCGCGGGGTGTTGCCCGGGCACGCCTTCGGGGCCCATGTGCACCAGCAGCCCTGCGGGGAGGAGCCCACCGATGCCGGGCCGCATTACCAGCACATCCCCGGTGACGAGCCGGAGCTGGTGGATCCCCGCAATGAGGTGTGGCTGGATTTCACCGCCGATTCGGCGGGGCGCGGCACCGCCATCTCCCGCCACGAGTGGCTGTTCCGGGACGGGGAGGCGAACTCGGTGGTGCTGCACGAGTACACCACCTCGCACCACGGGGACGCGGGCCGCCGGGTGGCGTGCCTCACGGTCGGGTTCAACGACTGACGGCGTCCCGTACAGTGGTGGCGTCTGAAGGGGAGTAGCTCTTCGCCGGACCGTCGACATACTGGCCCCTCGCGGGGCCCGGCGCCCGGAGCGGATGTGTGATGTTCCGCCAGCGAGACCTTCGGCCAGCAGTGTCCATGACGCTGCCGTGCCGAAGCGTGCGCTCTTCCCGCGGATTCCTCGGTACGGCGGCCGTCGGCCCGTCCCGATTCACAGCAACGAGGAATCCCCGTGTTCTCTCTGTCCACCGCCGCCGTTGTCTTCGGTGTGATCTTCCTGGCCGAACTGCCCGACAAGACGGCGCTGGCCGGTCTGTTGCTGGGCACCCGCTTCCGTGCC
Organism: Streptomyces sp. NTD107; assembly: GCF_059510435.1. Classification (NCBI taxonomy): domain Bacteria; kingdom Bacillati; phylum Actinomycetota; class Actinomycetes; order Kitasatosporales; family Streptomycetaceae; genus Streptomyces; species Streptomyces sp. NTD107. The sequence continues at coordinate 556,265 of NZ_JCAJZV010000002.1, read as the reverse complement.
TCGTACGTCTTCGCCGGGGTCGCCGCCGCCTTCGCCCTTCATGTGGTGCTGGCGGTGGCGGCCGGCTCCGTCCTCACCCTGCTGCCCCACCGCCCGCTCCAGGCGGTGGTCGGGCTGCTGTTCCTGGGCGGTGGCATCTATCTGCTGCGCAGCGAGGCGGAGGAGGGCGAGGAGGTCAAGGAGCCGGCGAACGCGTCCTTCTGGAAGGTCGCCGGCAGCGGCTTCACGCTCATCCTGGTCGCCGAGTTCGGCGATCTCACCCAGATCATGACCGCCAACCTGGCGGCTCGGTACCACGATTGGCTGTCGGTCGGGGTCGGCGCGTTCGCGGCGCTGTGCGCGGTGGCCGGGATCGGCATCCTGGGCGGCCGGGCGCTGCTCAAGCGGGTGCCGATGCGGCTGATCACCCGGGTCGCGGCGTGCGTGATGCTGGCGCTGGCGGCGTGGAGCTTCTACGAGGCCATCGTCGGCTGAGTCTGCGCCACGCGGAGGGTGAGGGTCAGGCCCGCACCGCCGGGCAGCGGGTCGACCGTCACCTGCTCCAGGGTGGGTACGGCCACGGTCGGCCCGAGGGCGGCGGCCCGGGGGCCGATCCCCACCACCCGCATCCCGGCGGCCAGGCCGGCCGTGATGCCGGCCGCCGAGTCCTCGAACACGACGCAGTCGGCCGGGTCCACGCCCAGTTCGGCGGCGCCCTTGAGGAAGCCCTCGGGGTCCGGCTTGCTGGCGCTGACCGACTCGGCGGTGATCCGGGTCGCGGGGATGCGCAGCCCGGCCGCCGTCATCCGGGCGGTGGCGAGCGCGACATCGGCCGAGGTGACCAGGGCGTGCGGTACGCGGCCGGTCTCCAGGGCGGTCAGGAAGCGGTGCGCGCCGGGGATCGGCACGACGCCCTCGACATCGCTGGTCTCGGCGGCCAGCATCCGGGCGTTGTCGGCGTGGTTCAGCTCCATCGGGCGCTCGGGCAGCAGCGCCGCCATGGTGGAGTACGCCTGCCTCCCGTGGACCACTTCGAGGACCCGTTCGAACGGCACGCCGTGTTCGTCGGCCCACGCGCGCCATACCCGTTCCACCACCGCGTCCGAGTCGACCAGGGTGCCGTCCATGTCCAACAGCAGGGCGCGGGTGGTCAGTACGGCGGTCGGCATCGCGGTGGCGCTCCAAACGGCAGACGCGGGAAGAAAGTCAACCAGAGTGGCCCCGCCCGCAAGGTCGGGGAGCGGGCGGAACCACTTTGTTTTGCCACGATACAAAACGAGGGCCGGTCACCGCCAGCCCGCCCCCGCACCGCTACCGATGTTCACCCCCCGGCCAGTCGCCGTTCGCCGCGCCCAGCTCCGCCGACAGCTCCCGTACCAGCACCTCCAGATCGTGCGGCCGGCCCGGCGCCCACCAGTCGCCGAGCAGCGAGGCCAGCTCCTCCTCCTGGGCGCTGACCAGCAGCGCCGTGGTGGCCCGGCCCCGCTCCGTCGCGTGCAGCTCAAGCCCCTCCCGTACCACGTCGCCGCGCTCCTCCAGGGTGCGGGCGGCCCGGCTGATGACATCGAGCGGGACGCCGTGCCGGTCGGCGAGCAGCGCCGGCTCGGCCGTGCCCTCGCGGTGGATGCGCAGCAGCAGCCAGCAGGCCGCCGGTTCGAGCCCGACCCCGGCGCGGCGGGCGACGTTCTCGTACACCTCGCGCTTGCCCGCGTAACTCGCCAGCTTCGACAGCGCGCGGGTGCACTCGTCGCGCGAGGAGCGCACCACCGGGGTGGGCGGCACCGTCTGGCCCGCGTCCGGGGCCTGCACGCTGCGCCGCAGCGGCTCCTCGCGCAGCAGCCAGGCGAGCACGAAGCCGATCGCCAGCACCGGCACCGCGTACAGGAAGACGCTGGTGATGGCGGAGGAGTACGAGTGCAGGACGTTGGCGCGCAGCGGACCGGGGAGCAGGGCGATGCCGCGCGGGTCGTGCAGCAGGGAGTCGTGGCTGACGCCGGGCGGCAGCGGGACGGAGCGCAGGTCGGCGCTGAGCTTGTCGCTGAGCAGCCGGGTGAAGATGGTGCCGAAGACGGCCACGCCGAAGGCGGCGCCGATGGAGCGGAAGAAGGTCACCCCGGCGGTGCCGACGCCGAGGTTCTCGTACCCGACGGCGTTCTGGACGGCCAGCACCATCACCTGGAGGACGCCGCCGATGCCCATGCCGAAGATGACGAAGTACAGGCTCATCTCCCAGGTGCCGCTGCTGGGGCTGAGGTTGTGCAGGAGGAACAGGCCGAGCGCGGTGACCGCCGTACCGATGATCGGATAGATCTTCCAGTGTCCGGTGTGGCTGATCAGCTGCCCGGACAGCGTCGAGGTGAAGAGCAGCCCGAGCACCATCGGCAGCAGATGCACCCCGGACAGGGTCGGCGAGATGCCGTGCACCACCTGGAGGAAGGTCGGCAGATAGGTGATCGCGGCGAACATCGCGAAGCCCACGATGAACGCGATCGCGCAGCACAGCGAGAACGTGCGGATGGTGAACAGGGACAGCGGCAGCACGGGTTCGGCGGCCCGGCCCTCGACCCGGATGAACAGCACCAGGCAGCCGACGCCGAGCACCGCCACCGCGGCGATCTGCCACGAGGCCCAGGCCCAGGTGGAGCCGCCGAGTGAGGCGATCAGCACCAGGCAGGTGGCGACGGCGGCGATCAGCGCGGTGCCCGCGTAGTCGATGGTGTGGCGCAGCCTGCGGGCCGGGATGTGCAGCACCGTGGCGATCACCAGCAGGGCCAGCACGCCGAAGGGCACATTGATGTAGAAGACCCAGCGCCACGAGAGCCGGTCCACGAAGAAGCCGCCGAGCAGCGGGCCCAGCACGCTGGTGGCGCCGAAGACCGCGCCGAACAGGCCCTGATAACGGCCCCGGTCCCGGGGCGGTACGAGGTCGCCGACGATCGCCATCGACAGCGCGATCAGACCACCGCCGCCCAGCCCCTGGAAGAACCGGAAGGCGATCAGCTCGCCCATGTTCTGGGCCACGCCGCACAGCGCCGACCCGATCAGGAAGATGACGATGGCGCACTGGAACAGCCGCTTGCGGCCCCACTGGTCGCCGAGCTTGCCCCACAGCGGGGTGCCGGCGGTGGAGGCCAGCAGATAGGCGGTGACCACCCAGGAGAGGTGATTGAGCCCGCCCAGATCACTGACGATGGTGGGCAGGGCGGTGGCGACGATCGTCTGGTCGAGGGCGGCCAGAAACAGCCCGAGCATCAGGGCGCCCATGGACAGCCACAGGCCGGCGCGGGAGCGCTCGCCCGGCTCCTCGGGCGGGGGCGGGGGGCCGGCCTCGGCCGGTGTCGCGGGCTGCGCCGTCATACGGGGCGTCGCCTCCTGGCGGGTTGGGTCCGCTTTGGGGCACGGACATATGAATGGATGTAACAGACAGCTACGGTGTTCGATTCGTTCTGCACCATCTTGTCCGCTATTCCGGGTGCTGGCTTGTTGAACGAGCACCGGACATCACTCGTACGGGTGGTGCATAATCGCTGCCAATCGACCGGGAAGGGTGGCGCGATGTCCCAGGACGCCGACTGCCTGATATGCGGACGTCCGGCGGATCCCCATGGAGAGCCGACCTGCGAGTGCCTCACCCACTCGCTGTCACGCCCCGTATCGCCCTCCGCAACCGGTCCGGATCCGGCCGATGTGGCGCTGTTTTCGGCCGACACACCGCCGCCCCGGCCGCCGCGACAGCTGGTACGCGTGCCGCTCCAGGCGACCCCCGACACCCGCGAGGTGGCCACGGGCGCCCACCGCAAGCCCAAGCAGCGCGGGCGGGTGGTGGTGGCGGCCGGCGGGGCCATGGCCGCTGCCGTGGTGGGCTGCTCGGCCCTGGCCGCCTCCCTGATGGGCACCCAGAGCCGCACCAACGAGGCGCTGGAGAAGGACGGAGAAGGCCCGACGATCTCCCTCCCGGACGGCGACCCCCTGCCGGACGGCGGCATCACGCCCGACGACCCGGACCGGCGGCAGTACGGCCCGCTGCCCGGCCCGTCACCGTCCGCCGAACCGATCGCCGACCTCACCGACCAGCCCGAACCCGACCCCGAGCCGGAACCAGATCCCGAACCCGACCCCGAACCCCAGCCCCCGTCGGCCGCCGCCCCCAGCGACCCACCGCCGCCCCCCGAGCAGCCCCCGCCACCCGGCGACGACACGGCGGAGGCCCCGCCCCCGCCGTACGAGCCACTGCCCTCCCCCGACCCACCGGGCGGCATCCTGCGCGAGGGCGACACCGGAGCCCAGGTGGTGGAGCTCCAGCGGCGCCTGATCCAGCTGGGCTGGCTCTACGACGGCACGGCCCACGGCACCTTCGACGAGAAGACCCGCGAATCGGTGGCCCGCTTCCAGGTCGCCTACGGAGTCCAGGGCGACGAATGGGGCGTCTACGGCGTGAACACCCGCCGCAGCCTGGAGTTCTACACCTCCGTCTAGGTCGTCCCATTCGGGCCTTCGCGGGGCCGCGCCGCCGGCTGCCGGGGGCACCTCCCGGCCGAAGGCCGGGGGACCCCGGCGCCTTGCGATGCACCGCATCCGACGACGCGGCCTGATCCACCAAGATCCAAAAGAGCCGACCTGGCACCACTGGGAGGGCAGACGGTCATGGAGCGGAAGTCACCGCAGGAGAAGAAGCGGCTGAGCTATCTCAAGGACCGGCGCAACGGCTACGGCCAAAGCGACAAGGGCTCCCGCAAGCGCATCCGCGAGAACAAGCGGGCCGTCAACAGCGCCAATCGGCGGCACGAGCACACCGCCTTGGCGGCCTGGGCGGGCGCCCGCCCAGGGACCGACACCGACGCGCTGGAGCGGATCCTGTCGCGGCGGCCGAAGGCGTGGCGGAAGATCCCCGATGTGCCGCTGGGACAGCTCGTGACCTGGAGGGCCGAGCGCCGGGCCCGGCCCTGAACCGGCGCCGGGGCGGTGCTATGAGCCGTCGCGGTTCGTGCGGCGGCGGCGGTTGTGCCACAGGGCCGAGACGGCCAGGGCCGCCACCGCCGACAGGGTGGCGATGGTGGGGAGCAGCGAGGCTCCGTCGTCCGTCCCGGTGCCGGCCGCCGGGTCGGTGGCCGCCGTCTCCGTGGGTTCGCCGCAGCCGGTGGCGGGGTAACCGGCGATCCCGCACAGCAGGCCGTCCGACGCGTAGCGCAGCGGGGCGGCCACCTCCGCCAGGGCGGTGGCCGCCGTCGTACCGGCAGCCTGGGTCGCGCACGCCGTCCGGGCCGCCGGGGCGCCGTCCGCCGTGCCGAAGTCGATCACCACCGCCACCCCGCCCGGCTCGCCCGGGCAGATCTCCGCGAAGTCCGTCGCCCCGCGCGGTTCGCCCGGCGGCGCCGTGGCGCTCTCGCTCGTCGTGAAGTGGAAGCCGACCACCTCGCCCCCGGCGACCCGCGCCGTGCCCGGCCCCTGCGTCGCGTACGCCCAGCCGCCGGAGCCCGCGTCCCACTGCCAGAACGACCAGTACGCGTAACTCGCCGCCCACGCCTTCGCGGGCAGGCACACCAGAAGCAGCAGCGCGGCGGACAGCCCCAGGACGCGGCGCACCCTACTCGGCCGCCTTCTTCGGCGCCGCCTTGCGCCGCACGCTCACAAACACCCCGATGCCCACGCCGATGGCCAGCCCGATCACCAGCACCCACACCAGCGAGCCCGAGCCGCCGTCCTCGGTGGCCGACGCCGGGTCGGTGGCCGGTCCCGCGCCCTCCGGGGCCGGGCCGAGCAGCGACAGTTCGCCGATCAGATCCGTGCCGCCGAAGCTCTCCGGCGGCGCGCCGACCGCGTGCGCGGCCAGCACCAGGGTGCCCACCGCCGCCGGGTTCGACGCGTAGTCCGCCCAGTCGCCGTGGTGTTCGCGCAGCCAGCTCAGTACGTCCTGCGCCGCCCGGGTCTGCCCGGCCGCCGCCAGGGCGATCACCGTGCGGGCGGTCGAGCCGAAGTCCGGCTGCTCCTCGGCGCCGGGGAAGGCCGTCACCAGGTGCTGGTCGCCGGCGTCGAGCCGGGCGGTGAGGTACGCGGCGCCCGCCGCCGCCCAGGTGGCCGGGGTCGGTTCGGCGGCCGGCCGGTCGCCGTCGCACTCCAGCGCGACCGGCGCGGTGTCCGGGTCACCGGCCCCGCCGGACTCACCGCCCCCGCCCGTGCCGTCCTCGGCCGCCGCCGCGTCCGGGGTCACCAGCAGGCCCGCGCCCTGGAGCGCCAGCACCACGTCCACCGTCGCCGCGTCGTTCACCACCAGCTCACCGGAGCCCGGGTCCGGCTGCCAGGCGAAGCCGCCGCGCCCGCCGTTCACCGGCGCCGTGCAGCCCAGTTGCAGCGCGCCCAGCGCGTCGTAGCCGCCGGCGCCCCCCCGGGTCACCTCCGCCGGGTCCGAACCCGCCGCCACCAGCGCGCCGATCACCACCGCCGTGGAGCTGGCGTCGCTCGCCTGGCCCGGGTTGTAGCTCCAGCCGCCGTCCGCGTTCTGCACCCCGCGCAGCCAGCTCACCGCGTCGCCGACCGCCTCGTCCTGCCCGCCCAGCGCCGCCAGCGCCTGGACGGCCAGCGCCGTCGCGTTGGAGTCGGCCAGCGTCACATCCGCGCACGGCTCGCGCTCCGGGTCGGCCCGGTAGGCCAGGAACGAGCCGTCGGCGCACTGCTGCCCCACCAGCCAGTCCACCGCCTCCGGGGCCGGCGTGTAGCCCGCCGCGTCCTGCGCGAGCAGCGCGATGGACTGCCGCCACACTCCGTCGTACTGCGGGTCCGCCGAGCCGAACAGCGCGTCCGGCAGGGCGTCGTCCGCAGCGGGCGCGGCCACCGCACCGAGGGGGGCGGCCAGGACGATCACGGCGGCGCCGGCCAGGGCCAGGGCGCCACGGCGCGGGAGATGCATGTGCGCTATGCCTTTCTGCGGACGGTCGGCCCACTCTATCCGCCCGGTTTCCGCCACTTTCCCGCCCGTCTCGCCACCACACCCCGCGCCACGTGGTGTTCATCACCTTCCCCGGCAACCGACCGCCCCGGCGGGGCAGGCTATCTTTCTTCGGAACCTGCTGACTTACCCATGAGTAGCCGCTTGACCGAGGGGGCCGGGCGTGACCGCAGAGGCTGGCATCGACCGCCCACTGAGAATCGCGCTGCTCACCTACAAGGGCAATCCGTTCTGCGGCGGCCAAGGTGTGTACGTACGGCACCTCTCCCGCGAACTCGCCGCCCTGGGCCACCGGGTCGAGGTCATGGGCGCCCAGCCCTACCCCGTACTCGACTCCCTCGGCGCCGGCGTCACCTTCACCCCGCTGCCCAGCCTGGACCTCTACCGGCAGCCCGACCCGTTCCGCACCCCGGGACGCGACGAGTACCGCGACTGGATCGACCGCCTCGAAGTCGCCACCATGCGCACCGGCGGCTTCCCCGAACCGCTCACCTTCTCGCTGCGCGCCCGCCGCGCCCTCGCCGCCCGGCGCGGCGACTTCGACGTGGTGCACGACAACCAGACCCTCGGCTACGGCCTGCTGGGCCTGCCGGGACGGCTCGGGCTGCCGCTGGTCACCACCATCCACCACCCCATCACCGTGGACCGCCGCCTGGAGCTGGCCGCCGCCCCCACCCGGGGGCGCCGCATGTCGCTGCGCCGCTGGTACGGGTTCACCCGGATGCAGAAGCGGGTCGCCCGCCGGCTGCCGTCCATCGTCACCGTCTCCGGCTCCTCCCGGCAGCAGATCATCGACGACCTCGGGGTGCGCCCCGAGCGGGTGCGGGTGGTCCCCATCGGCGCCGACACCCGCGTCTTCCACCCCGACCCGGCGATCCCCGAGATCCCCGGCCGGATCGTCACCACCTCCAGCGCCGACGTGCCGCTCAAGGGCCTGGTCCATCTCATCGAGGCGCTCGCCAAGCTCCGTACCGAACACCCCGGCGCCCACCTGGTGGTGGTCGGCTCCCGCCCGCAGCCCGGCGGCCCGGTCGCGGAGGCCATGGAACGGTTCGGCTTCGAAGGCGGCAGCGGCGGCGGGGCGGTGGAGTTCGTCAAGGGCATCAGCGACGCCGAGCTGGGCGATCTGCTGCGCGGCGCGCAGATCGCCGCCGTCCCCTCCCTGTACGAGGGGTTCTCGCTGCCCGCCGCCGAGGCCATGGCCACCGGCACCCCGCTGGTGGCCACCACCGGCGGCGCCATCCCGGAGGTGGCGGGCCCGGACGGCGAGACCTGTCTGGCCGTGCCGCCCGGCGACGCCGGAGCGCTGGCCGCCGCCCTCGGCCGGCTGCTGGCCGACCGCGAACTGCGGGCCCGGATCGGCGCCGCCGGGCGGGAACGGGTGCTGGCCCGGTTCACCTGGCGGCAGGCCGCCATCGGCACCGTCGAGCGCTACCGCGCCGCCGCCCTCCCCGCCTGATCCCGGTCCACCTCCTGATCCGGATCCGGGACCGACCAGTACAGAGCAACAACACAAGGAGCCGCCCGGTGCTGACCGTGGACTTCACCCGCTTTCCGCTCGCCCCGGGCGATCGGGTCCTGGATCTGGGCTGTGGCGCGGGACGGCACGCCTTCGAGTGTTACCGGCGCGGCGCCCACGTCGTCGCACTGGACCGCGACGGCGGGGAAGTCCGTACGGTCGCGGGCTGGCTCGCCGCCATGCGGGAGGCCGGCGAGGCACCCCCCGGGGCGAGCGCCGTCGCCATCGAGGGCGACGCCTTCGCGCTGCCCTTCCCCGACGACACCTTCGACGCCGTCATCATCTCCGAGGTGATGGAGCACATCCCCGACGACAAGGGCGCGCTCGCGGAGCTGGTCCGGGTCCTCAAACCCGGCGGGCGGATCGCGGTCACCGTGCCCCGGTACGGCCCCGAGCGGGTGTGCTGGGCGCTCAGCGACGCGTACCACCAGGTCGAGGGCGGCCACATCCGCATCTACCGGCCGCGTCAACTCCTCAGCCGCATCAGGGAAGCCGGCCTGCGCCCGTACGGCAGCCACTGGGCGCACGCCCTGCACTCGCCGTACTGGTGGCTCAAGTGCGCCTTCGGCGTGGACAACGACAAGGCGCTGCCGGTGCGCGCGTACCACAGACTGCTGGTCTGGGACATCATGAAGAAGCCGCTGGTGACCAAGATCGCCGAGGACGTGCTCAATCCGCTGATCGGCAAGAGCTTCGTGGTGTACGCGACCAAGCCCCGGCAGCGGCAGCAGGTGCGGCGGCAGGTGCGCGCGTGAGGGGGAATGACACCGGCCACGGCACCGAACGGCTGGTCCTGCCCGGGGTGTTCACCGCCGAGCAGGCCGCCGCCACCGCCGCCGCGATCGCCGGCATCCAGCGCACGGACGGCGCCATACCCTGGTTCCGGGGGCACCACCTGGACCCCTGGGACCACATCGAGGCCGCCATGGCCCTGGACGCGGCCGGCGAACACCGGCGCGCCGCCGCCGCGTACCACTGGCTGGCCCGCCACCAACTGCCCGACGGCTCCTGGTACGCCGCGTACGCCGACGGCGACGCCGCCCGGCCCACCGACCGGGGCAAGGAGACCAACTTCTGCGCCTATGTGGCGGTCGGCGTCCTGCACCACTATCTCGCCACCGGGGACGAGGAGTTCCGGGACCGGATGTGGCCGGTGGTGTACGCGGCCGTCGAGTTCGTCCTCGAACTTCAGCGGGAGGGCGGCGAGATCGGCTGGCGCCGCGACCCGGACGGCAGCGCGTCCGAAGGGGCGCTGCTCACCGGCTGCTCCTCCATCCACCAGGCGCTGCGCTGCGCGCTGGCGCTCGCCGAACTGCGGGAGGACCCGCAGCCGGACTGGGAGCTGGCCACCGGACGGCTGGGCCACGCGCTGCGGCGGCACCCCGGGGACTTTCTCGACAAGTCGAGCTACTCGATGGACTGGTACTACCCGGTGCTCGCGGGCGCGCTGCGCGGGCCGCAGGCCCTGGCCCGGATCGACGCCCGCTGGGCGGAGTTCGTGGTCGAAGGGCTCGGGGTACGGTGCGTGGCCACCAACCCGTGGGTGACCGGCGGTGAGAGCGCCGAACTGGCGCTGGCCCTGTGGGCGGCGGGGGACCGGGAGCGGGCCGCCCGCGTACTGCGCTGGATCGGCCATCTGCGGGCGCCGGACGGGCTGTACTGGACCGGGTATGTGTACGCCGACAAGACCATCTGGCCCCGGGAACGTACCGCCTGGACGGCCGGATCCGTCCTGCTCGCGGTGGCCGCGCTCACCGGGGACCCGGCGACGGGCGCGGTGTTCGGGGGCGCCGGGCTGCCCCGGGGCCTGGAGACCACGGAGTGCTGCGGACGCGGCGCCCCCTGACACGACGGAGGGCGGCGGGCCGTCTCCGGCCCGCCGCCCTCGTGTGTCCCGTGCTGCCAGACCTACCGGCCCGACTCAGCCGCGCTGGATCCCGGAGGTGTCCTGGAGCACGCCGCGCCGGCCGTCCTGGGTCTGCGCGACCAGCGCCTGACCGCGCTGCTCGACGGCCAGGTACCAGGTGCCCGGCGCCAGTTCGGCCACCGGGGTGGGGGAACCGTTCTCGTCGTACAGCGGGCGGGTGGCGGGCACCGCGAACCAGAACGGCTGGAAGTTCGGATCGGCGGCGGCCGGCGCACCCGGCTGCTGCACGGCACTCACGCCGGGCTGCGACGCCCCGTACTGCTGCTGCACACCCGGGCCGGGGTACCCGTAACCGGGCTGCGGCTGACCGGGCTGCGCACCGTACGGCTGCGGCTGTCCCATGCCGGGCACGGCCTTGGGGCCACCGGCCGGCACCAGCGGCAGCTGGAGCGCGGGGACCAGGGGGGTGGCGATGGCGGTCGCGGCCAGGAGCAGGGTGGCGATGAACGCGAGCACGAAGCCCACGCCCTTGTCGAGGCCACCGGGGCCACCCGTCATGGTCCAGAACGCGGCCCAGAACGAGGTCACCGACAGCGCGATGCCCCACTGGCCCAGCTTGAGACCGGCGAACTCGCGGTCCTGCTGCGGCAGGAAGCGCGAGCCGACGATCAGCGCGCCGCCGATGATGCCGGCCAGGTAGATCGAGGGCAGCGCCGGGAAGAAGTCGGACTCCCAGGCGTTGACGCCCTCGGAGCCGCCGTACTCGGAGCCCCCGTACTCGTACAGGTTGAGAAACGAGGCGATGAAGAGCAGGACCGCTGCTCCGATCACTCCAGCGTCGCCCCGGTTGAGTGAGCGGTTGTTCACATCAGATCCTTCGTCGTCTTGTCGGTGTCTCGTGGTCATGGTCTGGTCAGACACTAGGCGGGCCCATCGTACGGATGAACCCCGCCGCCGGTCCGTGGGGTGGGCTGATCTGTTTCCCAGACGGCACGCTTGTGATGTTGTCGTGACTTTCCCCACAGCGTCCGAACATCGTCCGCCGAGAACGTTCGTCCCGCCGCTCAGACGCGGTCGGGAACGGTCCGCCGCAGGACCCGCAGCGAACGGCACCCGGCGCCCTGTGCGAACGCGCCCGAGTCCACCGCCCGCCGCCAGATCCGGAACGGCGCCTGCCCGCCGTCCGCCGGGTCGGGGAAGACATCGTGGATGACCAGCAGCCCGCCCACCACCAGCAGCGGCACCCAGCTTTCGTAGTCCTCCGCCGCCTGCGCGTCGGAGTGCCCGCCGTCGATGAACACCAGGCCGAACCGCCCGCCCCGCAGCACCGAAGCGGCCCGCGCCGAACCGCCCACCACCGCGACGACATCGTCCTCCACCCCGGCCTCGGCCAGCGTGCGCCGGAACAGCGGCAGCGTGTCCATCCGCCCCGGAGCGGCCGGGTCGGCGGTCGCCGGATCGTGGTACTCCTCGCCCGGCTGCTGCTCCTCGCTGCCCCGGTGGTGGTCCACGGTGACCGCGACCGTACCGGCCGCCCGTGCCGCGTCCGCCAGCAGCAGTGTGGAACGGCCGCAGTAGCTGCCGATCTCCAGCAGCGGCAGCCCGCTGTCGCGGGCGGCGTCCAGCGCGGCGCGGTGCAGCGCCCGGCCCTCGTCCAGCGGCATGAAGCCCCTGGCCCGTGCGAAGTGTTCAAAGATGCCGCTGGTGTCCGCGGCCCCGGCCTCGGCCATGTCGCCCCCTACGGTCCCCGTAGCCCGTCCCCGCGAGCCGTCCGTGGGCACCATGCTGCCCTATCCGGCCGACATCCATGCCCCGGGGGTCCGGGGTCGGGGGCAGCGGCAGCGGACTCAGTGGGTACGGGCCAGCGGGGACTGACCCAGCGGCACCGGCTTGGTGATGCCCATCGACGCCACCCCCGCGGACACCGGGAGCGGACCGGGCTCCACCGGCACCGGTGCGGGCTCGGGCTCGGGCTCCGGCCCCGGCGCCGGCACCGCCGCCTCCGGCGCCGGCCGCAACGGCTGCGGCTCGGGCACCGCCACCGCCACCCGCGCCAGCCCGCATGGCGACTCCTGCGTCACATACGGCAGCAGCAGCTCACCGGCCGCCGTCCACCGCCCGACACCGGGCAGCCAGCCCTCCGGTGCCGCTATCGGCTGCACCTCCCGCTGCTGCGCCCGCCACACCGCCACCCACCGGGCGCCGACCTCCGGCGCCGACAGCTCCAGCGCCACCGCGCACGCCTCCGGCGTCAGCATCTGCCCCGGCTGCACCGCAAACGGTCTTATCGTCACCCCGTCCGGATGCAGCGCCTCGGGGAAGCGCACCGGCAGCCGGCTGCCCAGCACCCCCCACCCGATGCGGTCCTCACCCGGCGCGTCCGAGACCACGATCAGCAGCCCGCTGTCGGCATCGGCCATCAGCAGCCGGTCGTTGCTGTGCTCGGTGATCCGCAGCAGTTCGGCCGGCGGCCCGCCGGTCTCCACATCCACGGTCACCGTGCGGGTGTGGCCGGTCGCCGGATCGGTACGGTCCAGGGCCAGCAGCCGCCCGCCCGCGTCCAGCCAGGCACCGCCGGAGCACCGCCCCGGCAGCCGGGTCACCAGCTCCGGGCCGAACGCCCCGCCGCACACCAGCCACAGCGCGCTCTCGCCGGCCGCCTCGTCCGGCACCAGCGCGTACACCCGGGCGCCGTCCGGGGCGGGCGGCAGCAGCCGCAGCGGGGCACCCCCCGACTCCACGGCGCCCAGCGGCAGTTCCCCGGTCTCGGGCCCCGACGGATACAGCAGCGTCAGATGGTGCCGGCCATCCGCCTGCCGGGCGATCAGCACCCGGCCGTCCGCGAGCGCCCGCACCGGGCTGTCCGGTTCCTCCGGCTGTCCGGCGGGCAGCGGAACGGCGTACGGCTCGGGGCCGTTCAGCGTCCAGCGCTCCGCGTACCAGGCGTCATCGGCCCCACCCGGGGCCCGTACGAGCCGGGCGGCGTACGAACCGTCCGCCGCGATCGCCAACATGAAATCGCTCACCTCCAGGCCAGGACGGTAGATTTCGCACGCCGACCGAACAACCCGTCGTGCTCCGCTTCACGCATAAGGGTGACGCAGCAGCGAATCCAAGATCAACCTGGGGCTGATGTGCATCCGGGTGCGCACGGGCCGGGCGGGGGCCGGACCGCACCGGAAACCGAGCGGGCGCCCGGCCCGGTAGCCTGAGCGCGTGCCGCCCGTACTCTCCGATGTCATCTCCGCGCTCGACGCCCTGTGGCCCCCCGCGCTGGCCGAGGACTGGGACGCCACCGGCCTGGTCTGCGGCGATCCCGGGGCCCCCGTCTCCCGCGTGCTGTTCGCCGTCGACCCGGTGCGCGAGGTCGCGGACGAGGCGATCGAACGCGGCGCCCAACTGCTCATCACCCACCACCCCCTGTATCTGCGCGGTACCACCACCGTAGCCGCCGACAGCTTCAAGGGCCGGGTGATCCACCGGCTGATCAAGCACGACGTGGCGCTCCACGTGGCGCACACCAACGCCGACCGCGCCGACCCCGGGGTCTCCGACGCCCTCGCCGGCGCCCTCGATCTGCGCGTCACCGGGCCGCTGATCCCCGACCCCACCGACCCGGCCGGGCGGCGCGGCCTGGGCCGGATCTGCGCGCTCGACCGGCCGCTGACCCCCGCCGAGTTCGCCCGCTACGCCGCCGAGCGGCTGCCCGCCACCGCGCAGGGCATCCGCGTCGCCGCCGACCCGGCGGCCGGCCCCGACCGCCCGATCCGTACCGTCGCGGTGTGCGGCGGCAGCGGCGACAGCCTGTTCGCGGCGGTACGGGCGGCCGGCGTCGACGCGTACCTCACCGCCGATCTGCGGCACCACCCCGCCTCCGAAGCGCGTGAACACACCGGGCTGACCCTGGTCGACGCAGCCCACTGGGCCACCGAGTGGCCCTGGTGCGAGCAGGCCGCCGCCCAGCTGGACGCGGTATCCGAACGCCACGGCTGGGGGCTGCGCACGCACGTCTCCCGCCGGGTCACCGACCCGTGGACCACCCACGCCTCATCCACCGTCCACCCCAACACCACCCCGGGAGCCCCCAACTGAAAGCCTCGCCCGTCGATCAGATCCGGCTGCTCGACGTCCAGGCCCTGGACGTCCGGCTCACCCAGCTCGCCCACCAGCGCAAGAATCTCCCCGAGCACGCCGAGATCCGCGCCCTGGAGGGCGACCTGACCCAGCAGCGCTCGCTGCTGGTGGCCGCCCGCACCGAGAGCAGCGACACCGCCCGCGAGCAGGCCAAGGCCGAGGCCGACGTGGACCAGGTACGCAAGCGGGCCGCCCGCGACCAGGAGCGGCTCGACTCCGGCCTGGTCTCCAACCCCAAGGACCTGGCGGGGTTGCAGAGCGAGATCGCCTCCCTCGCCCGCCGGCAGGACGACCTGGAGAACGTCGTCCTGGAGGTCATGGAGCGGCAGGAGGCCGCCGAGGCCCGCGCCACCGAACTCGCCGCCGCCGTCACCACCCTGGAGACCAGGGAGACCGAACTGGTCGAGCGCCGCGACGAGGCGCTGAACGGGATCGGCACCGAGGAGGAGACCGTCCGGGGGGACCGCGGGCGGGTGGCCGCCGATGTCCCGGCGGACCTGCTGAAGCTGTACGACAAGCTGCGGGAGAAGCAGGGCGGACTGGGCGCGGCCCGGCTGTACCAGCGGCGCTGCGAGGGCTGCCGCCTTGAGCTGGACATCACCGAGCTGAACGAGGTGCGGGCCGCCGCCGCCGACGAGGTCGTGCGGTGCGAGAACTGCACCCGGATCCTGGTCCGTACCCCCGAGTCCGGCCTGTGGTAGCCGCTGGAGGGGCCGCCCGCCGGTTCGTCGTCGAGGCCGACGGCGGCTCCCGGGGCAACCCGGGCCCGGCCGGCTACGGGGCGCTGGTGCTGGACGCCGCCAGCGGCGAAGTCCTCGCCGAGACCGCCGAGTCGATCGGGAAGGCCACCAACAACGTGGCCGAGTACCGGGGTCTGATCGCCGGGCTGCGCGCGGCGCACACCCTGGACCCGGACGCCACCGTCCTGGTGCGGATGGACTCCAAGCTGGTCGTGGAGCAGATGTCCGGGCGCTGGAAGATCAAGCACCCCGACATGCGGCCACTGGCCATGGAGGCGCGGGACATCTTCCCGGCATCCGCCGTGCGCTACGAGTGGATGCCGCGCGAGCGCAACAAGCACGCCGACCGGCTGGCGAACGAGGCCATGGACGCGGCGGCCAGGGGCCGCGCCTGGCAGCCCTCCGAGTCGAAGGCGCTCACCGCCGAACCCGCCCCGCGCGACCGGCCGGAACCCACCGCCACCCCGGTCGTCGGCTGGGGCAAGGAGCCGGGCGCCGGCACCACCTTCGTGCTGCTGCGGCACGGGGAGACGGCGCTGACCCGCGAGAAGCGGTTCAGCGGCAGCGGCAGCACCGGCGACGCCGACCCCGAGCTGGCCCCGGCCGGGCTGCGGCAGGCCGAGGCGGCGGCGGTCGCTCTGGCGCAGGCCCCGCAGGGCCGGCACATCGAGGCGATCGTCAGCTCCCCGCTGCGCCGCTGCCGGCAGACGGCGCAGGCCGTCGCCGACCGGCTCGGGCTCGGCGTACGGGTCGAGGCGGGGCTGCGCGAGACGGACTTCGCGGCCTGGGAGGGCCTGACCTTCGCCGAGGTCAACGAGCGGCACCCGGAGGACCTGGCGCGCTGGATGTCCTCGGCACAGGCCGAACCCACCGGTGGCGGGGAGAGCTTCGCGGCGGTGGCGCGGCGTACGGCACTGGCCCGCGACAAGATCATCGCCCGGTACGCGGGCCGCACGGTGCTGCTGGTCTCGCACGTCACACCGATCAAGTCGCTGCTGCGGCTGGCGCTGGGCGCGCCGACCGAGGCGATGTTCCGGATGGAACTCTCCCCGGCGGCGCTGTCGGCGGTGACGTACTACGGCGACGGCCACACCTCGGTGCGGCTGTTCAACGACACCTCGCATCTGCGCACCGCCGCCGCCACGGCGGGCGCGGTCGGCCCGTACGCGGCGGCGCCGGCCTGGCGCTGAGGCGTCAGACCGCGTCGACCACGATGTCGAGCTGCCGGTCGTCGCCGCCCGGCCGCTCCACGGTGTAGCCGAGGTCGCGCAGCGCGCCCGTCAACTCGGGCAGGGTGCGCGGCAGTTCACCGGCGGTGAGGAGCCCGCGCACCAGCCGGCCCTTGGTGGCCTTGTTGAAGTGACTGACGACGGTACGGGTCGGGCCGTGCAGCACCCGTACCGTCACGGTGCGCGCGGCCAGTTCGCCGGCCGGCTTCCACATCGCGCGGTAGGCGGCCGAGCGCAGATCGAGCAGCGGGCCGCCGGCCGCCCCGGCGGCGGCCGGCAGGGCCTGGGCCAGGGGCGTACGCCAGTACCCGGCCAGCCCGCCGAGCCCGGGCAGCTTGACCCCGGCGCCGCACCGGTAGGACGGGATGCGGTCATCGACGCGCAGCGCGCCCCACAGCCCGGAGAACACCAGCAGCGCGTCGGCGGCCCGCCGCCGGGCCGCCGGATCGAGCGAACCGAGCGCGAGCGCGTCGTACAGCACCCCGGTGTACACCTCCCCGGCGGGCACGGCGGGCGCGGTACGCAGCGCGGCGTTCTTGCCGACCTCCCCGGCCAGCCGCTCCCCGAGCCCGAGAACGGCCCTGGCCTTCTCCTGATCGGCGGCACACAGGTCGATCAGCTCGTTCAGCACCGTCTCGCGGGCCGCCCGCAGCCCGGGCAGCGCCAGCGCCTCCAGCCGCACCGGCTCGCCCCGCGCGGGCCCGGCAGCCTTCCCCTCGGACGGCGGCAGCAGTACGAGCACGGGGCCCCTCCTCAAACTGGACGCAAAGCAGCAGGGTACGCCGGGTAAGCTGGGAGACGCGGCAGACGAGTCGTGCGGGCGGTCGCGTTGGTATCCGGTTCCGGCTGGATGCCGCCGAGGAACGTCCGGGCTCCACAGGGCAGGGTGGTAGGTAACGCCTACCTGGGGCGACCCACGGGACAGTGCCACAGAAAACAGACCGCCGGAGCCGTGCGAACGGCATCCGGTAAGGGTGAAACGGTGGTGTAAGAGACCACCAGCGACCGGGGTGACCCGGCCGGCTCGGTAAACCCCACCCGGAGCAAGGTCAAGAAGGGGCCATCCACGGATGGCCTCGCGCGGACGTTCGAGGGCTGCCCGCCCGAGTCCGCGGGTAGACCGCTTGAGGTTGCCGGCGACGGCAACCCTAGATGGATGACCGCCACCCGCCCCCTCGGGGACGGGAACAGAACCCGGCGTACAGCCGACTCGTCTGCCGTCCCCGCCCCGCCCGGCCACAACGCCCCGCCAGGGGGCCCTTTCCCGCGCCCGGCCGGGTCCGCACCGGCGCTGCCCCCGGCCTCAGCCGGGCGGAGCGGCGGCGGTGTCGAGGGGGTCGGCCGCGTAGGTGACGCGGATGACGCCGTCGGGGTGATGATCCGTGCGGGCGGCTATCCGGAAGACGGTGGCCAGGGTGTCGGGGGTGAGGACGTCAAGCACTGGGCCGGCGGTGTGCACCCGGCCCCGGTGCAGCACGATCAGCCGGTCGCAGAAGCGGGCCGCCAGATCGAGGTCGTGGAGGACGGCCACCGTCGTGATCCCCGTGCCCCGGACGAGCGCGAGCAGTTCGAAACGGGCCCGGATGTCGAGGTGGTTGGTGATCTCGTCCAGCACCAGCAGCCGCGGTTCCTGCGCCAGCGCCCGGGCCAGCAGCACCCGCTGGCGTTCGCCGCCGGACAGGGAAGCGAGCTCCCGGCCGGCGAAGCCGGCCACCCCCGTACGGGCCATCGCCGCCGCCACCGTCCGCCGGTCGTGTTCGCCGGCCCGGTCCCGGACGCCGTGGTGCGGGGTGCGCCCCAGCGCGACGATCTCGGCCACCGTCAGAGCGCCGGCCCCGCCGCCGTCCCGGTCCTGGAGCACGGCGGCGGTACGGCGCGCGGACTGCCGGGCGGTGAGCCGCCACACGTCGTCCTCGCCGACCCGTACGGTGCCCCTCTCCGGGCGGGCCGAGCGGTAGATGGCCCGCAGGAGAGTGGACTTGCCGCTGCCGTTGGGCCCGACCAGACCCAGGACGGTGCCCGGCGGCACCTCCAGGTCCACGCCGTCCACGATCGCGGTGCCGCCGAGGGTGACCCGGAGGTGGTCGATGACGAGTTTCATGGCAGGTCCAGTTGCTGGTTGCGGCGCAGGAGCCACAGGAAGAACGGGGCACCGAGGAGTGCGGTGAGGATGCCGAGGGGCAGTTCGCCGGGCCGGTTGAGGGTGCGGGAGAGCAGGTCGACCAGGACCAGGTAGAGCGCCCCGGTGACGGCGGACAGCGGGATGAGGCGGCGGTGGTCCGGGCCGGTGGCCAGCCGGACGAGATGCGGGATCATCAGGCCGACGAAGCCGACGCCGCCCGCGACCGCGATGACCGTACCGGTGAGCAGGGCGGAACACACCAGCAGGAAGCCGCGCAGCCGGTGGACGTCCACCCCGAGCGAGGTCGCCGACTCGTCGCCGGTCAGGAGCGCGTTCAGCCGCCCGCCGCACAGGGTCAGCACCACGGTGCCGGCGCCGACCACCGCCGCGACGACCGGCAGTTGCCCCCACTGCGCGCCGGCGACGCTGCCCAGCATCCAGAACATGACGCCGCGCAGTTCGGTCGGGGTGGCCCGCAGTTGCAGATAACTCGTGGCCGCCAGCAGGAGATAGCCGACGGCGACGCCCGACAGCACCAGCCGGGTGGGGGTCATCCGTCCGGCCTTCCGGCCCAGCGCGAAGACCAGCGCCCCGGCCGCCAGCGCCCCGGCGAACGCCGCCGTGGAGACCCCGATGCCGCCCAGCGCCGCCCCGGAGGCGGCGGTGATGGCGATCACCGCCCCCAGCGACGCGCCGTGCGTGAAGCCGAGAACCGTCGGGTCCGCCAGCGGGTTGGCCACCACCGCCTGGAGCGTGGCCCCGGCGATCGCGAGCCCCGCCCCCGCCACGGCCGCCAGCAGGACGCGCGGGGTGCGGAACTCCCAGACGATCTGCTCCGTCACCGGGTCGGACACCGGTGAGGACCCGGTCAGCCGGGCCCAGACCACCCGCCACACCTCCCCGGCCGGAACCGTCACCGCGCCGACGCTGATCGCCAGGATCATGGCGCCCGCGAGCAGCCCCAGCAGGAGGACGAGGAGCGATGCCGGCGGCAGACGGCGGCTCAGAAGGCGTCGGGGTGCAGCAGCCGGGCGATCCGCTCCACCGCCTCCGCGTTGCTGGGGCCGAGGTAGATCGAGTCCGACAGCACTGTGTGGGCGGCGTTCCGGGCGGCGGGCCACTGGGGAAACTCCTCAAGCAGTTCTTCGGCGTACGCGGCCGGGTCGGGGTCGTTGAAGCTGACGACGACGAGGGCGTCGATGTCGGTGGCGGCGACCGTCTCCTTGCTGAGGTCGGCGAAGGCACCCTCGGTGACGTCGGCGAACGCGTTGCTGCCGCCGGCCTTGGCCAGGATGTCGTTGTAGATGCCGTTCGCCGCGATCGAGCTGAAGTCGTTCGTGCCCATCGACATGTTGGAGAACACCACCATGACCTTGGGGCCCTCCCGCCCGCCCAGCGCTTCCCCGACTGCGGCGATACGTTCCCGGGAGTCGGCGATCAGCTCCTCGGCGCGCTCGCTGACCCCGAAGATCGTGCCGAGTTCGCGCAGCATGGTGTAGCTGTCCTCGATCGTCGAGTCCGCGATGTCGTCCTCGCAGCCCGGCGGTGAGATGTACGTGCGCGCGTCCACCCGCGCCAGCTCCTCGCGGGTGGCGAAGCCGTTGGTGGCGTCGAAGCCGTACGAGGTGGTGGACATCACGAAGTCCGGCCGCTGCGCGAGCATCGCCTCCCGGGGGATGTCCCAGGCGTCGTTGATCTCGATGTCACCGGTCGGCAGCGCCGCGATCGCCTCGGCCCGGCCCGGCACCTCGGACATCCCGTACGACTGCTGGTTGACCACGACGCGATCACCGAGGCCGAGGGCGAGCAGCGCGGACACCTCCGCCACCGAGGCCCCGTTCATGACCACCACCCGCTCCGGCGGCCGGTCGAAGGTCTGCTCCACACCGCAGTTCTCGACGGTCACGGGATAGCCCTCGGCGACATCGGGCGGCGCGCCCGACGCGTCGGAGCCGGCCGCGCCGGACCCGCCGCACGCCGTCGCCAGCAGGCACAGCGCCGCCGTCCAGGCGAGGGCGGAGGGGTTTCGCTTCATTCAGGACTCCCGATCGGAACAGGGGCATCGCCGGTGGCGGGACGCGCACCGTCATCAGGGTCGGACGGGAGCGGCGCCGGGTTCCCGGCCGTACGGCAGGCCCGACGCCGGGGGCCGGTTCCGCCGGTGCGACGATGAGCGCACTATGCGACCAGGCGGGGCGGTACGGGCCATCCGGGCGAGTGTCTTCGCCGGGGTGTGCGTCGTGCTCGCCCTGACCGGTCACGTGTACATGTCCGGTACGGCCGTTCCCTGGCCGGCCGTGCCGGCCGCGCTGCTGCTGGTGGCCGGCGCGGCCTGGGCCTGCGCGGGACGGCAACGCGGGCCGCTCGCCATCACCGTGGCGGCCACCGGCGTGCAGACCGTACTGCACACCCTGCTCTCCACCGGGCAGTTGATCTCCTCGGGCGCCGTCACCGGGCCCACCCCGGTTCAGGACCTGGCCCGCGCTCTGATCTGCGGCGACACCACGCGTCCCGCGCTGTCGCCCGAGGCGGCGGCCGACATCGTGGCGGCGGCCGGGCTCGGCCCGGCGGCGTACGACCACGCCGCGATGGGGCACGGCACGGCGGGCGGCGGCACCGAGGCGCTGCACGCCGGTCACGCCCTGGCGGGGCTGAACTCCTGGGGGATGCTCGCCGTCCACGTGCTGGCGGCGGTGCTCTCCGGGCTGTGGCTCGCCCGCGGGGAGCGGGCGGCGTTCACGCTGCTCGCCCTGCTCGGCGCCTGGCTCGCGGCGCCGCTGCGCCTGGTCCGGCTGCTGCTCACCTACGTGCCGGACACCGTCGAGCGCCCCCGCCCGCCGCTGGTGCGGGCGCCCGGGCCGCGCACGCGGCTGCTGCTGCACTCGGTGATCTCCAGGGGTCCGCCGATCGCCCCGGCTGTCGGCTGACCGACAGCGGGCATCACCCGCCGCCGGCCCCACGCGGGCCGGGCGGCGGCGGACCGGGCCGTACGGCGGCCCGGCGGTACCCCACGGTCCCCACCGGGACCTTCCCTCACTTGTGACGAGGTCATCTCGTGATCACTGCTGCCTTGCAACCCCCTGCCGCAGCCCCCGAACCGGGCACCGGCACCGGCACCGGCACCTACACCGACACCGACCGCACCGGTATCGCCGTCCGGGCGGCGCGTTCGGGCGAGCCGGCGGACATGGCGCGTTTCGTCGCCGCGTTCGAGCCGGACGTCCTGCGGTTCATCGCCTTTCTCGCCCCCGACACCGACAGCGTCGAGGACCTGGCGCAGGAGACCTTGCTGCGCGCCCTGACCGCCCTGCACCGGTTCGAGGGCCGCTCCTCCGCCCGTACCTGGCTGCTGTCCATCGCCCGCCGGACCGTGGTCGACAGCGTGCGCCGCGCGACGGCGCGCCCCCGGCCGGCCGACACCGAGGACTGGCAGGCGGCGGCCGAACACCGCCAGCCGTACGGTCTGCCCGGCTTCGACGAGGGCGTGGCACTGCGCGACCTGCTGGGCCGGCTGGCGCCCGACCGGCGGGAGGTGTTCGAGCTGACCCAGCTGTGGGGCCTGTCCTACCAGCAGGTCGCGGCGGTGTGCGGCTGCCCGCTGGGTACGGTCCGCTCCCGGGTCTCACGGGCCCGGGCCGACCTGGCCCGGATGCTGCTGGACGCCGAGGAGGCCGGTGCCACGGCGGACCGCGACCGGCCGGCCGCCGCCTGACGCCTGACGCCTGACCGGTGGGGCGGGGGGTAGGTCACCTCCCGCCCCACCGTGGCCACCCGTCAGCTGCCGGGTCGGGTGACCGTGGCGAGCGCCGTCACCTCGCCCGCCCGGCGGAACGTCAGGGTGAAGGCGATCTGTTCGCCCTCCCGCAGCGGCCGGTCGGGGGTGAACATGATGTTGGGCGTGAACGGGCTCATCTCCAGGGTCTGCCCGGCCGGTACCCCGATCTCCCCGATCATGATCATCCGGCCGGAGCCCCGGGACAGCTCACGGTCGGAGAACATCCCCGCGCCCCGGTCACTGCGTACCGCGAGCAGCCGGTCGTCCGACCCTCCGGTGTTCCCGATGTCGAAGAAGACCCCGGTGACCCGCTGAGCGTCCAGAACGGGCAGGAAGACCCGTCCCTCACCCACGGCCACCTCGGCCGGGGAACCGGCACCGCCGACCGCCGCCCAGCAGGCCAGCCCACCCACCGTGAGCACCCCGGTGAGAGCCGGCACCAGCGCGGAACGGAGCACACCCCGCCACCCCATCACGCGCACCTGACCGGGCGGGGGCGCCGGCCGTGCCGCACCGGGGCGGGCGACCAGCCGCGCAGCCGCAGACTGTTGAGGACCACCACCAGCGAACTCACCGACATGGCCGCCGCGGCCAGCATGGGATTGAGCCATCCGGTGGCGGCCAGCGGCAGGGTCACCGCGTTGTAGGCGAAGGCCCACACCAGATTGGCGCGGATGGTGGACAGCGTGCGGCGGGCCAGCGCGGCGGCGTCCGCCAGCGCGCCCAGATCGCCGCGCACCAGGGTGACATCGGCCGCGCCGATGGCCGCGTCCGTACCACTGCCCATGGCGATCCCCAGATCGGCGGACGCCAGGGCCACCGTGTCATTGACGCCGTCCCCGACCACCGCGACCCGGCGGCCGGCGGCCCGCAGTCCGCGCACCAGGCGGGCCTTTTCCTCGGGGGTGCAGCGCGTGTGCACCTCGTCGATCCGCAGCTCGGCGGCCACCGCCCGGGCCGGCCCCGCGCTGTCGCCGGTGGCCAGCACGGGCCGCATCCCCATGCGCCGCAGCCGGTCCACCGCCCGGTACGCCCCGCCCCGTACGGCGTCGCCGACGCTCAGCACCGCCGTGGGCGTACCGTCGATGACCACGGTGACCGGGGTGAGCGCCTCGCTCTCGGCGCGCCGGACCGCCCGCTCCAGTTCCCCGGGAAGCGGGCCGGGAACCGTCCCCACCTCGACGTGCCGCCCCGCCACCCGCGCGCGGACCCCCTGCCCCGGTACGGCGGCGAAGCCACCGGCTGCCGGGATGTCGCCGGCCACCCGTGCCGCGTACGCGCCGACCGCCCGCGCGAGGGGATGCTCCGAGCCCGCCTCGGCGGCTGCCGCCAGCCGCAGCACCTCCCGCTCCGGCAGGGGCACTCCGTCGGCCAGGACACACGAGACCACCGACATCCGGCCGGTGGTCAGGGTGCCCGTCTTGTCCAGGAGTACGGTGTCCACCCGGCGCAGCGCCTCCAGCGCGCGCGGCCCCGACACCAGCACGCCCAGCTGGGCGCCGCGTCCGGTCGCCGCCAGCAGCGCGGTGGGCGTGGCCAGCCCCAGCGCGCACGGGCACGCCACCACCAGCACCGCGACGCAACTGGTCAGCGCCGCCTGCGGATCGGCCCCGGCGCCCAGCCAGAACCCGAGTACGGTGACGGCGATCGCCAGGACCGCGGGCACGAACCCGGCCGCCACCCGGTCGGCGACCCGCTGGGCGCGCGCCTTGCCCGCCTGGGCGTCGGCGACCAGCCGGGCGATCCGCGCGAGCTGTCCCTCCGCCCCGACCGCCGTGGCCCGGACCCGGAGCATCCCGCCGCTGTTGACGGCACCACCGAGCACCGCCGCCCCCGGGCCGACCTCCACCGGCTCGCTCTCCCCGGTCAGCAGCGAGGAGTCCACCGCGGACCGGCCGTGCACCACCACCCCGTCGGCGGCGATGCGTTCGCCCGGCCGGACCGTGAAGAGATCGCCGGCGGTCAGCCCGGACAGCGGGATCACCCGCTCCGTACCGTCCGCGCCGACCACCCGCACCTCACGGGGTGTCAGCTCGGCGAGGGCCCGCAGTGCGGCCCCCGTACCCTCCTTGGCCCGCCGTTCCAGGGCCCGCCCGGTCAGCACGAACAGCGGGACGGCCACGGCCGCTTCCAGATAGATGTGGGCCACCTCACCGGAGGCGGTGGGCAGCACACTGAACGGCATCCGCATGCCGGGTGCCCCCGCGCCACCGAGGAAGAGCGCGTACAGCGACCAGCCGAAGGAGGCGGACACCCCCAGCGAGACCAGCGAGTCCATGGACGCGGTGGAGTACCGCAGACCACGCAGCGCCCCTCGGTGGAAGGGCGCCGCCCCCCACACCACGACCGGCGCCGAGAGCACCAGGCACAGCCACTGCCAGTTGGTGAACTGCCAGGCCGGCACCATGGACAGGGCGATGACCGGGACCGACAGCACGGCGGTGACCAGCAGTCGGTGCGTCTGGGCCCCGGTGTCGTCCCCGGTCGCGGGTCCGGCCGGCTCGGCCGCGGCGAGCGCCGCCCCGTACCCCGCGGCCTCGACCTGCCGCAGGAGTTCCCCGGGCGTCACCGATGGGGGATGGGTGACCCGGGCGCGCCCGGTGGCCAGGTTGACGCTCGCCCGGACGCCGGGGAGCTTGGCGAGCCGGCGCTCGACCCGGCCCACGCAGGCCGCGCAGGTCATGCCGGTGATGTCGACATCCGTGGTCAGCCCCGGTTCCGTGGGCACGGTCATCGCTCGCCCCCGTGGCCGTGGCCGTGGCCGGTGCCGTCACCGACGGATGCCGGCGTGCCGCCACCGCCGGGGTGCAGACCCGGGGCGACGGGCCCGAGCTGGCCGCCGACCGCGTAGGCGAAGGAGAAGAGCGCCGCGAGCAGGGCGGCGAAGGCGAGGAACGGGGCGTGCCGTACCAGCGCGGGGTCGGAAGTGCGGTGCGTCATGGACGATCTCGAATCGGCGTACGGATCGCCGGCACGCGGGGCCGGGTACGGCGCGGCCTGCCGGCTCGGCCGTGGGTCGGTCCGGGCCCGCCGATAGTTCCCGGACCGGCGTCCTTCCCCCGTACGAGGTAACCGGGCACCGGGTGGGGCGGCGGCGGCCCGGGGCGCGCGGCTACGCCTGGTACGCACCCGGGCGGGCTGTCGGCACTGTGCGTGCTCGCCGGATCACCTGCGAGCGCGCACAGTGCCGACAGCCCACCGGGCGTGGGGGGATCGTGGCGTGGAGAGTGTGCTGCGGGCGCCCTTCTCCGCACCTGGGATGGCCGGGCCCTGCCCGCACCACGGCCCGCGCCCGGAGACGTCAGGCCAGGATGCGCAGCGGATTCTCCAGCAGCCCGGTGAGGGTGGCGAGGAACCGGGCGGCCAGCGCGCCGTCGATGATCCGGTGGTCAGCGGTGATCGTGTAGCGCATCCGGCGGCGGGACACGAAGGACTCCCCGCTCCGCTGGGGCTCCTCGCGCGCGGCGCCGACCGCGAGGATCGCGCCCTGTGGCGGGTTGATGATCGCGGTGAAGTGCTCGACCCCGTACATCCCGAGGTTGCTGATCGTGAACGTTCCGTCGGCCATGTCCGCCGTGCCGAGGGTCCGCTGCGTGGCCTTGTCGGCGAGTTCCCGGGTCCGGGCCGAGATGGCGGTGACCGACATGCGGTCGGCGTCCCGGATCACCGGGACGAGCAGCCCGGCGGGGGACGCGACGGCGACGCCGATGTGGACGCGGCCGTGCTCCAGGGTCTGGCCCCGGCCCTCGGGGGAGTACGAGGCGTTCACCCCGGGGTGCTCGCGCAGGGCGAGCGCGACGGCTCGCACCATCAGGTCGTTGACGGTCACCTTCACCCCGTCGAGGGAGGCGTTGATCCGGCCCCGGAGTACGAGAAGGTCCTCGACATCGGCGGAGCCGGTGACGGTGAACGCGGGGATCGTGGTGGCGCTCTCGGTGAGCCGGGTC
Organism: Streptomyces sp. NTD107; assembly: GCF_059510435.1. Lineage (NCBI taxonomy): Bacteria > Bacillati > Actinomycetota > Actinomycetes > Kitasatosporales > Streptomycetaceae > Streptomyces > Streptomyces sp. NTD107. Next base: position 530,010 of record NZ_JCAJZV010000002.1, on the reverse strand, counting down.
GCGATGGCCTGCCGCACCGGGTCGAACGGCACCGCGACGGGTTCCCGGCCGTCGGTGGGTGCGGAGACGCGCGCGGGGGCCGCCGCCGGTTCGGGCGCGGGCGTGGGTTCGGGTGTGGGTGTGGGTGTGGGTGCGGGGGCCAGCGCGTCGAGGTCGGCGCGGACGATCCGGCCGCCGGGGCCGGTCCCGTTCACGGTGGCGAGGTCGATGTCGCGCTCCCGGGCAAGCCTGCGCACCAGCGGTGTCGCGGCCAGCCGTCCGGACGGCGCCGGCTCACCGCCCACCGCGCCGCCCACCGGGTCCGGGGTGGCCTGGACCGCGGTGTCGGCCGTCGGCTGCGGCGTCGCCGACTCGCCACTGGTGCCGGTGCCGGTGCCGTTGTCGAGGCGGGCGATGGGGGCGCCGATCGGGACGTTCTCGCCCTCGGCGACGAGGATTTCGGCGAGGGTGCCGGCCTCGTACGCCTCGTGCTCCATGACGGCTTTGTCGGTCTCGATGTCGACCAGGACATCACCCGGCGTGACGGCGTCGCCCGGCCGCTTGTGCCAGGCGGAGATGACGCCTTCCTCCATGGTGTCGGACAGGCGCGGCATGAGGATATCGATCACGGGTCTTCCTCTTCTCAGCGGCGCCGGGCGACGGCGTCGAGGGTCTGGCGGATCGCGGTGATCGCGTCGTCCGCCGACGGCAGGGCCGCCGTCTCCAGCGGCTTGGCGTAGGGCAGCGGCACTTCGGCCATCGCCACCCGGCGGACCGGGGCGTCGAGCCAGTCGAACGCTCCGTCGGAGATGGTCGCGGCGATCTCGGCGCCGATGCCGTAGGTGAGCCAGTCGTCCTCCAGCACGACCGCGCAATTCGTCTTCCGCACCGAGGCGACCACGGTGTCCCGGTCGAGCGGGCGCAGACTGCGCAGATCGACGACCTCGACGTCGATTCCGTCCGACGCGGCCAGCCGCTCGGCGGCCTGGAGCGCGACGGCGGCCATCCTGGAGTAGGCGACCACGGTGATGTCGGCGCCTTCGCGGGTGACCTTGGCCTTTCCGATCTCGGCGGGCTCGTCGTGGTCGGGCACCTCGCCCTTGGTGTTGTAGAGGGCGAGGTTCTCCAGGACGAGGACCGGGTCGTCGTCGCGGATCGCGGCCAGCATGAGCGCCTTGGCGTCGGCCGGGCTGGAGGGGGCGACGACCTTCATGCCGGGGACGAAGGCGTAGTACAGCTCGATGTTCTGCGAGTGGGTGGCGCCGAGCTGCTGCCCGCCGCCGCCCGGGGTGCGGATCACCAGCGGCACGGTCGCCTGGCCGCCGAACATCCCGTAGATCTTGGCCGCGTGGTTGACGATCTGGTCGAGGGCGAGCAGCGAGAAGTTGATCGTCATGATCTCCGCGACCGGCCGCAGGCCGAGCATGGCGGCCCCGATGGCGGCGCCGACGAAGCCCTCTTCGGCGATCGGGGTGTCCCGTACCCGTTTCTCGCCGAACTCCGCGAGCAGGCCCGCGGTGATCTTGTACGAGCCCTCGAAGATCCCGATCTCCTCGCCGATGAGAAAGACGTTCTCGTCGCGGAGCATTTCCGAGCGCAGCGCGTCATGGAGCGCCTGCCGGTAGCTGATCACCGTCATGGCCGGGCCTCCGGGCTCGATGCGGACCCGGACGGGCGTGGTGCCGCCGGGAAGAGGGCGTCGCCGGGCAGCCGGCGCGCGTCGTTCGGTACGGGGGTGGCGTAGGTGTAGTCGAACAGGGTGGCGACCTCCGGGTGCGGGCTGGCGTCGGCGAACGCCGCGGCAGCCGCCGCCGCCGAGGTGGCCTCGGCGTCGATGCCGGCGATGAGGGCGTCCGTCAGCAGGCCCTGTTCGCTGAGCAGCACCGCGTAGGCGGCGATGGGATCGGCGGCCTTCAGCGCCTCGGCCTCTTCCCTGCTGCGGTACTTGGCGGGATCGACCACCGAGTGGCCCTTGAGCCGCCCGGACAGGGTCTCCAGCAGGTAGGGCTTGCCCTGCCGGGCGCTGGCCAGTGCCGTACGGGTGGCCCGGTGGACGGCGACCGGGTCGTTGCCGTCGACCCGCGCCGATGCCATGCGGTAGGCGGAGGCGCGCTTGTACAGCTCGGGCTCGGCGGAGGACTGTTCGACGGTGGTGCCCATGCCGAGGCCGTTGTTGATCACCACATAGACGATCGGCAGGCCCCACAGCGCGGCGATGTTGAGCGATTCGTGGAACGCGCCGATGTTGGTGGTGCCGTCGCCCATCAGACAGATGACGGCTTCGCTGCCGCCCCGGTAGTCGATGGCCAGGGCCGCCCCGGTGGCGAGCGGTACCTGCCCGCCGACGATGCCGTAGCCGCCCATGAACCGGGTGGCGATGTCGAACATGTGCATGGAGCCGCCCCAGCCGCGCGAGACGCCGTCCGTCCGGCCGTACAGCTCGGCCATCACCCGCTCGGGGGCGATGCCGCGCGCGATCGCGTAGCCGTGCTCCCGGTAGTTGGTGAAGACGTAGTCCTCGTCCTCCAGGGCGGCCGTCAGACCGACGACGGTGGCCTCCTCGCCCAGGTTCAGATGGCAGTAGCCGCCGATCTTCGCCTCCGTGTAGGCCCGGGCGGCGCGCTCCTCGAACCGGCGGATCAGCATCATCTGCCGGTAGAAGGACAGCAGTTGCTCAGCGCTGGGCGCCGGGCGCCCGCTCCGGTTCCTGGTCGGGGACTTCGAGGCCCGCGCGGACCTCGGCGTCGTGTTGTTCGGGGGCATACAGGGGATCTCCTTCCCGCCCGGGCGCGCCGGGGCGGGCCGCAGTGCGGCCGGGGCGCGTCGTCGCGGGGCCGTCGCCGGGGCCCGGTGATGCCGGGGCCGGCTTCGGCCATAAATGAAACGTCTTTCGTTTCATTATAGACTGGGCCCTGGTCAGCGCCGAGGAGAGGGATCCGCGATGGGTACGAGCGAGCCTCCGGTGGACCCTCCCCGCAAACGCGGTCGCCCGACCGAGGCGGAGCGCGCCCGGCGGCGGGACGAGATCCTGGACGCCGCCGTACGGCTGTTCGCCGCCGGGGGCTTCGGGCAGGTGTCGCTCGACGAGGTCGCCGCGACGGCCCATGTGGCCAAGCGCACCATCTACAGCTACTTCGGCGACCGGACAGAGATCTTCATCGCCGCCGTGGAACGCCTCCGGGGCCGCGCCCTCGCGCTGACCGGGGACGGCGGCAGCACACTGGCCGAACTGGCCGGCGAGATCGTCCACACCCTGCACTCCGACGAGGCGGTCGCCCTGCACCGGCTCATGGTCACCGAGGCGTACGCCTTCCCCGCCCTCGCCGAGCGCTTCTATCGCGACGGCCCCGAGTCCTACATCGACGCCCTCGCCGAGCGGCTGCCCGGCCACGATCCTGACCTGGCCGGCGCACTGTTCACCCTGCTCCTCGGCGAGCCCCACCGCCAGCGCCTGCTCGGCCTGCGCGCCGCCCCCACCCCCGCACAGGCGAGAACCCATGCGGCGACCGCACTCTCACGACTGGGCCTCCCCGGGGCGCGGTGAGGGCGCCGACGTCATGAGGACGAGTCGGTCCCGACCTCGTCGTCGAAGCGGACGGTATGCCGTACCCGGACGCTGCCGGGAGCGAGGAGGCGGTGCACACCCCGCGCCGAACCGGCGACCGCCCGGCCGGCTGATCACCGCGCTCTGCGGCCGTCAGACGGCGAAGGTCACCCCGGTCAGTTCCTCGGAGACGGTCCACAGGCGCCGCTGGACGGCCTGGTCGTGGGAGTCGGGGCTTGAGGTGACCAGCCTGGGGTAGCCGCGGATCTCGGCGCGGTTGCCGGGGCCGTAGTACTGCCCGCCGACGACGGCCGGGTCGGTGGCGGCGCGCAGGGTGGGCAGGGCGCCCATCGCGGCCTTCTGGGTGAGGGCGGGCGCGAGCCAGCCGATGGGCACGCGAAACGCGGCGGGTACGTTGCGGGTGAGTTCGGTGTCGGACAGGCCGGGGTGGGCGGCCACGGCGATCGTGGTGCCGTGCGGTGCGAGCCGGCGCTGGAGTTCGTACGTGAACATGAGGTTGGCGAGCTTGGCCTGGCCGTAGGCGGCGGCGCGGCTGTACGAGCGCTCCCACTGGAGGTCGTCGAAGTGGATGGCGGCCCGGATGCGGTGGCCGGTGCTGCTGACCGTGACGACGCGGGAGCCGGCGGCCGGCAGCAGCCGGTCGAGCAGCAGGCCGGTCAGGGCGAAGTGGCCGAGGTGGTTGGTGCCGAATTGCAGCTCGAAGCCGTCGGCGGTGGTCTGCCTCGGGGTGTACATCACGCCCGCGTTGTTGATCAGCAGGTCGATGCGCGGGTGCGCGGCGCGCAGGTCGGCCGCCGCGGAGCGGATCGAGTCCAGTGAGGCCAGGTCGAGGGCCTGGACGGTGACGTCGCCGGTGATGCGGGCGGCGGCCCGCTTGCCCTTCTCGATGTCGCGGACGGCCAGCACCACCGTCGCCCCGCGCTCGGCGAGCATCCGGGCGGTCTCGAAGCCCAGCCCGGTGTTGGCGCCGGTCACGATCGCCACCCGGCCGTGCTGATCGGGGATGTGCTGCTCGGTCCAGTTGCCGCTCATGGCCCACTCCTGAAATCCGTCGGTCTGTTGGCAGCGAACTTAAAAGACCGCCGGTCTGCTGTCAAGAGACCGCCGGTCTTTACGCTAGGCTGAGGGCGTGACATTCCAGCGGGCGCGCAGCGAGGAGCAACGGGAGATCCGCCGCCGGGCGATCCTGGACACCGCGGCGGCGATGCTCGACGAGATGCCCGTGGCCGAGGTGAGCCTCAACGAACTCAGCCGGCGGGTGGGCCTGGCCAAGTCGAACGTCCTGCGGTACTTCGAGTCACGCGAGGCGGTACTGCTCGAACTGCTGGACGTATCCCTGGAGAGCTGGCTCGCCGAGCTGGCGGACGAGCTGGCCGAGGGCGCCGAACCACAGGCGGCACCGGAGGTCAGGGCCCGCCGGCTGGCCGGCATCCTCAGCCGCTCACTGGCGGACCGTCCCGTGCTGTGCGACCTCTTCGGCGCCCAGGGCGGCGTCCTTGAGCACAACGTCTCGGTCGAGGTGATCAAGCGGCACAAGCGCTCCTCCCTGGGGCGGCTCGCCACCATGACCGGACTCGTACGCCGCCACCTGCCCGAACTCGGCGACGAAGCACAGCAGTTCTGCCTGATGAGCCTGCTCACGGCGGGTGCCCTGTCGGCGTACGTCCCGCCGCCGCCCAGCCTCGTCGCCGCCTACGCGGAGGAGCCGGCCCTCGACGTGCTCCACCTGGACCTGCGCGACACCCTGCGGGCCTCCTTCACCTCGGCGCTCCTGGGCATCCTGCCGCGCGGCTGACCCTTTCCGTTCACCGACCGGGCCCCACCGCCGGATCGGGGTCCGGACGGCATCGGGGCCGGTACGGAGGCGTTCGGCGAGAACTCCACGGTGGGCGGGGGCTCATGGCGTCGGCCACGCCACGTCGTCGATCGCCAGCCAGGGGGCGGTGGCCACCGCCGTGGGGGTCGTTCCGGTGAACGCCCTGATCTCGCGGTGCAGGTGGGACTGGTCGGCGTAGCCGCTCGTGGCCGCCACCCGGGCGGCGGCGTCGCCGGCCGCGAGCAGGCGGGCCGCGTGGTCGAACCGCACCAACCGGGCGGCGCGCTTGGGGGTGAGGCCGACCTGGGACCGGAAGCGGGACCACAGGCGCTTACGGCTCCAGCCCACCTCCTTCGCCACCTCCTCGACCCGCACCTGTCCCCGCTCGGCGCGCAGCCGCCACCAGGCGGCGGCGACTTCCGGGTCGGGCGGTGGGCGGGACTCCAGCCGCCGGCCGATGACCTCCGCCGCGACGGCGAACCGTTCGTCCCACGAGGTGGCGGCACGCAGCCGGCCCTCGGCCCGCCCGGCGTCGCGGCCCCAGACATCGGCCAGGGAAACCACCGTCCCGGCAAGCTCGATGGACGCGCCGACCACCCCCGCGGCCACCACCGGCGACAACCGGATCTGGAGGCACCGGCCGCCCCGGGCCCGCCCGCCGCTGATCCGAAGGCCGCCCGGGAGCAACCCGACCACCGCGCTGCCGCGCTCGCGCCGGCCGTGGGCGTCGCGGACGAAACCGTCCCCCTCACCGAGATCCACGAGCAGGGTGACCGAGGGGTGCGGAACCATGGCGATGTCCACGGGCTCCGGGACACGGTGATCGAATCCCGCCATGCTGACGCCGGTCAGCCGCTGTGACCGCCGGGGGATCGCGACCCGCACCGAGTTCCACACGGTCTTGAGGGTACCGACCGGTGGTCAGCGGCTCGCGGCGGCGAAGGCCAGCAGCAACGCGCCGGTCGCTTCCGGCGCTTCGAACATGGGGAAGTGCCCGACGCCGGGCAACCGCTCGACGCGCGCCCCCGGCACCGTGTCGTACTCGTGCGCGGATGACGGGTTCCAGCGGGGGTCGGCAGCACCGAAGATCACCAGAACCGGGACGTCGAGGCCGGCGAGGCGCGCGGGCACGCTCCGCTCGGCGAGGTACGCGGTGTTCCGGCGCAGCACCGTCCGGAACGTGCGATAGCCGATGCCCCGCATTTCGGCGACCAGTTCGTCCGGGACGTCCACCGGGCGGTCGCACGCGGCGGTGATCCCCCTGCGGAGCATCGCGTCCGAACGGACCGACCACAGCAGCCGGCCCAGTGGCGGGCCGAGCAGCGCCCGCAGGATGAGGGGCTGCGGAAGAAGCGCGCCCACAGACGGGCCACTGCTGATCAGCGCGAGCGAACCGACCAGGTCGGGGCGCAGTTCGGCGAGCGCGGTGGCGATGTAGCCACCGCTGGAGTGCCCGGCCACGGTGACCGCGCGCAGGCCGAGGTCGTCGAGCACGGCGGCCAGCCGCCGCGCCTGCCCGGACACGTCGTACGAGGCCGCGGGCGGGGACTGGCCGTGCCCCGGGAGGTCGACCCGGATGACGTGATGCCGCTCGGCGAGCGCGGGCACCACCGGCCCCCAGGACCCGCCCGATGCCCCCGACCCATGAACGAGCACCACCGGCGCCGCCTGCCGAGGCCCGTACCGGACCACGTACATCCCCTGCGTGTGCACGGCTTCTTCATTTCCCATACCCGGCACGATGCCCGCGCCGCCGGCCGCCGGTCTTGTACGAATGTCCCCGCCGGGCCCCGGTGTCAGGGGCGGGGGGCCTGGGGGAAGCCGGTCCAGCGGAGGTGGGGTGGCAGGTGGGTCATGTCGTTGTAGAGGAGGACGGTGGGGGTGGTGTTGTCGCGGTACTGGATGGCGGTCAGGGCCGTGTTGCCGCTGTCCAGGCCGAGCCAGCGGGCGGGGGGTGCGTCCAGGGCGTGGCGCAGGAGCCAGGCGATCGGGTAGGCGTGGGTGACCAGGAGTTCGTGGGTCTCGGTGGGGGCGGGGCGGGCGAAGCGGGTGGTGAGGGTGTGGGCGACGTGTTCGCCGGCCGCGGCCTCCGCGGCGTCGTAGCCGTCGAAGAACGGGGCCCAGGCCGGGGGTGGGTCGGCCGGTACGTGGGGGACGTTGTCGATCAGCTCGGGCGCTTCGCGTACGGCGGCGGTGGGGAGGTGGGCGCCGATGAGCTGTGCGGAGCGTACGGCCCGGGGGAGGGGGGAGTGCCACACGGTGTCGATGGGGAGGTGGGACAGTCGTCGGCCGAGGAGGCCGGACTGCTGCGCTCCGATGTCGGTGAGTTCGCCGAACGCGTCGGCCGCGCCGTGCCGGACCAGGTAGAGGTGGCGGATGGGCATCACGGGGTCCGTTCTGTCAGTGCCGCGTGGGCTGCCGCGAGGCGGCTCGGTTCGTCGCGGGGGGAGTGGTCGCCCGCGAGGGTGTCGGCCCAGCCGAGCAGCCGGTGGAGGTGGGCGTCGGCGGCGGTGGTGGTGAGGTGGGGGGTGCCGAGGGCGACTTCGCCGCTGGTGCCGTCGATGGTGATGAGGGTGCCGGCGGTGAGGGTGGGGCCGGTGGCGCCGACCACGGCGGGTTTGTTCATGGCGCGGGCCACGACGGCGGCGTGGCTGGCGGGGCCGCCCCGGGCGGTGACGATGCCGGTGGCGGCGGCCAGGCCGGGCAGGTCGTTCGGGGAGGTCTCCGGGCGCACCAGGATGACGGGGGTGTCGCGGGCCCTGCGGACCGCCTCGTCCGCCGTGGTGGCGACCCGGCCGGTCGCGACGCCGGGGCAGGCGCCGATGCCCCGGGCGAGGATCTCGGCCGGGCCGGCGGGGTCGATGCGCGGGGTGCGGACCTGCCGGAGGTGCTCCGGTGAGACGCGGAGCAGCGCTTCCGCGCGGGTGATGGCGCGGGCGTCGGCGAGTTCGGTGGCGAGGCGGACGGCGGCGGCGCCGGTGAAGCGGCCGGGCCGGAGCTGGAGGATCCACAGTTCGCCGGCCTCGAAGGTGAATTCGACGTAGCAGGCGTCACGGTAGTGGGTCTCGGTCCGGTGCAGGGCGTCGAGCAGGTCCGCCCACACCTCCGGTTCGCGCTCGGCGAGTTCGCGCAGTGGCCGGGTGGTCGTGGCGCCGGAGACGACGTCGTCGCCCTGGTGGCCGAAGAGGACATCCCCGTACGGGGTGTTGGCACCGGTGGTGGGGTCGCGGCTGAACGCGACGCCGCTGCCGCTGTGCTGGTCGCGGTCGCCGTACACCATGACCTGGACGATCGCGGCGGTGCCGAGGTCGTGCGGGATGTCGTGCAGCGTGCGGTAGGTCTGGGCGCGTGGGGTGTTCCAGGACGAGAACACGGCCTCGATCGCCGGCGTCAGCCGGTGGTGCGTCGGTGTGAGGTTGAGGAGGGTGTTCATCATGCCGGGCATGGACACCTCGGCCCCGGAGCGTACCGAGACCGCGAGCGGGGTACGGCTGCCGGCGCCTTCGAGGCGGGCGAGGGCGGTGGTGAGTTCGGCGGCCAGCCCTTTGGGCAGCCGGCCGTCCCGGAGGAAGGCGCGGCAGGCGGCGGTGGTGATGACGAACGCGGGTGGTACCGGCAGGCCGAGGCGGTGGGCGAGGACAAGGCCGTGGGCCTTGCCGCCCAGGGTCCGGGCCGGGTCGGGGGTTTCGGCCGAGATCGGGCGGATCCATCTCATCGCGGGATTCCCAGGGTGGCGAGCAGGTCTTCGTGCAGTTCCGCCCAGACGGTGTGGTACGAGGTGGTGGAGTCGGTGACGTGCTCGGGCGCTCCGGCCCGCGCCCGGTCGAGGGCGGTGCGCAGGCGGACCGGGTAGCGGCTGAACCGGGGGAGGGCGGCGGTGAGTTCGGCGCAGACGGGGGCGGTTCGCCGGTCGAGGTCGGCGAACCGGTCCAGGACCTTGGCGTCGTAGGCCGGGTCGCGGTGGTCGTTGACGGCCATGACGCCGTCGGCGGGGCGAAGTTGCCATGCCGTGCAGAGGTCGAGCAGTTCCGGGTTGAGCGTCAGGAAGCGCTGGAACGCCGCCGTCACGGCCGGGCGGGCGCGGGCCGCTTCGAGTTCGGCGGTGATCCGTGCGGCGTCGGCGGCGCGGCCGGCGTCGGTGAGCTGCCAGCCGGACATCCGGCCGGGGAACCGGAGGACGAGGCCGTCGACGGCGAGGTCGATCAGCTGGGATTCGACCGCGGTTTCGTCGAGTCCGGTGATCGAGCGGAGGCGGTCGAGGCCGGTGGCGCCGGCGCAGCGCAGCGCGTGCAGTACCAGCAGGGCGGGGTCCTGGGGGTTCGCCGTGCCGGTGTCCGGCGGGTTGTCGAGCATGGACACCTCTGATGTTCGCTGTTTTCGGATGACGCCATCATCTGGATGCTCGCCGTATCATGACACGGCGCGAGCGGAAGGGAACACACCATGGCGAGACTGACCCGGGCGCAGCAGCAGGAACGGACCCGCGCGGCGGTACTGGTCGCGGCCCGGCGGGAGTTCGCCGAGTACGGCTACGCGGAGGCCAAGGTCGACCGGATCGCCGAGCAGGCCGAACTGACCAGAGGCGCCGTCTACTCCAACTTCACCAGCAAGCGCGCGCTCTACCTCGCCGTGCTCGCCGACGCCGCCGAACGGGCCAGGGACACCGCCCGGCCCCCGGCCGTATCGCCCGACTCCGCCGGGCGGGCGCTCGGCGCCTTCGCCCGGGTCTGGCTGGAGCGGCTGCCGCTGACCGGCGACACCCCGGCGAGCGGACATCTCCAACTGCGCTCGCTGTCCGGCGTGCTGGACAGCGAACCGGCCCGGGCCGCGCTCGCCGGGCTCGTACGCTTCGAAGCCCTGCTGCTCGCCCTCGCGTTGGAGCCGGGAACGGCCCCGCGCGCCAGGACCGTACGGCTTGCCGAGCTGGCGCTGACCCTGCTGCACGGCGCGGCCTCCCTCGCGGAGCACGCCCCCGGCCTCGGCGATCCCTTCGATCTGGCCCACGCCGCCGAGCACTTGGCCACCCTGGCCCCCCTCGACGACACGGCGCCCTCGCACCTGGCCTTCGTCCCCCCGGCCCGGCCGGCGCACGACCCGTGGGTTCCGCCCGGCGGCCCGCCGCGCGACGAGATCACCGGCCGCCCGGCCGCACTCGACGCCGACGGCGTGCTCGTCGTCCTGGGCGTGAGCCGGCTCGCGGCGGCCGAGGAGGCGGTGCGCGCGGCGCGCCGGCGCGACGCGGTGACCATCGTCGTGGTGAGCGGCGATCCCGCCGAGACGGGCCGGCTGGCCCGGCTGCGGATCGCCGATCTCGTGGGCTGTCTGCGCCGGGTGTTCGCGCCCGGGGAACTGCCCTCGCCGCGCGTCGTGTTCGACGAGGCCGGGGCGGTCCCGGCCGCCCTGGGCCCGGCGGCGACGGTGGCGACGGCGGCCGACGACCTCACCGAGCTGGCGGTGCGGGTACGGGACGGGCTGATCGTGGCCCGCGCGCAGGGCCATGGGGCCGGCCACGCGGTGGCCGTCCACCACGACCGGGAACGCGGCCCCCGCCCCTGATCCGTACCCGCTTCCGTCCCCGATTCCGACACGGCGTCAACGCTTTGTCGACAGGCGGGCTTTACACATACTCCATCCCGAGGAACGGCGCGGTCGCACCGGTGAGGTCCGGGTGGTCACGGGGAGACATCCGGGCCTCACCGGACGGTGCGGTCCGCGTTCCACGGCCCTCGGGAGCGTACGTGACCACCGACATTCCGGAACGAGGACGTTCATGCCCCTTACCGGCACCGCACCCGAACTCTCGCCCGCCGAGGCGGAGGCAGCGCAGCACGCACAGGCGTTGTACCAGATGACCACGGCGCACTGGATCACCCAGGTGGTCCGGGCCGCCGCCGTGCTGCGGGTGACCGATCACATCGCCGACGGGGCCCGTACCGCCGAGGAGATCGCCGAGCGGGAGTCGAGTCACCCCGGTGCCACCCACCGGCTGTTGCGCGCCTGTGCCTCGATCGGGCTGCTGGCTCACGAGGGCGGCGGGCGGTTCGCCCTCACCCCGGTCGGCGCGCTGCTGCGCGAGGGCGTACCCGGGTCGCTGCGGGACGCCGCGCTGCTGTCGGGGGCGCCGGCGCACTGGCAGGTGTGGCAGCCGTTCCCCGAGGCGGTGCGCGAGGGCCGCCCGCAGTGGGAACGCGCCCTGGGCTCCGACCTGTTCACCTACCTCGCCCAACACCCCGAGGACGCCGCGCTGTTCTCCCGCGCCATGACCAACGCCACCGAGCAGGTGGTGCAGGACACGGTGGCGCTGCTCGACCTCGACGGGGCCACCCGGATCGCCGACATCGGCGGCGCGGACGGGGCGCTGCTGCTCGGTCTGATGGCGGAGCACGCGCACATCGAGGGCCTGGTGTTCGACCTGCCGCATGTGGTGCCGGGCGCCCGGCAGGCCGCGGAGGCCGCGGGCGTGGCGGACCGGTTCGAGGCGGTCGCGGGGGACTTCTTCGAGGGCATCCCGGAGGCCGACTACTACCTGCTGAAGTGGGTGCTGCACGACTGGTCGGACGAGCAGGCGGTACGAATCCTGCGCAACTGCTGGCAGGCGGCGCGTCCCGGTGGCCGCATCCTGGTGATCGAGGCGCTGCTGGGGGAGACGGGTTCGCCGGACCCGGTCGCGCTGCTGGACATGAACATGCTGTCGGTGTCGGCGGGTCAGGAGCGTTCCCTCCAGGAGTACGACGCGCTGTTCGCCGAGGCGGGCTGGAAGCGCACCGGACTGCGTCCCACGCGTTCGATGTTCGCGCTGATCGAGCTGGAGCGCCTGGACTGACCACCCGGGGCTCCAAGGGCCGGGCCGCACCACGGGGGCGGCCCGGCCTGTACCACCGCCCCGCTTCGTACAGTTGCACGGTAAACCGTCGCCCCAACCCTCATCACGTCATACATTCGTCCAATCGGCTGGAACCTGCGCCAAGGACGAGATCTATGACTACGGGGCTGCGCTTCTCCCTCCTCGGACCGGTACGCGCCTGGCACAACGGCGCCGAGATCCCCCTGGGATCCCCGCAGCAACGCTCCACCCTGAGCGTCCTGCTGCTGCACGCCGGCGGCACCGTGCCCGCCGGCCAGTTCGCCAGCGCGCTGTGGGACAGCGCCCCGCCCAAAGGCGCGCGGGGTACGGTGCGCACCTACATCCACCGGCTGCGCCGCGCCCTGGAACCACAAGGCGCGCGGATCGTCTCCGGCAGCCACGGGTACGCCCTCATGGTCGACCCGGCGGCCATCGACTCGCACCGCTTCCGGCACCTGGTCGGCTCCGCCCGCGCCGCCCACGGCGCGGGCGACGACCGCGGCGCCGTCGAACTCAGCCGCCGGGCCCTCGCGCTGTGGCACGGCCAGCCGCTGCGCGAGATCCACGGCGAGGCGGCGGAACGCGAACGCGTCGGCCTGCGGCAGACCCGCACCAGCGCGCTCGATCTGTACGGGTCCGCCGCCCTGACCCTGGGCCGCGACGACGAGATCATCCAGCTCATGTCCACCGCCGTCATCGAGGACCCGCTCCACGAGCGGTTCCACGAACTGCTGATGCTGGCGCTCTACCGGGCCGGCCGGCAGGCCGAGGCGATCTCCGCGTACGGGCATGTGCGCAAGCTGATCCGCCACGAGCTGGGCGTCGACCCGGCCGCCTCCCTCACCACCCTGTACGAGCGCATCCTGCGCGGCGACACCGCCCTTGGCACCCCGCGCGGCGGGCTGGAAGGGAGCTGCGGGCCGTACGGGGGGGCGTACGACCCCGGCGGTCGCCCCGTACCGCCGCGGCCACCGGCCATCCCCGAGCAACTGCCCGCCCCCTCACCCTTATTCGTCGGCCGCGCCCCGGACCTGACGGCGGCGCTGCGCGACATCGGGCGCGGCGCCCGGGTGATCGTGGTCAGCGGCATGGCCGGGGTGGGCAAGACCGAGTTCGCCACCCTCCTCGCGCACCGGCTGCGCGAGAACCACCCCGACGGACAGCTGTACCTGAATCTGCACGGCTTCGACGCGGACCGGCCGATGGTCCCCACCGCCCAGGCCGTGGACCGCCTCATCGAGGCCATGGACGTGCCCCGGCAGCGCGTCCCGCACGACGCCGAGGCCCGTACCGCCTTTCTGCGCCGGCTGCTCGCGGGCCGCCGGATGCTGCTGCTCCTGGACAACGCGCGCGACGCCGCCCACGTCCTGCCGCTGATCCCCGAGTCGGCCGAGGGCACCCTGGTGCTGGTCACCAGCCGCTCCCCGCTGGCCGGGCTGATCACGGCGCGCGGCGCCCGGGTCAGCGAACTGCGGCCGTTCGCGCCGGACGAGGCACTGGAACTCATGCGCGGCAAGCTCGGCCCCGAACGGCTGCGCGGCGCGGAGCAGGAGCGGGCCGCGCGGGACATCGTGGACTGCTGCGGCGGGCTGCCGCTGGCGCTCGCCGTGGTCTGCGCCAAGGCGATCGCCAACCCGGCGTTCTCCCTCGACGCCATCGCCGGCGAACTGTGCGACACCCGGGCCCGGATCTCCTTTCTCACCGGCGGCGACAGCTCACCCGGGGTGCGCTCCGTGCTCTCCTCCTCCTACCGGGCGCTGAGCCCGGCGGCGGCCGGCCTGTTCCGGCTGCTGCCGCTGCACCCGGGCCGCTCGGCCGGCGCCCGCTTCATCGCCGACCTGCTCGCCCAGCCGCTGCCGCGAACCCAGGAACTGCTCGACGAACTCACCGCCATGCGGCTGCTGGAGGAACGCGCCCCCGGGCGGTACGGCTGGCACGACCTGGTGCGCGCGTACGCGGTGGAGGTGCTGGCCGACAGCACGACCCCGGGCGAGCGCGACGCGGGCCTGCGACGGGTCCTGAGCCACTATCTGCACACCGCCCACGAGGCCGCCCGGATTCTCTCCCGGCACCACGACATGCCCCCGATCCGGCCGGTGGGGCGGCGCCGCCGCACGCTGAGCACGTACGCCGAGGCGCGCGGCTGGTTCGAGACCGAACGCGGGGCGATCCTGCATCTGATCGACACCGCCTACCGGGGCGGCCACGACCGTACGGTGTGGCAGCTGGCCTGGATGGTGCGCCACTACCTCGACGTCAACGGCCACTGGGAGGAACTGCGCGCCACCAGCACCCTGGCGCTGCGCGCGGCGGGGCGCGAGGGCAGCCGGCTGGGGATGGCCCTGGGACACCGGGGGCTCAGCCGCGCCGAGTACAACGCCGGGCAGTGGGGCGAGGCGGAGCGCCATCTGCACCGGGCCCTGGAGCTGATCGAGGCGGAGGGCGACCGGCTGGCGGCCGGCTACACCCACCGGCAGCTGGCGGGCGTGCACGCCTCGACCGGGGCGTACGAGAAGATGCTGGAGCAGGCGCGTACCTCGCTGCGGATCTTCGGCGAGCTGGGCTGGACGGTCGGCGAGGGCGCGGCGCTGAGCGTCATCGCCAAGGCGCTGGGGCGGATGCGGCGGTACGAGGAGGCGCTGGTCTCGGCGGAGCGGGCGCTGAGCATCCTGGAGGAGGCCGGCGAGCTGAGCGACATGGCGCGGACCATGGATCTGCTGGGGTACGCGCACCACCACTTGGGGCAGCACCGGGCGGCGCTCGGCTACCGGCGGCGGGCCGCCGAACTGCACGCCTCGCTGGGGGCGGTGGACCGGCGCAACTCGCACGCGATGAGCGCGCTGATCGAATCGCTGCTGTATCTGGCGGCGGACGAGGGGCTCGCGGGCGAGGTCGGGACGGCGCGGCTGACGGCGGTGCGGGCGGGGCAGCGGCTGGTGGACTATCTGGAGCTGCACCGGGCGGGGTGCGGTGCGGCGGACGTGCCGCCCGGGCTGCCGGCGCTGCTCGACGAGCTGCGGGGGCTCGTCGGGGAGCTGTCGCAGGCACCGGTGCTGACGGAGCCACTTCTGCGGGGGCTGTTCGCGCTGGCGGGCCGGGCC
Source organism: Streptomyces sp. NTD107 (assembly GCF_059510435.1). Taxonomy (NCBI): domain Bacteria; kingdom Bacillati; phylum Actinomycetota; class Actinomycetes; order Kitasatosporales; family Streptomycetaceae; genus Streptomyces; species Streptomyces sp. NTD107. Next base: position 514,705 of record NZ_JCAJZV010000002.1, on the reverse strand, counting down.
CACGGACTCGGGGTGATCACCCGGCTCGTCGACGGGGACCACTGCCCGCCGTAGCCGGCCGGGGCGCGCCCGCGCGCCCCGGCGGACGGCGCGGGGAGGCGCAGGGCTTACCCGGAAGTGCGTTCTTACGATCGCTGGGGTGGTTGCGTACGGTGGGGTACCGCACCTTCAGTAACCATCACCGTTCCAGCGGAGTGATCATGCCGAACGACCCCGTCGTGCCGCCCCCGCCCCCGCCCCCGCCGCCGTCCACCGGCGACGGACAGCCGCAGCAGCCCACCACCCCCGCGCTGATCGTCATCGGCGCGGCCGGCGGCGCGGACGCGGCGCCCGTGTGCGACGCGGACGGGGTGTGCGCGCTGTGAGGATCGATATCTGGTCGGACGTGGTCTGTCCCTGGTGCTACATCGGCAAGCGGCGGCTGGAGAGCGCGCTGGCCCGCTTCGAGCACGCGGACGAGGTCGAGCTGCGCTGGCACAGCTTCCAGCTCGACCCCGCGCACCCCGCCGGGCTGCGCGAGCCCACCGCCACGATGCTGGCCCGGAAGCTGGGCGCCGGCCCCGAGCAGGTACGGGAGATGCAGCAGCGGGTCACCGATCTCGCCGCCGCCGAGGGCCTGACGTACGCCATGGAGCGCGCCGTCTCCGTCAACACCCTGGACGCGCACCGGCTGCTCCAGTTCGCGAACCGGCACGGTCTCGGCGACGCCGCGCACGAGCGGCTGCTGGCCGCCCACCTGTGTGAGGGCGAGACGGTCGACGACCTGGACACCCTCGTACGGCTCGGGGTGGAGATCGGCCTGGAGGAGGCCGGCGTCCGGCGGGCGCTGGAGAGCGGCGGGTACGCGGACGAGGTGGCCGCCGATGTGCGCGAGGCGCGCCGGATCGGGGTGAGCGGGGTGCCGTTCTTCGTGCTGGACGGCGCGTACGGGGTCTCCGGCGCCCAGCCCGCCGACACCTTCCTGCAAGCGCTCCGTACGGCCCGGTCGGCAGCCGTCTGACCTGCGCGGACGCGCTTCCGGCGCCCGAGCTGCGAGGTTGGGCCATTGGAGGGAGCATGGGGAGAGGAAGAAGAGGAGGAGCGGTGCCCCGGTGCTCCGGACTCCTGTCCCAGCGCTCGCTTGGAGGTCCTGTTATGTCGTCATCGCACGAGTCCTGGAAAGCCAAGATCGACATCGAGGAGGACGGCCGGTCCTGCCGGGCCGAGGCCCGTTTGCAGGGGAAGACCTCGCGCGGGCTGGTGGGGGAGGGAACGGCGCAGGCCAAGCCGGGGGACGAGTACGACCCGGTGATCGGCCATGAGCTGGCCGCCTCGCGGGCACTGTCCGACCTGTCGTATCAGCTGCTCTACCAGGGCGCCCGGGATATCGAGTCGCACACCCATCAGGAAGTGAAGGAGCTGCGCGACCGCTGACCTTCCCGCGGCGCGGCGCGCGGTGTCGCGATGCGCCTCCCGGGCGCATCGCGCGCCGGGCGCGGCGCCGTTTGTGGCGCGCCCGCGTGCGCAGGATGTGCGGCATGAGAGACCTGAGTGACGCGCGGTGGCCGGTCGCGGCCGAGGAGTCATCGAATCGCCATATCCTTGACGCATCCATGCCAGATGCCGGATGAGTGCGCTCGCTGCACTCATCCCCATGACGCAGATTTCCGAAGACTTCTCCGAGCAACTGCGTGCCGCCGCCCGCTCCCTGGGGCGGCGGAGATTCGTCACCGTGACCGGCGCCGCCGCCGCGCTCGCGCTCTCCGTCGGCCTGCCGGGCGCGGGCACCGCGCACGCCGCGGCCCCGGCGGACGCCGCCGACCTGGCCGGCGACCCCTTCACCCTCGGCGTTGCCTCCGGCGACCCGCAGCCCGACTCGGTCGTGCTGTGGACCCGGCTCGCCGTCGATCCCTACGCCGCCGACTCCGCACTGCCGCCCGAACCCATCGCCGTACGCTGGGAGATCGCCCGCGACCGCGAGTTCCGGCGGGCGGTGCGCGGGGGAACGGTCCTGGCCCACCCCGAGTTCCACCACTCCGTGCATGTGGAGCCAGGGCGGCTGGCCCCCGGCACCGACTACTACTACCGGTTCCGGGTGGGGGAGTGGACCTCCACCACCGGCCGCACCCGTACCGCCCCCGCCCGCCACTCCCGGGTCGGCGGCGGGCTGCGCTTCGCGCTCGTCTCCTGCCAGCGGTACGACCAGGGCTACTACACCGCGTACCGGCACCTCGCCGCCGAGGAGAACATCGACGCCGTCGTCCACCTCGGCGACTACCTCTACGAGTACGCGATCAACGCGGCCGGCGGCGCCCGCGCGTACACCGGTGACCAGCGGCTGCCCGCGCACTACAACCGCGAGACCGTCACCCTCGACGACTACCGGCTGCGCTACTCCCTCTACCACGCCGACCCCGACCTCCAGGCCGCCCACGCGGCACACCCGTGGATCGTGACGTGGGACGACCACGAGGTGGACAACAACTACGCCTCCGCCATCTCCCAGGACCACGACCCCGAGGCGGAGTTCCTGGTGCGCCGGGCGGCGGCGTACCGCGCGTACTACGAGAATCTGCCGCTGCGCCGCCCGCAGCTCCCGGACGGTCCTGATCTGCGGCTCTACCGGCGGCTGCACTTCGGCCGGCTCGCGCAGCTGGATGTGCTGGACACCCGCCAGTACCGCGCCGACCAGGCGAACGGCGACGGCTGGAAGCTGCCCACCGCCGACTCCGAGGCACCGGACCGGCAGCTGCTTGGCCCGGCGCAGGAGCGGTGGCTGGCGGACGGCTGGCGCACCTCGCGGGCGCTGTGGAACGTGGTGCCGCAGCAGATCGTCGTCTCCCGGCGGCGCAATCAGCTGGCCGAGCCGTGGCCGCTGGCGATGGACGCCTGGGACGGCTACCCGTGGGCGCGGGAGCGGCTGCTGCGCACGGTGCGGGAGACCGGGGTACGCAATCTCGTGGTGTTCACCGGGGATGTACACGTGCATCACGCGTTCGACATCAAGGAGGACTTCGATGACCAGGCGTCCCGGACGCTCGGTGTGGAACTGGTCACCACCTCGATCTCCAGCGGCGGGAACGGCGCGCAGCGGCCGGCCAACTGGGAGGCGATGATGACGGTCAATCCGCATCTGCGCTTCTACGACGGGCGGCGCGGTTATGTGCTGGTCAGCCTGGACGAGCGGCAGGTGCGGGCCGATTACCGGGTGGTGTCGGGGGTCACCGTGCCGGGTGGTGCGGTGAGCACGGCGGCGTCGTTCGTGTCGCCGGCGGGGGAGCCCGGACTCTCCCCAGCGTGATCTTCCGAACGAAAACCATATAGAACGGTGGCCGGATCATGGGACGATTGGGCGGTCTCAGCGAGTACCGGAGAGGTGCATGAATCAGCCCGGCAGCCAGCCGAACACGGCCGCCCCCATCCCCGTCCCCACCGCAACCCCGGCGCAGTCCCCCGAAGTCCGGCCCGCTCCCGCCGCAGCACCCGAACTCACCAAACGGCAGCGGGCCGGACTGCTGCTCACCCTCATCCTCGGCAGCCTCTCCGCGCTGCCGGCCCTCTCCATCGACATGTACCTCCCGGCGCTCCCCGAGGTCACCCAGGACCTCAACACCGGCGCCGCCACCGTCCAGCTCACCCTCACCGCCTGCCTCCTCGGCCTGGGCCTGGGCCAGCTGATCGTCGGCCCCATGAGCGACCAGCTCGGCCGCCGCCGCCCGCTGCTGGCCGGCATGGTCTGCTACGTCGCCGCCTCCCTCGCCTGCGCCGTCGCCCCCACCGTGGAAGTGCTCACCGCCTGCCGCGCCGTCCAGGGCCTGGCCGGCGCCGCCGGCATCGTCATCGCCCGCGCCGTCGTCCGCGACATGTTCGACGGCCTGGCCATGGCGCGCTTCTTCTCCACCCTGATGCTCATCTCCGGCGCCGCCCCCATCCTGGCCCCCGTCTTCGGCGGCCAGCTGCTGCGGCTGACCGACTGGCGCGGCGTCTTCCTCGTCCTCGCCGGCTCCGGCCTCCTCCTCACCCTGATCGTCGCCCGCTGGCTCCCCGAGACGCTGCCCGCCGGGCGACGCGACGGCGGCGGCGTGGGCGCGGCGCTGCGGGCGATGGGCGGACTGTTCACCGACCGGGTCTTCACCGGCTACCTGCTGGTCGGCGCGCTCACCTTCGCGGCGCTCTTCGCGTACGTGGCCGCCTCGCCGTTCGTCGTCCAGGAGATCTACGGGGCCTCGCCGCAGACCTTCAGCCTGCTGTTCATGCTGAACTCCATCGCGCTGGTCGGCGTCAGCCAGATCAACGGCAAGATCCTCGTCGGACGGGTGTCGTTCAACCGCATCATCGGCATCGGTCTCACCCTGCTGATCGTGGTCTCCGTGGCCCTGCTGCTGATGACGAGCGGAGTGTTCGGCGAGGCTGGGCTGATCCCGGTCTCGATCGGGCTGTTCTGCCTGATGGGCCTGATGGCCCTGGTGCTGCCCAACGCCAACTCCGAGGGCCTGATGCGGGCCCCGCACGCGGCCGGCTCCGCCTCGGCGCTGCTGGGCGCCTCCCAGTTCTTCATCGGCGCCGTCGCCTCCCCCCTGGTCGGCGTCGCCGGCGAGGACACCGCCGTCCCGATGGCCATCGTCCAGCTCACCTCGGTGCTGCTGGCGGCCCTGTGCTTCGTCCTCCTGTGCCTTCCCAAGCGCCGCCGCCGTGCCGTTCCCCGATGAGACGGCCCGGGCGGTGTCCGTCGTCGGCCACCGCCCGCAGTGGGCGGCCGAGTACGCGGCACTCGCGGCCCGGCTCCGTACCGCCATGACCGGCGCGCCCGTGGTGGCGGTGGACCACATCGGCTCCACCTCGGTGCCCGGCCTCGCCGCGAAGGACTGCGTCGACATCCAGATCCGGCTGGCCCGGCCGGACGCCACCCGGGACGTACCGCTCCTGGAGGCGATCGGCTTCCGGCTGCGCCCCGAACCGTGGAACCACACCGAGTATGTGGCCGGCCGGCCCTGCGCCAAACTGGTCTTCGCCCCACCGGCCGGCGAACGCCCCTGCAACATCCACCTCCGCACGGCGGGCGGCCAGAACACCCGCTACGCGCTGCTCTTCCGCGACTATCTGCGCGCGGACGAGCCGGCCCGCGCGGCATGGGGCGCCTTCAAGCAGCACCTGGCGCGCAGCGTGCCCGACCTGCTGGACTACGGCCGGATCAAGGCCCCGGCCACGGAGATCCTCATGACGGCCGCCGAACACTGGGCGACCGGCAACGGCTGGACCGTTCCTCCCGGCAATTAGGATGACCGGGTGACCACGCCCATCGCCACCGCCACCGCTTCCGGGCAACTGCGGGCCGCGCTGGACCGGCTGCTCGACGGACTGCCGCCCAAGCGGACCGCCGCCGCCGTGGAGCGGCTGATCGCCAGCTACCGGGGGCGTACCCAGACGCACGCCCCCGTGCTGCGGGACCGGGCCGACGCCATCGCGTACGCCGCGTACCGGATGCCCGCCACCTTCGAGGCGGTGTCGGCGGCGCTCGGCGAACTGGCCGGCCGGCTGCCGGCCGGCTGGACGCCTGGCAGCCATGTGGACGTGGGCGGCGGCACCGGCGCCGCCCTGTGGGCGGCGGCCGAGCGCTGGCCGGCCGAGCGCCGCACCGAGGTCATCGACTGGGCCGGCCCCGCACTGGAGCTGGGCCGCGAGCTGGCCGCCGGTGCCGCCGAGCCCGCCGTACGGTCCGCCCGCTGGCGGCAGGAGCGGATCGGCACCGGCCTCGAACTGCCCGAGGCCGAGCTGATCACCATCTCGTACGTCCTGGGCGAGCTGACCGAGGCCGACCGCGACACCGTTACGGACGCCGCCGCGCGGGCGGGCCGCACCGTGGTGCTGATCGAGCCCGGCACGCCCGAGGGCTATCTGCGGATCAGGACCGCCCGCGACCGGCTGACCGCCGCCGGGCTGCGCGTCGTCGCCCCCTGCCCGCACAGCGACCGCTGCCCGATCGAGCCCGGCACCGACTGGTGCCACTTCGCCGCCCGGGTGACCCGCTCCGCCCTGCACCGGCAGGTGAAGGGCGGGGTGCTGCCGTACGAGGACGAGAAGTTCGCCTACGTCGCCGCCACGGCGCTGCCGCCCGCCGGGCCGGCCGCGGCCCGGGTCGTCCGCAAGCCGCAACTGCGCAAGGGCCAGGTGCTCCTCGACCTGTGCACGGCGGAGGGCGAGCTGCGCCGCGAGACGGTCACCAAGCGCCACGGCGCGACGTACCGCGCCGCCCGCGACACCACCTGGGGCGCCCCCTGGCCCCCGAATCTCCCGCATCTCCCGGACCGCCCGGACCGCCCGGATCTCCCGGACCTCACAGGGCGTTGACGAGCACGACATAGACGGCCGTGCCGATGCCCACGCTGAGAAGGGTGCGGCGGCCGAAGGCCAGATGCACCCCGGCGGTGACGGCGACCGCCAGCAGCGCGTAGTGCGCGGCGTGCGGTGCCGCGACGACCGTGGAGTGCAGGGAGGTCACGGCGAGAATCGCCAGGATTCCGACCGGCATCCACACCGCGAGCCGCTGGACCACCGCCGAGCCGCGCAGGGTGCGCAGCACCGCGAACGGCACGGCGCGCAGGGCCATGGTGATGCCGAAGACGATCGCCAGGACCGCGAGCAGGTACGGGGTGCTAGGCATCGACGGGCTCCTGGCCGGTACGGATGTGGCGGATGTGGCGGGCGAGCAGCAGGCCGACGAAGAGCACGAGCGCGCTGAACAGCGCGGCGCCCGGGGTCAGGAGCAGCGCCGCCGCGACGCTCCCGCCCGCGAGCAGCACCGACGGCAGCTCCCGGCGGGAGCGGAACGCGTCGAGCGTCAGCACGGTGAACAGCGCGCACAGGGCGAACTCCAGGCCCTCGACGGGGGCGGGCAGCGCGGCGCCGATCACCACCCCGGCCAGCCCGCCGCCCACCCAGTAGAGCTGGCAGGCGAACTGCATCGCGAGCAGCCGGCGGGCCGAGCGTTCCGCGGGGGCCAGCGATGCGCTCACCGCGTACGCCTCGTCGATCATCGCGTAGACGGCGTACGCCTTGGCGAGCCGATTCCCGACCAGGTGCAGCGGGAAGGAGAAGGCATAGAAGACATGCCGGAAGTTCACTGCCAGAGTGGTCAGCGCGACGGCGGCCAGCGGGGTGACCGCGCCGACCATGCCGACGAGCAGAAGTTCCAGGGAGCCCGCGAACGCCGCCAGGGACAGGGCGGGGGTCAGCCACCAGGGCAGGCCGGCCTGGAGGACCAGCATGCCCAGGGCGATGCCCAGCGGAAAGATCCCCAGGCCGGCGGAGAAGGAGTCGCGCACGCCGGCCGCCAGCTGTCGCCGGTGCCGGTGCCGTATGTCGCGGGTGTGGTGGTGTCGCACCCGTTCATGGTCCCGCGAAACCCGTGACATGTGGTTGCGAATATTGCCCACCTGGGCTGCTGGAGGGCAATATATCCGCATGGATGCCACGGATCGAGCAATCATCGCCGAGCTGGAGCGCGACGGCCGGCTGACCAACGTCGATCTGGCGCGCCGGGTCGGTCTCACCCCCGGCCCGTGTCTGCGGCGGGTGCAGCGCCTGGAGGCGGCCGGGGTGATCAGCGGCTACCGGGCCGTCGTCGATCTCGTCGCGCTGGGCCGGTCCTTCGAGGTGCTGATCGACCTGACCCTCGATGCGCAGGACGCCGAGACCGTCGAACGCTTCGAGGGGACCCTGGCCGGGGCCGAGGAAGTGATCGAGCTGCGCAGGCTGTTCGGCAGCCCCGACTACTTCGTGCGGGTGGCGGTCGCCGACCTCGCCGCGTACGAGTCCTTCCTCAGCCGGCGGGTCATGACGATCCCCCGGGTCAAGAACGTCACCTCGCACTTCACCATGAAGACCGTCAAGCCCGCGCCGGGGTCCCGCTAGCCGTCGTTGCTGTTGCTGTTGCTGTTGTTGTGCTGCTCGCGCTCGCGCAGCTTCTCCAGCAGTTCCCGCTTCCGCGCCGCCGCCGCGTCCTGTCCGCCCCCGCCCGCACCGGCGGCGCCCCTGCCGGCGCGCAGTTGCTTGCGGGACAGGTGGGTACGGGGCCCGCCGACGCCCATCATGGCGCCGCTGCGTCCCTTGCTCATGCCGTTCCTCCTCCGGTTCGGACGGTGTCGCTCCTTCAGACTGAACGAGACGTATCGTCTTGTCAAACGTCTTTTCTCATTACACTGCCCCCATGGGAACGACGTCACCGCACTCCACCCCCCGCGCCACCCGCGCACCCTCCGCCCCCGCCACCCCCAAGGCCCCCGACCCGGCCCGCCAGAACCCCCGCTCCCGGCAGGCGATCTTCGACGCCAGCCTCGACCTCGTCGGCAAGGTCGGCTACGCGAAACTCACCATCGAGGCCATCGCCGCCCAGGCCGGCGTCGGCAAACAGACCATCTACCGCTGGTGGCCCTCCAAGGCCGCCGTCCTCCTGGACGCCTTCACCGCCGGCGTCGACAACCCCGGCGACGAAGCCCCGCTCCCCGACACCGGCGACCTCGCCGCCGACCTCAAGGGCGTCCTGCGCGCCACCGTCGACGAGTTCAACGACCCCGCCTTCGAAGCCCCGTACCGCGCCCTCGCCATCGCCGCCGCCGGCGACCCCGAGCTGGCCCACTCCTTCGTCACCCGGCTCTCCGAACGCGGCGTCCGCGTCTACATGGACCGGCTGCGCGCCGCCCAGCTCGCCGGTCAACTCGACCCCGCCGCCGACCTGCGGATCGCCGCCGAGCTGATGCTCGCCCCGTTCGGCCAGCGCTGGCTCACCCGCAGCGCCCCGCTCACGTACGCGTTCACCGACGCCGTCGTGGACCACGCGCTGCGCGGACTCCTCCCGCGCGAGTGACCCTCGCCGCACCCCGCCCCCATCCGCGCACGCGGCGATGTCCGATCCGGTAATGTCACGGAGCAGGCAGGACGAGGAGCGGGACGGAAGTGAGGCGACCTCAGCCGATGGAAAAAGAGCGCAGACTTCCCCGCTGGATGCGCCGTGGCGCCCGCGCCGCCGCCGACTCGGCCGCCGCCGCCCAGGCCCGTGAGGAACTGCTGCTCGCCACCGCCCGGGCCGGCTTCCCGCTGGCGCCCGCCGCCCACCCCCAGGGCTACGGCTGCTCCTGCGAGCGCATCGGCTGTCCGACCCCCGGTCGTCACCCGGTATCTCTCGCCTGGCAGACCCAGGCGACCACCGACACCGAACGCCTCCTGGCCTGGCTACGCGCCGACCAGGAGGCGAATTTCATTACGGCGACCGGTGTCACCCACGACGTGCTGGACGTTCCGGCCGAGGCCGGCCACGCCGCACTGGAACGGCTCGCCGCCGAAGGCACCGACACCGGCCCGGTCGCGATCGCCGACCCCGACCGGATGCTGTTCTTCACCGCCACCCGGGGCACCCCCGACGACGAGGACGAGTGGTGGCCCTGCGTCCTGGACTGCCTCCCCGAAACCATGGACGAACACCCCGGGCTGCGCTGGCACTGCCGTGGCAGCTACGTCCTGGTGCCGCCGTCCCGGGTGACCGGCGCGGGGGGCGGCGCGGCGGCGGCCGGGGTCCGCTGGCTCCGCGAACCGGACGGCGGCCGGCCGCTGCCCGAGCCGCTCACCCTCCTGGAAGCGCTGACGGACGCCTGCGCCGAGCTGGCCCGGGCCGAGCGGCAGAGCGGGTCACTCACCCACGGCTGAGGTCACCCCGGTGATCCGGCTCGGTACGGTGATGTCGCCCTGACCGGCCGCCGGTACGAGGGCGGCGTGCATGGCGACCCGTACCAGCGTCACCGACGTCTCGGCGCTGCCCTCCATGAGCGCCTCCACCAGCGGATCGACCACCGGAGTCTCGCCCTCCGCCATCGTCTGCTTCTCGTGGTGCCGGGTCGCGAAGAACACCAGCGCGCCGCCGTCCGTGTCGCGCAGCGCGAGCGGGGCGAAGTCCGGCTCGGTGGGCACCGAGTCCTGGTACTGCATGGCGAAGGCCGGGTTGTTGTTGGACTCCTCACGGCGCTCGACGGCGCCGGTGGTGTACGTGCCGTCCTCGAACGGCCCGGCCTTGGAGCCGAGGAAGTCGTTGTACGTCTCGCTCAGCAGCGCGGGCGGCAGCACGAGCCCGGCATCGTCGTCCTTGTCCGCGGAAATGGGGATGTCCTCGACGAACCCGTCCTCGTCCACGGCGAACTCCGGCACGGCGGACGGCTCCAGCACGGTCAGATACGACGCCAGCCAGTCCTCCTCCAGCCCGCCCCGGGTGAACACCATCAGCCAGCGGTTGTCCCCGCTGCGATTGGTCGCGGTGTCGGCGACGAAGAACTTCGGCCAGCCGGCCTGCTGGGGTATGAGGAACCGGGTGTCGGTGAGCTCCAGCGGCTCGAAGTCCGGGTTCCCGCCCGGGGTCACCTCGCCGCGCGCCACCAGACCGGCGTGATCGATCTGGCCCAGCGGGCCGTTCTCGATCGTCTCGTTCAGCTCGGCGTCATAGGCGGCGTTGGACTCGTTGCTCACCTCGACGAAGTGATCGAGCGCTTCCGCCGCCTCCTCCTGTGAGGCGGCCGGCACGATGGCGGTCTCCCCGTGCACCGTGACACAACCCGACACGGAAGCGGCCGTGGCCACCGCCATGACCACGCCCACGGCGGTCCTGGCCACCCGCGCTCGCACCCGCATGGTTGACGCCCTCCCCATACCTTCTTGCTTTGGCCCAGGCATCGTAACCGTGCCCGCAGGCAGCCCTCGCATGGGAGGATGCGAACCATGGCGGGGACCAGGACCTTCACGGCGGCGTTACGGGAACTGCGCACCGCGCAGAAGTCCGCGAAGGGCGTCTCGCTCTACTCCCGCCACGTCAACCGCCCGCTGGGCCGTGTCCTGGCCGCGGCGGCGTTCCGCACCGGCCGCACCCCCAACCAGGTCACGCTGCTGTCGGCCCTGGTGAGCTACGCCGCCCTGGCGGCGGTCGCCCTGTACCCGCCGTCGTGGGCCCTGGCGGCTTTCGTCTACCCGGGCCTGGTCCTGGGCTTCGCCCTGGACTCGGCGGACGGCCAACTGGCCCGTCTACGCGGCGAGTCGAGCGCGGTGGGGGAGTGGCTTGACCACGTGGTCGACGCCGCGAAGATCACGGCGCTGCACGCGGTCGTCCTGATCACCTTCTACCGCCACTTCGACCTCCCGGCCGAGGGCTGGCTGCTGCTGCCGCTGCTGTTCCAACTGGCGGCGGTGGTGATCTTCTTCGCGGGCCTGCTGCGGGAGAAACTGAAACCGAAGCGGACGGGCGAGCCCGCACAGCCGCCGTCCCCGATACGGTCGGTGGCCCTCCTCCCGGTGGACTACGGCGTACTGTGCGCCCTGTTCCTGCTGCTGGGCGACGAAACCGCCTTCCGACTGGGCTATCTGACGCTGTGCGCCGCGTATGTCCTGTTCTGTGCGGCCTTCCTGACGAAGTGGTACCGCGAACTCCGCTAAGCGGCTTCGGCTTCGGCGTCGGGCCACACGACGTACACGGACTGCTGCCGCATGAACGCCATGAGGTCGGCGGCGGACTCGGGCGAGTCACTGACGATCCGATCCCGGATGCCCTCCTCGACCACCTCCGTGGGCCCGGTGGGAAACGCCAACCCCCACCCCACCACGGAGACCCGGGCGGTGCCGCTGTCATAGGACTCCTCGACCAGTGCGTACATCCTGGGAGCGGACGCTCGGACGAAGGCGTGCAACTTCTCGTCGTAGGGGTCATCGCCAAGCTCGATGCCGTGCTGAGTCACCATGTACTCCCATCAGCCGAAGTGTGATCAGGACGACACTGACGGTAGACCATAATCATGCGACGGCGCAAGGTTATGGTGAGGAGCCTGGATTCAACCACCCGAAGGGAACCGGCAGATGCCACCGAGGAGTCAGCCGACCGCGAGGCAGCAGCGCTTGGGCACCGAGTTGCGGAAGTTGCGTGAGACATCCGGTCTCTCGGCCAAGGAGGCAGCTGGACTGCTGGGGACGAACCCGATTCAGATGAGTCACATGGAATCCGGGCGGTCAGGGGTGAGCGAGGAACGCCTGCGCCGCATGGCGGGGCTGTACGCCTGCCAGGACCGGAAGTTGGTGGACGCCCTCGTGGTGATGGCGGGGGAAGGCGGGCGAGGTTGGTGGGATGCCTACCGTGAGGTTCTCTCGCCCGGTTCGCTGGACCTGGCCGAGCTCGAACATCGTGCCGCCTATCTGCACCTCGTGCAGATCGCGCACGTACCTGGGTTGCTGCAAACCGAAGCTCACGCACGGGCGAGTTTCGCCTACGCGGTCCCGGAACTGGAACCGGGCGAGTTGGACGCCCGGGTGGCCCACCGCATGCAGCGGCAGGTGTTCTTCGAGCGTGATCCCTTCCCGGATGTCGTGGCCATCATCCACGAGGCTGCCCTGCGCATAAGAGTCGGCGGCTCGGAGGTCGCGCGCAAGCAGCTGAGGCACCTGTGTGCGTGCTCGGAGTCGGGGCGGGCCGAGATCCGGGTCATCCCGTTCGAGGCGGACGCTTTCGCCGGAGCCGGTGCCACCATGTACTACGCGGGTGGCCTGGTGCCGCAACTGGATACCGTCCAACTGGACACACCGCACGGCATCGTCTTTCTCGACGCGCTCTCGCAGCTCGCGCGCTATCGGACCCTCTTCGACAGGCTGAGAGAAGACGCACTCGATGTGATTGAGTCGCGGGACCGCATGAGACAGATCGAGCGAGAACTGTGAGGCGATCACCATGCCTGCTGCAACAGGCTGGCAAAAATCAAGCTTCTCGGGCAACGGCCCCGACAACGAGTGCCTGGAGATAGCGACAACCGCCCTCTCCGGTACGCCTCTGCACCTGCGCGAAAGCGACGAACCCGAGGTGGTCCTGACAGCTCGGCGCCCCGCGTTGAGCGCCCTGCTCCTGGCGATCAAAGCCGGCCGCCTGCCCGCCTGATCGGGCGGGCGAGCGGCCTCGGCTACGGCTGCTCGGTCAGCGAGCCCAGCAGCCGGGCCGCGTGGTGGCGCAGGGGGGTGACCAGCTGCGGATGGTCGCCGAGTTCGGCCCGGCGGACGAGCGGGCGCCGCGTCGCACCTCCCCAACGCTGTCGGCGATGTGGACCGAGGTTGGCGAAGACTTCCATCCTGACATTTTCCGGTGATCTCCAGCCAGGCACGGCCTCCCGCCCCTCGGCTTCAGAAGGAGATGGCTGCCCCTTTTCGTGCATGGGGAACGCCTGTTGGTCGGAGGTCAGCGGGCCCCGCCGCCGCCCACCGCCACGGCGTTGGCCGCCACGATCACCGTGATGGCCGCCCAGGACCACACGTCCAGGTGCTGGTTCAGGACCAGCAGGCCGATCAGGGCGGCGAAGACCGGGTTGACGCTCATGAAGATGCCGAAGAAGTGGGGCGGGACGCGGCGCAGGGCCAGCAGGTCGGCCAGCAGGGGGACCGCCGAGCAGAGGATGCCCGCCGTCAGCGCGTACAACAGGGCGTGCGGGGTGGGCTCGCGCAGGCACAGGATCGTCACGCCCACGGGTATGTACAGCAGGCCGGACACCGCCGCCGCTGCCGCCGAGCCCTCCAGGCCCGGTATCCGTCGGCCCACCGTGCGGTTCAGCAGGATGTAGCAGGCCCAGCACACCGCGGCCACCAGGCCCAGGGCGATCCCGGCGTAGTCGGTGCTCGGGCGCGGGCGGACCAGGACGACCACCGCGGCCGTCGCGACCAGCGCGCACACCAGGTCCGTCCGGCGGCGCGAGGCGAGCAGCGCCACCGTCAGCGGGCCCAGGAACTCCAGGGTGACCGCGAGACCCAGCCCGATCCGGTCGATCGCCGCGTACAGGGTCACGTTCATCGTCGCGAACACCACGGCAAGACCCAGCACCGGACGCCACTGCGCCGCGCCGAACCCGCGCAGCCGGGGCCGGGCCACGCCCAGCAGCACCACGGCGGCCACCCACTGCCGTACCGCCACCACGCCCACCGGCCCCAGCACCGGGAAGGCGAGCGCGGCGACCGAGGCGCCGACCTGGTTGGACAGGCCGCTGCCCACCATCAGGCCGATTCCGGACGCACGCGAGGGGAGAGACATGGCACGACCCTGCGGCGTGCCGGGTGCCGGACAAAATGTGTTCGGCGCCGCATCTATACGCTGAGCGTATGGAAGGACCTCACGACATCGAGCTGCGGCACCTGCGCTGCCTGGTCGCGATCGCCGACGCCGGCACCTTCACCGACGCCGCCATCGAACTGGGCGTCTCCCAGGCCGCCGTCTCCCGCACCCTGCGCGCCCTGGAGGGAATCCTCGGCGTGCGGCTGCTGCACCGCACCAGCCGCACCGTCGCCCCGACCGCCGCCGGGGTACGGGTCCTCGCCCGCGCCCGGCAACTGCTCGCCGACGCCGACGAACTGGTCCGCGAGGCGACCACCGGCCACACCCGGCTGTACCTCGGCCACGCCTGGTCCGCGATGGGCCGCCACACCGCCGAGTTCCAGCGCCGCTGGCACGACCGCCACCCGGACGTCGAACTGCATCTGGTCCGCACCAACACCCCCACCGGCGGGCTCGCCGAGGGCAAGTGCGACCTGGCCGTCGTCCGTACCCCGGTCGACACCCGCCGCTACGCCCACGCGCTCGTCGGGCAGGAGCCCCGCATGATCGCCCTCGCCTCCGACGACCCGTGGGTGACGCGCCGCAGCGTCCGGCTGGCCGAGGTCCGCGACCGTACGCTGATCGTGGACCGGCGCACCGGGACCACCACCCTGGACCTGTGGCCGGACGGCGCCCGGCCGGCCGTCGAGTACACCCAGGACATCGACGACTGGCTCGCCGCCATCGCCACCGGCCGGTGCGTCGGGGTCACCCCCCGGGCCACCGCCGCCCAGTACCGCCGCGACGGCATCACCTACCGCCCGCTGCGCGACGCCCCGCCGGTCCCCGTCCACCTCATCTGGCGCCACCCCGACCCGCACCCCGCCACCCGGGACGCAGTAGCGCTGCTGACCGAGCTGTACGGGCCGCGGGCGGCGTCCGCACGGTAACGGCAGAGCCTTCTCGGAGGGCGCCCCGACCTGACACCATCGTGCTGTGTCCATGCGTACGGGGGCGTCGGAACAGGGCGTCACAGCGGACGGTGCGGTGGTGGCGGTGGACGCCGACGCCATCCCCGCGCCGGAGCGGTTCGGCTGGTGGTCCGACCTGGTCGGCCGCGAGGTCATGTCCCTGTCCATCCGCAGCGCGCACACGGCCGGATTCCACGGCCGGATGGAGGCCGTGCAGTTGCCGTACGGACAGGTGTCCACCTTCAGCAACTCCCCGTTGACGGCTCGCCGTTCGCCGGTGCAGATCCGCCGCCGGGATGCCGAGGAGTACTTCCTGATGCTGGTCCGGGACAGTTCCCTCCGGCTGGAACAAGCCCGCTCGGTCGCCTGCCTGGCCGCGGGCGGCATGGCCCTGTTCTCCACCTCGCACCCGGTGGCCTGCGAGTTCCACGACCGGGGCCGGCCCGTCACGGTGACGCTGTTACGGCTGCCGCGCACCGTCCTCCCACTGGCGGGTGGCCGTGCGGACCGGCTGCTGGCCGAGCCGCTGCCGGTCCGTACGGGGTCAGCCGCCCTGCTCGGCCCCTATCTGAAGGGGCTGCCGGACGCCGCGCGCGCCTGCGGACCGGCGGAGCTGGCCCGGCTGGGCGCCATCGCGGTCGATCTGACCGCCTCCCTGCTGGCGGCCCGGCTCGGCGCCGAGGACGAACTGCCGGTCGAAACACGCAAAGCGGCACTGCTGGCCCGGATCAACGCTTTCATCGGTCACCATCTGGCCGACCCCGGGCTGAGCCCCACCACCATCGCGGCGCACCATCATCTCTCGGTGCGCTCGCTCCATCTGCTGTTCCGCGCGGAACCGGAGACCGTGGCCGCCGCGATCCGCCGCCGCCGTCTTGAGCACTGCCGCGCCGAACTGGCGGACCCCGCACTGCGGCACCGGACGATCGGCGAGATCGCCGCGCGGTGGGGATTCCGCCATGCCGCCGATTTCAGCCGGACCTTCCGTGCCGCTTGCGGGGTCCCCCCGAGCGAGGTCAGGGCCGCTGCGCGGAATGCGCGGGAGGCGTGCGCCTCCTGCTGAGGACGGGGCGGACCCGGGCAGGCGACAGTGGGATCACCACCGACCGGCCGGCTGATGTCAGGGGGGAACGCCTCATGTCCGTTCTGTACGCGATCGTCGCGGGGGGTCTCCTGCTGTGGCTGCTGATGGCGAGTGCGCCGGTGCGGGCCAGGGGGGTACGGCTGTCCTATCTGTCGGTGATCGTGGCGGTCTCGGTCCTCGGCATCGCCTCGGTGTGGATCGGCCTGCTCGCGGAGAACGGCGGCACCAACCTGCGGAGGGAGGTGGCGGGGATCCTCACGGTCGTGCTGTTGCCGGGCGGGGTGGTCGCGCTGGTCCGGCTCCTGGCCACCCGGCCCGCCACGCATCCTTGATCCGTGCGTGGCCGGTCGGGCGGTCGGGCGGTCGGTCGGCCGTCCGGCGGGCGCGGGCGCGGGCGGGCCGCCCGCGAGGACTGCTGAACGACAGGGCGCCCGGTGCGCTCAGTCCGCGCGGCCGGTCGCCGCCACCGTTACCCCCAGGCCGATCATGGCCAGCCCGCCGGCGCCGCCCACCATCGACAGCCGGCCCGGGGAGCGGGCGAACCAGTCGCGGGCGGTGGCCGCCGTCAGGCCCCACAGGGTGTCGCAGGCCAGCGCGATCAGGTTGAACACCAGCCCCAGCAGCAGCATCTGGAGCGCCGCGTGCTGCTGGCCACGGTCCACGAACTGCGGCAGCACGGCGGCGAAGAACACGATCGTCTTGGGGTTGGTCACCCCCACCACGAACCCCTCCCAGAACGTGCGCCGCCGCCCCGGGCCCGCCCCCTGACCGCCGTCGGTGTCCGCGCCCGGGCCCGCGGCGAACGCGGCGGCCAGGACCCGCCGCTCCCGCCACGCCCGCACCCCCAGGTACACCAGATACGCCCCGCCGGCCAGTTTCAGCGCGGTGAACACCAGGGCCGAGCGCTCCACGAACTCCCCGACGCCGAACGCCACGGCCACGATCAGCACATACGCGCCGGCCGCGTTGCCCACGACCGTGGTCACCGCGGCCCGGCGGCCCTTGGCCAGGGCCCGCCCGATGACGAACAGCACGCTCGGGCCGGGGATGATGATCAGCAGGAACGACATGGCCGCGAAGGCCAGCAGCCGGTCGGTGGACACCATGGGCTCATCAAAGCAGCACCGCGCGGGCCGTGTCAGCCCTGTTCCGCCCGGGTCGCCAGGGCGTCCAGCGCGCCGCGCAGCTGGGTGCTGGAGGTGTGCACGGTGTACGGGAAGTAGACGACCTCGACGCCCACCCGCCGGAAGTCGCGTTCCAGCTTCTCCCCCTTGGCCGTGCCGCGCCAGTCGTCACCCTTGAACAGCATGTCGAACCGCACCTGTTGCCACGTGGTCACCTTGTCCGGCACCGTCTCCACGAACGCCGCGTCCACGTACCGGATCGACCGTACGATCTCCAGCCGCTCCACCAGCGGTATCACCGGCGGCCTGCCCTTGGCCAGGGCGGCCATCTCGTCCGAGACGACCCCCGCCACCAGATAGTCGCAGCGGCTGCGCGCATGCCGCAGGATGTTGAGATGGCCGATGTGGAACAGGTCGTACACCCCGGGGGCGTAGCCGACGACGTGCCCCGCCCGCTGCTGCCCCTGACCCTGCCCGTGTCCCTGCGGCATGACTCGTGACCCCCACGCGGTCGCTGGCCGGCCCGGCCGGCTGGCGCGGGCGGCGAATCCACCCGACCCTAGCCCCAAATCCTCACTCCCCGGGCCTGATTGATGACATGTGGTGCAGGTTCTGCGGATAGGGTGGACACTGAGCGCTGTCGGGAATCCCGTTTCAGGGGGGAGAAGTTCGACTGTGGGCGAACGTCATGAACGGCTGCTGCTGGTCTCCACCAACTACGCGCCCGAACAGGCCGGCATCGGCCCGTACGCCACCCAGCTCGCCGAACACTGGGCGCACGCACGCGGCGCCGAAGTACACGTCCTGGCCGGGTTACCGCACTACCCCGCCTGGCGCCTCGACCCCGCCTACCGTGGCGTGTGGCGCACCGTCGACGAACGCGCCGGCGTCCTCATCCACCGCCGCCGGCACACCGTGCCCCCGCACCAGACCGCGCTGCGCCGCGCGCTGTACGAGGCCACCATCCTCGGGCACGGCCTGCTCGCACCGCCCCGGATGGGGCGCCCGCACGCGGTGATCGCCCAAGTGCCCAGCCTGGCAGGCGGATTGCTCGCCGCCCGGTACGCCCGCCGGCACCGGGCGCCGTACATCCCCATCATCCAGGACCTGATGGGCGCCGCCGCCGCGCAGAGCGGCATCCGCGGCGGCGGCCGGGCGGCCACCGCCGCAGCCGCCGCCGAACGCCGGATGCTGCGCGCCGCCACCCTGGTGGGGATCATCCACGACACCTTCCGGGACCGGGTCATGGCGCTCGGCGTCCCGGCGGACCGAATCCGCCTCGTACCCAACTGGGCACACGTGAGCGGACCGGCCACCCCACGCGCCGCCGTACGGGCCCGGCTGGGGTGGCCACCGCACCAGACCGTGCTGCTGCACTCCGGAAACATGGGCCTCAAACAGGGACTTGAGGTGCTGATCGGCGCGGCCCGCGAGGCCCCCGAGATCCGGGTGGTGCTGATGGGCGACGGCAGCCAGCGCGAACGACTGCGGCAACTCGCCGCCGGAATACCCAATGTGGAGTTCCTGCCGCCCGCCGACGACACCGACTTCCCCGACGTGCTCGCCGCCGCCGACGCCCTCGTCGTCACCCAGCGGGCGGCCGTCCTCGACATGAGCGTGCCCTCCAAACTCACCTCCTACTTCACCGCCGGCCGCCCCGTGATCGCCTCCGTCGCGGCCGAAGGCGGCACCGCCCAGGAGATACGGGACTCCGCCGCCGGCTGGCTGGTACCCCCCGAACACCCCGCCGCGCTCGCCGCCGCCGCCCGCGAACTCGCCGCCGACCCGGCCGCCGCCGACGCCATCGGCACCCGGGGCGCCGACTACGCCCGCGACCGGCTCGGCCGCGCCACCGGACTCGCCCGACTCGACGCCCTGCTGGACGAGGCCCTGGCGATCACGGACCATCAGCCGGCCCCGGTCCCCGCGCTCAAGGAGTCCCGTTGAAGGAGTCCCGTTGAAGGAGGCCCCCGCCGGCCACACCGCCGCCGCCCCGTACGACGAACCCGACCTGCTGCGCGACCAGTTCCGCCAACTGCTGCGCTACCGGCTGCTCATCGTCTGCGGCATCCTCCTCGGCCTGGCGGGCGGCGGCTGGCTCGGCCTCACCGCCAACGAGACGTACGTGGCCACCGCCGAGATCACCGTACGCACCCCCACCGCCGACCCCTTCACCGGCGGCACCGTCGACCGCGTCGCCATGGGCTCCGAACGCCGCACCGCCGTCAGCGACATCGTCGCCCACCGCGCCGCCGACGCCCTCGGCGAACCCGACCGCGCCCAGCAGCTCAAACGCGGCCTCCAGGTCACCAACCCGCCCAACACCGAAGTGCTGCGCTTCGCCTACTCCGCCGACGACCCGCACCTCGCCGCCGAACGCGCCAACGCCTTCGTCCACGCGTACCTCGACAACCGGCAGGCCGACGCCGACGCCACCATCGCCGCCGGCGTCACCTCCCTGGAGACCCAGCGCGCCCCCCAACTGGAACGGCGCGACGAACTGGAGGACGAACTCAGCACCCTCTTCGAAGGCACCGCAGCCTACGACAACGCGCTCGCCGACCTGTCCACCGTCACCAGCACCATCTCCGACTTCAACGCCGCCATCGCCCGCCTCACCTCCCTGGACACCACCGGCGGCCGGATCATCACCGAGGCCACCCCGCCCGGCAGCCCCTCCGGCCCCGGACTGCCACTGCTGCTTGCCCTCGGCTACGTCGTCGGCATCGGCATCGGGCTGCTCGCCGCCTGGGTACGGCTGGTGTTCGACCCCACCGTCCGCTCACCGGGCGATGTCACCCGCGCCCTGCACGCGCCCGTACTGGGCGTGCTGCCACGCCCCGCGCGCGGCGACGGGCCCGAAGAGCTGCTGGCCCAGGGGCGGTTGGCCGAGGAATACCGCTCGGTGGCGTTCCGGCTCGCCTACGACGAATCGTTCGCGCAACGCCGCCGGCTGCTGGTCGTCGCACCGCGCGGCAGCATCGAGACCCCGCTGGCCGCCGCCGTCAACCTCACCGCCGCCTTCGCCGAGATGGGCATGGACGCCCTGCTGGTGGAAGCCGACCTGCGCACGCCCACGCTGACCGATCAGCTGCGGCACGCGGACGGCGTACGGCCCGGGTGGGCCAGCTCGCCCGGCGGGCGCGGCGGCGACGGCGACTGGCCCAGCGGGCTACGGGTGCCGATCGACGCCGAGGAGTCCGGCATCTTCGACCTGGTGCCGGGCCGCCGGGTGCGCAACGTACCGCGCGCCCTGACCTCCCCGGCCGCCACCCAGCTCATCAGCCACGCCGACACCAAGGGCGCGGTGGTCGTGGTGCTGGCACCGGCCGTGCTGTCGTACGCGGACGCCATCGCGCTCACCGACCGGGTGGACGGGGTGCTGGTGGTCTGCGACCCCAGCGAGGTGCACCGCGATGACCTCACCCGGGTAAGGGAGTTGGTGGTCGGCGCGGGCGGTGTGCTGCTCGGGGCGGTGCTGCACTCGTGGGGGACCGGCACCGACCGGCGCGAGGGCGAGGGCGAGGGCACCGACCCGGGCCGCGACCGGTCCGCGGTGGCGGTCCGTCCGGCGGCCGGCCACGGCCACGGCCAGGGTCAGGGCCAGGGTCAGGGTCAGTCGCCGGGTCAGGGCGCCGTCGCCAGGCACCGCTTGTCGCAACCGGGCGGCGCCGGACGGGAGCCACAAGGGAGCAATTCGGAAACCATGGGCCTGCGGATCCTGGACCCGAGCGAGCTGGGCGATCATGAGGGGCACCACTAAGAGAAAGCCGTGAGCCAACCGCAGTGATACGACCCGGGCGCGCCGTCGCCTTCTCCATCGCCGACCAGGGGGTGGCGGCCCTCACCAACATCGCGGTGGTGGTGTTCGCCGCCCGCCAGTCCTCCGCCGGGGCCTTCGCCGACTTCGCCATCGTCTACGCCGTCTTCGCCGTCCTGCTGGGCGCGTGCACCGCGTACGTCGGCCAGTCGCTCGTGCTGCGCGGGGGCGCGGACCGCGACCGTACCGAACTCGCCCGGGACTGCCGCTCCGCCGCGCTGTTCGCGCTCGCCGCCGCCGGTGGGGTGGGCGTGGTGCTGGCCGGGCCGGCGTACGCGCTGTCCGCAACCGCCCTCGCCGCGCTGGGGGTGGTACTGCCGATCGTGCTCACCCAGGACACGCTGCGCTACGCCTTCTCGGTGCTGCGGCTGCCGCAACTCGCCCTGGCCGCCGATGTGCTGCGGCTGGCCGTGGCCGTACCGGCGCTCGCGCTGCTGCCCGCCGGGTCGCACGGGCCCGGCGCGGGAACCCTCGTACTGGCCTGGGGACTCTCGGCGCTGCCCGCGCTGTTGCTCGCCGGGTGGCTGCTGTACCGGGCCACGGCCGACGCGGCCGGGCCGCCGCGCCCGGCGGCGCTGCTGGCGCGCGGGCATCTGGGGCAGCGGTTCGTGGTGGAGTTCGGGGTCGGCAACGCCTCGTCGCAGCTGGCGATCATCGGACTCGGCGCGCTGGCCAACCCGCTGGCGGTCGGCGCGCTGCGCGGCGCCAGTACGGTATTCGGCCCGCTGAACGTGCTGTTCAACGCGGCCACGGGTTTCGGCCCGCCGCTGCTGACCGAGCGGACCGGCGCCGCCAAGGCCCGGCTGGCCGCGCTCGCCGGCGGCACGCTGGCCGCGCTGGCGGCGGGGTGGGCGCTGGTGCTGTCCGTCCTGCCGGACGGGTGGGGCCGCCAACTGCTCGGTGACACCTGGCAGTCGGCATCCCAACTCATCCCGGCGACCGGCACCCAGTACGCGGCGATGGCCATGGGCACCTGCGGCCTGCTGGCGCTGCGGGTCCTGAGCCCGCGCGCCACGCTGCCGATCCAGCTGGTGTTCTCGCTGGTATCGGTGGCGGCACTGCTGACCGGCTACGCCCTCGGCGGCATCCTCGGTGCGGCCTGGGGCCTGTGCGCCGGCTCTGCGGCGAAGGCGGTGGCGGCCTGGACCAGGGTGGCCTTCGAGGTCCGCGTCGCCCACGACCGGGGCCCGGACCCGTCCCGGGAGGCGGCGGCGACGTAGCCGGCCGGGACGGGGCGGGCCGGGACGGGCCGGTCGAGGGTGAGGGTGAGGGTGGCCTGGTTCGGGCGCGTTCCGGGGTGGGTCGGGCCGGGCGGTCCCGGTGTTGTGGCCGGCCGGGCCGGCTGAGGGGCCACGCCGCGCGCCGCACGCGGCGTCGGCCCCCGTTGGCCCCGGACGGGCCCGCCCGTCCCGCCCGGCCCGTCCCACCCGCGATGGGCCCGTGTGGGTGCCGGTGCCCGACCGGGGTACCCCTGTGGTCCGGCCGGCCGTGTTCGGCCGCCCGTGCTGCCGGCCGGGCCACGTGTTCGGTCAGCCGAGGATCGGGATCAGGCCCAGGGCGAAGACGACGTAGAAGCCGGCCGTCACCGCCAGCCGGGCCGGGGTCAGTCGGTGGCTGCGCATCGTCAGCAGCAGGTAGCCGATCGCGGCCATCGTGATCAGTCCGGACCACAGGAGCGCGCCGTCGAAGTGCCAGCGGGTGAAGATCAGCCCGATCCCGCTGGGCACGGTGGCCTGGATCATCATCGAGCCCGAGATGTTGGCGAGCGCCAGCTTGGTCTTGCCCTGCCGGACCCAGATCACCGCGTTCATGATCTCGGGGAGTTCGGTGGCGATCGGCGACAGCAGCAGTGCGGTGACCGTGGCGGACAGCCCCAGCATCGGGCCGATGCTGTCGAGTTGCTTCACGAACGAGTGGGCGGCCACGAAGATCACCGCGAGGCTGGCCAGGGTCTGGAGGACCACGGCCCAGGTCGCCGGGGAGGCCGCCTTGGGCTGGAGCTTCAGCGGCTCCAGCTCGTCCTCCTCCGCGCCGTCCAGCGGACCCTCGGCGGCACGGCTGCTGCGGATCTCCCGCCAGAAGTACGCGGCGTACGCGGCGAAGAACAGCACACCCAGGGCGGGCTTGAACGCGAACGCCATCAGGCCGAGCGCCACTTTCACCACGAAGATCGGCAGGAACCACTTCTGGTCCTTGGCCAGCCGCCGCATGTCCCGCTCGTCACCCAGCGCCTCGCGCCCCGTACCCGTGCCCGTACCGGCGCCCGCGCCCGTACCGCTTCCGGCGCCCACCAGGGCGCGGTCCCGGCGGCGCTTGAGCAGCAGCATCGTGCCGGTCACGCCGTACGCGACGGTCGCCAGCGCGAGCGGGCCGCCCATGGCCGCGCCCACGCCGATGTCCTTGGCCTCCTCGGTGGCGCCGGTCGTCACGGCGACCAGCGTCACGACGGACTCCGGCAGCGCGGTACCGAAGGCGGCGAGGATGGTCCCGACCGCCATCTTCCCGACGTTCAGGCGTTCGCCCAGCCATTCCACGGCGTTGACGAACCACTCGCAGGAGAGGTAGATCGCCACCGCGCACGCGATGAGCAGCACGAAATGGATCATGGCTTCGTTCGGCCTTCCCGCGACGGCGGGGGCTTCGAGAACGTCCGGCGCGGGGAGCGGCAGCAGCTTCGACCCCGCCGACGCACCGTATGAAAAACGTCGTCGACAATGGGCCGAAGGTCTCGCCCACCCGCCTGCCGGCTCCGGCCGGTCAGCGGGCCCGGCCACCGGGAACCCGGGGGTTCCAGTGTGTCGACGACCGGTATCGCGGGGCTACTCCCCTTCGCAGCCGCCCACTGTACCCGACCCGGCCGACCGACCGGACCGGCCCGGGCGGCGGGCTATCCGTGCAGCCAGATCCGCAGCGGGCCGATCGGTTCGAAGCCGTGGCCCAGCGCGGCGGCGAGGTCGGCGCCGTGTTCGTAGCCGACCACCGGCAGGCCGGGGTGCAGCCGGTGCGCCGCGTCCAGGGCGAGTGGCCACGCGGCGCCGAAGACGTTGGAGACACCGACGACCCCGGCCGCACCGCCGCTGACGCTCGCCACCGCCCCCGCCGCCACCCGGCCGTCGTCGGGGTGCCGTCCGGCGAGGACGTACGTATCCGGGTCCGCGCACAGCGCCGGCCGGAAGAGGTCGGCGTCGCCGGCCCCGTCGTCCCAGGCCAGGGCCCACTCGCGGAGCGCGGCGGGGTTGTCCGCGACCTCCCACCCGGCATCCGGCGCCGTGGCCGGCGGACCCGCCGGCCGGTGGATCCACCGCGCCTCGAACAGCACCCGGAAGCCCGCCCCGCTCAGATCGAGGTCGGCGAAGCTGTCCTTGACCGTGGCCCCGGGCGCGGTCGTGTCGATCCGCGCCAGCAGCGCGGCCGGGTCGGCACCCGGCACCAGCGTCACCGCGTCCGGGTAGTACGGCGGGGTACGGGCGGGAGCGGCCCACGCCTGCGGGCCGAAGCCGCCGCCGCCCGGCAGTACGCCGTGTGCCGCGCTCATCACCGCGCACCACTCGGCGTTGTTACGGGCGGCGGCCCGGACCAGGGATTCCTTCGTCGATGTCACAACCCCGGATCCTGACCGGTCGGCTGTCCGCCCGTCCAACGGGTTTGTCCCCGCGGGTCAGGCGCGCCACGCCCCCGTGGCGGCGGTCTCCCGCGCGTACTCGGCGAAGTCGCGCGGCTCGCGCCCCAGCGCCCGCTGGACGCCGTCCGCCAGGGTGGCGAACAGGCTGTCGCCGATCCAGCCGAAGAGTTCGTTGAGCAGATCCGCGTACCCCGGGTCCATGCCCCGCCCCGTCGCGTACGCCTTGAACTCCTCGGCGGTCACGGGGCGGTAGCCGATGTCCCGGCCGGTGGCCTTCGCGATCTCCGTGGCCACGTCCCCCGTGGTCAGCAGGCGCGGCCCGCTCAGCTCGTACGCCTGCCCGGCATGGCGGCCCTTCTCGGTCAGCGCGGCGATCGCCACGTCGGCGATGTCCTGGGCGTCGATGTACGGCTCCAGGCCCTGCCCGGTGGGCCACGCGATCTCGCCGTCCACGACCTGCTGCCGGAAGAACGCCTCCTCGCCGAAGTTCTGCGCGAACCACGCCGGCTTCAGGATCGTCCACTCCGCGCCGGACTCCCGCACCGCGCGCTCGCCCGGCAGCTTCTCCTCGCCCTCCGGTACCACCCAGTTCCGGGCGGACAGGTACACCAGGCGCCGCACCCCGCGCTCGGCGGCCAGCCGGCTGAAGGCGCGCAGCGGCGTCGCCGCGTCCGCGAGCTGCGAGTCCACCAGGTAGGCGGCCCCGACGCCCTCCAGGGCCGGTTCCCAGGTGTTCCGGTCGTACCAGTCGAAGCGGACCTGCCCGCTGCGGGAGGCCGCCCGGACCTCGTGGCCGCGCCGCCGCAGCCCGGCCGCCACCCGGCGCCCGGTCTTGCCGGTGCCGCCCAGGACCAGGATCGGCCGTGTTGTCGCTGTTACCGCCGCTGTCGCCGCTGTCGCCGCTGTCGTTGTGCTCGATGTCATGGGAACCATCAAACGCGGCGGCCCTGAGCCCGGGAATGGCTCATCGGCTCAGTTCCATGTCTGAGCGTCTAAACTCGGCCGCCATGGATGCGCTCGCCCAGCTGCTGTACGAAGTGCGGTCCGACGGTGCCCTCTTCGGCCGCAACCTGATGACTCCGCCCTGGTCGGTCCGGTTCGCCGCCCGGACCCCGCTCACCCTGCTCACCATGGTGCGCGGCACCGGCTTCGTCCTCCCGGAGGGTGCGGCCGGGGCCGAGCCGGTCGCGCTCGGCACCGGCGACGTGGCCATTGTGGTGGGCGGCGAGCCGTTCACGGTCTCCGACACCGCCGGGCAGGCGGTCGACCCGCTGTACGTCGTCCACGGCCCGGACCACTGCACGACGGCGGACGGCGCGGCGATCAGCGACGAGCTGCTGCTGTCCCTGCGCACCTGCGGCAACTGCCTGGAGCGGCCGGAGGCCGTGCTGCTCACCGGCTCGTACCAGGTCGGCGGCCGGGTCTCCGAGCGGCTGCTGGAGGCGCTGCCACGGGTACTCGTCGTACGGCACGGGGGCGAACCCGGCCCGATCCTCGACCTCGCCGAGCTGGAGATCGCCCGCGACGATCCGGGTCAGCAGGCGGTCCTCGACCGGCTGCTCGATCTGCTGCTGCTCGCCACCCTGCGCGAGTGGTTCGCCCGCCCCGAGGCCGCTCCACCTGGCTGGTACCGGGCGTTCGGCGACCCCGTCGTCGGTCCGGCGCTGCGGATGATCCACGACCGGCCGGCCCGGCCGTGGACGGTGACGGCGCTGGCCGCCGAAGCCGGGGTGTCCCGGGCGACGTTCGCCCGCCGGTTCGGCGAACTCGTGGGTGAGCCGCCGATGACGTATCTGACCGGCTGGCGGCTGGCGCAGGCGGCCGACCTGCTGGCGCGTACCGATGCCACGGTGGAATCGATCGCCCGGCAGGTCGGCTACCGCAGCGCGTTCGGGCTGAGCGTGGCCTTCCAGCGGGTGTACGGGGTCCGGCCGAGCCGGCATCGTGAGGCCGTCTCGGCCGGTCAGCGCCTCAGCGGGTCATGAGCCGAGTTCCCAGATCGCGTACGCGAGCGCGTCCGTGTTGAGGTCGAGCGCCGTCACCTCGAGGTTGTTGAGGTCGTCGCACGCCCGGTGGTAGCAGGGATCGAACGGTGCCCCCGCCGTACCGTCCCATTTCGCCGCCTGGGCCGCCGACATGATGTATCCGGCCCCGGTGAACAGGCCGCCCGCCGGGATGCCGGCGTTCACGAAGCCGTAGTGGTCGGAGCGGTTGCGGGCCTCGACGGCCGGCTCGGTGGCGATGCCGCGCTCGGCGAACCAGTCCTTGAACAGCGCCTCGATCTCCGGGTCGTCGTCGTAGACGAAGTAGCCGGCGTTGGGGGAGCCGATCATGTCGAAGTTCAAGTACGCGCTGAACCGGGCCCGTTCGGCGGCGCTCAGGGCGTTCACGTAGGAGCGCGAGCCGACCATGCCCATCTCCTCCGCGCCCCACCAGCCGAACCGCAGCTGCTTCTCGGGCCGCAGATCCGCGTCGGCCACGGCCAGCGCCACCTCCAGGACGGCGGCCGAGCCGGTGCCGTTGTCGTTGATGCCCGCCCCCTGCGGCACCGAGTCCAGGTGGGCCCCGGCCATCAGCACCTCGTCGGTGGCGGCGTGCGGCCACTCGGCGATGAGGTTCCAGCCGCTGATGCTGCCGAGTGTGAACGGGTCGCGGGTGGTCTCGTAGCCGGCCTCGTCCAGCAGCTCCTCGATGTAGGTGAGCGCGGCGAGGTAGCCGGGCCAGCCGTGCGCGCGGTTGCCACTGTTCGCGGCGGCTATGGACTCCAGTTCGGTCAGATGGCCGAGCACCCGGTCCACATCGATGTCGGGTGCCGCCGCCGTGCTGGGCGGTGCCGGGGCGGCGGTCGCGCCGCCGGTGAGGCCGGCGGCGAGGGCGATGGCGACGAAGGAGACGGCCAGCGGACGGTACGGGCGGTACGAACGGTACGGGCGGTACGTCGTCATGGATGAACGCTCCAGAAGTGTGGGGAACTTATGACGCGTGCACGCACATCAGACAGATGTGCGGACGGTCCGTCAAGTGCCCCCCACCCCACCGCCCTCAGCGCAACTGCGTGCGCGGATCGCCCCGGAAACTCGTCACCAGCGCCAGACACAGCAGCGCGATCCCGATCCGCCCCGACGCCTGGAGCAGCGAGCCGCGCAGCAGAATGAAGCTGTACCCCGCCAGCACCGGCGCCACCACCGCCAGCACATTGCCCGGCGAGGGATCGTCCAGCGTACGTTCCACGTAGCGCCGGTCCGTGCGCGCCGCCAGATAGCCCACCGCCACAAACCCGGCAGCCATCCCCAGCGGGCCGAAATCCAGCCACAGTTCGGCCCACAGCGGGGACGACAGATTGGCGCTGGATGTCCCCATCCAGCCGCCGACCAGAAACCCGGTGTCCTCCGGCTTCGACTCCCACACCGAACGCGGCACGAAGAACAGCGCCGCCCCCACCACCTGCCGGCCGAACGTATGGCCGTTGCCGTCACCCGCGTACGTCACCGTGTTGGCGAACATCCCCACCTGGTCGTAGTCCTTGATCACCAGCGGCTCCATCAGCGAGCCGGTCTCCACCGGCCGCCGCCCCTCCTCGTCGTAACGGAACCGGTCGGTGAACGGGAAGATCAGCAGCGCCACCACCAGACCCAGCGCCAGCGCCGCCCGGTACATCACGCTGCTGCGCGGGAACAGCGTGAACAGCAGCGCGAAGAGCACCGTCAGAAACCAGTAACGGGGATTGGAGATCGGATTGTTGACGATGACATTGACGACGACCAGACCGCCCCAGCACAGCACCAGCGACAGCCGCCGCCGCGCCCGCCGCGAGGTCACCAGCCAGCGGGTGAGAAACAGCAGCGCCAGCAGCGCCGGCACGGTGCCGAACCCGCGCAGCAGCGCGTTCCCCGCCTCACCGTCCGAAGTGGTCGCCTCGCTCAGCGCGGCGCCCACCTCCTGCCGGCTGCTGAAGAACACCGCCGGTCCGCCCAGCCGCACGATCAGCAGCCCGCTCGCCAGGTACGCGACCGCGATCAGTACGAACAGCCTCCGCCGGTGGACGGTGGCGGCGGGCGCCAGCCTGCTGCGCAGCGAGGGCCGGTGCCGGGCCAGCAGCGCGCCCACATCGAAGGCCACCATCCCGGCCAGCACCAGCACGGTGGCCAGCAGGGTGTCCGAGCGCGGTCCCAGCACCGGGGTCGGATCGCGGCCGAGCACGCTCTGGGCGAGCGGGGCGATGCCCATCGCCAGATAGCAGAACAGCCAGAACGCGCCCTGGATCAGCCGGCGCCGCCCCGACAGCACCATGGTGCACAGCCGCACCCCCGCGTACCCGGCGACCACCAACTGGAGCCAGAACGCGGTGTCCCGCATCCCTTCCCCCGGCTGTGCGGCCACCGCCAGCGGTAGCAGCCCCACCACCCCGGCCACCAACGGCACGGACAACGGCCGCGACAGCACGGCCCGCTGGCCCGGGCCCGTCATCAACGCCACCTGGCCCCCCAGCCGATGGGCGCGAGGCCCGCCGGATGCTCCGGGTGCGGCACCCAAGTGCTGTCGTACCGCTGGCAGGTGAGCAGCGGAACCGGTTCATGGGCACGGCGAGGCGGCGGCACGGGCCCAGGCTAGCCGCAGTCGTACGTCATCCGCCGTACTCCGCGAAGATCTCCGCCAGGACCTGCCGGGGCTCCGCCGCCGTCGCAGGGTCGGTCTCCAGCCTCCCCGCCAGCACGATCAGCGCTTTCCACAGCGCCCAGCCGCGGGCCCGCGCCCAGGTGGCGTCGTCCACGGCCAGCGCCTCGCGGAAGGCGCGGCGGCTCTCGCCGGTGAACAGGGTCCAGGCGATCACCGACTCGCACGCCGGGTCGCCGACACCCATGCAACCGAAGTCGATGACCGCCGACAGCCGGCCGTCCCCGTCGACCAGCAGATTGCCCCACGCGATGTCGCCGTGGAACCACACCGGCGGGCCCTGCCAGTCGGCCTTGAGCGCGGTCTCCCAGATCTCCGTGGCCAGGGCCGCCGGCACCTCGGCCGCCGCGCCCTCGCCCAGCGCGCGGATCGCCGTACGGGCCTCCGTGTCGTACGTGGTCAGCGGCCCGCCCCGGAACCCGGTGTGCAGTGCCGGGGCCGGACCGCCGGTGGGGTCGATCGCCTGGAGCGCGGTGAGGAAACCGGCCAGGTCGAGCGCGAAGGCGCGCAGGTCGCCGATCCGCTCCCCGGCTGCCGCATGGCCGTCCAGCCAGCGGTTCACCGACCACGCGAACGGAAACCCCTCGCCCGGCACCCCCGCGCCCACCGGCGCCGGGATCGGCAGCGGCAGCCGTGGCGCCAGCACCGGCAGCCACCGCTGCTCCTTGGCGACCTGTCCGGCATAGCCGGAGGCGCTCGGCAGCCGTACGCTCATGGCCTCACCGAGCCGGAATGTGCGGTTGTCGTTGCCGCCGGGCAGGACCGGCGCAACGGGCAGCCCGCGCCACTGCGGGAACTGCGCGCCGATCAGGCGGCGGACGAGTGCGTCATCGATGTGGGGGCGTTCTTCCGTGCTCACCGCCCCACCATCGCGCCCGCGCGGGTGTGCCGCCAACCGATTTACCGCTCCCGTCGACGCGATCGTCGAAGCGGTTGTCGAAGCGTTGTCGAAGCGGTGTCGATGCTGTCCTCTCTCTTGTCACTGGGCGGGCGCACTTCTATCGTCCAGTTCAGAAAGCGCTTTCTCGACGGTCTGGCAAGGCACGACGAGCCCTGTCGGACACGCCACCCCTGTTCCGCGTACGAGCCCTGCTCACCTGCGCGACCGCCCGGCACCCACGTACGCGGCGACAGCCCCCCACGATGTGGAGACGAAAGGCGAGCGGAGCATGACACGATCAGTCGCCCCTCTGCGACTTTATGTGACCTTGGCGCTCACGGCCCTGGTGATCGCGACCGGTGCGTTCCTGACGATGCCCCGGGCAACGGCGGCGGCGGGCAACGCCTCCGGCTACGCGTCCCAGAACGGCGGCACCACCGGCGGCGCCGGCGGCCAGACCGTACGGGCCACCACGGGCACCGAGATCCACGCGGCCCTGTGCAACCGGGCCGGCAGCAGTACCCCGATCATCATCGAGGTTCAGGGGACCATCAACCACGGCAACACCAGCAAGGTGTCGGGCGGCAGTTGCAACACCGCCGACGGCGTGATCGAACTCAAGCAGATCAGCAACGTCACCATCATCGGCGTGGGCAGCGGAGCCCTCTTCGACCAGGTCGGCATCCACGTCCGCGAGTCCCGCAACATCATCATCCAGAACGTGACGGTCCGGAACGTCAAGAAGTCCGGCTCGCCCACCTCCAACGGCGGCGACGCCATCGGCATGGAGCGCGACGTACGCAATGTCTGGGTCGACCACGTCACCCTGGAGGCGTCGGGCGGCGAATCGGAGGGCTACGACGGCCTGTTCGATCTGAAGGACAACACCCAGTACGTGACGCTGTCCTACAGCATCCTGCGCAACTCCGGGCGCGGCGGGCTGGTCGGATCGAGTGAGAGCGACCAGTCCAACGGCTTCATCACCTACCACCACAACCTGTACCAGAACATCGACTCCCGGGTGCCGCTGCTGCGCGGCGGCATCGCCCACACCTACAACAACCACTTCGACACGATCAATGAGTCCGGGATCAACTCCCGGGCCGGAGCCCGGGTCCGGGTGGACAACAACTACTTCCAGAACTCCAAGGACGTCCTGGGCACCTTCTACACCTCCGAGGCCGGCTACTGGCAGGTCAGCGGCAACACCTTCGACAATGTGCGCTGGTCCACCCCCGGCGGCACCACCAACCCGGCCGGGCCCAACCCGACCTCCAACACCTCGGTCTCCATCCCCTACGCCTACACCCTGGACGCCGCCGGCTGCGTGCCGAGCGTGGTCAGCCAGACGGCGGGCGCCAACAAGGGGCTGCGGGAGTCGGACGGCAACTGCACCCCGCAGAACCCGGACCCGGGCAACCCCGGCAACCCCGGCAACCCCGACCCGGGCACGCCGGACCCCGGCACCCCCGGCGGCACCAACCTCAGCATCGGGGCCGACTCGGACGGCAGCAGCAAGGCAAGCGGTACGAGCTACGGTGACGTGCGGGACGGCAACATGAACACCGCCTGGTCGCCCAACGGCACCACCGGCGCCATCTCCATCAAGTGGGGCTCCGCCACCACCGTTTCCACGATCAACATCCGGGAGGCGGCGGACGCCACCGGCCGCATCGGCTCCTGGCGGGTGCTCAACGCCGACTCCGGCACCGTCCTGGCCACCGGAAACGGCGCGGGCGTCATCACCTTCCCCGCCACCTCGGTACGCAAGATCACCTTCGAGATCACCAGCGCCACCGGCACCCCGCGGATCGCCGAGTACGAGACGTACGCCGGATAGCAGCGGCGGCAGCGGCAGCGGCGGCGGCAGCAGCGGCCACGGCGGTGGCACGCCACAGGGCCGGTACAAGCACGGTACGGGCCGGGGGCACCACCCCCGGCCCGTACCACTTGCCCAGCGGTACCGCTCAGCGCGGCGTCAGCCGCAACACCGTCCCCTCCCCGTTCGCCGACAGCAACAGAGCCCCGTCCGGCGCCACCGCCAGCCCCGCGAACCGCCGCGGCCGGCCCGCCAGCCCCGGAACCGGCTCCGGCTCCACCCGCTCCACCCCCGGCGGCAGCCCCACCGGCAGCCGCTCCACCTCCACCCGCCGGCGCCCCGTCTCCAGACAGAACGACACCAGCCGCCGCTGCTCCGCCTCCACCGTGAACAACTCCGAGCCGCGCACCACCAGACCCTGCGGCCCGCCGAGACCACGCGCGAACGTCGTCAGCACGCCGTCCGACTCGATCCGCAGCACCGCGCCCAGCCGCTCCTCGCTGACATAGCAACGGCCCTCGTCGTCGAACGCCACATCCACCGGATGGTTGAGCCCCGCCGCCAGCACGGTGACCCCACCCGCCGCGTCCACACCCACGATCCGCCCGGCACCGGTCTCCGCGACCACCAGCGCGCCGCCCGCGCCCACCGTGATCCCGGTGGGCAGCGTCAGCCCGGACGCCCGCACCCGGGTGGTGCGGTCCTTGGTGTGGAAGGTGAGGATCTCGCCCCACTCGGTGGCCAGATGCAGCAGCCGGCCCTCCGCCACCACCCCGTGCGCGCCGTTGAAGATCTCCAGCGTGTCCACGCCGCCGTCCACGCCGCCGTCCGGCCGGCCGCCGACCCGGCCGATCCGGTAGTGGTCGGCCGCGTACACCGTGCCGCGCGCGTCCGCCGCCACCCCGAACGGCCCGTTCAGGCTCTGCGGCACCAGCACCGACGACCGCCCATCGGGCCGCAGCACCGTGACGCCGCCGCCCGCGTAACTGGAGAGGTACATCCGGTTCGCCGCGTCGATCGCCAGATTGTCGATGCCCGGCACACCCGTGTCCACCGTCGTCCGCGCACCGTCACCGAACACATCGATCCTGGTGAGCCGCCCGGACATGCCGCTGGACACCCCCACCAGCACCCCGTCCCGGTCGAACCGCGCCCCGACCGGGCCCGGCACGCCCGACGCCACCAGCTCCGGCACGCCGCCCCCGTCGGGGTGGACCCGCCACAGCTCGCCGGTCACGATCTGCGGGTAGTACAGCAACCCGTCCGGGCCCTGCTGCATCGCGTTGCCCATGGCCAGCCCCTCGGCCAGCACCTTCGGGCCGCGCGAGCCGTCCGGGAACAGTTCGAGCAGCCGGCCGCCCATCTTCATCTCATTGACGAACAGCCGGTCGCCGACACAGGTGATGCCGTTGGGCACCTCCACCTCGTCCGACACCAGGTGGTACGCGCCGGCCGGAGTGCGCCGCCACACCCGCCCCGGCGGCAGATCCGCGATGTACATCGACCCGTCCGCGCCGAACGCCAGATCGTCCGGCGCCTCCACCGGGCCGTCCAGCGGCACCACCGTTTCCATCTCACCGGTGGCCGGATCCACCGCGCTGATCGGCCCGGCCAGGAACTGCGCCACATACAGCCGCCCGTCGGGGCCGAACGCGATCCCGTTCGAACCCCACAGCGGATTCGGCCGGTTCAGCCGCTGGACCGCGAAGCGCGCACTGTACGGTGGCCGGCCCCGCCCGGTCGGATCGAACCGGTTCGGCCCCGCCATCACTTGACGAACACCTCGCCGATGCCGCTGTCGGCACGCCACGCGCGCAGCATGTCGTAGAACGCGATCGGCCCGGCGCCGTACGACTCGATGATCTTCGGCACCTTGCCCTCGTTGTTGTAGTAGCCGGGCGTGCACTCGGCAAGGAACTCCAGCCGCTGCGGCGCCGGCTGACGCAGCGCCGCCACCCACGCCGCCTCCGCCTCCGCCGACGGCTCGATCCGCCGCGCCCCGCGCGCCCGCGCCTCGGCGATCACCTCCGCCACATGCACCGCCTGCTCGTCCAGCACATGCGCGAAGTTGACGGACACCGCGTTCTGGAGCGTGCCGAGATGGAAGAGGTTCGGGAAGCCGTGGCTGTAGACGCCGTGCAGCGTCCGCGCCCCCGCCCGCCAGTACTCGGCGAGCGTGACCCCGCCCCGGCCGCGTACCTCAAGCCCCGCCCGGGCGGCCGGGTGCACGGCCGTCTCGAAGCCGGTGGCGAAGATCAGACAGTCCAGCTCGTACGCCGTGCCCGCCACCACGACCGCGTCCTCCGTGATCCGCTCCACCCCGTGCCCGCCGGTGTCCACCAGCGTCACATTGGGCCGGTTGAAGGTGGGCAGATAGGTGTCGCTGAAGGTGGGCCGCTTGCACATGTAGCGGTACCAGGGCTTCAGCGTCTCCGCCGTCCCCGGCTCGGTGATGATCTCGTCCACCCGGGCCCGGATCTCGTTCATCTTCCGGAAGTCGGCCAGCTCGGCCGCCTCCTGCGGGCTCTCCGCGCCCGCCACCGGCATCATGGCGCGGTGGAGGTCGGCCGCCGACGTCCAGCCGTCCGCCACCAGATCCTCCGCCGCGTCACCACCGGTGACCACGGTGAGGAAGTTCGCCCGCCGGTGCCGCTGCCAGCCCGGCGTCAGGGACGCCGCCCACTTTGGGTCGGTGCGGCGGTTGTCCCGCACATCCACCGAGGACGGGGTGCGCTGGAACACATACAACTGCTGCGCGTCCGCGCCCAGATGCGGCACGCACTGGATGGCGGTCGCGCCGGTGCCGATCACCCCGACCCGCTTGTCCGCCAGCTTGTGCAGGTTGCCGTTCGCGTCGCCGCCCGTGTAGCCGTAGTCCCACCGACTGGTGTGGAAGGTATGCCCCTTGAACGACTCGATGCCCGGAATGCCCGGCAGCTTGGGGCGGTTGAAAGGACCGCTGGAGACGACCACGTAGCGGGCCGCTATCCGGTCGCCGCGATCGGTGCGCACCGTCCAGCCCTGCGCGTCCTCGTCCCACTCCAGACCGGTCACCTCGGTCTGGAAGCAGGCGCCCTCGTACAGGTCGAAGTGCCGCCCGATGGCCCGCGCGTGCTGCCGGATCTCCTCACCGGGGGAGTACTTCCAGGCCGGCACGTAGCCGATCTCCTCCAGCAGCGGCAGATAGACGTACGACTCGATGTCGCAGTGGATCCCGGGATAGCGGTTCCAGTACCAGGTGCCGCCGAAATCCCCGGCCTTCTCGATGAT
The DNA here is from genome assembly GCF_059510435.1 of Streptomyces sp. NTD107. Taxonomy (NCBI): domain Bacteria; kingdom Bacillati; phylum Actinomycetota; class Actinomycetes; order Kitasatosporales; family Streptomycetaceae; genus Streptomyces; species Streptomyces sp. NTD107. Next base: position 479,376 of record NZ_JCAJZV010000002.1, on the reverse strand, counting down.
CCGGATGTCCCGCAGCCCGGCCTGCCGCAACCGCGCCCCGGCCAGCAGCCCGCCGAACCCGCCGCCGATGATCACCGCGTCGGCGCGGCCGGTGATCGGCTCGCGCTCCTCGGCGGCATCCGGGTCGAGGTACGGGTCCTCCTCGTAGTACCCGAACTCGCCGGTGGTGCGCAGATACTGCCGGCTGCCGTCGGGCCGGATCCGGCGATCGCGTTCGGCCCGGTACTTGGCGCGCAGGGCGTTCGGATCAAAACCCAGCTTGTCAGTGTGTGACACTCGTCGTCCTTCGGTGCTGTGATGAAAGGTGGGCGGTGGGAAGGGCTTCGCACCAGGGGGTACGGGCGGCGATGGCCTGCCGCCACGGGCGGATCGCCTTGGGGGGCATGCCGACCGCCAGCGCCCCGGTCACGTGATCCCCGGAGCGGTAGACGGCCAGGAAGCGGCGTTCGGCGAGATCCCCGGCCACCACGGCGAGTTCGTCGTGGCCGCGCAGCTGCCCGTACGCCTGGAGCTTCATGTCGTACTGGTCGGACCAGAAGTACGGCACCGGCGCGAACTCCCGGCGTGCGTCCGGGTTCAGGAGATTGCGGGCGGCGGCCATGCCCTGCTCGGCGGCGTGCGTACGGTGCTCGACGCGCATCGCCGTGCCGAACAGCGGGTTGTGCCAGCGGGCCACATCGCCCGCCCCGTACACGCCGGGCGCGGCGGCGCAGTACGCGTCGCACACCAGGCCGTCGCCCAGCGGCAGGCCGCTGTCGGCCAGCCAGTCGGTGTTGGGCCGGGAGCCAATGGCGATCAGGACATCGTCGGCGGTGACGAGTTCGCCCTCGCCGTTCGCCAGCCGTACCGCGAGCCCGCCGCGCTCATCGGTCGTCACCTCGCTGACCGTGACATTGGTGCGCAGCGTGACGCCGTGTGCCCGGTGCGCGTCGGCGAGCAGCGCCCCGATCTCGGTGCCGATGGCGTGCGCCAGCGGCACCGGGGCCGGTTCGAGGAGTGTGACCTCGGCGCCGAGGCCGCGCGCCACGGCGGCTGCCTCCGCGCCCAGGAAGCCGGCACCGACGACGACGAGATGGCGCCCCGGCCGCAGCCGGCCGCGCAGGGCGAGCGCGTCGTCCAGGGTGCGCAGCACGTGGACGCCGGGCGTGCCGGGGGCAGCGGGCGTATCGGGGGTGCCGGGGGTACCGGGCGAGCCTTGCGGGCCGTACGTACGGTCCGGGCCGTCCGCTCCCGGCAGGCGGCGCGGCTGCACCCCCGTGGCGATGATCAGCCCGTCGTACGGCAGGGCGCCGCCGTCGGACAGAAACACCGTACGGGCCACCGGATCGAGCCCGGTGGCGGCGGTGCCCAGCCGCAGATCCAGGCCCAGCGCGGTCAGTTCGGCGGGCGCGCGCAGCGCCAGCCGCTGCGGCGCCCACTCCCCGGCGAGCAACTGCTTGGACAGCGGCGGCCGGTCGTACGGCAGATGCGGTTCGTCGCCGACCAGGGTGAGGGTGCCGTCGTACCCCTCGCGGCGCAGCGTCTCGGCCGCCGCGAGCCCGGCGGCCGACGCGCCGATGACGGCGATCCGGGTCACGCCGTCACTCCTGAATCAGCCGGATCGCCGCCGCCGGACACACGGCCGCGGCTTCCCGTACCTCGCCGTGGAGGGCGGGGCCGGGGGAGTCCGCCAGCAGGATCACGACACCGTCCTCGTCACGCTGGTCGAACACGTCGGGGGAAGCCACGACGCACTGACCGGACGCCACACATTTCGGCACGTCAATTTCCACACGCATGTCGCTACTCCTCGGCTGTGGGGTGCACCGGGGGATCAGGATGAGTTCAGGCAACCCGATGGAGCTGACGCATTGCGGTCAGTTACCTGACGACAGCCTGACGTGACACAGGTCACAGACAGTGGGCGTCTCCTCGGTGCGCCGCCCGAGCCAGTAGCCGAAGCCGCGACGGGTGTGGATCAGGGCGGGGTCCTCCCGGTCCACCTTGTGCCGCAGTCGGGACACAAGCTTCTCGATGGCGTTGCCGGCCCGGAACTCCCCCCAAACGTGCCGGCAGATCTGCTCCTTGGACAGCACCTGCCCGGCGTTGACCAGGAGTTGGCGCAGCAGCCGGTACTCGGCCGGGGTCAGGTGCAGCGGCCGTGGCCCGCGCCGCGCCTGGCAGATGCCGTCGTCCAGGACGAGATCGGCGTAGTGCGGGGCCAGTTGCTCCGGCCGCCCGGGGCTCCGGCCGTGGGCCCGGCTGCGCAGCAGCATCTGCGCCCTGGCCAGGACCTCGGGAATCCGGAGTGGCTTGGTGACGTAATCCTCCGGGGAGAGGCGGGTGTTGAGCCCGGGCAGCAGATGGAACAGGGTGTCGCAGTCGGTGAGGAACAGCACCGGCGGCCGTACGGGCGCGGGCCGGCGCTGTTCGCCCAGCCGGTGGATCTGGGGGAGCGCGGTGTCGAGGACCAGCAGGTCGTAGCGGCGGCGGGTGAGGTACGACAGCGCGTCGGGTCCGTTGCCGGCGGTGTCGATCCGGTAGCCGGCCAGTTCGAGGGTGGTGTTGAGGAGTTCGGCGCTGGCCGGGTCGCCCGCGAGAACGAGAAGCCGCTCCCCGTCCCCGCGTACCGGCGGCGCCTTGTCGTGTGTGCTTGCCGGGGGTGCCTGAGGTGTCTGAGGTGCCAGCATGAAAGACCATTCAGAAGTGCGCTTGGACTGGACTTCACGGCGAAATGGGGCAGCGGCGACACAGCGGGAGGCGAGGCGGGGAGTGAGCGGCTCTCCGGTGAATCAGCCGGGCTGGGTGTTCTCTTCCTCCTCCTTCTCCTTCTCCTCGCTGTCGACATCGATCGGGTCTTCGGTGTGGGCGAGGAAATCGTCCACCATCCGGTTGAACAGGGTGGCGAGCTGGGTGAGTTCCTCCGGCGACCAATCGGCCAGTGCCAACTCCATTCCCCGGCCGCTCGCCTCGCGAATCCGCCGGACCGCGTCCTGGCCGAGCGGAGTGATCTGGATGAGCTGGGCGCGCCGGTCCTCCGGGTCGGCGACCCGGGTGAGATAGCCGGCCCGCTGGAGCTGCTGGGCCTGTCTGGTGACGTGGGACGCCTCCACGGACATCCGGGAGGCCAGCTCGCTGGGCCGCATGGGATCGGCGTCCGCCACATGCCGCAGCAGCGCGGCGGCGGCCCGGTCCAGGGGGACCCCGGCCAGGGCCATCAGCCGGGTGTGCTGACGGGCGCGGGCGGTGAGGTAGGAGATGCGGTTGAGGGCGCTCTCGATGGCCAGCACCTCGGGGGACGGGGTCGGGTGCGGGGTCGGGGTCGGGTGCGGGGAGGGGGTGGAGCCGGGGACTGTCATGACACCACTTTACCCTCTCTTTGCCTAAGTCAAGCAAGGTGGTGGTTGTGATTGTTTGACTTAGGCAACCTCATTATGTTTGCCTAAGTCAAGTAAGGCCGGGCCGTCCAAGAGCGGGGGCGGCCCGGACGCCGAACCCGTGGGGACGGGAATCGGCACCCGCTCCCGGGCCCGATCTGCGCGGGCCCGGGGGCCCACACACCCCCACCCCGCTCACCAGGAGGAGAAACGATGACGACGACGGGCCTCACCGACAAGAGCGTGATCATCACCGGCGCCGGCTCCGGCATCGGCCGGGCCACCGCCCTGCGCTTCGCCGAGGAAGGCGCGCGGGTCATCGTCGCCGACCTGAACGCGGAAGCGGCCCAGGAGGTCGTCAAGACCATCGAGAGCACGGGCGGCACCGCCCGCGCCGTCATCGGCGACCTCAGCGAACAGAGCGTCGTGGACGAGGTCGTCACCGCCGCCGTGGACACGTACGGCGGCCTGGACATCCTCGTCAACAACGCCGGAATCATGGACCGCATGTCCGCCCTCGGCGAGACCGACGACACCGAATGGAACCGGGTCATCCGTATCAACCTCACCGCCCCGTTCCTCCTCACCCGCGCCGCCCTCCCGCACCTGCTGAACCGGGACAGCGCCGCCATCGTCTTCACCGCCTCCGAAGCGAGCCTGCGCGGCAGCGCGGCCGGCGCCGCCTACACCGCCGCCAAGCACGGCATCGCCGGACTGACCAAGTCCCTGGCCGTCATGTACCGCGAGCACGGCATCCGCACCAACGCGATAGCCCCCGGCGGCACGGCCACCGGCCTGCGCGTCCAGGCCGACCCGGACGCGCTGGGCCCGAAGACCCTCGGCCGCTATCTGGGCCTGGTGGGCAAGGTGTCGGACCCGGCCGAACAAGCCGCAGCCATCGTCTTCCTCGCCTCCGACGCCGCCAGCAACATCAACGGCGCCATCCTCCCGGTTGACAACGGCTGGGCAGCCATCTGAGAACGAAAGCGGGCAGCAGCCGATGAAAACCCTCCGGACGGGCAAGACCCCCGGCACCATCGAGATCATCGACACCGAACGGCCGGCCCCCGGCCCCAAGGACGCGGTGGTGCGCATCAGGGCGTGCGGCATCTGCGGCACGGACGTGATGTTCCTGCACATGGGCGGCACACCCAGCGGCCAGGCAGCGGGGGCACCGCCCCGGGCGATCCCACTGGGCCACGAACCGGCCGGTGAGATCGTCGAGGTGGGCGCCGAGGTACGGGGCCTCACGGTGGGCGACCGCGTCGTGGTCAACCCACAGGGCGCCCCGTCCGGCATCATCGGCTGCGGCGGCCCGCTGGGCGGCATGCAGGAGTTTCTGCTGATCGAGGACGCGGAACCGGGCAAGAGCGTGGCGCTCATCCCCGACGGCGTCCCCTACGACGTCGCCGCCCTCAACGAACCACTCGCGGTCGCCCTGCACGGCGTCAACCGCTCGGAGGCCGGCCCCGGCGACAAGGTCGTCGTCTTCGGCGCCGGCCCGATCGGCCTCGGCGCCACCATCTGGTTCAAGCTGCGCGGCGTCGAACATGTGACAGTCGTCGACATCATCCCCGAACGCCTCGAATCCGCCCTGGCCATCGGCGCCGACGCCGTCATCAACTCCGCCGAGGAGGACGTGCCCACCCGCCTGACCGAACTACACGGCCCCAGCACCAACGCCCTGGGCCAGCCCCGCCCCGCCACGGACATCTACCTGGACGCGGCCGGCGCCCCGGCCGTCTTCGCGACCGTCACGGCCTCGGCGAAATGGCACGCGAAACTGGTGATGGTGGCCGTCCAGAAGCCCTCCGACAAGATTGACCTGGGCGCGATGCTCCGCAGCGAACTCACCCTGATCGCCTCCCAGGGCTACCCCACCGAAATCTTCGAGGTCACCCCACAACTGGCCGCCCACCAAGCGAAATTCTCCCGCCTGATCAGCCACCGCATCCCCTTCACGGAAGCAGCAGAAGCCTTCCACCTGGCCCTGACCCCCGGCGCGGCAGAAAAAATCGTGGTGACCTTCCCGGACAACTGACCAGGGCTGGACCGGGCTGGGGGAGTGGAGGAAAGGAACCCCGCGCGTGCGGGGAGGACCCTTTTTGAGCTGGGGTTTTGTGGGGGCTTTGCTGTTCCTTTACCGTTGCCCGTTGGGTCTTGGGTTGAGCGTAGTTGCTCTGTTCTGCGGGTGTGTGGGTGGGGCCCGGTGGGGCCGGTGGGTGCGGGTTACGGCGGCACGGGTTCGTTGTGGGTTGTTGTTGCGCTTTCCCATGCCCTGTTCGCCGCCCGCGAGACCATGTCATCCGGTCTCGCTGCCAGGCAGCGGGGAAGATCATCGATCACCACGACGGCCTGCCATCTCACACAGCGACCCGCCAGGGGGCCACGCCGCCGACCGGGTATGCCCCCGGGATGCCGTCCGGGGGCGTATGTGCGGCGCGCGGTTTCATCCCACGGTGGCTCGGCAACGTCCGCGCCGCTTCCTAGCGTTGGGCTCGCAACCATCGACACCCACCATCGACGGGAGAACGATCGTGCGACGCAGATCCCTCACCGGGGCCATGGCCGCCGCCGTGGTCCTGACCAGCACCCTGTTCGCCGGGTCCGCGCGGGCCGTCGAGGCGCCGGACCCACCGCAGTTGGCCGAGCCTGGTGGTTCCCACGCGATCGGCATGCTGAACCTGCACCTTGAGGACGAGAACCGCGCCGACCCCTGGGTAGCGGGCGAGCAACGCGAACTGATGGTCTCCGTCTGGTACCCCACCGCGAAGCCGTCCAGCACCCCCGCGCCGTACATGACGGCCGCCGAGTCCAGGACCTACCTGGAAGCGGGCGGCATCCCGCTGCCGCCGGAGATCCTGACCACCGTCGTCACCCATTCCACCCTTGACGCCAAGCCGTTGAAGGCCCGGGGCGGCCGTCCCGTGGTGATCCTCTCCCCGGGCTTCGGCATGCCGCGCGCCACCCAGACCGGGCTCGCCGAGGAACTGGCCAGCCGTGGCTACGTCGTCGCCGCCATCGGCCACAACTACGAGGCGGACGGCATCAGCTTCCCCGATGGGCGCACCACCGAGTGTGTGGTGTGCCGGAACCCCGACTACGCTCGGGTCGGTGACGTACGCGCGGCGGATGTCTCCTTCGTGCTGGACGAACTCGCCGGAGAAGCAGCCGGTGAGCTAAGCGGTCTGATCGACACGGGCCGCGTCGCCATGGTCGGTCACTCAGCAGGCGGGTTCAGTACGGTCCCGGCCCTGCTGGCCGACCCGCGCATCACGGCCGCGGTCAACATGGACGGTAACTTCCGCTATCCCAATGACGAATCCCTCAACCGCCCCATGCTGCTGCTGGGCCAGCCCAGTCACGTACCCGGTGGCCCGGACCCCACCTGGGACGAGACCTGGGCCCAACTCACGCAGTGGAAGCGCTGGCTGACCGTCGACGGCATGGAACATCTCTCCTTCACCGACGTCGCCCCGCTGGGCCAGCAACTCGGCCTCCGGCTCCAGAACCTCGACGGCGACCGCTGCGACGAGATCACCCGCTCCTACATCACCGCGTTTGTGGATCGGCAGCTGCGGCAACGGAACGGGGCCCTTCTTGATGGTCCGTCAGTTCAGTATCCGGAGGTGGGGTTCCACCAGCCGTAGCAGTGGGGGCGGGAGTCACGGCCAGGAGGTAGTGAACGGTCCGGTCATCGACCAGCAGGAAATAGCTCTCGCCCGCCCGCAGCCGTTCCAGCGCGTCCTGGATCTGCCGGCGATCCGCCAGCCACTCGCGGATCGCGCTCCGGGCCGGATCGTCCAGCTGATCGGCGATGTTCGCCGCCCGGTGGCTCACCCACAGCAGCGCGCCCCACTCCGAGGGCGCCTGGTGAGCGCCGAGGCGGTACGCCGTGCCGTCCGCCATCCGGTACGCGAGGCATACGCAGCGGATCACCGTGGCAGATCCAGCTCGGCCCACACGATCTTGCCGCCCGGTGTACGGTCACACACTCCCCAGCGCGAGGCGAACGCGTCCACCAGCGGCAGCCCCCATCTCGACTCGGCCTCGGGGGAGGGGAACGCCATCGGCCCGGACACCTCCGGCCGGCGCTCGCCGGCCGCGTCCGCCACCTCGATCCGCAGCGGCAACCCAGGCCAGAGCACCAGCCGCACCTGGAAGTCCCGCCCCTGCACCCGCCCATGCAGGGCGGCATTCGCCGCCAGCTCGGCCACGATCTGCCCGCAGGCCACCGACAACGAACAGTCGTACGGCCACCCCCACGCCTCCAACTGCTGCGCCACGAGCAACCGAGCGAGCCGGGCCCCACGCCGTGTTGACGACAGCAGCACACTGAAGTCCTGGGTGAACGCGGGCGGCGGGGCGGGGGGAGTCTCGGTCTTCATGCGCCACAGAGTGGACCCCCGGACGGGTCTCTGACCAGCACCTTTGCCAGGACGGTTACCCACAGTCCTGGCCGGTGCGAGTCCTGTCCGACCCGTGTCCGGTGGCGAAATCCGCTGTACGGCAAGGGAAGTTCCGACAGCAGTAATAACCCGTGTGGGGTAATTCCCCCTCTCAAGCCACCAGAAGGATGAGAGCAGTTCTAGTCTGACAAAACGTCAGGTACTCGACTGTGAGGCGGGAGAATCATGGGTGCTGAGGAGCGCGAAGTCCCCGAGATCGAGGGTGGAGAGCAGGGGAACCACGAGGGCCGGGAAGGAATCGATCCTCTACTGCGGGTCGTCGGCAAGCAGATCAAGCGGCTGCGCGAGGCAGCGGGGCTGACCCAGCAGGAGTTCGGCGAGCGGATCGGGTACGGGGTGGACCAGGTCTCCGCTGTCGAACGTGGACGCCGCGCGCCGAAGGCTCAGTTCATTGACGGCGTTGAGTTGGTGCTGAACGCCGGGGGCATCTTGAAGGCCATCCAGGACGACATCGACCGTGCACGGTTTCCCGCCCGTTTCCGGGACTTCGCCAAGTGGGAGAAAGAAGCGTTCAGCCTCTACTCATATGAGCCCATGGTGGTTCCAGGACTGTTGCAGACCGAGGGCTATGCCAGGGCCCTCATCAGCGGGCAGTGCCCACCCATCGATGATGAAGTGGTTGACGAACTGGTTGCCGCACGTATGGAACGTCGCGGGATCTTCGAGAGCCACAAGGCCGTAGTCACGGCCTTCGTGATCGAGGAATCAGTCCTGCGCCGACCGGTCGGTGGCCGCCACACGATGAAGGAGCAGTGCGACTGGCTGCTTCAGATGGGGGCGCTGCGCAATGTCTCCATCCAAGTCATGCCAACCACTCAGTGGCGGCACCACGGTATCTACGGCTCCATCACCCTCTTGGAGACCAAGGATGGGCGCAGCGTTGCCTATACCGAGTCGCAGGACATCAGCGGTGTGATCACCGACCGGATGAGGGTCAGTGTTCAGGCCCAGCGACATGGCATCATCCGTATGCAGGCGCTGGACACGGAGAGGTCGGCGCGGTTCATCAAGCGATTGGCAGGAAAGCTATGAACGGTGAGCGGCTCGCTTGGTTCAAGAGCAGTTACAGCGACGGCTCCGGTGCCAACTGTGTCGAGGTCGCCGCCAGCTCTGATGTGGTTCATGTCCGGGACACCAAGGTTCAGCAGGAAGCACAGTTGTCCTTTACCCGTGATCACTGGGCGGAGTTCATAGCAAGGACGGTGGGCTCATGAAGTGGTTCAAGAGCAGCCACAGCGACGGCGAGGGCGCGAACTGCGTCGAGGTAGCCGCCACCCCCGCGCTCATCCATGTCCGAGATTCCAAGGCTACCTCCCACCCCCACCTCCGCTTCCCCCCAACACCCTGGGTGGCGTTCGTGCGGTTTGTTGCTCTGCGGTAAGTGTCCGGTTTGTTAGGTTCGGGGGATGGCTCGCCATCATTCGCATCAGCAGCATCTCCAGCCGCGGTGGACCGACGTGGATGACTACTTCTCCGGTTTGTTCGCTCCGGAGGACGACACGCTCAGGGCGGCGTTGCTCAACAGTGATGCCGCCGGGTTGCCGCCGATTCAGGTGGCGCCGAATCAGGGGAAGCTGCTTCAGCTGCTCGCCCAGATCCAGGGGGCGCGGCGGATTCTGGAGATCGGGACGCTGGGGGGTTACAGCACCATCTGGCTGGGCCGGGCGTTGCCGCGTGACGGGAGTGGGCGGCTGGTGACGCTGGAGTCCGATCCGGTGTTCGCCGATGTCGCCCGGCGGAATCTGCACCGGGCCGGGCTGGCGGAGACCGTCGACGTACGGGTCGGGCCCGTGCTCGACTCGCTCGCCGCGTTGGCCGACGAGGGCGGGGAAGCGTTCGATCTGGTCTTCATCGACGCCGACAAGCCCAACAATCCGCGCTATCTGGAGTGGGCGCTCAAGCTCACCCGGCCCGGGTCGCTGATCATCGGGGACAACGTGGTCCGGGACGGCGCCGTCACCGACGCCGGCAGCTCGGACCGGTCGGTCCAGGGCGTCCGGGAGTTCCTCGAACGGATCGCTGAGGACGACCGGCTGTCCGCCACCGCGCTCCAGACGGTCGGGGGCAAGGGGTACGACGGCTTCTCCCTCGCACGTGTGATCGGTTAGACGCTCAAAGGGCCTACCTCCCAACGCCTTTCTCCTGATTGGGTGTGCTCCGGCACCACACCGTCACCTCTCGCGCACCCAACCCGGAGCGGTCATGTTCATCGCCTATGGCGTCGTCAGCGCCCTGCTCGCCGCCATCCTCCTCGGCACGGCCGCCGTCTCGCTCTCCGGCAATGCCCAGTACCGCGCCAATCTCCGGGCGCTGCGGGTGCCCGACTCCTGGCAGACGCGGCTGGCGCTCACCAAGCTGGCCGGCGGGGTCGGGCTGCTGGTCGGGCTGGCGGTGGTGCCGCTGGGGGCGGCTGCCGCGTTCGGGGTGATCTGCTACTTCGTCGGAGCCGTGTTCATTCACCTCCGCGCCGACGACTACGGGCTCGTGCCGCCCATCGTCTCCGGCCTGCTCGCCGTCGCCGCCCTGATTCTGCGACTCGCCTCCGCCTGAGTGGCCCGTCTGCTTGACTGATCCCCGTGCGGGTTCTTCATGTGGTCACATTGCACACCCCGACGCATGAGTTCGGCGGCCCCACCCGGGTGGCGCTCAATCTCTGCCGGGGGGTGCGCGAGCGCGGGCACCAGGCCCGGCTGCTGGCGCTCGGCGACGGTTTCCCGCCGGGCGTGCCCCTGCCGCGCCAGGTGGACGGGGTGCCGGTACGGCTGTTCCAGGCCCGGCACGTGCTGCCCCGGTTCGAGGTCAGCGGCATCACCTCCCCGGCCCTGCTCGCCCGCTCCCGGTCCTACATCCGGTCCGCCGACCTGGTCCATGTACACCTGATGCGGGACCTGATCACGCTGCCCTTCGCGCTGATCGCCCTCCGGGCCGGCCGGCCGCTCGTCGTGCAGACCCACGGCATGGTGGACCCGACCGAGAAGCGGGTCGCCCAGCTCGTGGACGTGCTCGGGATGCGCCGCGTGCTGCGGCGCGCCGACGCCGTACTGCACCTGACCGAGCGGGAGCGCCGCGAGACCGCCGCCGTGGTGGCGCCCGAGGCCATCGCGCCCGCGCACCGGCTGGTCAACGGCGTGCCCGGCCAGGAGCGGCCGGAGCGCCGCCAACGCGCCGACGGTCCGCCGACCGTGCTCTATCTGGCGCGCGTGCAGGAGGGGAAACGGCCCCAGGACTTCGTACGGGCCATCCCGACCGTGCTCGCCCGGCACCCGGACGCGCGGTTCGTGCTGGCCGGGCCCGACACCGGGGCGCTGGCCGGCACGCTGGCGCTCGCCGACGAGCTGGGGGTACGCGGGTCGCTCGATGTCCCCGGCGGGCTGGACGGGCCCGAGGTGCTGAGGCAGCTGCGGGCGGCCGATGTGTTCGTGCTGCCGTCCGTCCAGGACGCGTTCTCGGTGTCGGTCCTGGAGGCCATGTCGGTGGGCACCCCGGTTGTCATCACGGCCACCACCGGGCTCGCCCCGGATGTCGCCGCCGCCGGGGCCGGTCGGGTCGTGGCACGCCCGGAGGACGTGGGCGGCGCCGTGCTGGAGTTGCTCGATCCGGCGGCCAACGAGCGCGCCTCGCTGGCCGCCTGGGATCTGGTGCGGCGGCAGTTCACCCTCGACGCCGTCGTGGATGAACTGCTCCGCGTCTATGACGGGGTCCTGGGCGGCTACCCGCGGGACTCCGCCAGCTCCCGCGCCTTCACCCCGATCTGCCACCGGTAGAAGCTCATCGCCAGCGCGTAGTCGAGACCGGCCCGGCCGTCCAGGAAGCCGCGCTTGTACACGTACGCGTAGCCGAAGGACACCAGCGGCTTGAACGGCGCCCGGTGGAACAGCTGCCCCTGCCGGGTCTTCGCCACCCGGATCTGCTCGCGCACCTCCGGGTTCTGCTCCAGCCACGCCTCCCAGTCGGAGTAGCGGTTGTGCCGCTCGAACCAGGTGGTCACCGGGTCCAGGTCCCGGTGCTCGATCGGGGCCCGCAGCCGGTACGCGGGGTGCGCCAACGGCTGGTAGTGGCCCTCCTGTTCGCCCATCCCGGGGGCGTCCAGGTCGTTCGGCTCCGGGAACCGGCTGCGGGTCCGGTCCAGCAACGCCCGCTTGACGATGGTGTATCCGTGCCGCAGCCGCCGGCCGCCGAACCAGTAGCCCAGCGGTATGTCGAACGCCGCCGGCTTCACGGTCCGCCCGTCGAGGAAGATCCGCCGCAGCTCGGCCAGCAGCTCGGGGCTGGGCGTCTCGTCGCCGTCGAGGAAGAGCACCCAGTCCCGCTCGCGGTGCACGTGGTCCAGGCACCACTGCTTCTTCTTGGGGTACTTGCCGTTCCAGGTGTACGGGACGACCTCGGCGCCGGCCGTCTTCGCCAGCTTGCGGGTGTTGTCGGTGCTGTCGGAGTCCACGACGACCACCGCGTCGAAGTGGTGGATGACCGAGCGCACGGTGGAGGTGATGTTCTCCGCCTCGTTCTTCGTCGGGATCACCACGACGATGGGTAGTTTCCGCCCCACTGTGTTCAACGCTCGCCTTCTTTCGCCTGGTTCAGCAGCTCCCCGTACTCGGGGCACAGGTTGTCGATCGCCGCTGCCGCCTGCGGGATCTCGTCGTCGCGCAGGATGGCCACGATCTCGGCCTCGGTGGCGTGCCGGTCGAGGTAGCCGAGGCGGTCGCACGCCTCGGTGCCGATCTCCAGGACGGCCGCGGGATCGGTGCCGGCCGGGATCCCGGGGGTGTTGGACAGCTGGGTGACGAAGTCCCGCTGTTCCTCGGTCAGTCGGGGCCCGCGCCCGTCCGTGTCCGGTGCCGTCTCCGGAGCCGCCGCCGGCTCCTCGGGCTGTCCGGCCGGCGGTGCGTCCGCCGCAGGCGGCGGCTCCGCTTCCGTTCCCCCCTCGGCTTCCTCTTCGGCTTCCTCCGTGGTCGGCTCTCCTGTCTCCGGCGCGGGAGTGCCGGCCGCCTCCGGCTCCGTCGTCCGTTCCCCGGCGGCGAACCCCGTGCCGCTGTCGCCGCCCGGCACGCACCGGTTGAGCACGGTGAAGAGCACCGCCACCGTCAGCAGCCCCAGCGCGAACGCCACCCGGTACTTGCGCAGCCAGGCCATCACGGCGCCCCGAAGGTCAGGATCAGCTGCGGCCGGTTGGCCTCCGTCCCCGACTCACGCGCGTACAGCCACAGGCTCTCCGTCCCGTCGCTCACCAGCGCCAGATTGAGCTGCCCGCCCAGTGAGCCGCGCACGGTGTCCGTCGTCAGCGGCACCGTGTGCGTGGCGCCGATGACGTTCGGGGAGCGCAGTGTGCCCAGCGTGCCGGTGCCCAGCGCCGGCCGGCTGCTGTACATGGTGCCCGTCTCCGTCCAGGCCCCGGTGATCGGCACCACCCGGAAGTCGTCGTTCGACGCGGCCACCGGGTCCGTGGTGACCCGCACCCGCAGCGCCGCGCTCTTGAGCACCGTCCCGCTCGGGGCGGCCGGCAGCTGGAAGCGCAGATAGGTCTCGTAGCCGGGGGTGCCGCGTACGGCCAGGTTCTGGTGGGTGCCGTAGTTGGCGCTCACCGCCGCCGCGTTGACGTAGGTGTCGGCGATCGGCGTCAGCTGGGTGATGGTGTCCACCGGCTGGGACGCCGCCTGGTAGTGCGCGGTGACCCGGGCGGCCGACAACTGCGTGCCGTAGATGGCTGTTTCGTCCAGCTGCCCGTTGAAGAAGTCGCTGGACGGCCGCGACGCGAGGCTGGCCGTACTGTCGCCGCCGGTGCGCCACCACCCCGTGCGGTCCCGGACCTGGGTGATCGCCGTGTTGCTGGCGACCTGCGCGCCGTCCACGTACAGCCGCATGCCGTTCGCGCCGACCGAGGCGACGACATGGTGCCAGCGGCCGTCGTTGTAGCGGGTGGTTCCGGCGCTGGTGATGGTGCGCAGCGCCGTGTCGTACACCCCGAAGGAGAGCCGGCCGTCGTTCAGCATGTACAGGTTGTTGTCGCGCACCGTGCTCGGCTGGAGGGTGCGGTTGCCGAGCCCGATGATTTTGCCGCCCTGGTTGGTGGTGGTCTTGAACCAGGTCTCCACGGTGAACCGGGTCAGCCCGGAGTAACTGCGGTCGCTGTAGGTGTACGTGGTGGCGCCGTCGTAGCCGACGCCCGCCGCGCCGGGGCCGGGTACGGCGCCGGGGGTGACGCCGCGCTGCGGGCCGTTGCGGTGCACGCCGTTGGCGCGGTTGTTGACCGAGGCGTCGGTGACCAGGTTTCCCCAGGTTTCGTCGTACCGCCAGTACAGCAGCGGGTTGTCCGCCCGGATCGCCTGGACGTACGGCTGGGTGCCGGAGGCGACGGTCGCCGACACCGGGGTGGACAGGGCGGTGGTGTTGCCGGCGCCGTCGGTGGCGGTGATCCGGTAGCTGTGGGTCTCGCCGGCCGTCACCGCCGTGTCGATGAAGGTCTGCTGCGGGCGGCGCCACGGGACGGACTCCGCCTCGCGGGTGTGGATGGGGGTGGTGGATCCGTTGCGGTAGACGCGGTAGGTGAGCAGGCTGTCGTCGAGGTCGATGCTGGGGCGCCAGTTCACCTCGATCTGGCCGGGGGTGTGCGAGGAGGCGTACACCTCGGGCACGGACGGGTTGCCGGTGTCCGGGCGGTTGGCGAACCGGGTCAGGCCCCACTGCGGCTGCCCGTTGACGGTGGTGAAGCCGCCGCCGACCCACAGGAAGTCCCGGCCGTCGGTGGGGTGGTCGCGGGTGGCCAGCAGCACGCGCGGGCCTAGCGCCTCACCGAGGCCGTCGTTGGTGTTGGGGAACCAGCCGAGCAGCTTCGGGTGGTTCACCGACTGGGCGAACAGGTGGTAGCGCTCCTGGTCGGGGAACTCGCCCAGGCTGGAGCAGTCATGGGCGTGATGCCCGCTGTACAGCACGTCCTGGTACACCTCCACCGCCTGGGTGGCGCCCAGGCAGGTGTCGCGCCAGCGCTCGTTGAGATCGCTGTGGTTGAGCGCGATCCGGCCGTCGAACACTCCGGAGCCGGTGCCCTCGTTGCCGGTGTAGAAGCCGGTGGCGTCCACCGCGATGTCCTGCACCGTCGAGTTGCGTTCGATGAAACCGAGGGGGTAGGTGCGGACGGTGGCGCCGGTGTCGGCCCGCACCACGGCCAGGGCGTGCGAGTTGGCGCCGTTGATGGTGAAGAAGTCGCCGCCCAGCAGTACCCGGCTGCCGTCCGGGGTCAGTTCGACGGCCTTGCCGGGCTCGTCGGCGTTGGCCACCCAGCTGGTGAGGGCGCCGTCCGGGGTCACGGCCGCGAACCGGGACCGGGCGGTGCCGCTGATCTGGGTGAAGTTGCCGCCCAGATAGATCCGGTCGGCGCTCACCGCCATCGACTGCACCATGCCGTTCGCCGCGACCGGGAAGTTCTTGCGGGTGCAGCCGGGCAGGTCGAATGCCGCGACGGACGACGTTCCCGCGCCGTTGACCGAGCCGAAGGTGCCGCCCACGTACAGCGTCCTGCCGTCCGGGGAGACCTCGATCGCTCGCACGGTGGCCGTGCCGGAGCCGACGGTGAACCGCAGATCGCACGCCACCGGCTCTCCGCTGGCCGCGTCCAGTGCCACGAAGTTGTCCACCGGCCGCTCCTGGGTGCCGGAGGCCGCGCCGGGCGGGCGGATGGTGGAGAAGGTGCCGCCCACGAAGACGGTGCCGTCCGCCTCGGCGAGGGCGTGCACGATGCCGTTCGTCTGCCAGGTCGGCAGCTCATTGGCGGTGAAGCCGACCGGTGGGGTCAGCGCCCCCGCCCTACCGCCGCCCCCGCCGACCGTGCCGCCGACACCGACCAGCGCGCCGGCCGTCAGTGCCAGGGCGGTGCCGTACACCGTCGCTCTTCTCCACCACCGGTGGTGGCGTCCCGCTGCCGTGTCATGCCGTGTCATCGCACCCATTCCGCCTCGCCCTGTCCCTTCACCGCTCACCGACTACCGACTGCCGCTCACCGACTGCCGCTCACCGACTGCCGCTCACCGACTGCCGCTCACCGACTGCCGCTCACCGACTACCGGTCCACCCGTACCCGGGCCCCGCTCAACTCCTCCTCCAGCGCCGCGATATCGGCCGCCACCATCAGGCGGGCCAGCTCGCGCCAGCGCACCGCGGGCTCCCAGCCCAGCAGTTCCCGTGCCTTGCCCGCGTCACCGATCAGCGCGTCCACCTCGCTGGGGCGCTCGTACTTGGGGTCGAACCGCACATGGTCGGCCCACTCCAGATCGGCCGCCGCGAACGCCTCGGCCAGGAAGTCCCGCACCCGCGCCGCGTCGCCGGTGGCCACCACGTAGTCGTCGGGCACCTCGCGCTGAAGCATCCGCCACATCGCCTCGACATACTCCGGCGCGTAGCCCCAGTCCCGCACCGCGTCGAGATTGCCCAGATACAGCTTGTCCTGGAGCCCGGCCCGGATCCGGGCCACGGCGCGGGTGATCTTGCGGGTGACGAAGGTCTCGCCACGGCGCGGCGACTCATGGTTGAACAGAATCCCGTTCACCGCGAACATCCCGTACGCCTCGCGGTAGTTGACGGTCGACCAGTAGCTGAACACCTTGGCGCAGCCGTACGGGCTGCGCGGATGGAACGGCGTCCCCTCGTGCTGCGGTGGCGGGGCCGCGCCGAACATCTCCGAGGACGACGCCTGATACACCCGGGCCGGTACCCCGCTGGCCCTGATCGCCTCCAGCAGCCGCAGCGAGCCGAGCCCGGTGACGTCGCCCGTGTACAGCGGGGCGTCGAAGGACACCCGCACATGCGACTGGGCGCCCAGGTTGTACACCTCGTCCGGGCTCACCTCGCGCAGCAGATTGACCAGCGCCACCCCGTCCGACAGGTCGGCGTGGTGCAGGACCAGCTGCCGCCCGAAGTCCTGCGGGCCCTGGTAGATGTGGTCGATCCGCTCGGTGTTGAAGGAGGAGGAGCGGCGCACCAGACCGTGCACCAGATACCCCTTCCCCAGCAGCAGTTCGGCCAGATATGAGCCGTCCTGGCCGGTCACCCCGGTGATCAGCGCGGTTTTCGGCATCAGCGATCCCCCCAGTGGGATATGAAGTCGACCTGTGCGAAATGGTGTTGGTGCCGCGATCCGAGCTGGCAGAATCCACAGGCGTGACGTCCCCCGCGCTGTTGTTGCCGCCCGCCGCCCGGATCTTCGTCGCCGGCCATCGCGGCCTGGTCGGCTCCGCCCTCACCCGGCTGCTGACGGCCGAGGGGTACGAGGTGCTCACCCGCACCCGCGACGAGCTGGATCTGCGCGACGCCGACCGCACCGGCGACTTCCTGCGCCGTACCCGCCCCGACGCCGTCATCCTCGCGGCGGCCAAGGTCGGCGGGATCATGGCCAACTCCCGCTTCCCGGTGCCCTTCCTGGAGGACAATCTGCGCATCCAGCTGTCCGTGATCGCCGGCGCGCACGCGGCCGGCATCGACCGGCTGCTGTTCCTCGGCTCCTCGTGCATCTACCCCAAGCACGCCGCCCAGCCGATCACCGAGGAGGCCCTGCTCACCGGCGCGCTGGAGCCGACCAATGAGCCGTACGCGCTCGCCAAGATCGCCGGGATCACCCAGGTACGGGGCTACCGGCGGCAGTTCGGGCGCGCGTACATCTCGGCGATGCCCACCAACCTCTACGGCCCCGGCGACAACTTCGACCCGGAGACCTCGCACGTCCTGCCCGCCCTGATCCGCCGTTTCCACGAGGCGCGGACGGCCGGCCGGGACAGCGTGACGCTGTGGGGGAGCGGCACCCCGCGCCGGGAGTTCCTGCACAGCGACGACCTGGCGCGCGCCGCGCTGCTGCTCCTGCGCCGGTACGACGGGGACAGCCCGGTCAACGTCGGCTGTGGCGAGGACCTTTCCATCGCCGAGCTGGCGGCGGCGGTGGCCACGGCGACCGGGTTCACCGGCGCCATCGGCTGGGACACCGGCCGCCCGGACGGCACCCCGCGCAAGCTGCTGGACATCTCCCGGCTGCGCGCGCTGGGTTTCGCCCCCGCCGTGCCGCTGCCGGACGGCATCCGGGACACGTACCACTGGTGGCGGTCGCAGCCCGCCGCCGCGTAGCGCTGGCGCTGTCACCCCGGCCCCGCCCCCTCAGTACGCGCCCCGGCCGTCGACGACGGCGCGGAACGTCCTGGCCAGCACGTCCAGATCGCCGGTCAGCGACCAGTTGTCGGTGTAGGACAGGTCGAGCGCCAGGCTCTCGTCCCACGACAGCTCCGAGCGCCCGCCCACCTGCCAGGGCCCGGTGATGCCCGGCTTGACGGAGAGCCGGCGCAGCGCCACCGAGCCGTAGCGCGCCACCTCGTCCGGCAGCGGTGGGCGCGGGCCGACCAGGGACATCCGGCCTGCCAGTACGTTGAGCAGCTGCGGCAGTTCGTCGAGTGAGCTGCGGCGCAGCCAGCGGCCGACCCGGGTGACGCGCGGATCGCGGCGCATCTTGAACAGCGGTCCGGCGAGGTGGTCGTTGGTGCTCTCCAGCGCGGGGCGCAGCCGCTCGGCGTCGGCGACCATGGTGCGGAACTTCCACATGGTGAACGGGGTGCCGTGCAGCCCGACGCGGGTCTGCCGGTAGAGGACGGGGCCGCGCGAGTCGAGCCGTACCGCCAGGGCGACGGCGGCCAGCAGCGGGGCGAGCAGCAGCAGGCCGAGCGCCGCGCCGGTACGGTCCAGGGCTGTTTTGAGGAGCGGTTGCGGGCCGTGCCGCAGGGGTGGGGCGACATGCAGCAGGCTGAGCCCGGCGGTGGCCTGGATCCGTACCCGGCCCGGGGCGACCTCGCTGAGCCCGGAGGCGATGACGAAGCCGAGCCCGGCGTCGTGCACCGCCCAGGACAGCCGGCGCAGCCGGTCGCCGGTGAGGAGTGAGCCGGGGGCCACCAGGACGAGATCGGCCTCCAGGCGGTGGGCGGCGGCGAGCACGGTGGAGCCGTCCGGGCCTTCGGGCAGGACCTCGGAGAGAGCGAGGGTGAGGGTGGGTTCGTCGGCGGTGAGCCGGCCGGTCTCGGGGGCTCCGCAGGTGAGGTGGCCGCCGCCGACCGGGACGGTGCCGATGACGACGTAGGCGTGGTCGGTGCGGGCGGCGAGCTGTGCGGTGACGGCGTCCACCGGGCCCGGCTCGCCGACGATCAGGACCCGGCGCAGGGCTTGGGCGTGGCGGCGGCTTCGGGTGAGGTGGCGGTGGGTGAGGGCGGTGGTGAGCGCGGTGAGGAGTGGGGCGGCGGCGAGGGCGCCGCCGGCGGTGAGGAGGGTGGAGGACTCGCCGGTGAGGACGCGGAGCGCGGCGAGCAGGCCGAGGAGGATCAGCCAGTCGTGGAGGGCGATGAGCAGGCCGCGGGTTTCGCCGAGGGTGCGTAACGCGTAGCGGTGGTGGGCGGCGCGGATGCCGGTCCAGGCGGCGGTGGCGGTGAAGGCGGCGGCCAGCGGGCGGGGTTGGCCGGTGGCGGTGAAGGCGGTGAGGACGGGGAGGAAGACGCCGAGGGCGTCGGTTGCCAGTGCGGTGGGGGCGTACCAGGCGGGTTTGTCGCGGCGCCGCCCGGTGGGCGGGCCGCTCGCGGCGGACGGTCTTCGGACGGTTCCGGAGCGTGAGGTACCCAGTGGACGCATGGACCCCCCAGGTGATGCGCGGTGGCGGACGCGGTACGTGATGTGGTGGTACGGCGGTGGCGCGATGCGGAGTGCGGCGGTGCGGTTGTGCGGGTGTGGTGAACTGTCCGTGAACAGGGCGCGTCCTCAACTCCCCGTGAGTCGTGCCCGTGCAGCAGCAGAGAGCTTAGGGGAAACCGCCATCGTTTGGCGGTTGTTGGTTGAATCTTTCCCGATGTGCCGTGTTCAGCGCCCGGATTCGGCTACTCTGCGCGGAATCACCAGCCGCACACCCGTATGGGGGTGAGGCAGTACTTCGACCGGGTACTGATAAACGGAGGACAGCAGTCCGGTTGTGAAGACCTCATCGGGCGGGCCCTCCGCCGCGATCCGCCCACCGTGCAGCACAGCCGCCCGGTCCGCGTACGCCGCCGCCAGACCCAGATCGTGCAGCACCACCACCACGCCCTGACCGGCCGCCGCCCGCTCCCGGCAGACCCGCAGCACCAGCTCCTGATGGCGCAGATCCAGCGCGGCCGTCGGCTCGTCAAGCAGCAGCAGCGGGGCGCGCTGCGCCAGCACCCTGGCCAGCGCCACCCGCGCCCGCTCCCCGCCGGACAGCGCCGAGAACGGCCGGGCGGCGAACGCCGTCACCTCGGTGGCCGCCATCGCCTCCGCGACCGCCCGCTCGTCGTCGTCCGCCTGCGGCATCCCGGCCCACGGCGCCCGCCCCATCGCCACCACCTCGGCCACCGCGAACGGGAACGACAACTCGGCGGACTGCGGCAGCACGGCCCGGCGCAGCGCCAGCTCACGGGCGTCCCAGTCGGCGGCCGGGCGGTCGCCGATCAGCAACTCGCCCGCGTCGGCCCGCAGATCGGCGGCGAGCGCGGCCAGCAGGGTGGACTTGCCGGCGCCGTTCGGCCCGACCAGCGCCACCACCTCGCCGGCGGCCACCGACAGCTCCACGCCGTCCAGCACCGCGCGCCCGCCGAGCCGGACCGTCAGCCCCCTGGCGTGCGCCAGCGGCTCCCCGGGCGCGGCCGGCGCCGGGGCGAGCGGCGGGCGGGTACGGAAACCGATGAGCCGGCGCATCATGCCCAGCCTCCCTGCCGGCGACGGGTCCTGCGCAGCAGCCAGAAGAAGAACGGGCTGCCGATCAGGGCGGTCAGCACCCCGAGCGGCAGCTCGGCGGGTGCTACGAGGGTACGGGCGCCGAGGTCGGCGGCCAGCAGCACGAGGGCGCCGCCCAGCGCGCTGCCCGGGATGAGGAACCGGTGCCCGGGGCCGGCCGCCATCCGCAGCAGATGCGGAACGAGCAGCCCGACAAAGGTGATCACCCCGGCCACCGCGACGGCGGCGGCGGTCAGCAGCGCCACGACGAGGATGAGGGTGATCCGCAACCGTTCGACATCCACGCCCAGATGGCGGGCGGGGCGCTCGCCCAGCGCCAGCAGATCGAGCCGGCGCGCGTACAGCGGGGCGATGATCAGCCCGGCGAGCGCGCAGGGCAGCACGGCCAGCACCTTGGGCCAGGTGGCCTGGGCGAGCGAACCCAGCTGCCAGAAGGTGATCTGGGAGACCTGGGAGTTGTCGGCGTAGAAGGTGAACAGGCCGACCAGGGCGCCCGCGAAGGCGTTGACGGCGATGCCGGTGAGGATGAGGGTGACCACCTCGGTGCGGCCGGCGGACCGCGACAGCGCGTACACCAGCAGCACGGTGAACAGCCCGGTGACGAACGCGGCGGCCGTCACGGTCCAGTTGCCGAGGAAGGTCCAGCCGAACGCGATGGTGGCGACCGCGCCCACAGCGGCGCCGAGCGAGATGCCGATCACGCCGGGCTCGGCGAGTGGATTGCCGAACACCCCCTGCATCAGGGCCCCGGCACACCCCAGTGAGCCCCCGACCAGGAGTGCGAGCACCACGCGCGGCAGCCGCACGTCCCACAGCACGCTCTCACTGGTGCGCTCCATGGCCTGCCCGCCGAGACCGATCCGGTGCGCGACGGAGGCCAGGATGTCGGGCAGGGCGATCTGATACGCCCCGGTCCCGGTCGCCACGAGCGCGAGCACCAGCAGCCCGCCCACCAGCCCCCCGGTGAGCAGCGCGGCCCGGCTGCGCCGGCCGACCGCCGGGCGGTTGCCCGCCCGGGCTGGCCCGTCCACGATCGGGTCGGGCGGTCCGGTCGGCGAGGTGTCGGCGCGGTCCGCCGTCGTCGTCGTTGCGGAGCCGGCCCCCGTACGGGCCGCCGGCTCCGCTCCGTTCGCCGTCCGGTCGGGGCCGGCATCGGTTCCGGCCGGGCGTTCGCGCTCGCTCATGCGCCGTCGCCGCTCTCGCCGCCCTCGCCGCTCTCGGCGTCGCGGTGGATCTGGCTGGTCAGGTCGGCCAGCACCGTGTCCGTGCGGGGGCCGTAGTTGAGGAGGACGCCGTCCTCGATGTCGGCGACGCGGCGGTTGGCGCCGGCCGGGGTCTGGGCGATGCCGGGGATCTCCAGCAGGCCGTCGACGCCGCCGACCGAGTCCAGGCCCTTGGTCATCACCAGGATGACATCGGGCGCCGCCGCCACCAGTGCCTCGCTCGTGATCGGGGTGAAGTCCTTGTCCAGACCGGACTCCTTGCCCGCGTCGATACCGCCGGCCGCCTCGATCAGCGAGGACGCGCCCGACTCGGCGCCGCCGATCAGATAGACCGACGCCGTCCCGCGCAGATAGAGGAACGCGACCCGGGGCCGGTCGCCGTCCGCCGGGATACCGGCCTGCACGGCGGCGATCCGCTGCTCCGTACGGTCATTCAGCCGCTGTCCGGCGTCCGGCACGCCGAGCGCGGCGGACACGGCCGTGATCCGGCTTGCCACATCGGCCAGTTCCTTCGCCGCGTCGAAGACCACCACCGGGACCCCGGCGCCCCGGATCTGGTCGATGGCCTCGGCCGGACCGGTGGTCGACTCGATCAGCACCACATCGGGGTGCAGGGACAGCACGCTCTCCGCCGACACCTCATGGCCCCGGGTGACCACCGGCAGGTCCGCCGCCTCCTCGAAGGTGGCGGTCACATCCCGCCCCACCACCCGCTCGCCGAGTCCCAGGGTGTAGACGATCTCGGCGATCGATCCCGACAGCGGCATGATCGCCTCGGCGGTCCCGACGGTGATCTCCGTGCCGTCCGCCGAGTCCACGGTGACCGGGAGTACGGGGGTGGGGGCGGGCCCGTCCAGCGGTTCGAGGCGATCGGCGGCGGACTCCGTGCCCGTACCCGCCCTCTCCTCCGCTCCGCCGCCGCCCCGCGTCGTGCTCGCGCATCCGCTGAGGGCGAGCGTGGCGAGCAGCAGCAGCGCGGCAAGTGGGGCGCGCAGTGGGTGCCGTTGTGTCACGGGGAGTCCGCCTTCCGGGCCCGGGGTTTCCGATCTGGCCGAATGTAGCTTAGGTTAGCCTAACCTCAGTCCATGACCCCGGGTCTGCTGGAAGGAACCCTTCGATGCTGCCCAGATCCCAGCGCAAGCGCGTATCCCTCCTCGCGCTGCTCACCCTGCTGCCCTCGCTGCTGGCGGTGATCCTGCTGCCGAGCACGGCCCAGGCCACCGAACGCACCGTCTCCGGCGGCCGGCTGGACTGGGGCATCCGATCCTCCTTCCTCACCTACATCACCGGTCCCATCGCGCAAGGCAGTTGGTCCCTGAGCGGCGGCGCCTCCACAGTCGGAACCAGTCAGTTCCGCTTCCACACCGCCACCGGCACCTACGACCCGGACACCGGTACGGTCACCGCCGGCTACTCCGGCGGCGTCCGCTTCCTCGGCCACCAACAGGCGGACGGCTCCTACAAACTGGACCTGACCGTCGCCAACCCCACCCTCCGCATCTCCGGCAGCACCGGCACCCTCTACGCCGACATGCGCAGCAAGGCGCGCGGCACCGGCCAGATCAGCGACCGCGCCCAAGTGCCGCTCGCCTCCCTCAACCTGTCCGGCGTCGACCTGCGCGGCGGCACCCAGCTGTCCGTCTCCGGCATCCCGGCCACCCTCACCGGCGAGGGCGCGACCGCCTTCGCCGGCTACTACGAGGCGGGCGACGCGCTCGACCCGGTGACCTTCACCGCCGACACCCTGGAGCCGAGCACTCCGCCCGCCGACCCGGAACCGGACCCGGAGCCCGAGCCGGACCCCGACCCCGAGGACGAGCCCGAAGCGGAGCCCGCCGCCCACGAGATCACCGACGCGGCGGTCGACTGGGGGGTACGGCGCACCTGGCGCGAGTACGTCACCGGCGACATCGCCGCCGGCCGGTGGCAGCTGACGGACGGGGCACAGGACGGCGGCGCGCTGTTCCGCTTCCCGGCGGGGCAGGGCACCGTGGACCCCGAAGCGGGCACGGCGGAGGCGGACTTCACCGGCTCCGTCCACTTCACCGGCAACGGACTCGACCTTGAACTGAGCGCCGTACGGGTCAGCATCGCGGACGGCACCGGCACCCTGTCGGCCGATGTCACCACGGCGGACGGCACCGAGGACCGCCTGCCGCTGGTCACCTTCGCCGCCGACAGCGACCAACTGGCCCCGGCCAACGGCCTGATCCTCATCGAGGAGGCGCCGGCCGAGCTGACCGAGGAGGGCGCCGCCGCGTTCGGCCTCTACCAGCCGGGCACCGGGATGGACCCGGTCACGGTGGCCATCGCCGTCACCGAGGACGCCGAACTGCCCGCCCTGCCCGACATCGGCAGCGATCCGGTGGACACCGAGACCGCCGCCCCCGACCCCGACCCCGAGCCCGAGGCCGTGGACAACGAGCCGGCCGCCTCGTCCTCCTCCCAGACCCCCCTCATCGCGGCAGGCGCCGGCACGCTCCTCGTGCTGGCCGCCGTCGCCGCCCACCTCATCGCGAGGCGCCGCACCGCGCGGCACACGAAAGATCCTTCCGGAACCCCCGAGGAGTCAACGCGATCATGACGACCGCAACCCGAGCCCGTACCCGTACCGTACGGCGGGGCGGCATGCTGCTGGCGGCGGCGACCGCCACCGTGCTGTACACCACCAGCTTCGCCGCCCCCGCGTTCGCCGACGAGCGAGCGGGTGCCGCGAGCACCTTCGAGCTGGTCGACGGCACGCTGGACTGGGGCGTCAAAGCCTCGTTCAACAACTACATCTCCGGGCCGATAGCCGGCGGTACGATCACCACCGCCGACGGCGCCGAGCGGAACGCGGACTCCAGCTTCCGCTTCGGCAACGGCACCGGCAGCTACGACCTCACCCGGCACGCCGTGAACACCGCCTTCGACGGCAGCGTCCACTACACCGGCCACCACGGCGCGCTCGACCTGAAATTCTCCGAGCTGCGGGTCGTCACCGAGGGCACCTCCGGCACCATCGTCGCCGATGTGACGGTCGCCGGTGAGCTGACCGAGGACGTGGCGGTCGCCTCCCTTGACCTGTCCGGCGTG
The DNA here is from genome assembly GCF_059510435.1 of Streptomyces sp. NTD107. Lineage (NCBI taxonomy): Bacteria > Bacillati > Actinomycetota > Actinomycetes > Kitasatosporales > Streptomycetaceae > Streptomyces > Streptomyces sp. NTD107. The sequence goes on along the minus strand of NZ_JCAJZV010000002.1, from coordinate 454,497 downwards.
AACCCCGGCTCCGGGGCCGGTGGCGCGATGGTGTTCGCCGGCATCCCGGCGACCCTGACCGAGGACGGCTCGCAGGCGTTCGCCTTCATGGGCAACCCCATGTATCCGGCGGGTACCGCGCTGGACCCGGCGACCCTGACCGTCACCGCGAAGACACCCGAGCCCGAGCCCGAGCCCGAGCCGGGGAACCCGGGCGACCCCGGGGAACCCGGCAACCCGGAGAACCCCGGCGACCCCGAGAACCCGGGTAACCCGGGCACCCCGGAGAACCCCCATGAGCCGGAGAACCCCGAAAACCCCGAGAACCCCAACAACCCCGACAACCCGGACGACGAGCCCCCCGTCGACGACGAGCCGGACGCCGAGGACCCGATCCTCGCCGGCGTGATCCACGACGGCACCCTCGACTGGGGCGTCAAGGAATCCTTCCGGAACTACGTGACCGGCCCCATCGCGCACGGCGAGGTGAAGCTGGCCGACGGCGCCGTCCAGAACGACGCCGGCTACCGGTTCACCAACGCCGAGGGCGAGTTCGACACCACCGAGGAGACCCTGGGCGCCGCCTTCGACGGCAGCGTCCGCTTCCTCGGCCACGCCGACAGCACCGGCGGGTACGCCCTGGACCTGACCTTCTCCGACTTCGCGGTGGAGATCGACGGCACCAAGGGCGAGCTGATCGCCGACGTCACCACCAACGACGGCACGTACGACGCGATCACGGTCGCCTCGCTCGACATCCCGGCCGGCGCGCTCACCGCCGACGGCGATGTCATCGTCCTCACCGGAGTCCCGGCCACCCTCACCGCCGAGGGCTCCGAGGTGTTCGCTTACAACGGCACCCCGATGTACCCGGCCGGCACCGAACTGGACAAGGTCACCGTCGCGGTGGCGCTCAGCGAGGACGCCGAACTGCCCCCGACCGGCAACCCCGGCGGCACCGACACCCCCATCACCACCCCGGCCGGCACCACCCCCCAGGGCGGCGCCTCGGGCGGTGCCCTCGGTGGCGCACTGGCCAGCACCGGCAGCGGCATCCCGCTCGCCGAGCTGACCGGTGGCGCCGCCGCCCTGAGCGCGGCCGGCGTGGCGGCCTACTTCGCCGCCCGCCGCCGCACGCTGTCGCTCGGCTGACGGTCCAGCCCCGCGACAGTCCGCGTGCCCGCCGGTCAACGCCCGGCCGGCGGGCACGCACACCCACCGGCCGTCATGGCCCCGGCCGGTAGGTCACCGACGGCCGAGCAGCTTCTCGATGTCAACCAGCTGCTCGGCCGTCAACGGACCGAACTCCATGGCCGCCGCGTTCTGTTCGGCCTGCGCCACGGTACGGATGCCGGGGATCGGCACCGTCACCGGGCTGCGCGCCCACAGCCACGCCAGCGCGCCCTGCGCCGGGGTACGGCCCCCGCTGGTGAGCACGTCGCGCACCGCGTCGAACTTCGCCCGCCACTCGGGCGCCAGCCGACCGTCCACGAAGTACCGCAGCCACGCCGGGGGTTCCGCGCGGATGTCGCCGGGCGCCAGGCTCGCCCCGCCACCCGGCGCGCTGTCGTACTTCCCCGTCAGCACCCCCATCGCCAGCGGCCCCCGGTTGATCGCCGCCAGGCCCTCCGCCTCGCACAGCGCCAGCAGTTCGGGGGCGTCCTCCAGCACATTGCAGTTCAGCTGCACACTCGCGCAGTGCGGCCCGGCCGCGAACACCTTTGCCCGGTCCGGGAAGTCGGTGGACCACCCGTACGCCCGGATCAGCCCCTCGGCCACCAGCTCCTCGCACACCTCGCGCAGCGGCTCGCCCACCGCCGGCTCTGCGTGCCCCACATGGAACTGGTAGAGGTCCAGATAGTCCGTGCCCAGCCGGCGCAGCGTGCGGGTGAGCGCCTGCCGTACGTACTCCGGGCTGACATCCGGCTCCCGCAGCATGGTGCGGGTGGCCGGCTCGAAGACATTGCCCCACTTGGAGGCGATCACCACCTCCTCCCGGCGCCCCTGGAGCGCCCGGCCCAGCACCTCCTCGCTGCGCCCGGTGCCGTAGCAGTCGGCCGTGTCGAAGAAGGTGACGCCCAGCTCCAGCGCCCGCCGTACCGCCCGCACCGACTCCTCGTCGTCCACCTCGCCCCAGCCCAGCGGCAGGCCATCGGTGTCCTGCCAGGGGCCGCCGATCGCCCAGCAGCCGAAGCCGAGCGCGCTGACCTTGATCCCGGAGCGCCCCAGCGCCCGCTCTCGCGTTGTCGTCATGCCGGCGAGTCTGCACGCTGGAGTGGGCTCCAGCGGAAGGGGCGGCGGGGAAAACGTCAGAGCCGGAAGATCCCGAACCCGAAGCCGTCCGCCTCGATCCGCCCCTCCCTGATCCGTACCCCGCGTACCTCCACCGGCCGGGGCGTGCCCTCGTACGGGAAGGTGACCGGCGCCAGCCGTGGATTGACCACCACCAGATAGCGCCCGCCGCGCACGTACACCAGTGGATAGCCGTCGCCGAGCACCTCCACCGAGCCGCCCCCGCCCAGCTCCGGGGTGCCGCTGCGCAGCGCGATCAGCCGCCGTACCAGATGCAGCAGCGAGCCCTCGTCGGCCCGCTGCGCGGCGACATCGGGGCGCTCGTGATCCGGGTCGAGCGGCAGGTAGAACCGGTCGGCGGGCGCGCTGGAGAACCCGGCCCCCGGTGTCGCGTCCCACTGCATGGGGGTACGGGAGCCGGCCCGGTTGTAGCTGGCCTCCAGCACGCTGCCCTCGTGCTCGGGCAGCCCGGGCACGTAGCGCATGCCGATCTCGTCGCCGTAGTAGATGGCGGGCAGCGTCGGCCAGGTCAGCTGGAACGCGAACGCGGGCGGCAGTTGCTCGGCGGTGCGCGGGCCGCAGCACAGCCGGGAGAAGTCGTGGTTGGCGGTGGGCAGCGAGATGAACCCCTTGTCACCGATGAAGCCGGCCGCCGTGCCCCAGGCGTCGATGAACGTGCGCGCCGTGCCCCGCCCCTCGGCGTCGAAGTAGCAGCTGTCCGGCTGCTCCCAGTGCTGGTGCACGGTGCCGTGGCCGTTGTTCCACAGCGAACGCATCGGCAGCCCGTCGGACGGGCCGCCGAACTGGAGCAGGAAGTCGGCGTGGAAGCCGGCCGGCACCGACATCTGCGGGTCGCCCCACTCGGCGAGCAGCGCGGCCTGCCGGTGGGTGGTGTCCAGCCAGGTGCGCAGCTCGCCCCACAGCCGGCAGGTCTCCACCAACCCCGGGTCGTCCTTCACGAGTGAGTGCGCCATGTCCACCCGGAACCCGGCCAGGCCCAGCCGCAGCCAGTGGTCCATGACCTCGCGCAGCGCGGCCCGGTTGGCGCGCGGGCCCTCGGCGTCCACCGGCTGCCGCCAGGGCTCGGCGGCGTCCTGGCGGGCATAGCCGAAGTTGAGGGCGGGCTGGCTGTCGAAGAAGTTCGGCAGATAGCCGCCGGGGCGGGTGCCGGGGGAGGGGACGAAGCGGGGCGGCAGCGCGCCGCCGGCCCCGGGCTCGGCCCAGATGTAGCGCTGGTCGCCGGGGTTGTCCGCCGAGGCCGTGAACCACGGGTGCTCGTCGGAGGTGTGCCCGGCGACCAGGTCCAGCATCACCCGGATGCCGAGCCGGCCCGCCTCGTCCACCAGGTGCGCCAGGTCCTCGTCGGTGCCGTAGCGCGGGGCGAGGGAGAGATAGTCGCTCACGTCGTAGCCGGCGTCGCGGAACGGTGAGGCGAAGCACGGGTTGAGCCATACGGTGTTGATGCCCAGCCAGGACAGATGCTCCAGGCGGCCGGTGATGCCGGCGAAGTCGCCGATGCCGTCCCCGTTGGAGTCGGCGAAGCTCTGCGGATAGATCTGGTAGAGAACGGCGTCGGCCAGCCAGGACGGTGGGGGGCTGAAGGGCGGCATGCCCCTCACGTTAACGGCAGGCCGTGGCCAGGTCCTGGAAGACGGCGGAGTTGAGCGCGAAGGCCCGCTTGCACTCCTCCACGATGCGCAGCCGCTCCGGGCCGTCGGCGGCGATGGCGTCCAGGGTCTCGCGGTACTCGCGCTTGAAGGCGGCCGGGTTGCCGATCGCCTCGAAGACGTAGAAGTGGACGCCGGGGCCCTTGCGTTCGAAGCCCCAGATCTTCTCGGCGGTGCCGCGGATGATCTGGCCGCCGGAGAGGTCACCCAGGTAGCGGGTGTAGTGGTGGGCGACGTAGCCGGCCGGCCAGTCGGTGGCCACCTCGGTGACGCGGGCGGCGTACGCCTGCGTTGCGGGCAGCGGGGTGATGACGGTGCGCCAGCCGGGGCCCTCGTGCAGGTGGTCGAGGTCGGCTTCGAGGGCGGCGGTACGGGCCAGCTCGGGCCGGATGAACGGTCCGGCCACCGGGTCGGCGGCGAGGTCGGCGGACCTGGCCTCCAGCGCGCGGTAGACGAACCACAGCTGCTCGGTGTAGCGGCGGAAGGCGGTGACGCCGAGCTTCCCGCCGAGCAGATCGCTCATGAAGGTGGAGTTCTCGGCCTGGGTGTGCGCTTCGTGGGACGCCTCGCGGATCTGGGCGGAGAACGGGGTGACGGCGAGCGGCGTGGTCAAGGGAGCCTCCGGGGACGCGGGCGGCGGGGCACGGCATGCTGCCGTGCCCCGCCATACTCCCTACTTAGGCTTACCTAAGTCAAGCTCTTGCCGACATGGTGTCGGCAACCTCGTCACGGAAGGGTGAGCACCTCGGCGCCGCCGTCGGTGACCACCAGGGTGTGCTCGAACTGGGCGGATCGCTTGCGGTCCTTGGTGACCACGGTCCACTGGTCCTCCCACATGTCCCACTCGTGGGTGCCCAGATTGAGCATCGGCTCGATGGTGAAGGTCATCCCGGGCTTCATCACGGTGGTGGCGCCCGGGTCGTCGTAGTGCGGGACGATCAGCCCGGAGTGGAAGGACCGGTTGATGCCGTGCCCGGTGAAGTCCCGCACCACGCCGTAGCCGAACCGCTTGGCGTACGACTCGATCACCCGTCCGATCACATTGATCTGCCGGCCGGGGCGTACCGCCTTGATGGCGCGGTTCAGGGCCTCCCGGGTGCGCTCCACCAGCAGCCGCGACTCCTCGTCGACGGCCGCCTCGCCGCCCACGTAGTAGGTGGCATTGGTGTCGCCGTGCACGCCGCCCACATAGGCGGTGATGTCGAGATTGATGAGATCGCCGTCGCGCAGCACGGTGGAGTCCGGGATGCCGTGGCAGATCACCTCGTTCACGGAGGTGCACAGCGACTTGGGGAAGCCGCGGTAGCCCAGGGTGGAGGGGTAGGCGCCGTGGTCGCACAGGAAGGTGTGCGCGATCTCGTCCAGCTTGTCGGTGGTGACACCGTCCGCGATGTGCGCGGCGGTCTCGGCCATGGCCTGCGCGGCGAGCCGCCCGGCCAGCCGCATCCGCTCGATGGTGGCGTCGTCCTGCGCCTCGGGCCCGGTGTACGGGGTGGGCCCCTTCTTGCCCACGTACTCGGGCCGGGGAATGACGGAGGGCACGGACCGCTGCGGCGAGACCGTACCGGGAACAAGAAGTGACTGGCCAGACATGCCAGCGAGTCTACGGGCGGGCAGGATGAACGTATGGCTGCGCTCTTCCGACGACGGACCCCGGCCGGCAAGCCCGGCGAGTGGTACTACTGCCTGAAGCACCAGAAGGTGGAAGAAGGCCCCGAATGCCCGGCGAAGGACCGCCTGGGCCCCTACGCGACCCGCGAGGAGGCGGCCCGGGCGATCGAAACGGCCCGCGACCGCGAAGAGGAATGGCGCGAGGACCCGCGCTGGCGGGACAAGGAGGCAGAGCCTCCGGAGAGCGACGAGAACCCCCCAAGCTAAGGCCAAAGGTCAACCCGATGCCCGGGCCTTGCCTGATCGAATGAAGATCAGGCAAGGAAGCGCTTTCTGTGGTGCTGCTGATGCCAGAGTGACTCTCACGGCGGAAGTCAGCGCTCGAAGGAGGAGGCGTAGCCTGTGGCCGGTGACGATGACTACATGAGGCGAACAGTGATCCTGGAAGAGGAGGTGCCGAACGCGGAAAGCTATATCAGTCAGTACAAGGTCGGTATCGACCACCAGCAACGCCGTTTGCAACGCCTCAACTACGAATTGGGACGCCTGAATGAAAGGATCGGGGACCTTGGAGATCACGCCTGAACAGCGAGAGCAGATGGGGATTGACTCCATCACTCGCCTCATCGAGATGGACCACGCCGAGACACTGCGCCGCTGGTACGCCCTCGCGGGCGAACCCAGGCGGTCAGTGGCCGAACGGCAGCGGATCCAGGACTACATCGACTCGCTCAGTGCCGTCCGGCTTCCCGGCTCGGCCCAGCAGGCCGAAGCTGCCTGAACCAGGTGAGGGCCGGGGAGAGCGCATGACCCACTTCGACGGCTGGGTGAGTTTCGTCCAGAGCACCAGTGAGATCCCGCGCAGCGCCCGGCTTCGGCTCACCGATCGTGGGCTGGTGATGGTGCCGGTGCCCCAGGGGGCCAAGTTCGCGGAGCGGCGAATCTGGAATCAGATCGAGGCGCAGCTGCCCGGCTGGGAATCGGTCGGCGGATTCTCCGTCACCCCGGCTCGTGAGGGCCATCTGCCGGAGCCCGATGTGTCGGCTATTCCGTCGGAGAAGGTCGTACCGGCGGACAGCGCGATCGATGAAAGCCTCCTGGAATTCGTCATCGAGATCGGCTTCCCGGAGAGCCCCGCGCACGAATACCACACCAGGCCCGGCCACTACGCCCTCCGAGGCATCCCGTCCTCCCTCGTGGTGAACGTCAGCGCCGCCCGCTGGATCCTCCACCGTCACCCCGAGGACGGCGCCTACCGGCGCACCGTTTCCGGCGACTTCGGCGAGAAGATCGAGATCCCGGTGGCTGATCGGACGCTGGTTCTGGACTCGGCTCAGTTTCGGCGGGTCTGACGCCCCGCCACCCCACCCGTCCCCCGGGGCGGGGTGGCAGGATCGGGGGCATGACTTCTCATGATGCCGCCGCTGCTCCCAAGCCCACCCCCAAGGATCCCTGGGTGCTGCCCGATGTGTCCGGGCTGGTGGTCGGGGTGCTGGGCGGGACCGGGGATCAGGGGCGGGGGCTGGCCTATCGGCTCGCGCGGGCCGGGCAGCAGGTGATCATCGGGTCGCGTGCCGCCGAGCGCGCCGAGGCCGCCGCCGCCGAGCTGGGGCTCGGCATCCGGGGGCTCGACAACGCCGGCTGTGCCCGGGAGAGCGACATCATCATCGTCGCGGTGCCCTGGGAGGGCCACGCCAAGACGCTCACCGCCCTGCGCACCGAACTCGCCGGCAAACTCGTCGTCGACTGCGTCAACCCCCTGGGCTTCGACAAGCAGGGGGCCTTCGCCCTCGTCCCCGACGAGGGAAGCGCCGCCCAGCAGGCCGCCGCCCTGCTGCCCGACGCCCGGGTCACCGCCGCCTTCCACCATCTGTCGGCCGTGCTGCTCCAGGATCCCGAGGTCACCGAGATCGAGACCGACGTCATGGTGCTGGGCGACAGCCGGGCCGACTGCGAACTCGTCCAGGCGCTGGCCGCCCGCATCCCCGGGATGCGCGGCGTCTTCGCCGGGCGGCTGCGCAACGCCCACCAGGTGGAGTCGCTGGTCGCCAACCTGATCTCCGTCAACCGCCGCTACAAGGCGCACGCCGGGGTCCGGCTCACCGACATCTGACCTGCTCGGGGACAATGGGGCGCATGTCCTCCAGCTCACCCGGCTCCGCGCCCGCCCCCACCGCCGCCCCCGATGCCGCCGCCGCCCGCTCCTCCCGGCGGCTCGCCCTGTACGCCCTGGCCGTCTGCGTCCTGGCGGTGATCGCCGCCGTGGTCTCCTTCGGCCGGGGCAACTTCCTGGGCATCATCTGGGTGCTGATCGCCGGGCTCTCCTCCAACATCTCCTGGTTCGCGTACAAAAGGGCCGCCGCCATCCGCTGATCGCGGACCGCGGCGGCCCTTACGACACGCCCCGCGCCTACACCTTCTTGCGGAACTTGGAGATCGCCATCGGCGCCGTCACCAGCGTGATGCCGATCGACCACAGCACCACGGTCAGCGCCGGGCCGGCCACATCACCGGTGCCGTTGATCAGGTTCCGCGACGCCTCCGCCAGCTGCGACAGCGGATTGACGTTCGCGAACGCCTGGAGCCAGCCGGGCATGGTCTCCGTCGGTACGAAGATCGACGAGCCGAACTGCAACGGCATCATCACCATGAACGCCATCCCCTGGATGGCCTGCGCACTGTTCATCGACAGGCCCAGCAGGATGAAGATCCAGGTCAGCGAGGCCCCGAACAGTGCGGACAGACCTATCGCCGCCAGCAGCTGCACCCAGCGGCCGTTCAGTTCGAGCCCCACCGCCAGCCCGACCACCAGCAGCACCATCATGGTCACCAGCAGCCGGCCGAGCTCCACGATCACCTTGGCGATCAGCACCGAGGAGCGGGCTATCGGCATGGACCGGAAGCGGTCCATCACGCCCTTGCTGAAGTCCTCGTGCACCCCGGTGCCCACCGCCATCGCGATGCTCAGGCCCATCATGGCCATCAGCCCCGGCACGATCCAGTTCGGATAGCCGCCGCCCTCGCCGGCGATCGCCCCGCCGAAGACGTACACGAACAGCAGGGTGAACACGATCGGCATCAGCAGCACATCGGCCATCGATTCCGGGTTCTGCTTGATCTGGAGCGTGTTGCGGCGCACCAGTGCCGCGATGTGCCGCAGGTTCGCCCGCAGCCCGATCCGGCCGTCGTCCGTGCCGTGCGGCTCCCGCACGGGTACGGCCGCTTCCCTCGTCGTGGTCGTGCTCATGCCGTCGCCGCCTCTTCCGCTTCCGCTTCCTCTTCCGCTCCGGCTTCCGTCTTCGCCGCCGGCTTGCCCGTGATCGACAGGAACACCTCGTCCAGGCTCGGCAGGTGGGTGGAGATGTCCGCGATCCCGAAGCCGCGGGCCCCCAGCAGCCCGACCACCGCCGTCAGCTGCTCGTCGCTGATGATCGGCACGCTCAGCGCCTCGCCCGCCGGGTCCGTGCCCACCCCCGCGATGCCGTCCAGGCCCGCCTCGGTCACCGCCGCCGCCATCAGCGGCAGCTGACCGTGATCCATCGGCCGCACCAGCAGCGTCCGCCCGCCGACCTTCGCCTTCAGCTCGCGCACCGTGCCCTCGGCGATGACCTTTCCGTGGTCCACCACCGTCAGCTCGCTCGCCAGCTGCTCGGCCTCCTCCATGTACTGGGTGGTCAGCAGCACCGTGTTGCCGTCCGCGACGATCCGCTTGACCTCGTCCCACACCTCGATGCGGGTGCGCGGGTCCAGGCCGGTGGTCGGCTCGTCCAGGTACAGCACCCGGGGTCGGCCGATCATCGACGCCGCCAGGTCCAGGCGTCGCCGCATCCCGCCCGAGTACTTGCCGACCGGCCGCCGGGCCGCGTCGGTCAGGGAGAACCGCTCCAGCAGCTCATCCGCCCGCTTGCGGGACTCGGCCCGGGAGAAATCGAGCAGCCGCCCGATCATGTACAGGTTCTCCCAGCCGGAAAGCTTCTCGTCCACCGAGGCGTACTGACCGGTCAGTCCGATCGTGCGGCGCAGCTGGCGCGGCTGCCGCACCACGTCGTAACCCGCCACCACCGCCGAACCGGCATCCGGTATGAGCAGGGTGGACAGGCAGCGCACCAGCGTGGTCTTGCCCGCCCCGTTCGGGCCGAGCACGCCCATCACGGTGCCCTCGCGGACGTCGAGATCGATGCCGTCGACCGCCTTGGTCTCCCCGAAATGCTTGACCAAACCGCGGACCTCGACGGCGTTCCGCCCGCGGCCGGGGGTATTTTCTCGCGTCATGTGACCCAGCCTGCCAGTAGCCACCGACAAGTCACCGACATTTACCCGACAACCGGCCGCGGACGGTCGGCGGACCGTCAATGCGTCAGCAGGCCCTCAACCGGACATCAGGACGGGAAGCTGTGCTCCGGGGCCGGATATGTGCCGGACACCACATCGTCCGCGAACGCCTTCGCCGCGTCCCCGAGCGTCTCCCGCAGCCGCGCGTACTCCTTGATGAACCGCGGCTTGCGACCGCCCGGCCAGTCCGTCATCCCGGCCATGTCGGTCCACACCAGCACCTGCGCGTCACACTCCGCACCCGCGCCGATCCCCACGGTCGGAATGTGCAGCGACCGGGTGACCTCGGCGGACAGCTCGGCCGTCACCAGCTCCAGCACCACCGCGAACGCCCCGGCGTCCTGCACCGCCTTCGCGTCGCGCAGCAGCTGCTGCGCCGCCTCCTCGCCGCGCCCCTGCACCGGGTGGCCGCCGAAGGCCAGCACCGACTGCGGGGTGAGCCCCACATGCGCCATCACTGGGATACCGGCCTCCACCAGCAGCCGGATCTGGTCGGCCGAGCGTTCGCCGCCCTCCAGCTTCACGGCGCCGACCCCGGCCTCCTTCAGCAGCCGGGTGGCGCTGCGCAGCGCCTGCGCCGGGCCCTCCTGGTACGAGCCGAACGGCAGGTCGCCGACGATCAGCGCCCGCTTGGTGCCGCGTACCACGGCCGCCGACAGCATGGTCATCTCGTCGAGGGTGACGGGCACGGTGGAGTCGTACCCGAGGTGGGTGTTGCCCATCGAGTCGCCGACCAGCATCACGGGGATGCCGGCCTCGTCGAATACGGAAGCGGTCAGCGCGTCGTACGCGGTGAGCATCGGCCACTTCTCGCCGCGCCGCTTGGCGGCGGCAATGTCACGGACGGTGATACGGCGGCTGCTCTTGCCCCCGTACAGTCCCGGCTCGCGCGGGGTCTGGGCAGCGGTGTGCTGCGTCATGTCGTGCTCCATTCATCGTCTCGAAGCGCCGTACGGCGTCCCCGGATCGCCTTCCATGGTCGCACCGATCCCACGGCACGGGAAGCAGATCCGGCGGAACCCGGCACCGGCTCCCGAACGTCCCTGCCGTTAACCGGAGATACACCCGGGCGGCCTGCACGGATGCGCTTGCGGGGGTCCTGGTTCGCGTAAGGTTCCGGGGGCGGAGAGCGACGGTTGGTGAGGGCGGCGCATGGCATTGGTGGACACCCCGGGGGACGACGACGAGCGGTCGGCCAAGCCACCCGAGCCGACCGGTCAGTCGGAGCGGCCGGAGTCGTCCAGTCCGTCGGAGCCACCCAAGCCGTCCCGGGCGCGTGCGCGCTGGAGCGACCGGGTGGGCCGCTGGCGGCGTGGTGTGATCATCGCCTCGGGCGCGGTGCTGCTGGCGCTGGTGATGGTGCTGCACTCCCGCATCCCCAACCGGATCGGCAACCTCGGCAGCCTGCTGGAAACGTTTCTCCCGTGGGCCGGGCTCGGCATCCCGGTGCTGCTGCTGTGCGCCGTGCTGCGCCGCTCGCTCACCGCGCTGACCGCCCTGGTGCTGCCCCTGCTGGTCTGGCTCAACCTCTTCGGCGGGCTGCTGCTGGACAAGACCGGCAGCGGCGGCGCCCTGATGGTGGTCAGCCACAATGTGGACGCCGACAACCAGGACCCGGCCGGTACGGCGAAGGACCTGGCGGGCACCGGTGCCGATCTGATCGCGCTCCAGGAGCTGCCGCAGCGGCACGTCGCCACCTATGAGGCGGCCCTGGCCGAGGCGTACCCGTACCACACGGTGGCCGGCACGGTCGGGCTGTGGAGCAAGATGCCGCTGAGCGAGACCACCGAGCTGGACACCGGCATGGGCTGGACCCGGGCGCTGCGTACCTCGGTGCACACCGACAGTGGTGAGGTGGCGGTGCTGGTGGCACACCTGCCCTCGGTACGGGTGCAGTTCCGGGCCGGCTTCACCGCCGAGCAGCGCGACCGGGCGGCCGAGATGCTGGGCCGGGCCATAGCGGACGAGCCGCTGAGCCGGCTGCTGGTGCTGGGCGATCTGAACGGCACGGTGAACGATCGCGCGCTGGCCCCGCTCACCTCGCAGCTGCGGTCCACCCAGGGCGCGGCGGGAGCGGGCTTCGGCTTCAGCTGGCCGGCGGATTTCCCGGTGACCCGGATCGACCAGATCCTGGTGCGGGAGCTTGAGCCGGTCTCCTCCTGGACGCTGCCGGGCACCGGCAGCGACCACCTCCCGGTGGCCGCCCGGCTGGACTTCTGAGCCGCCACGTGCCCCTCGGCGGTCCGATGCCGATCGCCTTTACTCCGATCGTCGGGTCATCGGTCTATGTTTGAGGTGTGGGGGACCAGCCCCATCAGGAGGAAGCGACAGACATGGCCCGTACCCGTTTCGCCCCGGACCGTGGGCTCACCAACCGCATGGTGACCACGATGTTCCTGATCGGGCTGCTGTATGTGGTGTTCGTCGGCGTCATGATCGTCCTGCTGGGCAAGGCGTGGCCGCTGATCGTGATCATCGTCGGGGCGGTCTTCATCGCCCAGTTCTGGTTCAGCGACCGGATCGCCGCCTACAGCATGGGCGCCCGCGAGGTCACCCCCGAGCAGGCCCCGGAGCTGCACGGCGCCGTGGACCGGCTGTGTGCCCTGGCCGACATGCCCAAGCCCAAGGTGGCGATCGCCGACACCGACGTGCCCAACGCCTTCGCCACCGGACGCAGCCAGCACAAGTCCCTGGTCTGTGTCACCACCGGGCTGCTGCGCCGGCTGGAGCCCGATGAGCTCGAAGGGGTGCTGGCACACGAGATGTCGCACGTGGCGCACCGCGATGTCGCGGTGATGACCATCGCCGGCTTCCTGGGTGTGCTGGCCGGGCTGATCACCCGGATGGCCCTGTTCAGCGGCATCGGCAGGTCCCGCAACAACCAGAACATCGCCCTGCTGCTGATCCCGCTGATCAGCGCCCTGGTGTACGTGCTGAGCTATCTGCTGACCCGGCTGCTGTCCCGCTACCGGGAGCTGGCCGCCGACCGGGCCGGCGCGCTGCTGACCGGCCGCCCCTCGGCGCTGGCCTCCGCGCTGACCAAGATCTCCGGGCAGATGGCCCGGGTGCCCACCCGTGATCTGCGGCAGGCCGAGCCGTTCAACGCCTTCTATTTCGCCCCGGCGATCTCCGGCGAGAGCCTGAGCAATCTGTTCTCCTCGCACCCCAGCCTGGAGAAGCGGCTGGACCAGCTGGGCCGGATCTCCGCGGAGCTGGGCCGGCCGTAGGCCGCGGGGCCGTAGGATCGGCAGCGCCGTTCGACCGCCTCCTCCTGACCGCCGAAGGTGCTGATCCTCCCGTGGGCTTCCTCGACATCATCCTGGGCCGCAGCAAGCCGGTGAAACCCGATCTCGACCAGCTGTTCGGGGTGCCGTCCGCCGCGCTGACGCTCCAGGCCGGGGCCGGGTTCACCCCCACCGGGCTCGGCTCGGTGTGCTTCGCGAGCGTGGAGGGCGGCGCGTTCTCCCGGATCCAGGACGATGTGCGCGGGCTGCTGGACGCCGACACCTCCACCGGCGGGGTGCCCGTGGAGTTCAGCCAGGACAGTTACGGGTACACCTGGCTGCTCGCCGAACACGACCCGTCCGACGCGGCCGGCCTGGTCAATGATCTGCACGCGGTGAACACCCTGCTCCAGGACGGCGGCTTCGGCCCGCAGCTGCTGTGCTCGCTGATCGGCTTCAAGGACGACCGCGACCGTCCGCTGGCCCTCGTCTATCTCTACAAGCGCGGCACCTTCTACCCCTTCGCCCCGGTGCCGGGCGGCGGCGAGAAGCGCGACACCGCGCTGGAACTCCAGATGCGCGGGCTGCTGGAGAACGATCTGCGGCTGGAGAAGGACCTCAGCCGCTGGTTCCCGGTCTGGGGCGCCCCCGGCCTCTGACCGGACCCGATCCGATCCGCCACATAAGCGGAATGATCCATTCCAAACGCAAATATTCGGTCAGGATCATGCGGGTACAGATTGCCGGAAAAGGCGGCAGGGCAAGGAACTCCACGCCCCGGAAATGAACAGATGTTCATGAGAGGGGCTGGAGAGAGGAGGTCTCATGCCACAGAACGTCACCTTCTTCCTGCCGTTCGAGGCCGGATCGAATCCCGAGGCAGCCCGCGCCGGGACGCACCACCTCAGCTGGATCCGCGCCCACGGTCTGGTCCGCGGCGAGCACGCCCTGCGCCGCTACCGCGACTGGCTGCTCACCGATCTCGCCGGATACGCCTACCCCGACGCCCGCGGCGCCGACCTCGACCTGGTCACCGACGCCGTCTGCATCGGCTTCCCGCTGGATGACCAGTTCGACGGACCGTACGGCAGCCGCCCCGACCACGTCGCCCGGCTCAGCACCGAACTCGCCGCCATCCCCTACCGCGCCCCCGGCACTCCACCCGCCCTGGACACCCCGCTCACCCGCGCCTACACCGATGTGTGGCAGCGCAGCGCCCACGGCATGTCCCACCCGTGGCGCCAGCGGGCCGCCGCCACATACACCCGGTTCTTCCGCGCCTACGTCGAAGAGGCCCACAACCGCCGCTCCGGCGCCTTACTGGACGAGAAGACCTACCTCACCCTGCGCCGTGAAGCCGTCGGCACCGGCCCCTGCTTCGACCTCATCGAACGCGCCGGACACTTCGAACTGTCCCAGCCGCTCTACTGGAGCACCGCCGTGCAGACCCTGCTGCGCTGCGCCACCGACGTGATCTTCCTGTGCAACGACGTGCACTCCCTGGAACGCGAGGAAGCCCAGGGCGACCCGCACAATCTGGTGCTCATCACCCAGCGCACCCGCGGCTGCTCACGCGCCGAGGCCCTGGAGCGGGTCGGCGCCCTGGTGCGCGAGGCCGTCGACCGCTTCCAGGACACCGCCCGCACCCTCGACGAGGACCGCGCCGTCGCACCCGAACGCGAGCAGCTGGCCCGCCTCATCGCCGGGCTGCGGCACTGGATGATCGGCAACCAGCGCTGGGGCACCGTCTCCGCCCGCTACGCCGCCGAGAACATCGGCATCGAGGTGATCCCCGGCGACATCGGCTCCACCCAGCGGGACGACGCGTCGCTCAGCGGCCCCACAGCCGGCTCCACCAGCCGCGCCGCCCTTCCCTGACCACCCCGGACCCGGACCCCGACCCATCAGCGGCCGGACCGCGGACCGCCGTCAGCACCCCCGACCCCGTACGCGCCCCCTGCGCCAGCCGGTCCTGCGCCGCCGCGTGCTGCACCGCGATCCGCCCCAGCTCCTCCGGCGTGAACCGGATCGGCGCGATCGGCGTCGGGGAGTCGCGCGGGGTGAACCGTACCGGCAACCGGTCCAGATGCCGCGACCAGGTGGACGCCGACCAGCTCAGCTCGTCCGCCTCGATCGTCAGATGGATGTCCGGCAGCCGGTACAGCAGCGCCTCGATCGCCGAACCGGTGATCGCCCGCCCGATGTCCGCGCCCGGACACTCGTGCGCGCCACTGGTGAACGACAGATGCGAGCGATTGCCGTACATCATGGCCCCCGGCGAGGGACGGACCACCGGGTCCACATTGCCCGCCGTCAGCCCCAGCAGCATCGCGTCGCCCTTCTTGATGTGCTGCCCGCCCAGCTCCATGTCGAACATCGCGAAGCCACCCGGGCACACCGAGATCGGCGGCTCGTCCCACAGCACCTGCTCCACCGCCGCCGGCAGCGTCATCCGTCCGCCGTGCAGCGAACCCCGGAACCGGGGATGGGTGAAGACCACCCGCAGCGTATTGACGATCAGATTGGTGGTCGTCTCATTGGCGGACACCAGCACCAGCCGCAGATGGTGCAGCACCTCCTCGTCCGTCAGCCCGGCCGGGTGCTCGATCAGCCAGCTCGCCAGATCCGAGCCCGGCGCCTCGTGCTTGGCCGCCACCAGCTCCCGCAGCCGCCGCTGGATGAACTGATCCGCCGTCACCGCCTTCTCCGTGCCCATCAGCAGCTGCCTGGCCGCCTCCGTCATCGGCGGCCCGTCCTCCTCGTCGAGCCCGGCCAGCCGCCCCATCACCCGCATCGGCACCTGCTGCGCGTACTGGCTCAGCAGCTCCGCCTCGCCCGCGTCCACGAACTCATTGATCAGATGGTTGGCGTACCGGGCCACCAGCCGGCGGATCGCCCGCCGGTCGAACCGCTCCAGCGACTCGTTGACCGCGCCGCGCAGCCGGTGGTGCACCGAGCCGTCCTGATGGGTGGCGTCCGGGCCCCAGGCCAGCACCGGGGCGATCGGATCGTGCGGCCCCACCACCCCGTTCTGCCAGTCCCGCCAGTTACGGCCGTCCCGGCTGTAGCGGCGCGGATTGCGGCACACCTCCAGGATCTCGTGATAGCCCAGCACCAGCCAGGCCGGCACATCGCCCTCCAGCAGCACGGGCGCCACCGGACCGTGCTCGGCCCGCAGCCGCTCGTACAGACCCACCGGATCGGCCGACGCCTCGGGACCGAACAGCCGCGCCACCCCACCGGGCCCGAACGCCCCGGCGGCGCGCCCCGCCCCGGCCGCTGCCCCGGCCGGGGAACCACCCCCCGCGTGCGCCGGACAGCCGGGCGGCGGCTGCGCACCCGGCGGCCGAAAACCGGACGAATCAGCAGCTGGCGCGCTCATCGCGTGACCTCCGACGGTGCTTGGGTGGCTCGGGTGGCGTTGGTGTACAGGTAGCGCATCAGGGTCAGCAGGACGTCGCGGCTGGACTCCAGCAGGCGCGCGTCGCAGTTGACCAGCGGAACGTCCTCGCCCAGATCGAGCGCCGAACGCAGCGCCGCCACCGAATGCAGCGGCGCGTCGGGGAAGTTGTTGACCGCCACGACAAAGGGCACATTGCCCGCCTCAAGCCGGTCCATCGCCTGGAAGCTGTCTTCGAGGCGGCGGGTGTCCACCAGCACCACCGCGCCCAGCGCGCCCTCGATCACGCCGTTCCACAGAAACCAGAACCGCTGCTGCCCGGGGGTGCCGAAGAGATAGAGCACCAGCTGCTGATTGAGGGTGATCCGGCCGAAGTCCATGGCCACGGTGGTCTCGGTCTTGTGCTCCACCCCGCGCAGCGAGTCGACGCCCACGCTGTCGCGGGTCATGGTCTCCTCGGTGGTCAGCGGGCGGATCTCGCTCACCGCGCCGACCATGGTGGTCTTGCCGACGCCGAAGCCGCCGACGATCACCACCTTGACGGACTTCTCCGTCGAGGCGGGCAGCAGATCCTCCTGCCGTGGGCCCAGGGAAAGGTCAGAGCCGTTGTAGTCCATCGATCAAAGCCTTCAGGGTGTCGATATCGGGATCCGTCGCGGAGCGCTGCGGCGCCGCACTTCTCGCTTCCCTGACCTCCACATGGGAGTTGGCCAGCAGATCCGCCAGCAGCACATTGACCGCGCTGAACGGCAGATCGATGTACGCGGAGATCTCGGCCACGGACAGGGGGTTGCCGCACATCCGCAGAATGGCCGCCTGCTCGGGGTGCATGCCGGAAGTGGGAGCGGATCGGGACACGACCAGCGTGACCAGATCCAGGACTAAGTGGTCCTCCTTGTCGCCGCCCCGCCCGCCGGTGATGACATACAGCGGTACGGGGGCTTCCTCCTCCTGGCCGCCCGTCCCACCGTCGCCCCGCTGCCGTTTCCGGCTCATGGCGCCGCCTGTTCGGGGGCACGCACCGCGCTGGACAGGTGCTCGCCCAGGCGCAGCACCAAATCCCGCATCCGCTGGCTGACCATGGTGGCGCTCACCTCGGCGCTGGCGGTGACCGCCAGATACGAGCGGGAGCCGGCCGACATCAGATAGAAGAAGCCGCCGGTCAGCTCAAGCACGACCATCCGTACGTCTTTGTCCTCGTCGTCGAACTCCATCGCCACGGACTGGGCCAGGGACTTCAGACCGGACGCGGCGGCGGCCAGCCGCTCCCCGGCGTCCCGGTCGTCTCCGTGCTGGGCCATGCACAGGCCGTCCGCGGACAGCAGCACGATGTGCCCGATGCCGGGGACCGTGGCCGCCAGGTCCTTGAGCATCCAGTCCATGTTCATCAGCCGCTGTGTCACGTGCTCTACCACCTGTTACACCCTTTACTTCCGGAGGTCATTGCCGGTCGGCTGATCGGCGGAGGAATGGTCGGTGCCGCTGGGGTGCTCTCCGTCCGCCGCCGCGAGGCCGGCGAAGAAGTCGGAGACCCACAGCCCCGACTCGACCCGGCGGGCGGGCTTGCCGGCCGGCTGCTGCCGGTCGGCCGCCGGGGCGGGCGGCTGCTGCCGGGCGGCCTGCGCGGCGGCGGCGCGCCGGGGGTTGTCGAAGGCCCGATTGCGGTGCCGTTGCGGCAGCCCGTTCTCGTTGCGCTCGTACTCGATCTCTTCGTCCTCGTCGACGGGCCGGGCCAGACCCGGCGCCATCACCGGGTGCGGCTTGGGGCGCATGCCGGGGATCGGGTACTTGGGCTCGGGGAGCTGGGTGAGCAGTTCCTGCGGTACGAAGACCACCGCCCGGACCCCGTTGCCGGTGGAGGGGCGCAGGGTCAGCCGCAGCCCGAACCGGTTGGACAGGATGGAGGCGACCCGCAGGCCGACCCGGGCGGTTTCGCCGAGGTCGGACAGATCCAGGCCGTCGGCGGCCTGCTTCATCAGGAACTCGGCGTGCTTGCGGGACTCCTCGGTGAGCCCCATCCCCTTGTCCTCGATGGAGATCTCGACCCCGGCGGCGACCTCCTCGGTGTTCATCACCACGGAGGTGCTGGGCGGGGAGTAGCGGCAGGCGTTGTCCAGCAGTTCGCTGAGGACGAGGATCACGGACTCGGCGGCCGGGCCGATGACGGCGACCTCGGCGACGTGGTGCTGTTCGACGCGCAGATACTCCTGGATGGGGGCGCTGCCGGCCCGCATCACGTCGTAGAGGGAGATCGGCCGCTGCCAGCGCCGCATCGGGGCGCCGCCGCCGAGCACCGCCAGCGAGACGGCGAACCGGCCGGTGACGTTGATGCCGTGCTCCAGATGCATCAGATCGCCGAGGATCTCCGGCCCGCCGTGCCGGTACTGCATCTTGTTGATGTCGTCCTGGAGGCGGTGGATCTCGGACTGGATGCGGCAGGAGATGTTGACGATGGCGCGGTTGGCGGAGTCCTTGGCGTGCTCGCGCTCCTGGACCGCGATGCCCGCCTTGAAGAGCGCGGTGTAGTAGGAGGCGCCGATCTCCGGGTCGCTGGACAGCTCGCTGTGGTCGCGGGGCGCCACCTCGGAGGGCGAGGCCCCGTCCTGCACCTTGTCGAGCACCACCGGGAAGATCTTCCAGGCGAGGTGCTGGGCCTCCTTGCGGCGGGCCGCCCGCTCGGCGGCCAGCTGCTCCTTGAGCGCGGCCAGGGCGAGCCCCCGGCGCGCGGCCTCGGCGGACAGGAGGGTCACCAGGGTGGTGGCCACCACCGCGCACCAGGCCACCGCCGGCCGCTGTCCGCTGCTCGCCAGCAGCAGCGCCACGACGGCACCGATGACGGTCAGGACGGGAGGGAGGAGCCACGCTCCCGGGCGCGGGGGGCGCTCACTCCGCTGTAATGAACCGGCTCGCACCATGGGCTTCCTCACTGGGCGTTGCGATGGACAGTGGCGATGGACAGTGGCGACGGACGGGGGAGGACAGGAGTTGCGGATGAGGAGGGGGTATGCCTCTGACATACCTGCGTCCGTTCGCGGGCAGCGGCGACTCAGCCGCGACTAGCTGTAGTGGCCGCAACTCGCTACGTGACAGGGAGAGTACGGGGCCGCAAGCCCCCGGCGCAGCGAGTTCGGAAAACGTCCCCCGAACGAGTCCGTGAGCGGGGGCGCGTGAGGGGGTGACAAGCCGATGAGCTGTGCATATGCGCCAGCGCGCAGCATGGAATACGCGCCGCACAGCCATGGCCAAAGCTTGGGGTTCCGCACCGGCAATGCCACCGAAACCGGCTGCCGCGATACTGGGGGCGACGGATGAGCTTCCGTGCGCCAGAATGAGCGCTGTGACCTGCGAGGATGGTGGCCATGGATAAGCAGCAGGAGTTCGTGCTCCGCACACTGGAGGAGCGGGACATCCGGTTCGTCCGGCTCTGGTTCACCGATGTGCTCGGCTTCCTCAAGTCCGTCGCCGTCGCCCCCGCCGAACTCGAACAGGCATTTGACGAAGGCATTGGCTTCGACGGCTCCGCGATCGAGGGCTTCGCCCGCGTCCATGAGTCCGACATGATCGCCAAACCCGCGCCCAGCACCTTCCAGATCCTGCCCTGGCGCGCCGAATCACCCGGCACCGCCCGCATGTACTGCGACATCCTCATGCCGGACGGCTCCCCCTCCTACGCCGACCCCCGCTACGTCCTCAAGCGCGCCCTCGCCAAGAGCTCCGACCTCGGCTTCACCTTCTACACCCACCCCGAGATCGAGTTCTTCCTGCTCAAGGACAAGCCCGCCGACGGCACCCGCCCCACCCCCGCCGACTCCTCCGGCTACTTCGACCACACCCCGCAGAACATCGGCATGGACTTCCGCCGCCAGGCCATCTCCATGCTCGAATCCATGGGCATCTCCGTGGAGTTCTCCCACCACGAGGGCGCCCCCGGCCAGCAGGAGATCGACCTGCGCTACGCCGACGCCCTCTCCACCGCCGACAACATCATGACCTTCCGCCTCGTCATGAAGCAGGTCGCCCTCGAACAGGGCGTCCAGGCCACCTTCATGCCCAAGCCGTTCTCCGAATACCCCGGCTCCGGCATGCACACCCACCTCTCCCTCTTCGAGGGCGACCGCAACGCCTTCCACGAGACCGGCGCCGAATACCAGCTCTCCAAGATCGGCCGCTCCTTCATCGCCGGACTCCTGCGGCACGCCGGCGAGATCTCCGCCGTCACCAACCAGTGGGTCAACTCCTACAAGCGCATCTGGGGCGGCACCCAGCGCACCGCCGGCGCCGGCGGCGAGGCCCCCTCGTACATCTGCTGGGGCCACAACAACCGCTCCGCCCTCATCCGCGTCCCCATGTACAAGCCCGGCAAGACCGGCTCCACCCGCATCGAGGTCCGCTCCCTGGACTCCGGCGCCAACCCCTACCTCGCCTACGCCCTGCTGCTGGCCGCCGGCCTCAAGGGCGTCGAGGAGGGCTACGAGCTGCCCCCCGGCGCCGAGGACGACGTGTGGGCGCTCACCGACCGCGAACGCCGCGCCCTGGGCATCGAACCCCTCCCGCAGAACCTCGGCGAGGCCATCAACCTCATGCAGCACAGCGAACTCGTCGCCGAAACCCTCGGCGAGCACGTCTTCGACTTCTTCCTGCGCAACAAGCGCCAGGAATGGGAGGAGTACCGCTCCGAGGTCACCGCCTTCGAACTGCGCAAGAACCTGCCCGTGCTGTGACCGGACCCGGCATCCCCTTCGGGCCCCGGCGGCCCGGCCGCTTCACCCAGCTGGCGCGGCGCGGGTTCACCGACCCGCGCGCCGCCGGCCTGCTGCTGGACCGCGCGGCACTGCGCCCGGCCGGCGACGACGGCGTACTGCTCGACGCACTCGCCGCCACCGCCGACCCCGACCTCGCGCTCGCCGCCCTCACCCGGCTCGCCGAGGCCCAGCCCGAAGGGGAACGGGCCGTCCTGCTGGACACCCTCACCGCCGCCAAACCGCTGCGCGACCGGCTGCTCGCCGTACTCGGCGCCTCCGAGGCCCTGGGCGACCACCTCGCCCGGCACCCCGTCGAATGGCGCACCCTCGCCGCCTTCGACACCGCCGACCTGCACCCCGGCATCGAGGAATTCACCGCCGCCCTCGCCGACGCCACCGACCCCGACACCCTGCGGGTCGGCTACCGCCGCGCCCTGCTCACCATCGCCGCCCGCGACATGACCGGCACCACCGGCTTCGCCGAGACCGCCGCCGAACTCGCCGACCTCGCCACCGCCACCCTGCGCGCCGCCCTGCGGATCGCCGCCGCCGAAGCCCCCGCCGACGCCGCCGGCTGCCGGCTCGCCGTCATCGGCATGGGCAAATGCGGCGGCCGGGAGCTGAACTACGTCTCCGACGTCGACGTCATCTTCGTCGCCGAACCCCCCGAGGGCGCGCAGGACGGTACGGAGCCCGCCGCGCTGCGCGCCGCCACCCGGCTCGCCGCCCGCATGATGCGGATCTGCTCCGACACCACCGCCGAGGGCACCATCTGGCCCGTCGACGCCAACCTGCGCCCCGAGGGCCGCAACGGACCCCTGGTCCGTACCCTCAGCAGCCACCTCGCCTACTACCACCGCTGGGCCAAGACCTGGGAGTTCCAGGCCCTCCTCAAAGCCCGGCCGGTGGGCGGCGACGAGGAACTGGGCGACCGCTACGCCCGCGCCGTCGCCCCCCTGGTGTGGCAGGCCGCCGAACGCGACAACTTCGTCCCCGACGTGCAGCGCATGCGCCGCCGCGTCGAGGAGTCCATCCCCGCCGACCGGGTCGAACGCGAACTCAAACTCGGCCCCGGCGGACTGCGCGACGTCGAGTTCGCCGTCCAGCTGCTCCAGCTCGTGCACGGCCGCACCGACCCCGCGCTGCGCCACGTCGCCACCCTGGACGCCCTGACGGCGCTCGCCGAGGGCGGCTACATCGGCCGCAAGGACGCCGCCACCCTGCACGACTCGTACCAGTTCCTGCGCACCGTCGAACACCGCATCCAGCTGCACCGGCTGCGCCGCACCCACCTCATGCCCGACGACGAGGCCGACCTGCGCCGCCTGGGCCGCTCGCTCGGCTTCACCGCCGAGCCGGTCACCGAGGTCACCGCCGCCTGGCGCCGGCACACCACCGCCGTACGCCGGCTGCACGAGAAGCTCTTCTACCGCCCGCTGCTGGAAGCCGTCGCCGGCCTGGAGGGCGGCGGGGTACGGCTGGCCCCCGAGGCCGCCAGGGAACGGCTGGTCGCCCTCGGCTACGCCGACCCGGCCGCCGCCCTGCGCCACCTCACCGCCCTCGCCTCCGGCGTCACCCGCAAGGCCGCCATCCAGCGCACCCTGCTGCCCGTCCTGCTGGACCGGTTCGCCGACTCCGCCGACCCCGACGCCGGACTGCTCGGCTTCCGCAAGGTCTCCGACGCGCTCGGCACCAGCCCCTGGTACCTGCGGCTGCTGCGCGACGAGGGCGCCGCCGCCGAGAACCTCGCCCGCGTGCTGTCCGCCGGCCGGCTCGCCCCCGACCTGCTGCTGCGCGCCCCCGAAGCCGTCGCCCTGCTCGGCGACCCCGAAGGACTCGCCCCGCGCGGCGCCGCCGCCCTGCGCCAGGAGGTCCTGGCCGCCGTCGGCCGCGCCGCCTCGCCCGAGGCCGCCACCGTCGCCGCCCGCGGCGTGCGCCGCCGCGAACTGTTCCGCACCGCCGCCGCCGACATCGTCGGCGCCTACCGCCCCACCGGCGCCCCGCCCGGCGAAGGCCAGGGCCCCGCCCTCGACCTGGTCGGCGACGCCCTCACCGACATCAACGCCGCCACCCTCGCCGGCGCCCTGCGCGCCGCCGTCCAGGGCCGCTGGGGCGCCGAACTCCCCACCCGGTTCGCCATCATCGCCATGGGCCGGTTCGGCGGCCACGAACTGGGCTACGGCTCCGACGCCGACGTGCTCTTCGTCCACGAGCCGCGCGAGGGCGCCGACCGCGCCGAGGCCGACCGCGCAGCCCTCACCGTCGCCGGCGAACTCACCCGGCTGCTCCAGCTGCCCTCCACCGACCCCCCGCTGCTCATCGACTCCACCCTGCGCCCCGAGGGCCGCGGCGGCCCCCTGGTGCGCACCCTCGACAACTACGCCGCCTACTACCGCCGCTGGTCACTGGTGTGGGAGAGCCAGGCGCTGCTGCGCGCCCAGCCGATCGCCGGGGACCCGGAGCTGGGGGAGCGGTTCACCGCACTGATCGACCCGCTGCGCTACCGCGCCGACGGGCTGACCGACACCGACATCCGCGAGATCCGCCGGCTCAAGGCCCGGATGGAGGCCGAACGGCTGCCGCGCGGCGCCGACCCCACCACCCACACCAAACTGGGGCGCGGCGGGCTCTCCGACGTCGAGTGGACCGTCCAGCTGCTCCAGCTGCGGCACGCCGCCGAGGTGCCCGCGCTGCGCACCACCCGTACCCGCCGCGCGCTGGCCGCCGCCGAGGCCGCCGGACTGCTGGACGCCGAGGACGCCGCCGTCCTGGACGCCGCCTGGATTCTGGCCTCCCGGGTGCGCAACGCGGTGATGCTGGTACGCGGCCGGCCGCAGGACACCTTCCCCACCGACCCGCGCGAGCTGGCGGCCGTCGCCCGCTATCTGGGGTACGAGCCGGGCGCCGCCCGCCAGCAGGACACCGGCAGCGGCGGCCAGATGATCGACGACTACCGCCGTACGACGCGCCGCGCCCGCACCGTGGTGGAGCGGCTGTTCTACGACGGGGACTGAGCGCGCTTCGTGCGCGGCGGGGTGTCGGGCACCAGCTGGGGCAGCCGGTACGGGGACTCGCCGTACCACAGCCGGGCCACCGTGAGCCCGAACGCCAGGCAGACCAGGCCGCCGACCGCGTCCAGCCAGAAGTGGTTGGCGGTGGCCACGATCACCAGCAGCGTCAGCGTCGGGTACAGCACGCCCAGGATCTTCACCCACAGCGGCTTGGCCAGCAGCACTATGGCGATACCGCACCACACCGACCAGCCGATGTGCATCGACGGCATCGCGGCGTACTGGTTGGAGACCGACTGCATGCTCTCCGACTGGAACGAGCCCCAGGTGTGGTGTACCCGCCCGGTGTCGATGAAGTCCATGCCCGCCATCAGCCGGGGCGGGGCCAGCGGATAGAAGTAGTAGCCGATCAGCGCCACGCCGGTGGTGGCGAACAGCACCAGCCGGATCGCCCCGTACCGGCCGGGATGCCAGCGGAACACCCACACCAGCACGCCGATCGTCACGATGAAGTGGAGCGTGGCGTAGTAGTAGTTCATCGGCACGATCAGCCAGGTGATGGCCTCGATGCCGTGGTTCACCGCGCGCTCGAAGCCGAGGCTGAGGTGGTTCTCGAAGTCCCAGATCTGCTGTGCGTGCCTCTGCGCCCGCTCCTCGTGGGTGGGCGCGGCGTTGCGGATCATGGAGTAGACGCCGTAGCTGACGGCGATGAGCAGCAGCTCGAACCAGATGCGCGGGCGGCGCGGCACCCTCAGTGCGCCGAGCCGCCTTCTCCGGGACGGGGGCTCGGTGTGCTTGTCGGTCACGCTCCCCGCATCCACTCGCTGTTCGCTGTCCTGCTCGACGCTTGTAGCCCCCATGGACGGACAGTCTGCCAGAGACCGGACGCTGCCCGATCATCCTCCAGTCGGGTTTCCACCCCTGAGGGGCGCGGTGGCGGTGGACCCCCGTACGACCAGTTCGGGCAAGAACACGAACTCACTGTGCGGGGCAGGGGTGCCCCCGATTTCTTCCAGCAGGGCCCGGACCGCGGCCTGGCCCATGGCCGGGACGGGCTGGCGGATCGTGGTCAGCGGCGGATCGGTGAACGCGATCAGCGGCGAGTCGTCGTAGCCGATCACCGACACCTCGGCCGGCACCGCGAGCCCGCGCTGCCGCGCCGCCCGGATCGCGCCGAGCGCCATCATGTCGCTGGCGCAGATCAGCCCCGTGCAGCCGCGCTCCAGCAGCGCGCCGGCCGCCGCCTGGCCGCCCTCCAGCGTGAACAGCGAATGCTCGATCAGCTTCCGCGCCGCCTCCTCGGTCACCCCCAGATCCTCCACCGCCCCGCGCAGGAAGCCCTCGATCTTCCGCTGCACGGGGACGAAGCGGGCCGGCCCCAGCGCCAGCCCGATCCGGCGGTGGCCCAGCGAGAGGAGGTGGCTCATCGCCAGCCGCATCGCCGCCCGGTCGTCCGGCGAGACGAAGGGCGCCCGCACCCCGGGCGCGAACCCGTTGATCAGGACGAACGGCACGCCGTTGCCGCGCAGCCGCTCATAGCGCTCCACATCGGCGGAGGTGTCCGCGTGCAGCCCGGAGATGAAGATGATCCCGGCCACCCCGCGCTCGACCAGCATCCCGGTCAGCTCGTCCTCGGTGGAGCCGCCCGGGGTCTGCGTGGCCAGCACCGGCGTATAGCCCTGCCGGGTCAGCGCCTGCCCGATGACCTGTGCGAAGGCCGGGAAGATCGGGTTCTCCAGCTCGGGGGTGATCAGCCCGACCAGGCCCGCGCTGCGCTTGGCGAGCCGCGCCGGCCGCTCGTAGCCGAGCAGGTCGAGGGCGGCCAGTACGGATTCACGGGTGGCGGCGGCCACGCCCGGCCGGCCGTTGAGCACCCGGCTGACGGTCGCTTCGCTGACCCCCGCCTGGGCTGCGATGTCAGCTAGCCGTGCGGTCACCCAGTGGACCTTACCGGCCGCCCCCGTACGTGCCCACCGGGCCGGGGGAACTGTACCGGGATGTGCATATTCGGGCAGCGGCCCCGGCGGACTCTTTCACCCGGACGGCCGCTGCCGGCCGCCGGAGCGCACGCGGTTCGCGCGGTGGTCCACGCCTCCCGCCGGAGCCGCCGGATCGGTTGTGCCGACAGGCTTGCAGAAATTTGCCGCAAGGCCTTTCCAAAGGATGACGCCACTGTTACGTTCCTGATCGGCCCGGCGTGGCGAAGGAGCCGCGCCTAGGGTGGAACACAGCCCCCTAAACCGGGCGGAACGCTTGAAGGAGTTCACATGCGGCGCAGCATAGGGACGACGACAGCCGCTCTCGCGGCACTGGCGCTTGCGGTAACCGCTTGCGGCGGTGGCGACGGCGGCGACGGGGGTGGCGGCGCCGCCGCGGACGGAGAGCTGACCGGCACCATCACCTACTGGGACACCTCCAACGAGACCGAGGCCCAGGTCTTCAAGGCCGTCGCCGAGGCATTCGCCGACCAGCACCCGGGCGTCACCGTCGACTACGTCAACATCGGCTTCGACGACGCGCAGAACCGCTTCAAGAACGCCGCCGCCGCCAACGAGGCCCCCGACGTGATGCGCACCGAGGTCGCCTGGGTCGCCGACTTCGCCAGCCTGGGCTACCTGTGGCCGCTGGATGACACCCCCGCCCTGGAGAACCAGGAGGACTTCCTCCCGCAGGCGTGGTCCAGCACCCAGTACGAGGGCACCACCTACGCCGTGCCGCAGGTCATCGACACCCTGGCGCTGTTCTACAACAAGCAGCTGCTGGCCGACGCCGGCGTGGAGGTGCCCACCTCGCTGGAGGACGTCAAGGCGTCCACCGCCGCCTTCCAGGGCGTCGGCGCCGTCCCCCTGTACATGCGCGGCGACGACCCGTACTGGTTCCTGCCCTTCCTGTACGGCGAGGGCGGCGACATGGTCGACGCCGAGAACAAGAAGGTCACCATCGACAACGAGGCGGGCGTCGCCGCCTTCACCCGGATGAAGGACATGGTCGACTCCGGCGCCGCCATCACCGACACCAGCGACGGCTGGGAGAACATGATGGGCGCCTTCTCCCGCGGCGACGTGGCCATGATGATCAACGGCCCGTGGGCCATCAACGACGCCGTCACCGCCCTCGGCGACAACCTCGGCGTGGCCCCGGTCCCCGGCGGCTCCGTCGCCCAGGCCGCCCCGCAGGGCGGCTGGAACTACGCCATCTACGCCGGCACCCCCGAGAAGGAGTCCCCGGCCGCCTTCGAGTTCGTCAAGTACATGTCCTCCGCCGCCACCCAGCAGCGGATCACCGAGGAACTCAGCCTGCTGCCCACCCGTACCTCCGTCTACGACGTCGACTCGGTGCGGAACAACGAGATGGTGCAGTTCTTCAAGCCCGCCGTCGAGGTCTCCCACGAGCGCCCCTGGATCCCGCAGGCCCAGTCCCTCTTCGAGCCCATCGGCGACAACGTCGAGGCCATGCTGATCGGCTCCGTCCCCCCGGAGAAGGCCGCCAAGCAAACCGGCGACGCCTACCGCGACGTCCTCGACAACTGGCTCGACTGAGCGAGCGGTCCGGTGCGAAACCCACGGACGCGCAAGACGAAGGGCGGCGAGCGATCCCATGGCTGCTGAAGCGGTGATGTCCCGGCTCGGGAAGGGCGCCAGGCTGCGCCGTACCCTGGCGAACTACTGGTACGCGTGGGCCATGATCGCCCCCGTCGTCATCGTGATCGTCGGCATCATCGGCTGGCCCCTGGTGCGGGGTGTCTTCCTCTCCCTCACCAACGCCACCGAGGCCAACGTCGAGCGCCAGATCGGCGTCAACAAGATCGACGCCAGCTACGACTTCGTCGGCCTGGAGAACTACGTCGACATCCTCACCGGCAGCAAGTTCTGGGACCGGCTCGGCTGGACCATGGTGTGGACGATCTCCTGCGTGGCCATCACCTTCCTGATCGGCCTGGGCCTGGCCAACATGCTCAACCGCACCTTCCGGGGCCGCACCCTGTACCGGATGGCGCTCATCCTGCCCTGGGCGATCCCCGCCTTCGTGTCGGTCTTCGCCTGGCGGATGATCTTCAACGAGCGCAACGGCATCCTCAACAACCTGCTGGAGGGGCGGGGCATCGCCGGCGTGCACTGGCTGAGCGACCCCACCTGGGCCAAGCTCGCCGTCATCGGCGTCAACGTCTGGCTGGGCGTGCCCTTCATGCTGATCGCCATGCTGGGTGCCCTCCAGTCCATCCCCGCCGAGCACTACGAGGCCGCCGAGATGGACGGCGCCGGCCCCTGGCAGCGGTTCTGGAACATCACGCTGCCGGGGGTGCGCTCGGTGTCGATGACCGTGGTGCTGCTGAGCACCATCTGGACCTTCAACATGTTCCCGGTGATCTTCCTGCTCACCCGGGGCGGCCCGGCCGGCTCCACCGACATCCTGGTGACGGAGGCGTTCCGGCTGGCGTTCATCAGAAGCCCGCGCGACTTCGCCAACTCCGCGGCCTGGGGCGTACTGATCCTGCTGCTTCTGGTGCTCTTCGCGATCTCCTACCGGCGAGCACTGCGCAAGCAGGGAGAGGTGTGGTAGCGATGGAAATCGAGACGACCCGCTTCACCTCCGGCACCACCACCGCCGGCACCGGCACCGAGAAGGGCACCGGCACCGGCACGGGCGACACCCCGCAGTGGGGCGGCGCGGGCGGTGGCGGCGGCAAGCGCCCCCGGCGGCGCGGCGAACGCGGCCCGCTCGCCTCCTTCGGCCTGCACGCCACCTTGCTGCTCGCCGCCTTCATCGCGGTCTTCCCGCCGCTGTGGCTGCTGGTGACCTCCTTCAAGCCCAAGAGCGACACCTTCACCGTGGCGCTGATCTCCAACTTCACGCTGGACAACTACGACCATGTGCTGAACAACACCAAGTTCCTCACCTGGTTCGGCAACTCGCTGCTGATTGTGGTCACCACCACGATCATCGGGGTGTTCATCTCCTCCACCACCGGCTACGCGCTCAGCCGCTTCCGCTTCCCCGGCATGCGCCCGCTCATGTGGACCCTGCTCATCACCCAGATGTTCCCGATGGCCGTGCTCATCGTGCCGCTGTACAACCTGATGTCGCGGTACGGGCTGCTCAACCGGCCCATCGCGCTGATCGTCACCTACCTCACCATCGCGGTGCCGTTCTGCGCCTGGATGATGAAGGGCTTCTTCGACACCATCCCCGTCTCCATCGACGAATCGGGACGGGTGGACGGCCTGTCGCCCTTCGGCACCTTCTGGCGGCTCATCATGCCGCTGGCCCGCCCGGGCCTTGCCGTCACCGGCTTCTACACCTTCGTCACGGCCTGGGCCGAAGTCGCCTACGCCACCGCGTTCATGACCGGTGAGCGGCACCTCACCCTGGCCGGCGGTCTCCAGACCTTCGTCAACCAGCACACCCAGGACTGGCATCTGATGACCGCCGCCGCCGTACTCATCGCCGTACCCGCGACCCTGGTCTTCGGCTACGCGCAGCGGCATCTGCAATCCGGACTGACGGCGGGCGCCACCAAGTCCTGACCGCAGCAACGGGCTTGCCCGCACCACCTCCTTCCCCCATCACCCACACGACGAGCC
Source organism: Streptomyces sp. NTD107 (assembly GCF_059510435.1). Taxonomy (NCBI): domain Bacteria; kingdom Bacillati; phylum Actinomycetota; class Actinomycetes; order Kitasatosporales; family Streptomycetaceae; genus Streptomyces; species Streptomyces sp. NTD107. The sequence goes on along the minus strand of NZ_JCAJZV010000002.1, from coordinate 424,657 downwards.
ACAGGGATGACATGACCCAGCACCTCGCCGGCCCCACCGCCCCTGCCACCGAGCCGCCCGGCTGGTGGCGGGACGCCGTCATCTACCAGGTCTACCCGCGCTCCTTCGCCGACGGCGACGGCGACGGCATGGGGGACCTCCCCGGTATCCGGGCCCGGCTCCCGTATCTGGCGGACCTCGGGGTGGACGCCGTCTGGCTGAGCCCCTTCTACGCCTCGCCGCAGGCCGACGCCGGCTACGACGTCGCCGACTACCGGGCCATCGACCCGATGTTCGGCACCCTCAAGGACGCCGACGACCTGATCCGCGAGGCCCACGACCTGGGCCTGCGTGTCATCACCGACCTCGTCCCCAACCACTCCTCCGACCGCCACGAGTGGTTCCGCCGCGCGCTGCGCGAGGGCCCAGGCTCCCCGCTGCGCGACCGTTACCACTTCCGCACCGGCAAGGGCGAGAAGGGCGAAGAGCCCCCCAACGACTGGGAATCCATCTTCGGCGGCCCCGCCTGGACCCGTACCACCAACCCCGACGGCTCGCCGGGCGAGTGGTACCTCCACCTCTTCGCCCCCGAACAGCCCGACTTCAACTGGGACAACGAGGCCGTCCGGGACGAATTCCGCTCCGTGCTGCGCTTCTGGCTCGACATGGGCGTCGACGGCTTCCGCATCGACGTCGCGCACGGCATGGTCAAGGCCCCCGGGCTGCCCGACATGGGCCACCCCGGCCAGCTGAAACTGCTCGGCACCCAGACGCTGCCGTTCTTCGACCAGGACGGCGTCCACGACATCTACCGCAGCTGGCGCACCATCCTCGACGAGTACCCGGGGCAGCGCATCGGGGTCGCCGAGGCATGGACGCCGAGCGCCGAGCGCACCGCCCGCTATCTGCGCCCCGGCGAACTGCACCAGGCGTTCAACTTCCACTATCTGAGCACCCCGTGGGAGGCGGGCGAGCTGCGCGAGGTCATCGACTCCTCGCTGGACTCCATGCGCCCGGTCGGCGCCCCCACCACCTGGGTGCTGTCCAACCACGACGTGGTGCGCCATCTCACCCGGCTCGGCGGCGACCTGGGCCGGGCCCGCGCCGCGACGCTGCTGATGCTGGCGCTGCCCGGCTCCGCCTACCTCTACCAGGGCGAGGAACTGGGCCTGCCCGAGGTCACCGAACTGCCCGACGAGGTACGGCAGGACCCGGCGTTCTACCGCCGCTCGCTGGACGAGGACAGCACCGAGGGGGACGGCCAGGACGGACTGCGCGACGGCTGCCGGGTACCCATCCCGTGGACGAGCGAGGGCCCGTCGTACGGGTTCGGCGCGGGCGGCAGCTGGCTGCCGCAGCCCGGCGACTGGGCCAAGCTCGCGGTCTCCGCGCAGGCCGGCGACCCCGGCTCCACCCTGGAGCTGTACCGCTCGGCGCTGGCCGTCCGGCGCGCACAGCCGGCCCTCGGCGCCGGCGACGCGGTGGAGTGGCTGGACGCGCCCGAGGGCGTGCTGGCCTTCCGGCGGCGTGCCGAAGACGGCAGTACGGTGCTGGTACTGGCCAACACCACCCGGGGCGACATCCCGCTGCCCGCCGGACTGACGGGCGGCGGCGAGCTGGTGCTGGCCAGCGGCCCGGCCCCGGCGGCCGGCGACGTCCTGCCCGCCGACACCACCGTGTGGTGGGCCACGCATGGCTGACGCCGCGCCCGCCCGACTCGCCGATATCGCCGGGCAGGCCGGGGTCAGTGAGGCCACGGTCAGCCGGGTGCTCAACGGCAAGTCGGGGGTCGCGGCCACCACCCGGCAGCGGGTGCTCGCCGCCCTGGACGTCCTGGGGTACGAGCGCCCGCTGCGGCTGCGGCAGCGCAGCGCGGGCCTGATCGGCCTGGTGATACCCGAGTTGACCAACCCGATCTTTCCGGCCTTCGCCCAGGTCATCGAGCAGGCACTGGCCTCACGCGGCTACACCCCGGTGCTGTGCACCCAGAGCCCGGGCGGGGCGACGGAGGACGAGCTGGTGGACCAGCTGGTGGAACGCGGGGTCATCGGCATCGTCTTCCTGTCCGGACTGCACGCGGACACCACCACCGACCCGGACCGCTACACCAGGCTGGCCGGGCGCGGGGTGCCGTTCGTCCTGATCAACGGCTACAACGACCGGGTGGAGGCCCCGTTCGTCTCCCCGGACGACGCGGCGGCCACCCGGATGGCGGTGCGGCATCTGCGGGACCTGGGCCACGAGCGGATCGGCCTGGCGGTCGGGCCGGCCCGCTTCGTACCGGTGCTGCGCAAGGTGGCGGGCTTCACGGCGGAGTTGGGGGAGGGGGCACCGGTGCGGCACTCGCTGTTCAGCGTGGAGGGCGGCCAGGCGGCGGCCACCGCCCTGCTGGACGCGGGGTGCACGGGCATCGTGTGCGGCAGCGACATGATGGCGCTGGGCGCGATACGGGCCGCCCGGCAGCGCGGGCTGGAGGTGCCGGCGGATGTGTCGGTGACCGGCTACGACGACTCGGACCTGATCGCCTTCACCGACCCGCCCCTGACCACCCTGCGCCAACCCGTCCGCGCGATGGCGGGCGCGGCGGTCAGCACACTCCTCGAAGAGATCAACGGAAACCAGGTCCCGCACACGGAGTTCGTCTTCCAACCCGAGCTGGTGGTGCGGGGGAGCACGGCGGTGGCGCCGCGGGTGTCCGGGGGCTGAGGGGGGACGGGTGTGCGGCCGGGGTATGGGGGTTGCCCCCGGGGGGATGCAGTTAGCCGGAGCTGGTGGTGCCCGGGCGCTGACGGCGGGGGGAGGGTCTCACGTCGTGAGGGTGTCGGGTTGCAGGAGTCCGGTGAGGACGCGGGTGAGGATGCGGTCGAAGAGCGCGTCCGGTGACTCCCCGGCCGTTGCCGGCTGCTGTGCGGTCAGCACGGCGGCGAGGTGCGGGTGGTGGCCCGCCCCGGCGACCCGGGCGAGGTACTCCGTCTGGTCCCGCTGCCACTGCGGGACGCTCTGCCCGGCCAGCCGCTGGGCGATCTCGGCGCGGGTCAGGCTGGAGACAACGGCGTTGAGGACGGCGATCGCCTCCAGCTTGGTCCGGCTGCTGACATCGAGGCCGGCGAGCACGGCCAGGGAGTGTTCCAGGTAGCTGATCGCGTGCGGCCCCATGGGGGTGCCGGTCTCGGTCGTGTCGAGCAGCCACGGGTGGGCGAGGAAGACGCTTCTGCTCTGCCGGGCGAGCGCGAGCAGGTCATCGAGCGGGCGGCCGGAGCCGAGCCCGGCGTAGGAGATCTCCCCCCTGGCCCGGTCGATCATCAGTTCCAGCAGTTCGTCACGGGTGGCGACATACCGGTAGAGGGATGCCGGTCCGGCCCCGAGAGCGACCGCCACGGCCCGCATGGTGACGGCGGACAGGCCGTCCGCGTCGGCCAGGGCCATTCCGGCGGCGGCGATGCGGTCGCGGTTGTACGCCGGAGCCGGGCCGCGTCCGGCGCGTTCGGGGCGCAACCAGATGCTGTGGGCGGACTGCTCGGCCATGACCCTCCCTGTTCTGCGAACGATGTTTGCAGTATCTTAGGTCACCCAAGTACTGCGAACGCCGATCGCAGTAGGGGGAAAGTGAGCCGACATGACCCAGGTACCGCCGCACCAGGAGTGGACGCCGACCCGCTACGCGCACAACGGGAACGTACGGGTGGCCTTCGACCGGCTGCGCGGCTCGGAGGGCAGACCGCTGCTGCTCATCATGGGCCTGGCCACCGCCCGGTTCTGGTGGCCCGGCGGACTGTGCCGGGCGTTCGCCGACGCCGGGTTCGCCGTCGCCCGCTACGACCAGCGCGACGCCGGCCAGTCGACCCGGATGCCGGACACCGCCACCACCAATCCCTTCAAGGCCCTGTTCGGCAGGCGAGGGGACGCCTACACCTCCGAGGACATGACCGACGACGCCATCGCCGTGCTGGACGCACTCGGCTGGGAGCGGGCCCACGTCTTCGGGCACTCCCTGGGTGGCGCGATCGCCCAGCGGATCGCGCTGCGCCACCCCGACCGGGTGCTCAGCGTCACCTCCTCGGCGGCCCTGCCCAGCGATGTCTCGGGGCTGGGGGTCCTTCGGCACCTGCGGTTCGGCCTGCTCGCCAAGCTGGCCCGCGCCAGGTTCCCCGAGGGACGCGAGGGCGACATCGAGGCCGCCCTGACGGTCTGGCGCGGCATCGCCTCCCCCGGCCACCCGTTCGACGAGGCCGCCGCCCGGGCCTGGGTCGAGGCCGACGTGGACAGCGGGCCGCGCGACAAGAAGGCGCAGAGCCGCCAGATCGGCTCCCAGTGGCACGGCCCCCGGCTCAAGGAGCTGCGCAGGCCGACCCTGGTGCTGCACGGTGAACAGGACCCGATCCTGCGGGTCAGCGCCGGCCGCGCCACGGCCGGGGCCATCGACGGCGCCCGGCTGGTGACCTACCCGGGCGTCGGTCATGACCTCCCGGCCGGCCTGTGGGGCGACATCGCCCGCCGGCTGAGCGAGTTGGCCGACGACGCGGAGGGGCGGGCCACCCCCGTTCTCTAGGGTCCATGGCGCCGGCATCAGCGGCCCGCAACTTCTTGTGGAAGAGGTTGCGGGCCGGGGACGTCAATATTTCCGGGGTGTGTCACGGGCCTTGACCGTCCCTGGTGGCAGATCTACGGTCAGGCGTGCAACTTACTTGCTGAAAGTTCCAACCACCTTCCGCAAGAAGTGCTCTTCCGGTCACCCCCACCCGCGAGGAGATGTCATGCCCCTGATCCGTACCGCACTGGCCGGCCTGACGGCGGCCGTCGCCGGCATCGCGGTCTCCCTCGGCGCGCCGAGCGCCACCGCCACCGCAGCCCCGCCCGGCGGCAAAGATGTCACCGCCGTGCTGTTCTCCTGGAACTTCGACTCCATCGCCCGCGAATGCACCCAGCGCCTGGGCCCGGCCGGCTACGGCTACGTCCAGGTCTCCCCGCCCCAGGAGCAGATCCAGGGCAGCCAGTGGTGGACCGCGTACCAGCCGGTCAGCTACACCATCGGCAGCCGGCTCGGCAACCGCGCCCAGTTCCAGAACATGGTCAACACCTGTAGAAACGCCGGCGTCGGCGTGGTCGTGGACACCGTCATCAACCACATGACGGCCGGCTCCGGCACCGGCACCGCCGGCAGCCGCTACACCAAGTACGACTACCCGAACGCCCCCTACAGCGACTGGGACTTCAACGACTGCCGCCGCGAGATCGGCAACAACTACGGCGACCGCTACAACGTCCAGAACTGCGAACTCGTCGGCCTCGCCGACCTCAACACCGGCAAGGACTACGTCCGCCAGCGCATCGCCGACTACCTGAACGACCTGCTCTCCCTCGGTGTCGCCGGCTTCCGCATCGACGCCGCCAAGCACATGCCCGCCGCCGACCTCGCCAACATCAAGTCCCGGCTGACCAACCCCAGCGCCTACTGGAAGCAGGAGGCCATCTACGGCGCCGGCGAGGCCGTGTCCCCGACCGAGTACCGGGGCACCGGCGACGTCCAGGAGTTCCGCTACGGCACCGACCTCAAGCGGGTCTTCCAGAACGAACGCCTCGCCTACCTCACCAACTACGGCGAGGGCTGGGGCTACATGCCCAGCGCCGGCTCCGCCGTCTTCGTCGACAACCACGACACCGAGCGCAACGGCTCCACGCTCTCCTACAAGAACGGCGCCGACTACACCCTCGCCAACGTCTTCATGCTGGCCTGGCCGTACGGCTCACCCGACGTGCACTCCGGCTACGAGTTCACCGACCACGACGCCGGACCGCCCAACAACGGCCAGATGAACGCCTGCTGGTCGGACGGCTGGAAATGCCAGCACGCCTGGCCGGAGATCTCCGCCATGGTCGGCTTCCGCAACACCACCCGGGGCCAGGCCGTCACCAACTGGTGGGACAACGGCAACAACGCCATCGCCTTCGGCCGCGGCAACCAGGGCTATGTCGCCATCAACCACGAGAGCGGCTCCCTCACCCGCACCTACCAGACCTCGCTCCCGGCCGGAAACTACTGCGATGTACAGAGCAACCGCACCGTGACGGTCAACGGCTCCGGCCAGTTCACCGCCACCCTCGGCAGCAACACCGCCCTCGCCCTGCACACCGGCGCCCGCACCTGCTGAACCGAGCCGAAGCGGTGCCGCCCCGTACCCACGGGGCGGCACCCGTTCAGCGCAGCGACCGCAGCGTCTCCCCGCTCTCCAGGACCGCCGTCAGCTCCGCGTCCGCCTCCTGCCCCGGCGCCGGCAGCGCCATCACCCGGCCCCCGGCCCCGCCCTCCACCTCGCCCTCCGCCGCGATCGACGCCACCTCGGCGCTGCCCGCCGCCAGCAGATACCACTCGTCCGCCGGCGACTTCCACAGCACCCCGGTCAGCACCCGCGGCTCCCGCGCCCCGCACGCGGTGCCCTCCTCCTGCCGCGCCACCAGCGCGCCCGGCTCACCGGCCCGCTCGGCCGGGATCTGGAACTGCGCCATCGCCCGGCTGCCCGCGCCGCGCCAGGTCTCCGCCCGGGTGCACAGCCACTGCGCGGTGCCCGCCCCGTCCGGCAGTTCCTGCTCCGCGAAGCCCCAGGTGTTCACCGTACGCACCCCGATCGCCGTCACCCCGGACAGATGACAGGCGGTACGCGCCCACCGGGCGGCGGCCGTACTGTCGCTCAGCGCCCCGGCCGGCTGACCCGGCGCGCCGTACGTCAGCAGCGCCGGGGTCAACTCGCCCAGATCCGCCATCGCGTAGGGCGCCGCCGCGCCCGCCGCCGTGAACTCCAGTACCGCGTACTGTGCGCACTGCTCCTGCGTGCCGCTTCCGGCGGGGGTACGCAGCGGGGCGCTCACCCCGCGCTCGTCGATCTCGGTGGCCATCCCCGGCCGACCAGGCGTCAGCAGATCGGTCATGGCCAGCGATTCGACCCACGGCGCGGTCAGATAGCGGGTGTTGCCGTCCGCCCGGTCCAGTACGACGGCGGAGGCGGCGGTGGCGTCGGCGCCGTCCACCCGGGCGAAGTCCAGCACCGCGCCGCCGTCGCCCGCGCCCGCCAGCTCCGCGTACCGCACCAGCCGCATCCCGTCGTACAGCAGCACCACCGTGGACTCGCCGACGTCCCCGGCGAACAGCAACTGCGCGGGCCCGGGGGCGGGCCCGGTCTGGGTACCGGGCGTCGCGGAGATGCCCACCGACTCGCCGGGGCGTGCCCACACCGCCAGCGCGCGGCGCAGCAGCGCCTGGTCGTTGACCGACTCGCCCCGGGCGGGCCACACCGCGAAGTCCACCCGCGAGGAGCCCTCCCACACCTCGGCGGGCATCCGGCGCAGCGTCTTGGGGTCGAGCGCGGCCTGGGCCTGCGGGTTCTCGGCGTAGGGCGGGGCGGCGGCGCCGTCCGGGCCCCAGCCGCCGGGCAGCAGCGCCACGGTGCCGGCGGCCAGCGCGAGCACGACGGCGCCGGCCAGGGCGGTGCGCTGCCGGCGGCGGCGCCGGGCGAGGTCGGTGGGGCGGGCGGTCAGGGCGCAGGGGTCGACGAGTTCGCCGCCCTCGGGGAGGGTGTCGGCGCCGCGCAGCGCCGCGCGGATGGCGTCCTCGCCGATGCCCGCGGCGGCGAGCAGGGTACGGATGCCGGGCGCGTTGAGCCCGTCGAGGCGGCGCAGCGCGTAGGCGGCGCGGCCGGCTCCGGTCAGCCGCTTGAGGGCCTGTTCGAGGGCGAGTTCGGAGGTGTCGCCGGCGGCCAGCGGGAACAGCCGCAGCCCGGCGACCCTGGGCAGCCCGTAAGGACCCTTGCGCAGCCACCGCAGCTCACGCCCGGCCAGCCGTACGGGGCGGGCGGCGGTCAGCGCGGCGCGCAGCACGCGCTGCCGCAGATAGAGGTAGCCGGGGTCGGCGGCCGGTCCGGCCCCGGTGCGCGGGACGGGTACGGCGCCCGGGTCGCCCGGGGCGCCGGCGCGTTCCTCCGCCGCTGCCCGGCCGCGCGGCACGGAGCGCTGGACCAGGGCGTGCGCGGTGAGCACCCGGCGGTGCCGGCCGAGGGCGTCGGGCAGCGCCAGATAGGCCAGCCGGACCAGCCGGGGGTAGTGCTCCACCAGCGCGATCGCCGCCTGATCGGGGCCGACACCGGGCGCGGTCTCCGGGCGTCGGTGGCTGGTGGGCTTTACATCGGGGGATGACAGATCGCTGGAGGACACAACCGGCGCAACGAGCGGGGGGCGGCGAAGGACACGCGGCTGTCGGGTGCGGTCGGGGCGTGGTCGGGATCGGCCCGGAGCCGGTCGGTATCGCTCGCCAACGCGTCAACGCCGTTCGAGATATGCCAGTACGGCCAGCACCCGCCGGTTGTCGTCGTCGGAGACCGGCAGGCCGAGCTTGGCGAAGATGTTGGAGGTGTGCTTGGCGATGGCGCGTTCGGTCACCACCATCCGCTCGGCTATGGCGGCGTTCGAACGGCCCTGCGCCATCAGTTCGATGACCTCCAGCTCGCGCGGGGTGAGCCGTTCCAGCGGGGAGTTCTGGGCCCGCTGGGCGAGAAGCTGCTGGATGACCTGCGGATCCATCGCCGTACCGCCGCCCGCGACGCGACGTACGGCGTCGATGAACTGGTCGGCGTCGAAGACCCGGTCCTTGAGCAGATAGCCGACCCCGCCGTGACCGTCCGCCAGCAGCTCGCGGGCGTAGAGCTGTTCCACATGCTGGGAGAGCACCAGCACCGGCATGCCGGGGCGTTCACGGCGGGCGGTCAGCGCGCACTGGAGGCCCTCGTCGGTGAAGGACGGGGGCAGCCGGACGTCCACGACGGCGACGTCCGGCCGCAGTTCGGCGAGCGCCCGGGTGAGCGCGGGGCCGTTGTCGACGGCCGCCGCGATCTCGAAGCCGTGCGCCTGGAGGAGCCGGGTGAGGCCGTCCCGCAGAAGGAACAGATCTTCGGCGAGAACGACGCGCACCCGGTACCTGCCTTGGCTGTGTGTTGCCGGTCTGGAGCCGTTCAGCCTACCGCCGGGTGCCTACCGCCGGGTGCCGGGTGCCGCTGCCGGCGGTCAGCCGCGCGGCAGGACGGTGCCCAGCACCCCGGGCAGCGCGTGCCAGTCGGAGCTGACCACGCTGGCGTGCGAGCCGGCCAGCCGCCGTACCCGCTCCAGCGCCTCGGCCTCGCCCGGGTCGGTGGGGCTGATGGCGGGCGGTACGGCGTGCCCGTCGGTCATCACCAGCAGGTAGTTGTTGCGGGCGTACCAGCCGGTGTCGATGGTGCCGTCGGCGTAGGCGGCGGCGTCGCCGTCGAAGACCACGAACCACGGGCGCAGGGTGGTGTCCGCGTAACGGGTGCGCGGGTCACCGGCCGCGGCGTGGTGCACGGCGGGGAAGGCGGTGGCCGTCTCCAGCCGCCCGGCGGCGGCCAGGTCACGCAGATGGCGGCCGTACTCCACATCGGTCCACAGATTGTCGAACGGGTTGCCCTCCTCGACGGTGCCCGGGATGAGATGGAACAGGAACTTGCCGGCCAGCTCGTCGCGGGTGGGCCAGCCGTCGGCGCGTACCGCGTCGTCCAGGTTGGCGTGCCCGGCGGCCAGTTCGCCCGGCCGGTACACGGCGTCGCCCAGGATCCGGTTGACCAGTGCGTCGAACTCGGCGGGCCCGCGCCCGAGGTTGGCGGCGAAGCCGTCCTTCATCTCGATCTTGATCAGGATCGGCCGGTGCCCGGGGTTCCCGTCGTGCCAGGCCCGCAGGTCCGCCAGGCAGCCGGCGAACCCCTGGTTGCGGGGCTTGGTGCGCAGCTCGGCGGGGGAGGAGGCGTTCTCGCAGTTGTTGTCGTTGCCCAGCGGGTTGCTGTGCGAGACCCGCCAGGTGCCGCCGAAGAAGTTGGTCCAGACATCGAGTTCGAGCATCCCGGCGCCGGAGTCCAGGCCGTCGGCGAGGTAGCTGAAGGTGCTCTTCTCGTACGCGTTGTGCACTCCGACCGTGGTGCCCGCGTCGAACGCGAGCGCGCCATCGGCGCGGGCCGCGGAGTGGGGGAGGGTGAGGGCCAGTGCGGTCGCGCTGATGAGCAGGAGGTTACGGAGGTTCCTGATGCGTCGCATACGTCGCCGCGCTCTCTTGTGGGGGAGCAAGTCGACGCCAGGGTATGCGAGTTGACCCGTGATTGGTCTACACCTGGATGAGGTGGGGGTGAACGCGGAACCTCGGCACGGCGCCTCAGCGCGGGGCGGCCGGCCCGGGCGGGTCGCAGGGCACCTCGATGGTCACCAGCGTCGGCCCGCCCGGCGGGCTGGACACCGCCAGCACCCCGTCGAACGGACCGAGCCGCCGCTCGATGCCCCGCAGCCCGGTGCCGCCGTCGAGGGAAGCCCCGCCGCGCCCGTTGTCCGTCACCGCGATCTTGAGGGTGCCCTCGCGCTCTCCGTAGTAGATGTCCAGCCAGACGCGGTCGGCTCCCGAGTGCTTGGCGGCGTTGGTGAGCACCTCACTCACCGCGAAGTACGCCGCCGTCTCGACCGGTTCGGCCAGCCGCCCCGCCAGCTCCACGTCCACGTCCACCGGGATGCGGGTCCGCAGCGCCAGGGCCCGTACCGCGTCCCCCAGCCCGCGCTCGGCCAGCACCGGCGGATGGATGCCCCGTACCAGATCGCGCAGCTCGGTCAGCGCCTCGGCGGAGGAGGCGCGGGCCTGCGCCAGCAACTCCCGGGCCTGCGCCGGGTCCTTCTCCAGCAGCGCCTCGACGGCGCCCAGGCTCATGCCCATGGCGACCAGCCGGGCCTGCGCCCCGTCGTGCAGATCGCGCTCGATGCGGCGCAGTTCGGCGGCGGAGCTGTCCACCGCGTCGTGCCGGGTCTCGGTGAGCCGGGCCACCCGCCGGGCGAGCTCCTGCTTGTGGCTGGCGCCGATGAAGACCCGGCACAGCAGGAAATGGCCGCGCACGATCAGCGGGTTGACGTACAGCGCGAGCACGAAGAAGCCGATGCCGGTGAGGGCGCCGAGGACCGCCGTGAACCAGGAGCTGATCGGCACGAACGCGAACCAGATGGTGCCCGCCGCCTGGTGGATCGGCTGCCAGACGCCGGCCAGCAGCACCAGCCCGTACACCCCGTAGGCGAGCAGCGCGGGCGCGAACACCACGACGGTGAAGCCGATGACGGCGTCGACCAGCAGCCACAGCATGTCCCGCCAGGTGGCCGGGTCACGCAGCAGTTGGACGGTGTCCCGCGCCTGCCCGGCCGGCCCGCCGCGCCGGGGGCCGTCCGGCGGCCGGTAGCCGGCCCGGATGGTGACCTGGGACCAGTCGTGGGCGAGCAGCCGGCGCTGGTTGGCGTGCGCGCGGGTGAGGGCGATGACCCAGGGGGTGGTGAGGAAGCCGAGGCCCAGCGGCAGAAAGGCCAGCGTCAGCACGGAGAAGACGAACAGCAGCAGCGAGCCGATGAGGGATGCCGGCATCAGCAGCAGGGCTCTGGCCGCCGCCAGCAGCGCGTCGCGCGCCCGTTCGGTGCTCATGGTGTCCGTGTCCTCCGCCGCATCGGGCCGTGCCGTGGGTGCGTGTGTACGAAGGACAGTCTCGCCCAGTGACCCGGGACCGATCACTGGGGCCGCGGCCCGGAGCCGCGGTGTACCTGGGTACACCACGGCTCCGGGCCGGGCGGGGTCGCCCCGGGCCGCGTCCGAGCTGCCAGCCACGGACCGGGGACGATGGGGGGCGGCTCAGACCTGGCCGGCCTCGGCGAGCGCGGTGCCGCAGGTGTCGGTGATCAGCCGGGTGACGACGTACGGGTCGACGTTGGCGTTGGGGCGGCGGTCCTCGATGTAGCCCTTCTTGTCCCGCTCGACCTGCCACGGGATGCGGACCGACGCGCCACGGTCGGAGACGCCGTAGCTGTACTGGTCCCACGGGGCGGTCTCGTGCGCGCCGGTGAGACGGTCCTCGACCCCCACGCCGTAGTTCTTGATGTGCTCCAGCGGCTTGCCGTCCTTGCCCATGGACTCGGCCGCGGTGATGATCGCGTCGTAACCCTCGCGCATCGCCTTGGTGGAGAAGTTGGTGTGCGCACCGGCACCGTTCCAGTCGCCCTTGACCGGCTTGGGGTCCAGGGTGGCGGAGATGCCGAAGTCCTCGGCGGTGCGGTAGAGCAGCCAGCGGGCCACCCACAGCTGGTCGGCGACCTCCAGCGGGGCGAGCGGGCCGACCTGGAACTCCCACTGGCCCGGCATGACCTCGGCGTTGATGCCGGAGATGCCCAGGCCCGCCTTGAGGCAGTTCTCCAGGTGTGCCTCGACGATCTCCCGGCCGTGGATCTCGTCCACGCCGACGCCGCAGTAGTAGCCGCCCTGCGGGGCGGGGAAGCCGTTCTCGGGGAAGCCGAGCGGACGGGAGCCCTCGAAGAAGGTGTACTCCTGCTCGATGCCGAAGATCGGCTCCTGCGCGGCGAACTTCTCGGCCACCGGGCGCAGCAGGGCACGGGTGTTGGACTCGTGCGGGGTGTCGTCGGTGTTGTACACCTCGCACAGCACCAGGATGTCGTCGCCGCCCCGGATGGGGTCGGGGTAGCTGGCGACCGGCTTGAGGACCCGGTCCGAGGCGTGGCCCTCGGCCTGGTTGGTGCTGGAGCCGTCGAAGCCCCAGACCGGGGGCTCGGCGCCGTCGGCGAGGATCTTCGTCTTCGAACGCAGCTTCGCCGTCGGCGAGGTGCCGTCGATCCAGATGTACTCGGCCTTGTAGCTCACGGTTGTGCTCCTTGAGGAGTTCATCGCAGATGTCGCAATGGCGTGTGGGGGAGTGCGGGGTGTGTCCATACGCTGTCGACACCCTCGCCACCTGCGGTTTCTGGTCAGTTGCCCGCTTGTTAACGACCTGTGAACGAGGTTTGCGGCGAAACACGCCGTATCGGTGAGGCGGCCCGGGCGCTTACCCTGTGTCCCATGTCACTTCCTCTGCGGATGCGCTTCGGACTGTTCGGCACCGGCCCGTGGGCCCAGTTGACCCAGGGCCCGGCCCTGGCCGGCCACCCCGGTGTGGACTTGGTGGGTGTGTGGGGCCGCCGCCCGGACGCGGCGCGGGAGTTGGCCCAGCGGCTCGGCACCCGGGCCTACGAGGACGCGGACGCGCTGATCGCCGACTGCGACGCGGTGGCGATCGCCCTGCCGCCGGATGTCCAGGCCCCGCTGGCGGTACGGGCCGCGCGGGCCGGCCGTCATCTGCTGCTGGACAAGCCGCTGGCCACGACCGTACCGGCGGCCCGTCAGGTGGCGGAGGCGGCCGAGGCGGCCGGGGTGGCCTCGGTGGTCTTCTTCACCCTGCACTTCACCCCCGGGTCGGCGGCCTGGCTGGCGGAGCAGCGGGAGAGCGACGGCTGGGTGACCGGCCGGGCCGAGTGGTTCTCGGGCATCTTCGCCGAGGGCGGCAGCGACAGCCCGTACGCGGCGTCGCCGTGGCGCCGGGAGAAGGGCGGCCTGTGGGACATCGGCCCGCACGCCCTGTCGGTGCTGCTGCCGCCGCTGGGCGATGTCACCGGTCTGGACGCGGTCACCGCGGCCCGGGGGCCGGGGGACATGGTGCATCTGGCGCTGCGTCACGTCAGCGGTGCGTCCAGCACCGTCACGGTGAGTCTGACGGTGCCCCCGCAGGCGTCGTCGATGTCGGCGGAGTTGCGTGGCCGGCCTGGCATCGTGGTGCTGCCGGACCGGGGCGGGGAGTCCGGCCCCGCGGAGGCGTTCGGCGCGGCGATCGATGCCCTGGAACAGGCGGCCCGCACGGGCGACCCGCACCCCTGCGACGCCCGTTTCGCGCTGCGGGTGACGGAGATCCTGGCGACGGCGGAGTCCCGGCTGAACGAGGCGCCGGCCTGAGCGCTACTCGCCGGGCAGCCGCTTGCGCCACCCCGGGACGGACACCACGATGGCCACCTTCGGCGAGCCGTTCCACTCCACCGCAAGGCCGCGATCGGTGAGCGCGGCGCGGACCCGCTCACCGATCGCGGCGGCTTCCCCGGCGGGCGGGTCGTAGGCGCCGTAGCGCAGACACAGCTCACCGCCGTGCACGGCGTACTCCAGGTCCTGGTGGTGGAAGAAGACGTAGCCGCGGTCCCCGTCCGCCGCCTCCGCGCCGATCTCCGCGAAGCCGCAGGTGCTACAGCAGCTGAAGTCCGGCCGGACGGTGATGCCCTGCCGGGCCAGCGTCTCGAAGGCGGCCTCCAGCCGGTCCACCTCGGTGACCGGCGGCCAGGTCTGCTGTTCCGCGCGGCGCTCCCGCCACAGCCGCTCGACGACGGCCCGCGCGGTGGCCTCGGTCAGGGCTGTCTCGTCGTCGTCCTCGTACTGCTCAAGAAGCTCGCCGACCGCCTCTTCCCGGCTCAGAAACCCGCAGTGCACGAGGGTGGTGGCCGTTTCGTCGATCTCATCGATCTCATCGATGCCGCTGGTCGTCATGGGTGTCACCCTGTCACGGCCCACTGACAGCGCCGCCGGTGCTCCGAACGGACCTGGGCGGTGGTGAGAGGTGCGACGACATGAGATCCGTTAATCATGTCATCGGAAGTACAGCGGAATTCCGCCCTGCCACGTCGCATCCTGCTCGGCGCCACCGCCTGCGTCAGCCTCCTCGGCCTCAACCGCCTGCTGACCGCCTGCTCAGGACCGGGCACCGGCGCCGCCACCGGCCCCGGCACGGGCGCCGCCCCCGGCCCCGCCGCCGTACCGGCCGCCCCGGCCGCCGACTCGTACCGACTGCGCCCCTTCACCCCCGGCAGCGCCGCCCGCGCCGCGCCACCGAGGCAACCCGTACCCGTACGCGCCGAGGCCGCCCTCACCCTCAGCGTCCCCGGCAAGAAGATCGCCCTCACCCTGGACGACGGCCCGCACCCCACCTACACCCCGCAGGTGCTCAAGCTGCTGCGCAAGTACAAGGTCCCCGGCACCTTCTTCATCATCGGCGAGAACGCCCACTCCCACCCCGACCTGGTACGCGCCATCGCCGACGAGGGCCATGTCGTCGCCAACCACTCCTGGAGCCACCCCCAGCTGGACACCCTCTCCACCAAACGGGTCCGCCGCGAGCTCGGCGACACCAGCGACCTCATCCACGACATCCTCGGCACCCCACCCGCCCTCGCCCGCGCCCCGTACGGCGCCTGGGACAAGGCATCACTCACCGTCTGCGCCGAACTGGGCATGGAACCGCTGGGCTGGTCCATCGACACCAACGACTGGGCCAGGCCGGGCACCTCCAGCATCTCCACCTCCGTGCTGGACGGCGCCCACGCCGGGGCCATCGTCCTCACCCACGACGGAGGCGGCGACCGCTCCCAGACGGTCACCGCCCTCGGCCAGGTCCTCCCCAAGCTGCTGGACCGCGGCTACGAGCTGGTCCTGCCCGCCTGAGCCGCTACGACCGCGGCTCATGGCCCAGCGCCGCCGCCAGCGCCTGCACATTCGGGTAGCTGCTCCGCCGGGGCAGCGACCGCACCTGATCGATCAGCTCATCGGGCGCCCGCTCCTCCAGCAGGGTGCGCAGCAGCTCCGACCGCCTGGCCGGGAAATCCGCCCGCCGCAGATGCCGCGCCAGCTCAAAACGGAACGTTTCGTCACGCGTCTCCCGCTCGTCCGCCGCCGCCCCGGGCGGCGGGCCCGCCGCGTCCGTCCCCTCCACCGGCTCCGGGTCCCGCCAGGCCGCCACCCGGGTCGGCCGGTCCGCCCGCAGCATCCCCGCCACCTCGTGCTTCAGCCGATCGTCCTCGTGCGCGCTCAACCTATTGCTGCCCCGCTCCTGCATCACAGGTCCCTCCTTCACTGCCGGAAAGAGCGAGTACCCGGGGTTTGAGACCGAAACCAGCGGAAACGCGGTGCGGGAGCCGCGACCCAAGAAAATATCCCTCCCGAAATGCGCCAAATGGGGCAATGGGTACACACTGGGAGCAAGGTCTGCAAAGACTGAGACAGCGCGGTCGCACGAATCCCATAGAAGGAGGCGAGTCGCATGGCCGACGTCTCACACCACAGGGGAACGGACGTCTCGCACCGCAGAGATGCGGGCATGGCGGACCACCCTGACGCACGTGAGATGCGGGAACGCTACTCCCGTGTGACGGGCGGCACGACAGTCCCGCTCGTTGACGCACCGGTATTTCTCGCCGGTCTGTATCTGGCAATCTCCGCCTGGCTGGTGCCGACGTTCTTCGCCGCCCAGCCGCGACTGGGCATACACAACCTGATTCTCGGAATCGCGGTGGCCGTGCTGGCCCTGGGCTTCGCCCTGGTGCCGGAGCGGATGCACGGCATGGGTCTGGCCCTGTGTGTGATCGGGGCGTGGACGGTCGTTGCCACCTGGGTCGTCGGCAGTGGTCCGTCGGCGGGCATCATCATCAGCAACATCGTGGTCGGTGCCGTCATCTTCCTCCTGGGACTGGCGGCCACCGGAGCGGCACTGACGATGCGCCGCAAGTCCCACCACCGCGAGAGGCTGACCACCTGACAAGGAGCCGCACATAGCCACAACAGCACAACCCCAAAAAGCCCGGCGGGCAGCCCCACAAGGGACTGCCCGCCGGTGCGTGCGCGCGTGCGCGGGTGCGTACGCAAAGACTGCGTACGCGGGCCGGCTACACGTCGAAGTAGAGCTCGAACTCGTGGGGGTGGGGGCGCTGGGCCATCGGCGCGATTTCCTTCTCGCGCTTGAAGTCGATCCAGGTCTCGATCACGTCCGAGGTGAAGACGCCGCCCGCCTGGAGGTAGTCGTTGTCCTCCTCCAGGGCCTCCAGCACGGCCGGCAGGGAGGTCGGGACCTGGGCCAGCTCCGCGTGCTCCTCGGGGGCCAGCTCGTACAGGTCCTTGTCGACCGGCTCCGGGGGCTCGATCTTGTTCTTGATGCCGTCAAGACCGGCCAGCAGCAGGGCCGAGAAGGCCAGGTACGGGTTGGACGACGGGTCCGGGGCGCGGAACTCGACGCGCTTGGCCTTCGGGTTGGAGCCCGTGATCGGGATGCGCATCGCGGCGGAGCGGTTGCGCTGCGAGTACACCAGGTTCACCGGCGCCTCGAAGCCCGGCACCAGGCGGTGGTACGAGTTCAGCGTCGGGTTGGTGAACGCCAGCAGCGACGGGGCGTGTTTGAGGATGCCGCCGATGTAGTAGCGGGCGGTGTCCGACAGACCCGCGTAGCCCTGCTCGTCGTAGAACAGCGGGGAGCCGGCCGTCCACAGCGACTGGTGGACGTGCATGCCGGAGCCGTTGTCGCCGAAGATCGGCTTGGGCATGAAGGTGGCGGTCTTGCCGTTGCGCCAGGCGACGTTCTTGACGATGTACTTGAACAGCATCAGATCGTCGGCGGCGGCCAGCAGGGTGTTGTACTTGTAGTTGATCTCCGCCTGGCCCGCGGTGCCCACCTCGTGGTGCTGGCGCTCGACCTCAAGGCCGGCCTTCATCAGCTCCAGGGTGATCTCCGCGCGCAGGTCCGCGAAGTGGTCGACCGGCGGGGCGGGGAAGTAGCCGCCCTTGTAGCGGACCTTGTAGCCGCGGTTGCCGCCCTCCTCGATGGCGCCGGTGTTCCAGGCGCCCGCCTCGGAGTCGATGTAGTAGTAGCCGGCGTTCGACCGGGTCTCGAAGCGCACGTCGTCGAAGACGTAGAACTCCGCCTCGGGGCCGAAGTACGCGGTGTCGGCGATGCCGGAGGACGCCAGGTACGCCTCGGCCTTCTTCGCCACGTTGCGCGGGTCGCGGCTGTACGCCTCGCCCGTGATCGGGTCGTGGATGAAGAAGTTGATGTTGACCGTCTTGTCCTTGCGGAACGGGTCGAGGCGCGAGGTGGACAGGTCCGGTACGAGGGCCATGTCGGACTCGTGGATGGCCTGGAAGCCGCGGATCGACGAGCCGTCGAACATGAGCTGCTCGTCCGGGTCGAAAGCCTCGACCGGGAGCGTCACATGCTGCATGATGCCCGGCAGGTCACAGAAGCGGACGTCGATGAATTTGATCTCGTTGTCCGCGATGTACTTCTTGATCTCGTCGGCGTTCTGGAACATCCGATCGTCCTCCTTGCCCCACCCTGCGGGCGGGGAATGCGCAGCTCGGGGTGCGGGCCCGGGGCACGGACCTGCCGGGGCCGACCCTAAGAACCGGCCATTACTCGGGCATGACCCTGGTGTTTCGCCGATGTTAACCAGCCAACCGGAGCAACCCCCGGCGACTGGCCGGTACGGACCCCCACCGGGAGCCGCCGCGGAGCCCCCGGGGCCACCGCGCTACCGTGGACGGGTGGACAAAGAGGCGGACAAAGAGTTCGACAATCGACAGGTCATCGGATCATGGCTCTCCGGTCCCCGGGCCACCGCCGAGAGCATGGGCGTCGATTTCGGCTACCGGGGTGAGCGCTTCGGGCTCCCCGAGGACGGCCCCGGCTCCATCGCCCCGCTCGGCCGGCGGGTGGCCGCCCTGTGCGTCGACTGGGCGCTGTGCGCGCTGATCGCATACGGTCTGCTTGCCGACGGCCCCGGCTCGGTCGGCAACTGGACCCTGCTGGTCTTCACCATCACCGGCATCCTCACCGTCGGCACCCTCGGCTCCACCCCCGGCAAGCGGCTGCTCGGCCTGCGCGTCGTCCACCTCAGCGGCGAGCGGCTGAGCTTCCCGCGCGCCACCATCCGTACGATCCTGCTCGCCCTCGCCATCCCGCCGCTCATCTGGGACCGCGACTCGCGCGGGCTGCACGACCGGCTCACCGACGCCGTACAGATCCGGGTCTGAGAGCCGGCCACACCCGGCACACGGAGCACACCCGAGCACACCCGAACACACACAGAACCCGAGCACACACAGAAGGGGCCCGGCGGCAGCTGCCGCCGGGCCCCATCTTCTGTTTCCTTGCTCCGTCTTCTTCTTCTCGCTCGGGCCCCTCCCCGGGGCCCTCGCTCAGCGGCCCTTGCGCTGCTGCGGGCCGCCCTTCGGCATCTTCATGCCCTTGGGCATCGGGCCCTTCGGCAGCGGCATGTTGCTCATCAGGTCGCCCATCGCCCGCAGCCGGTCGTTCACCTCGGTCACCCGGTGGCCGGGCAGCACCCTCGGGAACTTGACGACCTTCGCCCGCAGCTTCTTCAGCGGCACCTGGTCCTCGCCGTTGCCCACGATCACATCGTGCACCGGCACCTCGGAGACCACCCGGTTCATCCGGCGCTTCTCGGCAGCCATGAGCGTCTTCAGCCGGTTCGGATTGCCCTCGCCGACCAGCACCACGCCGCACTTGCCGACCGCCCGGTGCACCACGTCCTGGTTCCGGTTGATCGCCACCGCCGGGGTGAACGCGAAGCCGCGCCGCAGATTCTCCAGCACGGCCGCCGCCGCCCCCGGCTGCCCCTCCATCTGGCTGAAAGCGGCCCGCTCGGCCCGTCGCCCGAAGACGATGGCCGTGGTCAGCAGAGCCACCAGGAAGCCCAGAATCCCCAGATAGACCGGATGCCCGATCAGAAAGCCGACGCCAAGGATCACACCGAAGGTGCCCAGGCCGACAGCAGAGATGACCAGGCCGATCCACCGATCGACCCGCTTGGTCATCTTGTACGTCAGAGCGATCTGCTTGAGCCGCCCTGGGTTCTCGGAATCTTGTTCCTTGTCCTTCCGCGCCATGCCGGTCAGTTTACGGCCGTCTTACGGCCACCGGCGCGTGGGGCGGCTCAGACCGTCCCGGCGCCCGCCGCCCGCCGCTCCAGGGCCTGCTGGTACAGCCGCCCCGCCCGGTACGACGAGCGCACCAGCGGACCCGACATCACCCCGGCGTACCCGATCTCCTCGGCCTCCTGCTGGAGCTCCACGAACTCCGCCGGCTTCACCCACCGCTCCACCGGGTGATGCCGCGGCGTCGGCCGCAGATACTGCGTGATCGTGATCAGCTCGGTGCCCGCCTCATGCATCTGGCGCAGCGCGTCGCTGATCTCCTCCCGCGTCTCGCCGAGGCCCAGGATCAGATTGGACTTGGTGACCAGACCCGCCTCCCGGGCCTTGGTGAGCACGCTCAGCGACCGGTCGTAACGGAAGGCCGGCCGGATCCGCTTGAAGATCCTCGGCACCGTCTCCACGTTGTGCGCCAGCACCTCGGGGCGCGAGGAGAACACCTCGGCCAGCTGGTCCGGCTCCGCGTTGAAGTCCGGGATCAGCAGCTCCACCCCGGTCCCCGGCAGCAGTGTGTGGATCTGCCGCACCGTCTCCGCGTACAGCCAGGCCCCGCCGTCCGGCAGGTCATCGCGCGCCACCCCGGTGATGGTGGCGTACTTCAGCTCCATCTGCTGGACGGACTCCGCGACCCGCCTCGGCTCGTCGCGGTCGTACTCGGCCGGCTTGCCGGTGTCGATCTGGCAGAAGTCGCAGCGCCGGGTGCACTGCTCGCCCCCGATCAGGAACGTGGCCTCCCGGTCCTCCCAGCACTCGAAGATGTTGGGACAGCCCGCCTCCTGGCAGACCGTGTGCAGACCCTCGCGCTTCACCAGGCCCAGCAGATCCTTGTACTCCGGACCCATCACCGCCCGGGTCTTGATCCACTCGGGCTTGCGTTCGATCGGGGTCTGGCTGTTCCGGACCTCAAGGCGCAGCATCTTACGACCGTCGGGTGCGACAGCGGACACGTCCGCCTCCCTACCACTTTTGATTCATCGGCGTATCTCAGCGTACGCCTGTGCTTATGAGGTCAGACAGCGCGGGGGAGGGGGACCGACTCCTCCAGAACCACCCGCAGATGCTTCTCCACCACCGGCAGCACCTCAGCCACCGGCACCCGGCGCCCCAGCTCCTGCGAGATCGACGTCACACCCGCGTCCCGGATCCCGCACGGCACGATCCGGTCGTACCAGGTGTTGTCCGGGTCGCAGTTCAGCGAGAAGCCGTGCATCGTGACCCCCTTCGCCACCCGGATGCCGATCGCGCACAGCTTGCGGTCCTCGCCGCGCTGCCCCGCGTTCGACGGCGCGTACTGGGGGCCCGCCAGCCGCGGATCGAACTCCTCGTCGTTCAGCCGGGGATCGAAGTCCAGCGACAGCGCCCCGCGCCCCGGCAGCGCCCCGCCCAGCACCCACACCCCGCTGCGGCCCTCCACCCGGGTCGTCTCCAGGCCGAACTCCGCACAGGTGCGGATCACCGCCTCCTCAAGCCGCCGCACATGCGCGATCACATCCACCGGACGCGGCAGCTTCACGATCGGATACCCCACTAGCTGCCCCGGCCCGTGCCAGGTGATCTTGCCGCCCCGGTCGATGTCGATGACCGGCGTGCCGTCCAGCGGCCGTTCACTGTCCTCGGTACGGCGCCCCGCCGTATACACCGACTGGTGCTCCAGCAGCAGGCAGGTGTCGGGCACCTCGTCCGCGAAGCGCGCGGTGTGCACCCGCCGCTGCTCCTGCCAGGCCGCGTGATACTCGACGGCCTCGTCCCCGAAGCCCAGATGGACAAAGCGCAGCTCGCTCACTGCCGCTCACTCTCCCGGTGAAGAACCACGACGCGCGAAGCGTCCCGAACCACTGTACGGCCGCCCTCCGACAGGTAAGCGTGTGCCCCGGTCCTCACACATATGGATGAATCATCCGCACACGGGCCGATCAGGTGGGGAGAGACCGTTACATTCACGCCGTTCCAGCCGCACAGCCGTAAGGCAGGAGACCGCATCGCCGATGTCCACGGAACGACCCGGAGGCACCCCCTCCGTACCCCCACCTGCGCACGCCGCGCGAGCCGGTGCGTCCGGCGCCCCGGCGGCGCCCGCGCCGCCCCCGTCACCGCCCTCCGGGCAGCGCACCCCCAACCGGCAGCTGGCGGCCCTGATCGCCGAAGCCGGGTTCTCACACGCCGGGCTCGCCCGCCGGGTCGACCAGCTCGGCCTCGAACACGGGCTTGATCTGCGGTACGACAAAACCTCCGTCACCCGCTGGCTGCGCGGCCAGCGCCCGCGCGGCACCACCCCCGCGCTGATCGCCGAGGTCTTCACCCGGCGCCTGGGGCGCCGGCTCTCCGCCCAGGACCTGGGCCTTGAGGCATGCGCCCCCGTCTACGCGGGGCTGGAGTTCGCCGCCACCCCGGCCGAGGCCATCGACATCGTCGCCGGCCTGTGGCGCAAGGACTCCGGCAGCTACGCCGAACTGCGCAAGATCGCCTTCACCCCGGCCGGTCTCGTGGTGCCCAGCCGGGACTGGCTCATCGGCCGCCCCGACGACCGGGTGGCGCGCGGCGACCCGCCGGACCCGGTGGGCGGCATCACCGGACTGCCCAGCCTGGCCGGCCTCACCGGGCATCCGGGGCAGCCGGGGCAGCTCGGACAGCTGGGACACCCCCGGGTCCCGGAACAGACCCGGCACCGCGCGGCCGGCGCGGTGGCCACCGCCGCGGGCCGGACCGGCTCCGGCGCCGGCACGGACCGCGTCGAACGCGGCCCCGGGCAGCGCGTCACCGGCGGCGACATCGCCGCCCTGCGCTCCGTCGCGGAACTCTTCCGCGCCCTGGACAACGCCTACGGCGGCGGCCACGCCCGGCAGGCCCTGGTGCGCTACCTGGAGCACGAGCTGGAACCGATGCTGCGCGGCACCTACGGGGAGCAGACCGGCCGCCGGCTGTTCTCCGCCGCCGCCGACCTGACCCGGCTGGCCGGCTGGACCGCGTACGACATCGCCGCCCACGGCCTCGCCCAGCGGTACTTCGTGCAGGCGCTGCGACTGGCGCAGGCGGCCGGGGACCGCTCGTACGGCAGCTACGTCCTGGTGTCGATGAGCAGGCAGGCCGTCTACCTGGGGCACGGTCGCGAGGCGGTGCAACTGGCACGGGTGGCCCAGCAGGGCATGGCCAGCTCGGTGCCGCCGACCGTGCAGGCGCTGCTGCACGCCGTGGAGGCGCGCGGGCACGGGCTGCTGGGAGAGGTACGCGCCTGCTCGGCGGCGCTGGCCAGGGCGGAGCGCGCCCTGGAGGCGGCCCGGCCGGGCGAGGAGGTGCCGACCTGGGCCCGGTTCTTCGACGAGGCGCAGCTGGCCGACGAGTTCGGCCACTGCCACCGCGACCTCCAGCAGTACCGCACCTCCGCGCGGTACGCGGAACGGTCGCTGCAACTGCGCGGCAACGGGTTCGCGCGCAGCCGGCTGTTCTGCCGGGTGGTGCTGGCCACGGCGAAGCTGGGGCTCGGCGACGTGGACCACGCGTGCGCCCTGGCGGTGGAGGCGGCCCAGCAGGCGACCGACATGCGGTCGGCACGGGCCCACGAATACCTCCAGGACTTCGAACGCCGCCTGGACCCGTACCGCGACTCCCTGGCCGTCCGCGGCTACCGGGAGAAGGTGGCGGCCCTGACCTGACCCCGCCGCCCGCCCGCCCACGCCCCCCGGCACCACACCGCCGGGGGGCGTGGGCGGGCGTGGGCCGTCAGGCCGCCGCTGTGGTGCTCGGTTCCGCCGTCGCCGGGCGGCCGAAGTCCTCCAGGAGGGCGGTGACCGCCGTGTGTGCCGTGGCCAGGTCGTCCGCGCCCCGGTGGTCGCCGCAGACATACAGGCCGTCCAGCAGGCGGGTGCGGCGCGGGCCCGCGTACGGGGGCGGGTTCAGGGGGACGGCCCGCGGGTCGTGGTGCGCGGCGAGCAGCTGCCAGTCCTGGGTGGGCGTGCCGTACAGCGCGGCCAGCTGGGGCCGGGCCGCCTTGTCCAGGATCTCGGCCGGCTCGGCCGCCGCGTGGCCCAGCACCACCGAGGTGATCAGCGCCGCGCCCTCCGGCGCCCGGGAGGGGTCCGCCGCCGAGGCGACCAGTGTGTGGGTGACCGGGCCCCGGTCCGGCACGGCGTCGATGACCAGCGCCGGGCCGGTCTGCGGTACGGCGCCGGTGCCGCGCACCGCGTGATGCAGCACCGTCACCGGCCGGAAGCGCGGCACCCGCAGCCCGGGCAGCAGCCGGGCCGCCTCCCGGGCGCCGGTGGCGAGGACGACGGCCCGGCAGCGTATGGTCCCGTGCCGTTCCGTCTCCACCCGCGAGGTGGTGACGGCGGTGGCGCGTACCCCGGTGCGCAGGGATTCGGCGGGCAGTCCGGCCGCCAGGGTCCGGGGCAGGGTGACGGAGCCGCCCGCCGAAAGGGCCAGGCCGTCGCGGGCGAAGGCGCGCAGCGCCGCATCGCTCAGCCGGCTGGAGGTGGCGAGCTGCGGGTCGTGCAGCAGGGCGGTGAGCAACGGTCGCAGAAAGGTTTCTGCGATCCGGCCGGGGATACCGCGCGCGGTGAGCGCCACCGCCGCCGGCAACTCCGCCCGCGCGGTCAGCCGCTCCTCCGGCAGCTTCCCGAGCCGGGCGAGGTTGGCGCGCAGCCACGAGTGGTCGAACGCCGCGATCAGCGAACGCCCCGGCTCCGCAGGGTCGTTGGCCGCAACTCCCGCGGCCCCGCTGCCCGGCGCCTCGCCCACCCGGTGGACGTACCCCGCCGCCCCGTGCAGCAGCGCGCCGCCGGTCAGCCGGCACACCGCCTCCTCCGGCAGCCCCGGCGCCGTCAGCCAACTGCCCCGGTCGAGAAGGAAACCGTCCCGGTCCACGGTGGCCATCCGGCCGCCGATCCGGTCGGCCGCCTCCAGGACCGTGACCGTCAGCCCGGCGTCACACACTCTGCGGGCGGCGGCGAGTCCCGCCGTACCGGCCCCTATGACGACGACGTCGGAATCCACTGCTTGCGTACGGCTGCTCAGCACGGGCCCTCCCATGAGGCGGTCGGCGCTTGCCGGGCGGGCCTGGCCTTGGGTGGGCCCGCCCGCAGGGGCTGATGCCCATTCGCGGCCCGGGCAACGCCGCCCGGACCGACGCTGACCCTCTCACGACCGCCACAATGCGGCAGAGCGCACGCACCGGGCACAGGGGCACACAGGTCGCACTATGTGCCTCCGTACGCCCGTACTTCAGCTTTCGGTGTCGAGCGCCGCCCGGACCGCGTCCTCCACCGTGGGGTGCGCGAAGCTGAACCCGGCCTCCAGCAGCCGGCGCGGCAACACCCGCTGGCTCCCCAGCACATCCTCCGAGAACTGTCCGAGCGCCAGCCGCAGCAGCGGTGCCGGGGCGGTGAACACGGTGGGCCGGTGCAGCACTTCGCCCATCACCCGGGTCGCCTCCCGATTGGTGACCGGGTGCGGGCCGGTCAGATTCACCGGCCCGGACAGCCCCGGCTCGTCCGCCAGCAGAAAGCGCAGCGCCGCGATGTGGTCGGGCAGTGAGATCGCGCTCCAGAACTGGTTGCCGTTGCCGAGCCGCCCGCCCAGCCCCGCCTTGAAGAGCGGGAACAGCTTCCCCCACGCCCCGCCGGAGCGCGCCACCACCAGCCCGGTGCGCGCGTACACCGTACGCACTCCGGCCTCGGCCACCGGTACGGCCGCCGCCTCCCAGTCGCGGCACACCTCCGCCAGGAAGCCGCGGCCCGCCGGCGCGTCCTCGTCCACCGGCTCGGTGCCGGTGTCCCCGTACCAGCCGATGGCGCTGCCGCACAGCAGCACCCGGGGCCGCTCGGAGTCCGGCAGCGAGGCGATGGCGGCGGCGATCGCGGCGGTGCCCAGCACCCGGCTGTCGCGGATCTCCTGCTTGTAGCGGGCGGTCCAGCGGTGGTCCGCGACCCCGGCCCCCGCCAGATGGACGACGGCGTCGCAGCCGGCGATCGAGGCGGCGGTGCTCTCCTGCTGCCGCCCGCTGGGATCCCACCACCGCTCGTCGGCCGCGCCGGGCGGGCGGCGTACCAGCCGTACGACGTCCGTGCCGTCCGCGCGCAGCGCGCCGGTGAGGGCCTTTCCGATCAGGCCGGAGGATCCGGTGACGGCGATACGGGCGGTACGGGGGCGGGAGAGGGGCTGCTCCGCTGGCTGCTGTGGCATGGCGGCCATGCTAAGCGCGGAATCGCGCCCACAGCCTGGGGTACGCGGCGGCCAGCACCCCGGTGTCCTCGAAATCCACCGGGCTGCCCTCGGGCTCCTCGGGGGTCTCCTCGATGCCGAGTTCCGGCAGCTCGACGCCGGTCAGCCGCTCGTACGCGTCGTACGCCGCGTAGCCGACCTCCTCCGCCTCGCCGTCCTCCTCCGGGTCGAAGTCGGACGGCAGCAGTTCGGCGAGCGCGTCGGGGTCGTGCAGCGCGCCCTCGAAGACGCGCCGTCCCTGGGCGATCAGCCAGCAGCGGAAGTTCTCGAAGCAGTCGTCGCTTGCGCCGTCCAGCACCACCCAGGCGGCGCCCCACAGGTCCCAGCGATAGGCGCGGTTGAAGCGGGCCTCGAAGTGCCGGGCGAAGTCGGTGACGGACTCCGGATCGAGGTCGCTCAGGCGTTCGACGATGAGGTCGGCGGTCACCACCGGGTCGCCCTCGGCCCCCTCCCGGGCGGCGTCCACGATCTCCCAGAAATCCGTTTCGTCCATCACGGGACAAGGATCCGCCGCCGCGCCGCGACACGCATCCGGAGACCCGTGGAAAGTACGACAGTGGATGTCGGGTTTCGCTGTCAGGGTGAGTCGCGTACGCACGACGGAACGGAAGGACCACCCGTGTCACACGTGGAACCACAGGCCACCCCTACCGCCCCCCTCGCCGGAAGGATCGCCCTCGTCGCCGGGGCCACCCGCGGCGCCGGCCGGGCGATGGCCGTCGAACTCGGCCGCGCGGGCGCCACCGTCTACGCCACCGGCCGCACCACCCGCACCTCGGTCAGCGAGATCGGCCGCGCCACGGAGACCATCGAGGGGACCGCCGACCTCATCACGGCGGCCGGCACGGACAGCGGCAGCGGCGGAACGGGCATCGCCGTACCCACCGACCACCTCGTACCCGAGCAGGTGGCCGCCCTCACCGAGCGCATCGACCGCGAGCACGGCCGGCTCGACATCCTGGTGAACGACGTGTGGGGCGGCGACCACCTCCTCGACCTCTCCTTCGACGTCCCCATGTGGGAGCTGAACCTGGAGCAGGGCCTGCGGATGATGCGGCTGGGCGCCGAGACCCACATCATCACCAGCAGTTACGCGCTGCCGCTGCTGGTACGCAACCCCGGCGGCCTGCTGGTGGAGGTCACCGACGGCACCGCCGAGTCCAATCGCGAGTACCGGCAGAGCTTCTACTTCGACCTCACCAAGTACCTCCCGATCCGGATGGCCTACACCCTCGGCGAGGAGCTGAAGAAGGCCGGCGGCACGGCGGTGTGCGTCACCCCGGGCTTTCTGCGCTCGGAGGCGATGCTGGACACCTACTTCAAGGTCACCGAGGAGAACTGGCGCGAGGGCATCAAGAAGGACCCGGCGTTCGCCATCGCCGAATCTCCCACCTACCTCGGCCGGGGCGTCGCCGCCCTGGCCGCCGACCCGGACCGGGCGCGCTGGAACGGCGCCTCCCTCAGCAGCGGCGACCTGGGCCGGGAGTACGGCGTCACCGACACCGACGGCTCCCGCCCCGACGCCTGGCCGTTCATCAAGGCCCTGACAGAGGGCAAGAACCCGGACGCGGCCGACTACCGCTAGCGCCCCCGCGCGGCGGGCAACAGGGAGTCGGTGAGCCGACTCCCCGGCCGGTACGCCACACACATGACGTCCCGGTCCCCGATCTCCCAGGTCGCGGCGGTCGGCAGCACGGGATAGAAGCCGATCCCGGTCGCCGCCGCACCGGGCCAGTACGTACGGAATCCGCGCCCGCAGCTCTCCCAGCCGAACGCCGCCACCCGCTCCCGGTCGAACGCGCCGTCCGGGGCGGAGACGAAGCCGTACACCTGATTGGCGGCACCGTCCTCCTCGCACGGGGTGTAGTGGACCATGACCTCGCCCGCCTCGGGGGAGTGGGCGGGGTCGGCGAAGCACTCGCCGCCCTCTATGGCCAGTACGCCGCCCGTCTCGGCGGTGAGAAACGTGTCGCCCTTGTGAACGGGCGCCGGCGCCGCCCCCGCATCGCCGGAGGCGGCATCGGCGGCGGGCAGCCACAGCAGCACCACGCCCACCACCGGCCCGGCCAAGAACACCGGCCCCCACCGGCGACGCCCGGCCCGCCCGACTGCCGCCAACCCGGCCTCCGTTCCCATACGGCGCAAACTATCCCGCGCCCGGAACGCCCCGGAGAACAGACGGCAAACGGTCAAGGGCAGTACCGGATCCGGTGTGCCATCCGCCATGAGATGGCAAAGAGTTCACCCGGCGGCAAGCCAGCACCCCGGGAGTGTTCGGCTGATCCTGGCTGAATCCACACGACTTGGGCACCAGGCCCGAACTCCCTCGCCCGTGAAGGGTTCTTCCACACGTGACAGTCAACACCTCGCGCTGGACCATGGCCTCCACCCGTACCAAGGTCGCCGTGCTCGGCGGCGCCACGCTGCTCGCCAGCGGCGTACTCGCCGGCCCGCTGGCCTTCGGCGACTCCCCGACCGCCCCCACCCGGCACCCGGCGGCGGAGATCCACAAGCCCTCGCCGATGCCCGACCGCGTCATGCTGACGCCCACCACCACGCCCGCGACCAGCCAGAACGTCACCTGGCGGGCCGAGGCCCCGGCCGGCTCCTCCCAGGCGCAGATCCTCAAGGCCCCGCGCGGCCTCGGCGATGTGAAGCCCGCGGACGGCGCGGTCACCACCATCAAGGCCGGCGTCGGCACCTCCGTCAACACCAATCTCGGCTACGCCTCGACCTACCACACCGTCGCCTTCACCGATCTCGAACCCGACACCCGCTACACCTACCGGGTCGGCGACGGCGTCAACTGGAGCGAGTGGACCGACTTCACCACCGCCGCCGACGGCCTGGAGCCGTTCTCCTTCATCTACTACGGCGACGCGCAGAACTACATCGACTCGGCCGTACCGCGCGTCTTCCGGCAGGCGTTCGCCGACCGGCCCGAGGCGAAGATGATCGTCAACGCCGGTGACCTCATCAACTCCCCCAACTCGGAGGAGGAGTGGGGGCAGTGGTACCAGGCCGGCGGGTTCATCGACGGCCAGGTCAACAACTTCTCCGTGACCGGCAACCACGAGTACAGCTCCGGCCAGCTGTCCGCGTTCTGGCGGCCCCAATTCCCGTACCCGGACAACGGACCCGGCAACGAGGAACTCAAGCAGACCGCCTACACCGTGGACTACCAGGGCGTGCGCTTCATCGGCCTGGACTCCAACTTCCAGGGCGACGCCACCCTCATGGCCGCGCAGACCGCCTGGCTGGAAGGGCTGCTGCGCGACAACCCCAACCAGTGGACCGTGGTCGCCTTCCACCACCCCGTCTACGCCATGACCGGCACCCGCAACAACGTCGCCGTACGCAACCAGTGGGGCCCGCTGTTCGAGGAGTACGGCGTCGACCTGGTGCTCCAGGGCCACGACCACGCGTACGGGCGCGGCAACCAGGTCGCCAACCGCGACTCGGTCACGGTGCACAACGGCGTCACGTACGCCGTGTCCGTCTCCGGCGGCAAGATGTACGAGCTCAACGACGGCGCCAACTGGACCGACAACGGCGCCGAACTCGTCCGCCAGGGTGAGAACGCCCAGCTCTACCAGATGATCGACGTCACCCAGGACACCATCCGGTACGAGTCGCGGTTCGCCAACGGCGAGCACAACGACGGCTTCCTCATCCGCAAGAACGCCGCCGGCGAGCGCACCGTCAACGAGATCCGGACCGCCGAGAACACCGTCGGCGAGCAGGTCACCGTCGACCGGACCACCGCCCGCAAGGGCGACACCGTCCAGGTGTCGGCGTTCGGCTACGACCCGGACGAGCGCGTCGAGGTGCGACTGCGCACCATCGGCGGCAAGAAGGACGACAGCCGGGTCATCGCCACGGTGAAGGCCGACGAGATCGGCCGGCTGTCCTACGCCCTCAAGATGCCGAGCTGGGTGAAGAAGGACACCTCCTACGAGGTGTACCTGGTCAGCGCCAACCAGCAGATCGACAGCCCCTCGATCAAGATCACCAAGTAGCGCGCGGGGGAGGGGCGCGGCTCCCGCGCCCCTCCCCCCCCGGCACGACGGAGAGCAACGAGACCACCGTGACCCCCCTGATCCACCGCACCCGACTGGCGGCGCCGGCCGCCGTCGCGGCAGCCGTACTCCTGTGGCCCCAGCCGGCCGCCGCCCACCCCTTCGGCCCGCCGTCCACCGCCACCATCGGCGCGGACGGTCCGACCGTCACCCTCGCCTGGCACGCCGCCGAGGACGACTGGGTCGCCCTCGGCCAGGCCCTCGGTGCCCTGGAGGACCCGGCCACCGAGACGGTCTCCACCGAACTCACGGGCGAGCAGAAGCTGCAACGCTCCGACGACGTACGGGCGTACCTGCTCGACCAGATCTACCTCACCCAGGACGGCACCCGCTGCGAGGGCGAGGTGACCTCGATGGAGAACCTCCTCACCGAAGGAGCCCGGCTGACCTACCGCTGCCCCGACGACGTACGGGAGGTGGACGTGACGGTCGGCGCCCTGTCCGACCTCAACGAGGCATATCGGACGATGCTCACCGCCGAGACCCCCGCCGACCCGGGCAGCACCCTGCTCACCGCCACCGACACCACCCGGCGGATGGACTTCTCCGGCTCCGCAGGGCTGCTCGCGACCCCCGGGGTCGCGGTGGCGGCCGGGACCGCCGTGGCCGTACTGGCGGGCGCGGGGGTCTGGGCACTGACCAGAAGGCGGCGGCGGACATGACCGACCTCAACACCCTGGACAACAGGCTGATCGCCCTCTTCGACGGCCGGGCGGTCTTCTGGCTGGCGGTGATCGTCGCCCTGGGAGTGGGCGCCGCCCACGCGGTGGCCCCCGGCCACGGCAAGACCATCACCGCCGCCTATCTGGTGGGGGTACGGGGCCGGTACCGGGACGCGCTGCGGCTCGGCGTGATCGTCGCGCTCATGCACACCCTGTCCGTGCTGCTGCTGGCCAGCGCCTGGGTGGGCGTGACCGGCACGGCCGGCTTCGCCACCGAGACGGTCACCGCCTGGCTGCAAGTGGCGGCCGGGATCGTGGTCATCGCGGTCGGCACCCACCTGATCCACCGCCACCTGAAGGCACGGCGGCACCGGCACCAGCATGCCCACGCCCATGCCCACGCCCACGGCCACGCCCACCACCACGATCACACGCACGACATCCCGGAAACGTCCCCCTGGTCCCGCCGCGGCCTGACGGCGATCGCCGTCTCCGGCGGCCTGCTGCCGTCCCCGTCCGCCTTCCTGGTCCTGGTCAGCGGCATGCTCACCGGCCGTTCCCTGAACGCCGTCATCCTGGTCCTGGTATTCGGCATCGGTATGGCCGCCACCCTCACCGCAGTCGGCATCCTGACCGTACGCGGCCACGCCCTGCTCTCCGGCCGCACCACGAAACTCGCTGCCTGGACCCCGGCGATAGCCGGTGGCGCGGTCACAGCAGGCGGTTGCCTCTACCTCTTCGCGGCGGTCTCGACCCTCTCCGGCTGAGTCCGGCCGGTGACGACCCGGTGCCACATCCGGCCGAGTACGGTACGGGGCTGCCGGTAGCGACCGCGCCGGTAGCGGATGGGCGGTGGCCGGGGCGGATCGAGGGGCGCGACATAAAGCGGCACTTTGATCCCGGTGGCATCAACGGGCGCATCGGTCATGGCCTCGCTGTAATCAACGATGGTGTGATGCAACCGCCCGACGCACGACTGGCAGGCATACACCTGCGCGTAGTGCCCGGTGGTCTGGGCCGGGCCGAGCCACACCACCCAGGTGTGCCGATTCTGGCACCACAGCCAGCACCGCCCGAGAACCCACTCGTTGCCGTCCCCGATCCGGGGCGGCCCTGGGCGGAAGCTCACCGCCGCCCGCGCCGGTACGGCCCGGACCGCGTCGCCGTCAGCCGTGAGTGGTGGTGCAGCATGAGCACTTCCCCACTGGCGAAGCGCAACCGCCGCCCACCCGGCACGGACACCATGTCCGCCACCATCAACTGCCTTCCCCCCACGGTGATCACATCCCCCACCATGACCGTGCCCGCATCCACTTCCACCGCCCGCACCCACACCCCGTTCACCACTCCACCATCCGAATCCCCGGCCACCCACCCACCGGATGCTCAGCCACAGGCAGCAACCGATACCGCTCCACACACGCCCGACACGCATACACCAGCCGACTCCCCCCTATGTCCGCCACGACCACGAGCCGCCCCGCCACCGGCTCACACCGCTGCGCCCCCAACCCACACGACGGCCCCGGCGCCGAAACCAACGCCGCATACAGCGCCTCACCATCGGTCAGACAATCCCCCCGAGGCGCCACCACCCACCGCACCCCACGCCCCGACCCCGGAACCCACGAGACCGGCGGAACCTCCACCACCTGCCCGGCCCCCAACACCACCACACCGGACAGCCGCCACCCATCCGCAACCCCCGGAAACACCAACCACGTCAACGAGTCGCGAGCAAAGTCCCCCACCACCCCGTGAGACCGCGCCCCAAGGTCAGCCACCACCCGAGCCCCAACCCCCTCCGGCACCCGCACCGCATCAAACCACCTCCCACACGGCAAGGTTCGGACCCCGTATTCGGCAGGGGGCAGCCAGGAAGGATGAACGACAGGCATCACGCGGCTCCAGAGATGTTCCGTGTTCGGACTGTCACAGCGTGCCCGTGCGCAAGGGCCCTGGTGTTGCCACGTTGGCAACACCAGGGCCCTTGACTGCTCGTCATGTATCGGCTACACACCGCACCATTGCGCGAACTCCCGAAGTGGCTCGGATGCCCGCTGCCGCGCGCGCAGCAGCGTTCCGACGGTCTCGTGCACGCCAGGGTGGTAACGCGTCTGCTGCGATGCCACCTTCCTGGCCTGTTCCAATGAACGCAAGGCTTCGTCGGGATGTGCGGTCCACGCTTCGGCCCGGGCCCGGGAGGCCCAGTAGGCGCCGGCTCGCGCAGCCGGGTAGTCGGCGGGAAGCCGCACGGCCCTGGCTTCCTTGAGAGCCTTCGCATGCTGACTGCGGTCCGCGTTGGCCGACATGGAGTGGATCACCACGTTGGCCGGTCCGAACACCAGCCCATAATCGGAGAGTTCGCCGGTCCGCTGAGCGAGGCCGCCAGCCTCCCGGAGCCAGTCATCGGCGGTCGAACCGTCACCACTGCGCCGGGCGAGCACAGCGGCCCGCAGACACAGCGCGCCACGCACGGCCAACGTGGCGGGATCGTCCTCGCCGTCCAGATCACGCAGCGCTTGCTGCACCAGAGCGAACCCCCGATCGTGTCGCGCGGCGTCGGCCATCAGCTGCGAACGATCCCACCGCTCGATCGCCACCTGTCGCGGATCACCTGAGTGCGGCGCGGCAGCCGCCATGCGGCTCAACGCATGCCGAGCGAGGTCCACATAGCCGATCTGCCGGGCGACGACATACACGGTGCGCCCCAACTCCGCCTGTAGCCAGCGGGCCTGCTCCATGGTCCGGCCGGGACGATCATGATTCAGCGCCGCATAGTTGACCTCCGCGATCAGCGCCGGCAGCTCTTGCGCGACCGTCAGATAGCGGCCCTGAGCACGTTGTGCCTCCAGCCTCCGCACCGCCTTCGCCAGTGCGGGCAGCTCACGCGGCGGCGGCTCGTCGTCCGACGGAGGGATGTCCCAGTCGTCCAGCGCGCTGCTGATGGGGGCCAACAGTGTGTCCAGCTTGTCTTGTTGCAGCATCTGAATGTAGGGCTGTCCGTACAGGACCGACACGCTGACACTCAGGGCCCGCGCCACGCTGGCCACGATGCTGGGGGATGCGTACCGCTTGCCGGTCTCTATCCGGGACAGCTGACTGGGAGAAACGCTTGCCCGCTGGCTGAGTTCGCGCAATGAGAGTCCCCGAAGCAGTCGCACTTCGGCGATGCGCGTGCCTACGCCCTGTATCGGCGAATGCTCGTGCGCTGTCATACCACGACGGTACCGCCGCCCAAGCCCGGCCGTGTCACGCTCAGCGCCCCATTGGTCGGGCGGGCTTCGAAGCGTCCATTGCCGACCTCGCCGAGACCTATCCCAACAGGACGTTTGCCCAGTTCATCGAGGGATGGGCCTTTCCATCGGCGGGTGCCGGGGAGTGGCCGCTGAGGAGGTGTCAGGTGGTGGACGATGACGTCGTTGGCGCGGTGGCGTTCCAGCTGGCGAGGAGGTCAAGGGTTTCGGCGTCGCGGCTACCGGGGGCGACTCCGCAGACGATGAGGTACAGGCCCTGGTCGGCGGCGAGTTCCATCGTCTCGTAAGTGAACGTCAACCGCCCGACAACGGGGTGGTTGAGACGTTTGGTGCCGGCGCGGTGGCGTCGGACTTCGTGACGGGCCCAGCGTTCACGGAAGCTGTCCCCGCGAATGGACAGCTCGCCGATCAGGTCGGACAGGGCCTTGTCGTGGGGATCGCGGCCGACCTCGGAGCGCAGGGTGGCGACGTTCTGGTCGGCGACGACGTCCCAGTCGGGGTAGAACTCGGGCGCGGCCGGGTCGAGGAAGGTGAAGCGAGCGGAGTTGACCGGCCGGGCCGGGCTGGTGAAGACCGGGGCGAACAGCGCGCGGGCCAGGGTGTTGGCGGCGAGGAGGTCGAGGCGGCTGTTGCGGACGTAGGCCGGGACGCCGCTCATGGCCTCCAGCATGTTCCACAGCTCGGGGCGGACCGCCCGGCGCTGGGGTTGACGCGTGGCTCGGCCCTGGGCGGCGGTGCCCGCCACGGGGTTGGCGGCGCGGACCAGGTGAAGCAGGTGGGCGTGTTCGGCCT
Source organism: Streptomyces sp. NTD107 (assembly GCF_059510435.1). Classification (NCBI taxonomy): domain Bacteria; kingdom Bacillati; phylum Actinomycetota; class Actinomycetes; order Kitasatosporales; family Streptomycetaceae; genus Streptomyces; species Streptomyces sp. NTD107. Next base: position 390,027 of record NZ_JCAJZV010000002.1, on the reverse strand, counting down.
CGTCGAGGAGCAGCGCGCGGGCTATGGCGTCCAGGACGGCGTCGGTGGCGCCACGAACGTCGCCGCGCTCCAGCCGTGTGTAGTACGGGAGGCTGACGCCGGCGAGCAGGGCGACCTCTTCACGGCGCAGCCCGGGGACCCGGCGGGCACCGGCGAGCGGGGAGACCTTCAGGCCAGCCCGCTCGGGGGTGACACGGGCGCGCCGGGTGGTGAGAAAACCACGGATCTCGCTGCGTCGGTCCATGCTTCGAGGCTACGCCCGGACCCCCCTGTGGAGCACGCGCCTGGGGGACCCTGGCAGGGTTCCTTTCACCGTCGAATCGGCGGCCGGGGCGGTGTTGTCTGGAGAGCGATTCACCAGCAGCTGCACCGTCGGAGGCGCCGATGTCCACTGCCGCTCGAACAGCTGAGCCGACCCCCGCCCCGGGCCGGGTCACCGGTTCCCACCGGGCCCGTTTCGCCCTGGGTGCGGCACTGCTGGGCTTCTTCGTGATCACACTGGACGCGCTGATCGTGAGCGTCGCGCTGCCATCGATCGGCGAGGACCTGGGCGGCGGTATCAGCGGGCTGCAGTGGGTCGTGGACGGATACACCCTGATGCTCGCGGCGCTGCTGCTGTCGGCCGGGGCGATTGCGGACCGGATCGGCGCCAAGCGTGCCTTCGGTGTGGGTCTGGCGGTGTTCCTGATCGCCTCGGCAGCCTGCGGCTTCGCACCCAGCCTTCCGGTCCTGGTGATCGCGCGGTTCGTGCAGGGCGGCGGCGCGGCCGTGATGATGCCGGCCACGCTCACGCTGATCCGCGAGGCATACCCTGATGCCCGCGACCGCACCCAGGCACTGGCCATCTGGGCGGTCGGCGGCTCCGTCGGCTCTGCCGCGGGTCCGCTGATCGGCGGCGCGCTGGCAGGCTGGGACTGGCGGTGGATCTTCTTCATCAACGTCCCCGTCGGCGCCGTCGCGCTGACGCTGCTGGCCAGGACCGCCGCGTCCCCGTGCCGGGTAGTTCCGTTCGATCCGATCGGCCAGGTCAGCGCGGTGCTGGCGCTGGGCGGGGCGACCTACGCGCTGATCGAGGGTGGCCAGTACGGCTTTGCCGGCACCAGGATTCTGGTCGCGCTTGGTTTGGCGGTCGTGGCGCTGGTGGTGTTTCTGATCGATCAGGCCCGGAACCCGCACCCGGTGATATCGCTCGACCTGTTCCGCTCCCGGCCGGTCGTCGCCGGTCTTGCCGCCGGGTTCGCGCTGAACTTCGGCTTCTACGGAGTGACATTCCTGTTCAGCCTGTACTTCCAGAGCATCCGCGGCATGTCCGCGCTGGCTACTGGCCTGCTGTTCCTGCCGATGACCGTGCAGACCGCCGGCGTGTCCTTCGCCTCTGGCGCCGTCACCCGAAGGTTCGGGGCCAAGCCCACCATGATCGCCGGACAGCTGATCATGGGCGCGGGCCTTCTCGTCCTGTGCCTCCTGCCCCCGACCGCCCCGGTATGGCTGGTCGCGATCCTGCTGATGCCCGTCTCCCTCGGCGGCGCCCTGGCGGTACCGGCCATGACCGGACTGATGCTGGCCGCCGTCCCGGCCGAACGCGCCGGGCTGGCCTCCGGCGTACTGAACACTTTCCGCCAGTTCGGCGGCGCCCTGGCCGTCGCCGTGTACGGCGCCCTCGTGTCCGGCCCCGCCTTCGCCCCCGGCATGCGCACCGGCCTGATCGGCGCAGCCGTCCTCCTCGCGGCCACCGCTGCTATCGGCCTCGCCCGCGCCTGGCGCAGCGGACCCCCGTCAGCCGCCCGCACCCGAGCGGATGCCGTCCCTGGTCACCTCAAGGAGATTTGATCCCATGCGAGCCACCCTGCTGTACGGAGCCGGAGACGTGCGCGTCGAGACCGTGCCCGACCCCGTGATCCAAGCCCCGACCGACGCGATCGTCCGCGTGGTGCGTGCCGCGATCTGCGGCAGCGACCTGCACCCCTACCGTTCCGCCCCCATCACTGAGGCAGGCCGGCAGATGGGCCACGAGTTCCTGGGCATCATCGAGGACACCGGCGCCGAGGTCACCGGCATCAAGCGGGGCGACCTCGTGCTCTCCCCGTTCACCTACGCCGACAACACCTGCTGGTGGTGCCGGCGCGGACTACAGACCTCCTGCCCTCACGGCGGCCGATACGGATTCGCCGGCGTCGACGGCGGCCAGGGCGAAGCCGTCCGCGTCCCCCAAGCCACCGGCACCCTCGTCAAGCTGCCGATCGCGCCCGACTCCGCGTTGCTGCCCTCGCTGATGACGCTTACCGACGTGTTCTGCACCGGGCACCACGCCGCTGTCACCGCGAACGTCCGGCCGGGAACGACCGTTGCGGTCGTCGGCGACGGTGCGGTCGGCCTGTGCGCGGTCCTCGCGGCCAAACGCCTGGGCGCCGAGCAGGTCATCCTCATGGGCCGCCACACCGACCGTACCGATCTCGGCCTCGGCTTCGGCGCCACCGAGGTCGTCCTGGCCACCGGCGAGGAGGGCGTCGAGCAGCTGCGGGAACTGACCGCAGGCCGCGGCGCGGACGCAGTCCTGGAATGCGTCGGCTCCATGCAGACCCTGACCACGTCCTTCGCCGCAGTCCGCGACGGCGGCGTGATCAGCCGGGTCGGCGTCCCCTCCTACACCGACGGGCCGATCGGGACGGACATGATCATGCGCAACATCACCCTGACCGGCGGCGTGGACCCGGCCCGCCACTACATCGACGACGTTCTCCCCGACGTTCTGGAGGGCCGCATCGAACCCGGGCTTGTCTTCGACCGCACCGTCGGCCTGGCGGGCGTCCCGGACGGGTACCGCGCGATGGCAGACCGCCAGTCCCTCAAGGTCCTCATCACCCCCTGAGCTACCCACCGCAACCGCAAACCGCTCGGAGAAAGCCGTGACCATGAACGTGACCTTGAACAACGGCGTGACGATGCCTGCCCTGGGCTTCGGCGTCTTCCAGACACCCCCGGACGTCACTGCCCAGGCCGTCAGCACCGCCCTGGAAACCGGCTACCGCCTCATCGACACCGCCGCCGCGTACGCCAACGAACGCGGCGTCGGAGAAGCCATCCACGACTTCGGGCTGTCCCGCGACGAGGTCTTCATCGAGACCAAAGTCTGGATCAGCGACTACGGCTACGACCAGACCCTCCACGCCTTCGACAAGAGCGCCGGCAAGCTCGGCGTCGACCAGATCGATCTGCTCATCTTGCACCAGGCCCTGCCCAGCCGCTTCGACCTCACCCAGGATGCCTACCGCGCCCTGACGACCCTGCTCGCCGACGAACGCGTCCACCACGCCGTCACCTGTCGGCCCCGGCATCCCAGGGGCGGGCTCCGCGACGCGATTCTCACGGCACTACAGCAACCTTTTCGAGGCCCGCCAAGTGGTGTGGGACCCCGCCGTCGCCAACGGGCCGTCAGGCGTAGAGCGCCGCTGAGCGGCGCATCGCGTCGGCGAAGCGGTGGCGCAGCTGTGCCGGGGCCAGGATCTCCGCCTCCGGGCCCAGGGCGAGGAGCTGGTGGTAGGCGATGTCCAGGGACTCCACCGGCAGGGTGACGGTGATCCGGCCCGCCTCGTCCCACGGCCCGGCCGCCGCCAGGGATTCGTCCGCCGCCGTGCGGTCGGTGACGTGGCGCAGGGCGCGGGCGCCCCGTTCGCTCAGGCGGAGCCGCACCGTCTCGCGCAGGATCGAGCGGGCGAACTCCCTCGCCCGCTCCTCCCAGAACGCGGGCAGGTCGAACGTCTCGTCCCGCGTGAACGATTCTCCCGTCGCCGCCGCCGAGGTGAAGCGGTCCACCCGGTAGACCCGCCACGATGTCTCCACCCGTGCCGCCACGTACCACACGCCGGCCTTCAGGATCAGGCCGTAGGGGGAGAGCACCCGCTCCTTGTCCCGGTAGACCACCGCCAGCCGGGCGTCGTTCCACACCGCCGGTGCCACCACCGGCAGCAGCGGCGGCGGATCGGCCGGCTGCCACCAGCCGGGGGCGTCCAGGTGGAAGCGTTGCGCCGCCGACTCGGAGGCATCCGCCAGGTCCGGCAGCAGCGCCGCCGAGACCTTCAGACGGGCGGCCGACGACGCGTCCGCCAAGCCCATCGCTTGCAGCGCAGAAGGGACACCGGAGAGGAACAACGCCTCCGCCTCGTCGCGCCCGAGCCCCGTCAGCCCCGTCCGGTACCCCCCGACCAGGCGGTAGCCCCCCGTACGGCCCCGGTCCGCGTACACCGGGACGCCCGCCTCCGACAGGGCGGCGACATCGCGCTGGACCGTGCGTTCGGAGACCTCCAGTTCCGCCGCCAGTTCCGCCGCCGTCATCGTCCGCCGGGTCTGGAGCAGCAGAACGACTCGCATCAGACGGGCTGCTCGCATCCCTCCATCATGACAAACCAACGACAAGGGCCCGCCCGCCCCCGGTCCGGGAGCGGGCGGGCCCGAAGCCACGCATCCTTACAGGCCGTACGCCTCACGCGCGGCCAGCACCGTCTCGCGCTTGACCTCGCCCGACCGGGCCAGCCGGTCCAGCGCCGCCACCACGATCGACTGCGGGTCGACACCGAAGTGCCGGCGCGCCGCCTCCCGGGTGTCCGACAGCCCGAAGCCGTCCGTGCCCAGCGAGGAGTAGTCCTGCTCGACCCACTGGCCGATCTGGTCGGGCACCGCCCGCATCCAGTCGCTGACGGCGAGGACCGGGCCCCGCGCGCCCCGCAGCGCACGCGTCACGTACGGGACCCGGTCTTCCCCTCGAAGCTGCGCCGCGTCACAGGACAGGGCGTCACGGCGCAGCTCGCTCCAGGAGGTGGCGGACCACACGTCGGCGGCCACGCCCCACTGCTCGGACAGAAGTCGCTGGGCCTCAAGCACCCAGTGGATGGCGGTACCGGACGCCATCAGGTTCACCCGGGGGGCCTCCGCCGAGGCGGCCGTCCCCTCGTTGAAGCGGTACAGGCCGCGCAGAATGCCCTCCTCCACGCCCTCGGGCATGGCCGGCTGCGGCTTCGGCTCGTTGTAGACCGTCAGGTAGTAGAAGACGTCCTCGGCGTCCGGGCCGTACATCCGGCGCAGCCCGTCCTTGACGATGACGCCGACCTCGTACGCGAACGCCGGGTCGTACGTCAGCGCCGCCGGGTTGGTGGAGGCGATCAGCGGGGAGTGACCGTCCGCGTGCTGGAGGCCCTCACCGGTGAGCGTGGTACGCCCGGCCGTGGCGCCGACGATGAAGCCGCGGCCCAGCTGGTCGCCGAGCGCCCACATCTGGTCGCCGGTGCGCTGCCAGCCGAACATCGAGTAGAAGATGTAGAACGGGATCATCGGCTCGCCGTGCGTGGCGTACGCCGTCGCCGCCGCCGTGAAGTCGGCCATCGAGCCGGCCTCGGTGATCCCCTCGTTGAGGATCTGGCCGTTGACGGCTTCCTTGTAGTGCAGCAGCTGGTCGCGGTCCACCGACTCGTACGTCTGGCCCAGCGGCGAGTAGATCCCGGCGGACGGGAACATCGACTCCATGCCGAAGGTACGGGCCTCGTCCGGGACGATCGGCACCCAGCGCCGCCCGGTCTCCTTCTCCCGCATCAGGTCCTTGACCAGCCGGACGATCACCATGGTGGTGGCGACCTCCTGCGATCCGGACCCCTTCTCCAGCGCCTTGAAGGGTTTGTCGCCCGGCTCGGGCAGCACCACCTGGTGCACCCGGCGGGCCGGCGCCAGGCCGCCCAGCGCCGCGCGCCGCTCCTGGAGGTAGCGCACCTCGGGGGAGTCCGGGCCCGGGTGGCCGTACGGCACCAGGTCGCCGGCCAGCTCGCTGTCCGGGATCGGCAGCTCCAGCAGATCCCGCATGGTGCGGAACTGGTCGAGGGTGAGCTTCTTCATCTGGTGGTTGGCGTTGCGCGACTGGAAGCCGTCGCCCAGGGTGTGGCCCTTGACGGTCTGGGCCAGCACCACGGTCGGGGCGCCCTTGAACTCGACGGCCGCCCGGTACGCCGCGTACACCTTGCGGGGCTCGTGGCCACCGCGCGAGGTGTGGAAGCACTCGGCGATCTTCGCGTCCGGCAGCGCGGCGCCCAGCTGCGCCAGCGCCGGGTCGGTGCCGAAGAAGTGCTGGCGGATGTAGGCGACGTCGCGGGTGGCGTACGTCTGGAACTGCGCGTCCGGGACCTCCCGCAGCCGCCGTACCAGCGCGCCGGTGGTGTCGGCCCGCAGTACGTCGTCCCAGGCGGAGCCCCACAGGGTCTTGATGACGTTCCAGCCGGCGGCCCGGAACTGGGCCTCCAGCTCCTGCACGATCTTGAAGTTGGCGCGGACCGGGCCGTCGAGGCGCTGGAGGTTGCAGTTGATGACGAAGGTCAGGTTGTCCAGACCCTCACGCCCGGCGAGCGCCAGCGCGGCGGTCGACTCGGGCTCGTCCATCTCGCCGTCGCCGAGGAACGCCCACACGTGGGAGGCGGAGGTGTCCTTGATGCCGCGGTTCTCCAGGTAGCGGTTGAACCGCGCCTGGTAGATCGCGGAGAGCGGGCCTATGCCCATGGAGACGGTGGGGAACTCCCACAGCCACGGCAGCCGGCGCGGGTGCGGGTAGGAGGGCAGGCCGGCGCCGCCGGTCTCCTGCCGGAAGTTGTCCAGGTGCGCCTCGGTGAGCCGGCCGTCGAGGAAGGCGCGGGCGTAGATGCCGGGGGAGGCGTGGCCCTGGATGAACAGCTGGTCGCCGGAGCCGGGCGCGTCCGCCGCGTCCTTGCCGCGGAAGAAGTGCTGGAAGCCGGTCTCGTACAGCCAGGCGGCGGAGGCGAAGGTGGCGATGTGGCCGCCGACCCCGTACCGGGCGCCACGGGTGACCATGGCGGCGGCGTTCCACCGGTTCCAGGCGGTGATGCGGGCCTCCATGGCCTCGTCACCGGGGAACTCGGGCTCGGCGCCGGTGGGGATGGAGTTGATGTAGTCCGTCTCCAGCAGGGAGGGCACATCGATCCCGCTGGCCTGGGCGTGCTCCACCGTGCGGCGCACCAGCTGGCCGGCCCGGTGCGGGCCGGCGGCGGCGGTCACGGCGTCGAGGCTCGCGCCCCACTCGGCGGTCTCCTCTGGATCACGGTCCGGCAGCTGGTCGAGCGCGGAGAGCCGAAGGCGTACGGGATCGGGCATGGGTGGCCCCCTTCCGGACAGGACAATGTCATACGGGTGTAACAACGGTTCGGTGATGACTGTAAGCCCGTGATCGATGATCGATCAAAGGCGGGGGTCAAAAAAACCGCTCAGAACGGGGAAATTGGCATCCTGTGCCAGGACATTTCCGCATCTTCAGGCCCCCCGTGCACCCTGTGCCACCCCGGCGACCTCGTCCACCGCGACACCCTCCACCCCCGCCTCCGGGACGTGCGGCGCGCAGTTCAGCACATGCTCCTTCACCAGCTCACCGATCCGCGGATCACCCCGGGTGAACGCGTCCAGCAGCGCCTGATGCTCCTCCGCGTACGACTGCTGCCGCGTCCCCAGCCAGCGGATCGACAGCGCCGTCCACACCTCGATCCCCAGCGACTCCCAGGTGTGCAGCAGCACCCCGTTCCCCGAGGCCCGCACCAGCTCCCGGTGGAACGCCACCGTGTGCCCCACCTGGCCCTCCGCGTCCCCCACCCGGTCCGCCGCGTACAGCGCCGCCACATGCGGCTCCAGAGCCGACACATCGCGCCCCAGCCGCTTCGCCGCCAGCTCCGCCGCCATCTGCTCCAGACCCGCCCGCACCGGATAGATCTCCTCCAGCACGGACACGGTCAGCGCCCGCACCCGCACCCCCTTGTTCGGGACGGACTCGATCAGCCGCAGCGCCTCCAGCTCGCGCAGCGCCTCCCGTACGGGCGTCTGGCTCACCTCCAGCTCCACCGCGATCCGCCGCTCCACGATCCGCTCACCCGGCTGCCAGCGCCCGCTGACGATCCCCTCCACAATGTGCTGACGGATCTGCTCGCGCAGCGAATGCACGACCGGCTGACTCATCTGGCCATCACGCTCCCTGGAACTGCCTGCCCAAGAACAATAGGCCGCGCCCCGCCCGGAATGCTCCGGACGGGGCGCGGCCAGGGGAGGGACCGGGCGGTTACAGGCCCAGCTCGCCCTCGAACTCGCCGGCCTCAAGACGGGCCTTGACCTCGGCCAGGTAGCGGGCGGCGTCCGCGCCGTCCACCAGCTGGTGGTCGTAGGAGAGCGTGAGGTACACCATGTCGCGGACCACGATCGTCTCACCCAGCTCCGGGTGGTCGATCACGACCGGACGGCGCACCGTGGCACCGATGCCCAGCTCGGCGACCTGCGGGTAGTTCACGATGATCGTGTCGAACAGCGCACCGCGCGAGCCGGTGTTGCTGATCGTGAACGTGCCGCCGCTCATGTCGTCCGGGCTCAGCTTGCCCGAGCGGACCTTGCCCGCCAGCTCGGCGGTCTTCTTGGCGATGCCCGCGATCGACAGATCGCCGGCGCCCTTGATGACCGGGACCATCAGGCCCTTGTCCGAGTCCACCGCGATGCCGATGTTCTCGACATCGTGGTAGGTGACGGTGTCGTCGTCGTTCAGCTTGGCGTTGACGGCCGGGTGGACCTTGAGGGCCTCCGCCGCCGCCTTCACGAAGAACGGCATCGGGGACAGCTTGACGCCCTCGCGCGCCAGGAACGACTCCTTGGCCCGGGCCCGCAGCTTCATGATCCGGGTGACATCCACCTCGACCACGGTGGACAGCTGCGCCTGGCTGTGCAGCGCCTTCATCATGTTCTGCGCGATGACCTTGCGGATCCGGGTCAGCTTCACCGTCTGGCCGCGCAGCGGGGACGGGGTCTGCGGAGCCGGGGCGGCCTTCGCGGCGGCGGGGGCACCGGCCGCGGCTGCCGGGGCAGCGGCGGCGGCCTTGGCGGCCTCGGCCGCGGCGAGCACATCCTGCTTGCGGATACGACCGCCGACGCCGGAGCCGGTCACGGTGTTCAGGTCCACGCCGTTCTCACTGGCCAGCTTGCGCACCAGCGGGGTGACGTACGCGCCCTCGGCGGCCGGAGCGGCCGGAGCGGCGGGCGCGGGAGCCGCCGGTACGGGCGCCGGCGGGGCGACCGGGGCAGCCGCCACCGGAGCGGGGGCGGGCGCCGGGGCCGGAGCGGGGGCAGCCGGCGCGGGAGCCGGAGCCGCCGGGGCCGGGGCAGCCGCCGGAGCGGGAGCCGGAGCCGCCGGGGCGGCACCCGCCGCACCGATGACGCCCAGCTTGCCGCCGACCTCGGCGACCTCGTCCTCGCCGACCGTGATCTCCAGCAGCGTGCCGGAGACCGGCGCCGGGATCTCGGTGTCGACCTTGTCGGTGGAGACTTCGAGCAGCGGCTCGTCGGCCTCGACCGACTCGCCGACCGCCTTGAGCCAGCGGGTGACGGTGCCCTCGGTGACGGACTCACCGAGCGCCGGCAGCACCACATCGGTGCCGGCGGCGGCGCCACCGGCGGCCGGGGCGGCCGGGGCCGCAGGAGCGGCGGGCGCGGCGGGAGCCTCGGCCACCGGCGCCGGAGCGGCCGGAGCCGGAGCCGCGACCGGCTCGGCAGCGGGCGCCGCCGGGGCGGCAGCCGCCCCCGTACCGTCGTCGATGACCGCCAGCTCGGCGCCCACCTCGACGGTCTCGTCCTCGGCGACCTTGATGTTGGTCAGAATGCCGGCGGCGGGCGCCGGGATCTCGGTGTCGACCTTGTCGGTGGAGACTTCGAGCAGCGGCTCGTCGGCCTCGACACGCTCACCCTCGGCCTTGAGCCAGCGGGTGACAGTGCCCTCGGTCACGCTCTCGCCGAGCGCCGGAAGGGTTACGGAAACCGGCATGGTTTCTGTTGCTCCTTACGAGAAGTGCGGTGCGGATGGTTGCGCTGTGGTGGGCAACGCGGCCTGGGTTCAGTCGTGGGAGTGCAGCGGCTTCCCGGCCAGGGCCAGATGGGCCTCGCCGAGCGCCTCGTTCTGCGACGGGTGCGCGTGGATGAGCTGCGCGACCTCGCTGGGCAGCGCCTCCCAGTTGTAGATGAGCTGAGCCTCGCCGACCTGCTCACCGAGCCGGTCGCCGACCATGTGGACGCCGACGACGGCACCATCACGGACCTGCACGAGCTTGATCTCGCCCGCGGTCTTCAGGATCTTGCTCTTGCCGTTGCCGGCCAGGTTGTACTTCAGGGTCACGACCTGGTCGGCGCCGTAACGCTCCTTGGCCTTCGCCTCGCTGATGCCCACCGAGGCCACCTCGGGGTGGCAGTACGTCACCCGGGGCACCCCGTCGTAGTCGATCGGCACCGGCGACAGACCCGCCAGCCGCTCCGCGACCAGGATGCCCTCGGCGAAGCCGACATGCGCCAGCTGGAGGGTGGGGATGAGGTCACCGACCGCCGAGATGGTGGGCACGTTGGTGCGGCAGAACTCGTCCACCAGCACGTGGCCGCGCTCCATGGCGACCCCGGCCTCCTCGTACCCCATGCCCTGCGAGACCGGGCCGCGCCCGATCGCCACCAGCAGCAGCTCGGCCTCGTACACCTTGCCGTTGTCCAGGGTGACCCGGACGCCGTCGGCGGTGTACTCCACGCCCTTGAAGAAAGACCCGAGGGAGAACTTTATGCCGCGCTTGCGGAAGGCCCGCTCCAGCAGCTTCGAGCTGTTCTCGTCCTCCGCCGGCACCAGGTGCGGCAGCCCCTCGATGATCGTCACATCGGTGCCGAACGACTTCCACGCCGAGGCGAACTCGACGCCGATGACGCCGCCGCCCAGCACGATCGCCGACTTCGGCACCCGGTCCAGGACCAGCGCGTGGTCCGAGGAGATCACCCGGTCCCCGTCGATGGTCAGACCCGGCAGCGACTTGGGCGCCGAGCCGGTCGCCAGGACGATGTGCCGGCCCACGTACCGCTTGCCGTTCACATCCACGGAGGTGGCCGACGAAAGGCGGCCCTCACCCTCCACATAGGTGATCTTGCGCGAGGCGACCAGTCCCTGGAGCCCCTTGTAGAGCCCCGAGATCACCCCGTCCTTGTACTTGTGCACCCCGGCGATGTCGATACCGTCGAAGCTGGCCTTCACGCCGAACTCGGACGCTTCGCGGGCGGCGTCGGCTACCTCACCGGCGTGCAGCAGTGCCTTGGTGGGGATGCAGCCGTTGTGCAGACAGGTGCCGCCCAGCTTGTTCTTCTCGATCAGGGCGACGTCCAGGCCCAACTGCGAAGCGCGCAGGGCCGCGGCGTAACCGCCGCTGCCGCCACCGAGAATCACCAGGTCGAAAACGGTGCTGGCGTCGTTCGCCACGTCACGTTCCTCCAAGCATGGGGTTCACCGGAACCGGTCCACATCGACCGGCCGGCGGTATATGTACGCCGCGTGGTGTGATGCGCGGCTCGGTGTGGCTCGCCCCGGTTGGTTGAGCCCGGCCCTGTCCTGCCGGAACAACATCTTCGCACTTGTCGGCGACAAGTGAGACGCCGGGCCGGGCAGGGCCGGGGCTACCGTGACGGGCATCACGTACGGCGGGACGGGCCGCCGGTCAGTCGCGCGGCCCGAGGTCGCCCGCCGCGGCCCGCTCGGCGAGCAGCAGCAGGGTGCGGACGGCCGTACCCGTACCACCCTTGGGGGTGTAACCGAACGCCCCGCCCTCGTTGAACGCCGGGCCCGCGATGTCCAGATGCGCCCACCGGGTACCGGCCGGCACGAACTCCTTCAGGAACAGCCCGGCCACCAGGCCGCCGCCCATCCGCTCACCCATGTTCTTCAGGTCGGCGATGGTGGAGGTGGTGATCCCCTCGGCCAGCTGCGCGGGCAGCGGCATCTCCCACGACTCCTCGCCGGCCCGCGCCGAGGACTCGGCCAGCAGCTTCCGGAAGGCGTCGTCGTTGCCCATCACACCGAAGATCCGCTTGCCCAGCGCCAGCATCATCGCGCCGGTCAGGGTCGCCACATCGACGATCGCGTCCGGGGACTCCTCCCCGGCCCGCACGATCGCGTCCGCCAGCACCAGGCGGCCCTCGGCATCGGTGTTGAGCACCTCGACGGTCTTGCCGCCGTACATGCGCAGCACATCACCGGGACGGGTCGCCGAACCCGAGGGCATGTTCTCGGCCAGCGCCAGCCAGCCGGTGACATTGACCTTCAGCCCCAGCCGGGCGGCGGCCACCACGGTCGACAGGACGGCGGCGGCGCCGGCCATGTCGCACTTCATCGTCTCGTTGTGCCCCGGCGGCTTGAGCGAGATGCCGCCCGAGTCGTACGTGATGCCCTTGCCGACGAGCGCGATCGTACGGTCGGCCTCGGGGTGGGTGTGCGCCACCCGCACCAGCCGGGGCGGGGACTGCGAACCGGCGCCGACACCGAGGATGCCGCCGTAGCCGCCCTCGCGCAGCGCCGCCTCCTCCAGCACCTCGACGGCCACGCCGAACTCGGCGCCGGCCTCGGTGGCGTGGGCGGCGAAGGCGGCGGGGGTGAGGGCGTTCGGCGGGGTGTTCACCAGATCACGGGTACGGGCCACCTCGGCGGCCAGCACCTGCGCGCGGTCGGTGGCGGCGCGCAGCGCGGCCTCCTCGTCGTCACCGGTGCTCTCGGGGACGACCAGGACGACCCGCTCCACCGGGCCCGGGTCATCGGCCTCGGTCCTGCGGAACGCGGTGAACGCGTACGCGCCGAGCAGCGCCCCCTCGGCCACCGCCGCGACCCGCTCCGGGTCGGCGGCGGGCAGCGCGAACGCGGCCGTCTCCGTACCCGACAGCGCCCGGGCGGCGGCACCGGCGGCGCGGCGCAGCGTCTCGGGGTCGAAGTCGGCGCCGTCCTCGGGGGCGGCGCCGAGACCGACCGCGATCAGCAGCGGGGCGTCGGCGTCGGCCGGGGCCAGCAGCTTGGTGATCTCCTCCTTGCCACCCTTGGCACCGAGGGTCTCCAGGACGTCGGCCGCCCACTGGCTCACCCCCGCGGCGGCCGGGGCACCCGGCGCGGGCCGGGGGCCGTCCTCGCCCTTGACGATGCCGATGACCACGGCATCCGCGCTCACCGCTGTCGCGGAGGTCTTGCTGAGGATCAGTGCTGTCACGGTGCAGTAATTCCGTTTCGTCGTAGGTGCGGGGCCGCCGGCCCACAGGGTACGCGGGCCGGCGCCGGGCCGGCGGCCCGGGCCCGTCCGCCTCATGCCGCCGCCCACGGCCCGGTGGTGATCCGGGCGGCGACCCGGGTGGCGCGGCCGGCCGTTCCGCTTCGGCGAGCCACGGTCCGCAGCGGAGTGCGGCGCGCCGGACGGTGGGTCAGCCGGTGCCGGCGGCGCCAAGGGTGGCGACGAGCAGGGTGGTGGTGGCCGTGGTCTCGGTGAGGGCGCCCAGCACATCGCCGGTCATGCCGCCGAAACGGCGCCGGCAGTGGGCCAGCAGGACCTCGGCGGCGGTCAGGCCAAGGACGGCGGCGCAGCCGCCGATGGGGCCCGAGAGGAGCGTGCCGGCCAGGACGGCGGCGAGCCCGGCGGCGTACGCGGCGGCGCGTGGCACGCTTTCGGCCACGACCGCGCCGAGCCCGTCCGCCCTGGCCGCCGGTACGCCGGCCCGGCAGCCGAGGGTGAGGGCGGTGCGCGACACCACTGCGGCCAGCACGACGCCGGCCGACCCGTACCGTTCGCCCGCCCCGTACAGCTCGGCGACCGCCCCGATCTGGGCGAGCAGCACGAACACCAGGGTGACCACCCCGAACGGCCCGATGTCCGACCGTTTCAGTACGGCCAGCGCCTGCCCGGCCGGCTTGCCGCTGCCCAGACCGTCGGCCACGTCGGCGAGCCCGTCCAGATGCAGCCCCCGGCTGAGCACCACCGGCACCACCACCGTGCCGACCGCGGCGAGCCAGCCCCCGAACCCGAGCCGCAGCAGCCCCCACCCCACCCCGGCCGCACACAGCCCGATGACCAGACCGGCCACCGGCGCGCACAGCATCCCCACCCGGGCGGTCGCCCGGTCCCAGCGCGGCGGTCCGCCGACCGGCAGCACGGTGAGGGTGCCGAAGGCGAACCGCAGACCGTGCCGTACTGCGTCCAAAGGGGGTGCGGGCGGCGTGTCATCCATGAGCGGGCAGCGTAGCGCCGGACGCTCAGGAGCCATGGGGCACTGGCTGTACCGCAACATCGTCGAACCGGGGAAGCTGCCGCTGCTGCTGGCCCTGGCCTCGTTCATCATCACGTTCTTCGTCACCCGCTGCATCACCCGGCTGATCCGGGCCGGCCGGGGCCCGTTCCACAACGTCACCGGCGCGGGCGGCACCCACGTCCACCATGTGGTGCCGGGCGTGATCCTGATGCTGATCGGCGGCTTCGGCGGCATCGCGGCCGGCGCGGTGGGCGTCATGGCCTCGGTGGTGGCGGTGGTGTTCGGGATCGGGGCGGGTCTGGTGCTGGACGAGTTCGCGCTGATCCTGCATCTGCACGACGTGTACTGGTCGGAACAGGGCCGGCAGAGCGTCGAGATCGTGGTGGTGACGGCGGCTCTGGTGGCGATGCTGCTGGCCGGGTTCGTACCGCTGGACGTCCACAACGTCTCGACGGAGGAACGGCTGGGCCGGGGCAACGCGATCGCGACGATCCTGCTGAACTTCGCGCTGGTGCTGATCGCGCTGCTCAAGGGGAAGCGCTGGCTCGCGCTGTGGGGCGCGCTGTTCCCGCCGCTGGCGCTGGTCGGGGCGGTCCGCCTCGCCCGGCCCCGCTCCCCGTGGGCCAACCGGCTGTATGCCCGCCGCCCGAAGGCGGCGGCCAGGGCCGCCCGCCGGGCCCGCCGCCACGACGCGCGCTGGTCGGGCCCCAGCCGGAAGGTGGAGGACTGGCTGGGCGGTACCCCGACCGACGAGGAGTCGAGCGCGCAGCGGCACAGGCAGGAGGAGCGGGAGAAGGAGCGGGAGGAACGGCAGGAGGAACGGGGGCAGCGGGAGGAACGGGAGGAGCGGGAGCGGCGCGGAAAGCGCCACGGCCGGGGCGGCGGATAGCGACCGCCGGGCCGGCTCTCGCGGATCTTCGGGGATGAGGCCCGCGTCCCACCCGGCCTCCGGCCGGGAGCTGCGCCCCCGGTGGCCGGCGGCGCGGCCCCGCGAAGAGCCGGAAGAACCGGAAGAACCGGAAGAACCGGAAGAGCCGGCCTACGTCGCCTCGGTGATGGCCGCCTCCGCGGCGTCGTCGTCCTCCTCCGCCGTGCCCTGCCCGGCCGGCTCGGGTACCTCCGGCAGCTCGGCCGCCAGATCGGCCGCCGCGCGCAGCAGGGGCAGGGCCAGCAGGGCGCCGGTGCCCTCGCCCACCGTCACGCCGTGGTCGAGCAGCGGGTCCATGGCCATCCGGTCCAGCGCCTTCGCCTGGCCCGGCTCGCCGCTGCTCTGGCCCGCCAGCCACCAGTCGGGGGAGCGGAACGCGATCCGCTGTGCCACCAGCGCGCACGCCGCCGAGACGACACCGTCGAGGATCACCGGGGTACGGCGTACCGCGCACTGGAGCAGGAAGCCGGTCATCGCGGTCAGGTCGGCGCCGGCCACCGCCGCGAGCAGCGCGAGCTGGTCGCCGAGGATCGGCCGGCCCCGGCGCAGGCCGTCCCGGATGGCGGCGCACTTGCGCATCCAGGCCAGGTCGTCGATGCGCAGCCCGCCGCGCCCGGTCACCACCGAGGCGTCGGTGCCGCACATCGCGGCGATCAGCACCCCGGCGGGGGTGGTGCCGCCCACCGAGATGTCGCCGAGGAGCAGCAGATCGGTGCCCGAGTCGGCCTCCTCGTCGGCGACCGCCATCCCGGCCCGGAACGCCTGCTCGGCCTCCTCGCGGGTCAGCGCGTCCTCGATGTCGAGCCGGCCGGAGCCGCGCCGTACCCGGTACCGGGTGACCTCCTCGGGGAGGTCATCGACCGGACAGTCCACCGAGGTGTCCACGATCCGCAGCGGCACCCCCGCCCGCCGGGCGAGGATCGCCGCCGGGCTGGTGCCCTCCAGGGCGGACCGCACCAGCGTCACCGCGCTGCCGGCCGGGCGGGCCGAGACGTCCAGCCGGGCGATGCCGTGGTCCCCGGCGAACAGCACCAGCTTGGGCGACTCGATCGCTGTCACCGGCACCTTGCCCTGGGCGGCGGCCAGCCAGCCGCCCAGCTCGTCCAGCCGGCCGAGTGCCTTGGCCGGCAGCCCGATCCGGGACCGCCGGTCCTCGGCTTCCCGCCGCAGCTTGGCACTTGGCCGCTCGATGAGGTCGCCGAAGGCATCAAGGGTCAGACCACCGTCGCTCATGACGTAGAGGCTACCTTTCCGCTCCACCCGTCCCAGCGGCGCACATTCCCCGCCCGGGGCACGCCGGACAACCGACCCGAAACCCCCGCGACCGCGTCACGCCCCTGGCCCGGCGCCGGCCGCCGGCGCCGCCGGCGGGGTGTCCGACTGCGCCGCACCACAGGTCCGCTCGGCGGCCCCCGGCTCCGCGGCCCGGCCCGGCCCGGCGTGCCGTCCCGCGCCGCCCTCGTTGTGGGCCCTGTCAGGGGCGGAGGACCGTCACGGTGCCGGCCACGGCCAGCAGGACGTGTTCGCATTCGGCGGCGACGGCCGCGTTCAGGCGGCCGAGTTCGTCGCGGAAGCGGCGGCCGGCGGGCGTGGCCGGGACTATCCCCGCGCCCACCTCGTTGCTGACCAGCACCACCGTCCGCCGGGTGGCCCGGACCGCCGCGACCAGGGCCGTCGTGCGTGCGGTGACCTCCGGCAGGCCGGCGGCGGCATCCGCGTCCCACGCGTTCGCGCGGTCCATCGCGTCCGTCAGCCACAGCGCCAGACAGTCGATCAGCAGCGGTGGCCCGTCGGGTACTTCCAGCAGCGGCACCAGTTCGCAGGTCTCCGTCGTGGTCCAGCCGCCGGGCCGGCGCTCGCGGTGGGCGGCGATCCGGCGCTGCCACTCGGGGTCGGCGGGCCGCCGGCCGCCGGTGGCCACATAGGCGACCTCGGGGTACGCGGCCAGGCGCCGTTCCGCCTCGGCCGACTTGCCCGACCGCGCGCCGCCCAGCACCAGGGTCCGCCGGGGTGGCTCGGGCACGTCGCGGAAGTCGCCGACCGACAGCGTGGTGCCGTCCGGTACCACCCGGGCGCCGGCCGCCGCCAGCCGGCGGCGCAGTTCCGCGCCGGGCGGCACGTCGTGGTCGATGTGCACCGCCAGCACATCGGTGGTCCAGGTCACCGCGCCCGCCGCCCGCAGCCGGGCCAGCGCCTCGGGGCGGCCGGCCACGTCGAGCAGGCACATGTCGTACCCGGGCCCGTCCGCCGGCAGCCCGGCCGGGGCGCCGCCGGGCGGGAGGTACAGCAGCCTGGTCCCGCCGGGGCCGGTCACCGCGTACCCGGTGCCGGGCACATCCAGCGCCAGCGCCCGTACCCGGTGCCCGGTGAGCAGCGCCAGTTCCTTGCCGTCCGGGACCCGGACCGGCGCGGGCAGGTCGGCCGGCACCTCCACCCCGGGTGAGGAGTGCGGGTGGGTGAGCAGCACCTGCCGCACGCCGTGCAGGGTCCGGCCGGCGCGGGCGGCGGCCAGGGCCGGCCCCGGGGTGAGGTCGAGCAGCAGGACCCCGTCGATCAGCAGCGCGGTCGCGTTGCGCGCGTCGGGGCCCAGCGCCCGGGCGCAGGAGGCGCACGGGCAGCCGGGGCGGGGGAGGCCGGCGGGTGCGCCGGTGCCGAGGAGAGTGAGGTCCACGTGCTGATCCTCTCGCCATCCGATCGCCTCCGCTGTCGCAGCCGCGCGCGGACGGGGGGTGATCTAGTCTGCGAGTGCGGGCAGTACATACCGAGATCGGACTTGTAGCAGCAGCGAAAGCGGAGGCGTACATGGCGTGGGTGTGGCGGTTCGAGAAGGCAGACGGTTCGGTGGCGGCGACGGGCTCGGATCCGGGTGACTTCGGTACGCAGGGGGACGCGGAGAGCTGGATCGGGGAGATCTGGAAGGACCTGCTGGCGGAGGGGGTGGACCAGGTGTCGCTGCTGGAGGACGGCACCAAGGTGTACGGCCCGATGAGTCTGCATGACGCGGCCGATGACAGCTGAGCCCGTGATGTCCGCTTAATGACCCGTCAATTCCAGCCAGTTCATGGGCAGTTCAGCTTTCCATATCGCAAACCCTCGTCCCATGGGCCACGATGGCCACACGCGCCACGGAAGGGGCAGACGATCCACGCGATCGTCTGCCCCTCCGCACGGGGGCGCACGTGTATGACGAAAGGCGAGCAAAGACCTATGACGCACGCATCGAGCACAGCGGGCCGACGCCGCATCCTCGTCCGGGGGGCGGTCGCGGGGGCCGTCGCCGCGGGCGCGCTGGCCGCGTTCCCGGCCGGGGCCCAGGCCATCGTCGGCGGCGAGAAGGCCACCGAGGAGTACGAGTTCGTCACCGACATCACCATGCTCCGCGACAGCGGTCTGTTCACCCACCGCTGCGGGGGCTCGCTCATCGACGAGGAGTGGGTGCTCACCGCGGCCCACTGCGTCGTCTCCGGCGGCACCACCATCGACCCGTCGTTCTTCAAGGTGCGGGTCGGCTCCCTGGACCGCACCAGCGGCGGCGTCGAGGCCGACGTCGAGCAGATCATCGTCCACCCCGACTACGACTCCAGCACCTCGCACGCCGACCTGGCGCTGTTCAAGCTGGACCGCACCGTGGACAAGGAGCCCATCGCGCTGGCCGGCGCCCCCACGCTGCCCGGCGACGAGATCCGGCTGATGGGCTGGGGCTACCTCACCAAGTGGGAGCCGGTGCTCCCCACCGAGCTGCGCGAGCTCAACACCACCGTGATCCCGGACGGCGAGTGCGCCATCGGTGACGAGTACGACATCACCCCCGGCGACTTCTGCCTCAGCCCGGAGCCGGAGAGCGGCAGCTGCAACGGTGACTCCGGCTCGCCGATCGTCCAGTACGCCGACGGCCGCTGGCTGCTGGCCGGCGTGGTCTCCCGCGACCTGAACAACGACCCGGCGAACGTGGACTGCGGCGTCTTCAACGGCGTGGCCCCCAGCACCCAGCACCACACGGGCTGGATCAACGGCGTCGTCAACGCCGGCTGACCCCACGCGGGGCCGGGGACACCCCCGGCCCCGCACCCTCCCTCACGCCTCGCCCAGCGTCACCTCCGTGTCATGGCGGTCGCCGTTGCGCAGATACCCCACCGTCACCTTGTCGCCCGGCTGATACGCCGCCAGCGCCTCCGACAGCGTCACCACATCACTCACCACGTCATCGCCGAGCCGCACCAGCACATCCCCGGCCCGCAGCCCCGCCTTCGCCGCCGGGCCGTCCGCCGTCAGATCCACGATGGCCGCCCCGATCGGCTGGAAGCCGTCGCCCAGAATGGTCCGCACGCTCACCCCCAGCGCCGCCCGCCCCGACTGCGTCACCTCCCCGTTCTCGATCATCTGATCGGCCAGATCGGTGACCGTACGGGCCGGGATCGCGAACCCGATCCCCGGCGCCTGCCCCCCGCCCAGCTGCGGATCGCGCGCCGCCAGCGTCGGGATGCCGATCACCTCGCCCTTCAGATTCACCAGCGCGCCCCCGCTGTTGCCCGGATTGATGTCCGCCGAGGTCTGCACCATGTTGCCCAGCGTCGCCTGACCCTCGCCCTCGCTCACCGAGCGGCCCACCGCCGAGACGATCCCCTGGGTCACGCTGGAGGAGAGCCCCAGCGGATTGCCCATCGCCAGCACGATCTGCCCCACCTCCACCCGCCCACTGTCCCCGAACGTCGCGGGCCGCAGCCGGCCCGGCGCCTCGTCCAGCACGATCACCGCGAGATCCTGCGGGGGATAGGCGGCCACCAGGGTGGCCGCGAGCGGCTGCTGCTGGTCCGCCAGCAGCACCTCGAACTCCTTCTGCTCACCCACCACATGGGCATTGGTGACGATGTGCCCGTCGCTGTCGTAGATGATCCCCGAGCCGAGCCCGTCCGCCGTGGTGATCTGCACGACCGAGGGCAGCACATCGCTCACCACCTGCTGGTACGCGTCCTCCAGCGCCCCCGCGTCCGCCCGTGGCGCGATATCGGCGGCCGGCGCGGAGCGCTCCGCCTGCGTACAGCCGCCCAGCAGCACCCAGGCGGCACCCAGCGCGACGAGCGAGCGGCGGCGGCGGAGACCAGCGGGCCCCAAGATCGGCGTCATGCATCGGATTGTCACCGCGCACGCCCCCGGGACGGCGCAGAAGCGCTGCGCCATCCGGGGGGCGTGTGAAAAAAGCGAATCAGCCGCTCAGCCGTCGGCCGCGAAGCCTCAGCGGCCGGTACGAGGCGCCTCGCCCCGCTTGATCTGCGGCTTCGGCAGCCGCATCCGGCGCAGCTGGAGCGTACGCATCAGGGCGTACGCCCGCGCACCGCGCAGGCTCTCGTTCGGGTAGTGCTCCTTGAGCGCCTTCTTCAGCTGCCGCGAGGACACCACGGAGTCCACCACGATCATGAGGATGACACCCATCCACAGCAGCATCGCGATCGGCGCCGCCGACGGGATCATGCTCAGGATCAGGATCACCACGGCGATCGGCAGGAAGTACTCCGCCACATGCCACTTGCTGTCCGTGAAGTCCCGCGCGAACCGCCGCACCGGACCCCGGTCGCGCAGCGGCAGATGCCGCTCGTCACCGCTCAGCAGCGCCTCGCGCTGCTTGGCGAGCGCCACCTTGCGGGCGTCACGCTGCCGCTTCGCGGCCTCCTTGCGCGAAGCCGGCGGCTTGACGACGGCACGCCGCAGCGCCTCGGCCTCACTGCGCTTCGGGGTGGGCCGCCCCTTGGGCGCCTGGGCGTCACGGATCTGCGGCTCGGCCACCGTCGCGGGGGCCTGCTCTTCTTTCGCACGGCTTCGGAACACACCTCAAGAGTACGGGGTGGGGCCCGGGAACCGTGAGCCCCCTGGGGAAACCGGGGGTCACCCCGGGGTCACCCCTCCACCCTGCGCCGGACTCGGACAGGTATCGATCCTCCTGCGGGATGACCCGATTACGGGCCGGACGATGCGCTAATGGGAGAGCGCCCCGTAGGCTAGGGGATCAAGCAGCACAATGGTCTTAAGGTCCGAGTCCGTCATGAAGGGGGCGCCCAGGCCGATGAGTGGTTTGATGAAGCGGATGGGGATGATCTTCCGCGCGAAAGCCAACAAGGCCCTGGACCGGGCCGAGGACCCGCGCGAGACGCTCGATTACTCGTACCAGAAGCAGCTGGAGCTGCTTCAGAAGGTACGCCGCGGGGTCGCCGACGTCGCGACCTCCCGCAAGCGCCTGGAGCTTCAGCTGAATCAGCTGAACGGCCAGTCCTCCAAGCTGGAGGAGCAGGGCAAGAAGGCCCTCGCGCTGGGCCGTGAGGACCTGGCCCGCGAGGCGCTGACCCGGCGGTCGGCGCTCCAGCAGCAGGTCTCCGACCTCCAGACACAGCACGAGACGCTCCAGGCCGAGGAGAACAAGCTGACCCTCGCCGCCCAGCGGCTCCAGGCCAAGGTGGACGCCTTCCGTACGAAGAAGGAGACCATCAAGGCCACCTACACCGCCGCGCAGGCGCAGACCCAGATCGGCGAGGCGTTCTCCGGCATCTCCGAGGAGATGGGCGACGTCGGCCTGGCGATCCAGCGGGCCGAGGACAAGACGGCTCAGCTCCAGGCCCGCTCCGGGGCCATCGACGAGCTGCTCGCCTCGGGCGCCCTGGACGACCCGACCGGCACCTCCAAGGACGATCTGACCGCCGAGCTGGACCGGATCTCCTCCAACTCCGACGTGGAGCTGGAGCTGGAGCGGATGAAGGCCGAGCTGTCCGGCGGCAGCAGCGGCGGCCGGGCCGCCATCGAGGGTGGCAACGGCTCCGCCACGCGGGGCGACCAGCAGGATTCCCCCAAGTTCGACAAGCAGTGACAGCCTGTCCGCGCTGAAGAACACCTCCAACTGGGACATCTGGGATCAGGGGCAAGGAGACCGGTGTGATCGTACGGATCATGGGTGAGGGGCAGGTGAAGCTGGATGACAGCCACTTCCCCAAGCTCAATGAACTCGACGACGAGCTGACGGCCGAGGTCGAGGCCCATGACGAGGAAGGCTTCCGCCGCACGCTGAGCGCGCTGCTGGACGCCGTCCGGACCATGGGCACCCCGCTGGACGCCGACGCGCTCGAACCCTCCGATCTGCTGCTGCCCCCGCCGGACGCGAGCATCGACGAGGTCCGCGCGATGCTCACCGACGAGGGCCTGATCCCGGACTGACCCCGGGCCAACCGGTCCGGTCCGGCTCCGCGCCGACCGGCCGCACCCACCGCACCGGCCGTACGCGATACGGCCGGTGCCGGAAACCGGCCTCTGCTCGTACTCTTGGCAAAGTGACCGCTCCCCCCGCGACCCTCGCCCGCCCACGGCCCTGGCTGCTGCATCCGCTGGTCGTGGACGCGCTGGTGGCCTCGGTGATGCTGGCGATCGTTCTCGTCGCCTCCGTCACGGTCGGCAAGCACCCGGGCGCGGGTACCGCTGCCGCCGGAGGCTTCGGCGAACGCCCGCTGCCCGCCCACACCGTCGTCACCGCGCTGCTGGGCGCCGGCGTGCTGGTGCTGCGCCGCCGCCATCCCCGCCCGGTGCTGGGCGTCGTCATCCTGCTGACCTTCGTCGAGCTGATCATGGGCACGGACTCGCACCCGCCCGCCGAACGGCACACCTCGATGATGGTCATGGTGGCGCTGGCCCTGTTCACCGTGGCCGCCAGCACCGACCGACCCACCACGGTGCGGGTGGGCATGGGCACCCTGGCGATGGTCACGGTGGCCGGCATGCTGCTGGGCGCCCAGCCCTGGTACGCCTCGGAGAACCTCGGCATCATCGCCTGGACCGCCGTGGCCGGCCTGGCGGGCGACGCCATGCGGCACCGGCGGGCCGCCGTCAACGCGATACGGGAGCGGGCCGAGCGCGCCGAGGCCACCCGCGAGGAGGAGGCCCGCCGCCGGGTCGCCGAGGAGCGGCTGCGGATCGCCCGCGAACTGCACGATGTCGTCGCCCACCACATCGCGCTGGTCAATGTGCAGGCCGGCGTCGCCTCCCATGTCATGGACAGCCGCCCCGACCAGGCCAAGGAGGCGCTTGCCCAGGTGCGGCTCGCCAGCCGGCAGGCGCTGAGCGAGCTCCAGACCACGGTCGGGCTGCTGCGGCACCGCGATGACCCGGTGGCCCCGACCGAGCCCACCAAGGGGCTGGCGGTGCTCGGCGATCTCGTCGACGGGTTCAGCCGGGCCGGCATGGCGGTGGCCGTGGAGCGCGACGGGGAGGAGGAACGCCCGCTGCCGTCCGCCGTGGACCTGGCCGCGTACCGGGTGGTGCAGGAGGCGCTCACCAATGTGCACAAGCACGCCGGACCCGACGCCAAGGCCCGGGTGCGGATAGCGCGCGGCGGCCGGGGGGACGATGCCCGGCTCGAAGTGACGGTGCTGGATGATGGGCACGGCGGTGCGGCGCCCAGGACCGGTCACGAGGGCGGTGGCGGCCATGGACTGACCGGCATGCGGGAGCGGGCCGCGGCGCTGGGCGGCAGCTGCGAGACCGGGCCGCTGGAGGGCGGCGGCTTCCGGGTCCGGGTGGTGCTGCCGCTGCGCTCGCCGGGCGGCCCCGCGGTGGAGCGTGCCGCGCTCGGCGACCGGGGCTGGATACGTCCGTGCGGCTGATGCCGTGGCGGACAGCGGACAGCGGACAGCGGACAGCGGAGAGTGGAGAGTGGAGAGGGTGTGGGCATGATCCGGGTGGTGCTGGCCGATGACCAGGCGCTCCTGCGCAGCGCGTTCCGGGTGCTGGTGGAGTCCGAGCCGGACATGACGGTCACCGGGGAGGCGTCCGACGGTGCCGCCGCGCTGGCGCTGCTGCGGGATCAGGGCGCCGATGTGGTGCTGATGGACATCCGGATGCCGGGCCTCGACGGGCTCGCGGCGACCCGGGAGATCAGCGCGGATCCCCGGCTGAGCGGGGTGCGGGTGGTCATTCTGACCACCTTCGAGTCGGACGACTATGTGGTGGAGTCGCTGCGGGCCGGCGCGTCCGGGTTCTTGGGCAAGGGCGCCGAGCCGGGGGAGCTGCTGTCGGCGATCCGGCTGGTGGCGGCGGGCGAGGCGCTGCTGTCGCCGGCCGCGACCCGGTCGCTGATCACCCGCTTCCTGGCCACCGGCGGCCACGGCGCGGCGGGCGACGGCCCGGTGGCGGACCTCGATGTGCTGACGGCCCGGGAGCGCGAGGTGCTGGTGGAGGTGGCCGGCGGTCTGTCGAACGACGAGATCGCGGCCCGGTTCGAGGTCAGCCCGCTGACGGTGAAGACCCACATCAACCGGCTGCTGACCAAGCTGGCGGCCCGGGACCGGGCGCAGCTGGTGATGACGGCGTACGAGACGGGCTTGGTGCGGCCCCGGTTCCCCGGCTGAGCGGGGCCGCACCGAGCCGGTGGCCGGCTCAGGGCAGGGCGAGCATCTGCTCCAGGGCGAGCTTGGCGTACTTCTCGGTCTGCGGGTCGACCGTGATCCGGTTGACGGTGCGGCCCTCGGCCAGCGCCTCCAGGGTCCACACCAGGTGCGGCAGGTCGATGCGGTTCATGGTGGAGCAGAAGCAGACGGTCTTGTCGAGGAAGACGATCTCCTTGCCCTGGGCGGCGTAACGATTCGCCAGCCGGCGGACCAGGTTCAGCTCGGTGCCGATCGCCCAGCTGGTGCCGGCCGGGGCGGCCTCCAGGGTGTTGATGATGTACTCGGTGGAGCCGACGTAGTCGGCGGCGGCCACCACCTCGTGCTTGCACTCGGGGTGCACCAGCACATTGACGCCGGGGATCCGGGCCCGTACGTCCTCCACCGACTCCAGCGAGAACCGGCCGTGCACCGAGCAGTGGCCGCGCCACAGGATCATCTTCGCGTCGCGCAGCTGCTGGGGGGTGAGCCCGCCGTTCGGCTTGTGCGGGTTGTAGAGGACACAGTCCTCCAGGGCCATGCCGAGTTCGCGCACGGCGGTGTTGCGGCCCAGGTGCTGGTCGGGGAGGAAGAGCACCTTCTCGCCCTGCCCGAACGCCCAGCGCAGCGCGCGCTCGGCGTTGGAGGAGGTGCAGATGGTGCCGCCGTGCCGGCCGGTGAAGCCCTTGATGTCGGCGGAGGAGTTCATGTACGAGACGGGCACGGTGCTCGCCGCGACGCCGGCCTCGGTGAGCACGTCCCAGCACTCGGCGACCTGCTCGGCGGTGGCCATGTCGGCCATGGAGCAGCCGGCGGCCAGGTCGGGGAGGATGACCTGCTGGTCGTCGGTGGTGAGGATGTCCGCGGACTCGGCCATGAAGTGCACGCCGCAGAAGACGATGTACTCGGCGCCGGGGCGGGCGGCGGCGTCGCGGGCGAGCTTGAAGGAGTCGCCGGTGACATCGGCGAACTGGATGACCTCGTCGCGCTGGTAGTGGTGGCCCAGGACGAAGACGCGCTCGCCGAGCCGCTCCTTGGCGGCCCGGGCGCGGGCGACCAGGTCGGGGTCGGAGGGGGAGGGGAGGTCGCCGGGGCAGTCCACGCCGCGCTCGCTGGCGGCGTCGGCCTCGCGGCCGAGCAGCAGGAGAGCCAGGGGGCTGGGCTGGACATCCAGGGGATCGGCGGTGCTCGGGGCGGTGTTCATGCCACCCACCCTTTCTGGCGCGTCCACGCCTTTTCGTCTAACTGACGTTATGGATGATAACCGTCCCGTGTCCGTTTGACGATGGCGAAAGCGTCAATGTGACGCATCCCTGGTTCCGGGTCACCGGGGGTGTGCGAGCATGGGAGGAAGGGAAAAACACCCGCCCAGAGCCGGAATGAATCCGGCGGGCTTTCTGTTGGAGCAGCCGGCAGAGGATTCCGCACTACCCGGGAGAGAAGCAGATGTCCGTATCGGACAAGACCGCTGTGAGCGACGGCATCATCCTTTCCGACGCTGCCGCGGGCAAGGTCAAGAGCCTGCTGGAGCAGGAAGGCCGGGAAGACCTCGCGCTGCGCGTGGCGGTCCAGCCGGGTGGCTGCTCCGGGCTGCGCTACCAGCTCTTCTTCGACGAGCGCTCGCTGGACGGCGACGTCGTCAAGGACTTCGACGGCGTCAAGGTCGTCACCGACCGGATGAGCGCCCCGTACCTGGGCGGCGCCTCCATCGACTTCGTCGACACCATCGAGAAGCAGGGCTTCACCATCGACAACCCCAACGCCACCGGCTCCTGCGCCTGCGGCGACTCCTTCAGCTGAGCCCAGCCGCGCCGCGCTGAGCCGAACGGAACGGGCGGCGGCCCCCCGAGTGGGGGCCGCCGCCCTTCGCCGTGCCGTGCCGTGCCCGGTGATCAGCTCACCGGGATCTCCTGGCCCCACTCGTCGACCAGCGTCCGGTCCCCGACGGGAGCCTCCAGCGTCACCTCGAAGGTCCGCTCCTCGGCGACCAGGATGCACGCCTCGTAGTCGGCGCTGCCCGGGACCGCCTCGATACGGAGCCGCACCTCGTCCCCCGACTCCTCGGCCACCGCCCGGTACTCCTCGCACACTCCCACCCAGGTGGTGAAGCCGAGGACGGTATCCGCCGGGTCGTACGCGGTGACACCCGGCACGCCGTAACCGGGTTCCCCGCCGTCACCGGCACCGGTGGACCCTTCGCCCGTCCCGGGGCTGCCCGGTTCGGTCACCTCACCGGCGTTGCCCGGATCCGCCCCGGCCTCCGCGAAGTCGTACTCCACCGCCGGGTACTGGAGCGTGCCCTCGATACCGTCGCCCGAAGTGACGGTGTAGGTCCAGGCGGGCACCAGCTCGACCGGACTGTGGTCGGCCTGCTGCCAGAACATCAACGACTGCTCCGCGCCGGTCACCTTCGACGGCTCCGGCTCCGGCTCCGGCGCCGGTTCGGGCGTCACGCACTCCCGGCCGCCCGGTTCGGCGGTCCCGGTGTCACCCGGATCGC
Source organism: Streptomyces sp. NTD107 (assembly GCF_059510435.1). Classification (NCBI taxonomy): domain Bacteria; kingdom Bacillati; phylum Actinomycetota; class Actinomycetes; order Kitasatosporales; family Streptomycetaceae; genus Streptomyces; species Streptomyces sp. NTD107. The sequence continues at coordinate 363,113 of NZ_JCAJZV010000002.1, read as the reverse complement.
CGTCGATGTCCGGCATGGCCTGCGGATTCAGCACCACGCACTCGACCGCCGGCGCGTACACCGAGTCGTTCCAGCCCCAGTGGTGCGCCTCAAGCGCCTCTCGCGCGGTGCCGATCTCCCGCTCCCCGGCGGCCACCGGCTCCCCGAGCGCTCCGGACGCGGACACGATCGCGCCCTGCGGCGAGACCGAGACCTCGGTCTCCATCCCGTGGGCGCGCAGCCCGTCCACCTCACGCGGGAAAAGCAGTGTCCGGTTCCCGTCGCCGTAGTCCAGGTACTCCACCGGGGTCTGCGCCACCCCCAGCGCCTCCAGCAGCGGCCCGGCCGCCTCCAGCGCCTCCGCCTCGGTCGGCACCGGCCCCATCGGCTCCCGAGGGGATACCGCGTCACTGCTCACCCCCGCGTCGGGGTCGCCCGGCTCCACCTGGACGTACTCAACGGTCAGGGGCGCGCCGTAGTAGGACCACTGCCCCGTCTCCCGGGACACCGACACAAAGGGCGCGGCCGGATCGGAACCGTAGACGGTCCAGGAGCCGTCGCTGCGCCCCGGCTCGCCGTCCACACCCAGCAGCGCGGCCAGTTCGGCGACCTGCTCCCTGGTGATTTCCTCCGGGAACCGGTACGCCTGGGCACGGCCCGGCCCCTCGGGCAGCTCCCCGGTGATCTCCAGCGAAGCCCCGCCGTACGGCCCCGGCCAGTCTCCGGCGCCGACCTCGTCCTGTCCGGCCGAGCCGGGCCGGGCCACCCCCGGCTCCGAGGCCGACTCATTGCCGGCTTCCCCGCCACCGTCCCTGCCGAAGACCGCCTGGGCGCCGAAGAGGCCGCCCGTCAGCAGGGCCACACCAAGGGCGCCCGCGGCGACGGTCATCCAGCGGGGGCGCTCCGCACGTTGCGGCTCCCGCGCCTCGGCGAGCACGTCCGTCTCTTCCGCCTCTTGCGCCTCTTCAGCCACGGCCAGGCTCCTCTCATGGGCTTCACCACTGGGACGGAACGACCCCGTGCCGGGTTCCTGGGGCCACGGGTAGCCTGGTCGGGCCCGTATCCGTGCCTCCCCAGGAGCAGCTCACCGTGCGCATCGCCGTCTCCGGCTCCATCGCCCATGACCATCTGATGACCTTCCCCGGCCGGTTCGCCGACCAGCTGGTGGCGGATCAGCTGCACACCATCTCGCTCTCCTTCCTGGTGGACGGGCTTGAGGTGCGGCGCGGCGGGGTCGGCGCCAACATCTGCTTCGGGATGGGCCAGCTGGGCGCCCGCCCGATCCTGGTGGGCTCGGCCGGGGCGGACTTCGAGGAGTACCGGGCCTGGCTGGACCGGCACGGCGTGGACACCTCCGCCGTACGGATCTCCGAAGTGCTGCACACCGCCCGCTTCGTGTGTACGACGGACTCCGACCACAACCAGATCGGCTCCTTCTACACCGGGGCGATGAGCGAGGCCCGGCTGATCGAGCTGGCGGCCGTGGCCGGCCGGGTGGGTGAGCTGGATCTGGTGCACATCGGGGCGGACGACCCCGAGGCGATGATGCGGCACACCGAGGAGTGCCGGACCCGGGGCATCCCGTTCGCCGCCGACTACTCGCAGCAGCTGGCGCGGATGAACGGCGAGGACATCAAGACGCTGACCGAGGGCGCCGCGTACCTCTTCAACAATGAGTACGAGAAGGCCCTCATCGAGACCAAGACCGGCTGGTCGGCGCAGGAGGTGCTGAGCAAGGTCGGCACCCAGGTCACCACGCTCGGCGCGCGCGGGGTGCGGATCGACCGGGCCGGTGAGGAGACGATCTTCGTCGGCTGTCCCGAGGAGGAGTCCAAGACCGACCCGACCGGCGTGGGTGACGCCTTCCGGGCCGGGTTCCTGGCCGGCCTGGCCTGGGGCGCCTCCCTGGAGCGGGCGGCGCAGGTGGGCTGCATGCTGGCCACGCTGGTGATCGAGACGGTCGGCACCCAGGAGTACACCCTGAGCCGCGGCCCCTTCATGGACCGTTTCACCAAGACCTACGGCGAGGACGCGGCGGCGGAGGTCCGCCAGCACCTGGGCTGACCGCCCGGCCGCGCCCGGCCCGCCGGCCCGTTCCGGGCGGCGCCGGGGGCGGGCGTGGTCAGCCGTCCGCCCGGCGGACCCGGTACGCGGGGGCGCCGGACTCGGTGGTCTCACCGAGATAGGTGTGGCGGTGGGTGTGGCACCAGGCGGGGATGTCCAGGCGGGCGGCCTCGTCGTCCGCCAGGACGGTGACCACCGCGCCCACCGGCACGGTGCCGATCACCTTGGCCAGCTCGATCACCGGGACCGGGCAGCGCTTGCCCAGCGCGTCCACCGTCACCCCGTCCGGGCCGCTCGCCACCACGGCCGGCTCGGCGGTCGTGGTGAGCCGGTCGCGGACCGAGGCGACCGCCTCGGGGAGAGTGGCCAGGAAGCGGTTCACCTCGCCCCGGGTGGTCCCCGGCGGCAGCGAGACGCGGACGTTGCCCTCCGACAGCACGCCCATCGCCCGCAGCACATGGCTGGGCGTCAGCGTCGAGGAGGTGCACGAGGAGCCGGAGGAGACCGCGAAGCCGGCCCGGTCCAGGGCGTGCAGCAGCGCCTCGCCGTCCGCGTACAGGCAGGAGAAGGTGACCAGGTGCGGCAGCCGCCGCGCCGGGTCGCCCACCACCTCGGTGTCCGGGACGAGTTCCGGCACCCGGTCCCGGATCCGGTCCACCAGCGCGGTCAGCCGCTCCGCCTCGGCCGTCGCCTCCTGCCGTACCGCGCGCAGCGAGGCCGCCGCCGCCACGATCGCCGGGATGTTCTCGAAGCCGGGCGCGTGACCGCGCTCGCGCTCGTCGGCGGGCGGCGGGGGAGCGAACCGTACGCCCTTGCGCACCGCCAGCAGCCCCACCCCGGCCGGGCCGCCCCACTTGTGGGCGCTGGCCGCCAGCAGCGACCAGTCGCCGGGGACCGGGCCCCAGGGCAGCGACTGGGCGGCGTCCACCAGCAGCGGGACACCGGCCGCCCAGCACAGCTCGGCGGCCTCGGCGACCGGCTGTACGGTGCCCACCTCGTGGTTGGCGGACTGGAGGCAGAGCAGCGCGGCCGGATCGCCGTCGCCCAGCACCGCGCGCAGCGCGTCGAGCCGCAGCCGGCCGGTCCGGTCCACCGGCAGTTCGGTGACGGTGCCGCCCGCCGCGCCGTGGGTCTCGGCGGCGTGCAGTACGGCCGAGTGTTCGACGGCGGAGACCAGCAGCCGGCGGCTCGCCCGGCGGCGGCCGGCCAGCGCGCCGGCGATGCCGGTGTGCAGCGCGCGGGTGCCGGAGGTGGTGAACGTCAGTTCGTCCGGCCGGACCCCGACCGACTCCGCCGCCGACTCGCGCGCCGCGTCCAGCAGGAGCCGGGCCCGGCGGCCCTCGCGGTGCGGGCGGCCGGGGTCGGCCCAGCCGTCGTCGAGGGCGGCCAGCAGGGCCTGCCGGGCGACCGGGTGCAGGGGGAGGGAGGAGGCGGCGTCGAAGTAGGGCACCCCCCGAACGTAACGCCCCCGCGTCAACCCGCGGCCTCCGGCCACCCCGTGCCGTACACATGTGCGTGCCGCCCTCGCGGTGCGTCAGAATGGCGCTGTGAGCGGCGACTCAGCCGGCACGGGAACCGGCGCGCCGGGTTGGGCACCCTCCCCGCACGACCTCAAATAGCGTCCAGTAGGGTTTGCACCGCATAAACATCCAAACCCCTGCCCGTGTCAGGGTCGGTGCCCCCGCCCCGGGCGAAGGCAGTGGCCGGATCGCGGGCGAGACTCTCGGGAAGGCGCTACGTGAGTCCCAACGGCTCCGACCGCTCGTCGCGGCGCCCGGTGCGGCGGATCCTGCCGCAGGCGTTGCTCGCGGGCTTGGTCCTGGCGACCGCGACAGGTTGCACATCCGAGGACTTCCCCCGTCTCGGTATGCCCACCCCGGTGACGGAGGAGGCGCCGCGCATTCTGTCCCTGTGGCAGGGCTCGTGGGCCGCCGCACTGGTGACGGGCGTGATCGTGTGGGGACTGATCCTGTGGAGTGTCTTCTTCCACCGGCGGTCCAGGACCAAGGTGGAAGTCCCGCCGCAGAACCGGTACAACCTGCCCATCGAGGCGCTGTACACCCTGGTTCCGCTGGTGATCGTCTCGGTCCTCTTCTACTTCACCGCACGTGACCAGACCAAGCTCCTGGAGACCTCGGACCAGCCGGACCACGTCATCAACGTGGTCGGTTTCCAGTGGAGCTGGGCCTTCAACTACCTGGAGCCCGTCGGCCATCTGGATGACAAGGAGCGGCAGGAAGCGGAGAACTTCGCCCACGACGCTCCCGAGCTGGCCTCCATCCCGGACCGGTTCATGGCGGCCGTCCCGCAGGACGCGGACGGCGTCTACACGGTGGGCGCGCTGGACGACCGCGACCCCGACACCGGCAACCCCGGGCCCACGCTGTGGCTGCCCGAGGGCGAGAGCGTGCAGTTCATCATCACCTCGCGGGACGTCAACCACTCCTTCTGGGTGGTTCCGTTCCTGATGAAGCAGGACGCGATCCCCGGGCACACCAACCGCTTCGAGGTCACCCCCAACAAGCAGGGCACCTTCATGGGCAAGTGCGCCGAGCTGTGCGGCGAGGCCCACGCCCGGATGCTCTTCAACGTGAAGGTCGTCTCTCCCGAGGAGTACCAGCAGCACCTCCAGGATCTGGCCGCCCAGGGTCAGACGGGCTTCATCCCGGCGGGCATCGAGCAGACGGAAGCCGCCACTAACGCGGAGACGAACCAGCCGTGACAATCCTTGACACCCCACAGGACGCCGGCGCCGCGAAGGCCGTGCCGCCGGTGCGCCGGAAAGAGCCCGGCAATGTTGTGATCAAGTGGCTCACCACCACGGATCACAAGACGATCGGCACGATGTATCTGCTGACGTCGTTCATCTTCTTCATCATCGGCGGCGTCATGGCGCTGATCATGCGCGCCGAGCTGGCCCGGCCGGGCTTGCAGCTGGTCTCGAAGGAGCAGTTCAACCAGCTGTTCACCATGCACGGCACGGTGATGCTGCTGCTGTTCGCGACGCCGCTGTTCGCCGGGTTCGCCAACTGGATCATGCCGCTCCAGATCGGCGCGCCCGATGTGGCGTTCCCCCGGCTGAACATGCTGGCGTACTGGCTGTACCTCTTCGGCGGTCTGCTGGTCATCGCGGGCTTCTTCACCCCGCAGGGCGCGGCCAGCTTCGGCTGGTTCGCCTACTCACCGCTGTCGGACGCGGTCCGCTCGCCGGGCATCGGCGCCGACATGTGGGTGATGGGCCTGGCCTTCTCCGGCTTCGGCACCATCCTGGGCGCGGTCAACTTCATCACCACGATCATCTGCATGCGTGCCCCCGGCATGACGATGTTCCGGATGCCGATCTTCACCTGGAACGTGCTGCTCACCGGTGTGCTGGTGCTGCTGGCCTTCCCGGTGCTGGCCGCCGCGCTGTTCGCGCTGGCCGCGGACCGGGTGTTCGGGGCGCAGATCTTCAATCCGGCCAATGGCGGCTCGATTCTGTGGCAACACCTCTTCTGGTTCTTCGGCCATCCAGAGGTGTACATCATCGCGCTGCCGTTCTTCGGCATCATCTCGGAGATCATCCCGGTCTTCAGCCGCAAGCCGATCTTCGGTTACATCGGTCTGGTCATCGCCACCATTTCCATCGCCGGTCTTTCGGTGACGGTGTGGGCGCACCACATGTATGTGACGGGGGCGGTACTCCTACCGTTCTTCTCCTTCATGACCTTCCTGATCGCGGTGCCCACCGGGGTGAAGTTCTTCAACTGGATCGGCACCATGTGGAAGGGGTCACTGAGTTTCGAGACCCCGATGCTGTGGTCGGTCGGCTTCCTGGTCACCTTCCTCTTCGGTGGTCTGACCGGCGTGATCCTGGCCTCGCCGCCGCTGGACTTCCATGTCTCGGACACCTACTTCGTGGTGGCGCACTTCCACTACGTGGTGTTCGGCACCGTGGTCTTCGCGATGTTCGCCGGCTTCCACTTCTGGTGGCCCAAGTGGACCGGCAAGATGCTGGACGAGCGGCTCGGCAAGATCACCTTCTGGACGCTGTTCATCGGTTTCCACGGCACCTTCCTGGTGCAGCACTGGCTGGGCACCGAGGGCATGGTGCGGCGGTACGCGGACTATCTCGCCGCGGACGGTTTCACCGCCCTGAACACCATCTCGACGATCAGCTCCTTCCTGCTGGGCATGTCGATGCTGCCGTTCTTCTACAACGTCTGGAAGACGTGGAAGTACGGGGAGCCGGTCAACACCGACGACCCGTGGGGTTACGGCCGCTCGCTGGAGTGGGCGACCTCCTCCCCGCCGCCGCGGCACAACTTCGTCACCCTGCCGAAGATCCGTTCCGAGTCGCCGGCGTTCGATCTGCACCACCCGGAGCTGGCGGTGCTGGACGCTCTGGAGCACTCCGAGCCCCGTACCGCGGCGGTCACCGGTGAGACCGAGGGCCGTACCGAGTCCGAGGGAGACGCCAAGTGAAGATCCAGGGTTATCTCTTCAGCGGCATCGGCCTGTTCATGCTGGGCGCGGCCATCGTCTACGGGCTGTGGTCCAAGGAGCCGGTCGGTACCACCGCGCTGTTCCTGTCCTTCTCGCTGGCCGCGATGATCGGGTTCTACCTGGTCTTCACCGCCCGCCGGGTGGACACCGGGGCGCAGGACCGCAAGGACGCCGACGTCGCCGACGACGCGGGTGAGCTGGGCTTCTTCGCCCCGCACAGCTGGGCGCCGCTGGTGCTGGGCCTGGGCGGTCTGACGGCCTTCATGGGTCCGGTCTTCGGCTGGTGGCTGTTCTTCTTCACCGCGCCGCTGCTGATCGTCGGTCTGTGGCTGTGGGTGTTCGAGTTCTACCGGGGCGAGAACCAGAACCAGTAGCCACGACACGCACGCCGCACGACGCCCGTCGTACGCGCCGCCGGCCCCCGGAGGGAACCCCCTCCGGGGGCCGGCGGCGTATGACACGACCGGCAGGTCCCCCGAATGCGGGATCTCCGCGCGCCCTGTCGGAGTATTATTCGTATTTTGTGACCATGGGTCACGTAAGAGGCATCACGGACAGCGCGCCCATCAGGGCGGTCGCATCCCGCCGGACGGCGCTCAGCTGCGCCCTGATACTCGCCCCGCTGATGGTCTGGGTCACCGCGTGCAGTGACGCGTCCCGCTCCCTCACGGGCAAGCCCTACGACGCCACCGAACAGCTCTCGTTCGGCATCGCCGGGGACAGCGACTCGGCCGTCAACCCCGACGAGCCGCTGAAGATCACCAGCAAGGACACCGACGGCCGGATCACGGACGTGGTGGCCACCGACGCGGCCGGCCGCACCATCCCCGGACAGCTGTCCGAGGACGGCAGCAGCTGGCACAGCACCAGCCCGCTGGCGGCCGGCGCGAACTACACCGTTCAGGTGAGTACCGAGAACGAGGGCGGCCGGCCAGGACGGGGCACCCACACCTTCACCACCGGCGACTCCACCGCCACCCCCCTCGACATCGAGCTGGGCCCCGGCACGGGCACGTACGGCGTGGGCCAGCCGCTCACCGCCGAGCTGAGCGAGGCCGTCGCCGACCCGGCCGAACGCGCCCTCGTCGAGGGCGCCCTCACCGTCGCCTCCGAGCCCCGGGTGGAGGGCTCCTGGCACTGGGTGGACGACACCATGCTGCACTACCGCCCCAAGGAGTACTGGCCGGCCGGTACGGGCGTCACCGTCCGCTCCGACCTCGCCGGACTGCACATCAGGGACGGACTGCGCGGCGGCGCAGGCCAGGAGCTCCAGCTCACCATCGGCGACCGGGTGGAGGCGGTGGCCGACATCAGCGGCCACTACATGACCGTCTCCCGCAACGGCGAGGTCCTGCGCACCCTGCCCATCACCACCGGCAAGGTGGGCTTCGCCACCCGCAACGGCAAGAAGGTCGTACTCGGCCAGGAGCAGAACGTCCGGATGACCGGCACCAGCATCGGCATCCCGGCCGGCAGCTCCGAGTCGTACGACCTCAACGTCACCTGGGCCACCCGGCTGACCTGGAGCGGCGAGTACGTGCACGCCGCCCCCTGGTCGGTGGGCTCCCAGGGCAACTCCAACGTCAGCCACGGATGTACCGGAATGAGTGACGCCAACGCCCGCTGGTTCTTCGAAACGGTGCGCCCCGGCGACATCGTCGAACACATCAACGGCTACGGCGAGGACATGGCGCCCTTCGGCAACGGCTTCGGCGACTGGAACCTGACCTGGGACGAATGGCTGGCGGGCAGTTCGCTCCACCAGCCGGCCGACCCGGCCGGGGCGGCCGGCAGCCCCAGCAGGCTCGCCCCGGCCCTGTGAGGCCGCTCCCGGCCGCCGGCCCTCGATCAGGCGACGGCCGGCAGCCGGGAGCGCAGCAACGCCGCCAGGGAGCCCGCCAACTGGACCGGGTCCACCGGGTGCGGGACCGCCGCCTCCGCCCGGCTCCAGGTCGCCAGCCAGGCGTCCTGCGGCCGGCCGATCAGCAGCAGCACCGGGGGGCAGTCGAAGATCTCGTCCTTGATCTGCCGGCACACCCCCATGCCGCCCGCCGGGACGGCCTCGCCGTCCAGCACGCACACATCGACCCCGCCGCGCTCCAGTTCGGTCAACACCGCGGGCAGGGTGGCACACTCCACATACTCGACCGCCGGCACATCGGCGGCGGGGCGGCGCCCGGCCGCCAGACGTACCTGTTCGCGGGTGTTCGCGTCGTCGCTGTAGACCAGCACCGTTGCGGTCCGCTGCATCGTTCCTCCGCGTGAATGGACGGGTAGCGTGGCCCGGATGCTACTCCGTCCGCACCGCCCGGCGGCAGGGGTCGCGGGCCCCGGTGTGGTGTCGCGTCGTCCCAGGACATACCGCTTGGACACACCGAATGGCACCCCCCGGCTAAGCGCCGGATAAGCGACCGACATAATGTCGGGCGTGGCGACAGCAACAGCAGTAGAAACCGGGCGCGCACACCCCTCGGTCAACAGGCCGAATGTCACCAGCGTCGGAACCGTCATCTGGCTGAGTTCCGAGCTGATGTTCTTCGCGGCGCTCTTCGCGATGTACTTCACCCTGCGATCGGTGATGGGAGCGGAGTTCTGGACGGATAAGGCGGACACCCTCAACGTCCCCTTCGCCCTGGGCAACACCACGATCCTGGTGCTCTCTTCCGTGTTCTGCCAGCTCGGCGTCTTCGCCGCCGAGCGCGGCGACGTCAAGAAGCTCCGCCTGTGGTTCGTGGTCACCTTCGTGATGGGCGCGGTGTTCATCGGCGGCCAGGTGACGGAGTACGTGGAACTGGTGCACGAGGGCGTCTCGCTCTCCTCCGACCCCTACGGGTCGGCCTTCTACCTGACCACCGGCTTCCACGGCCTCCATGTGGTGGGTGGGCTGATCGCCTTCCTGCTGGTCCTGGGACGGACCTACGCGGCGCGGCGGTTTACCCATGAGCAGGCCACGTCGGCCATCGTCGTGTCCTACTACTGGCACTTCGTGGATGTCGTCTGGATCGGCCTCTTCGCCACGATCTACCTGATCAAGTAGCCGGTCGCCGCACCGGACGCGCTCCGACGCATACCTCAAGCACCGACGCAGCAGATCCTGACACCGGGGTAATCCGTGAAAAAGCTCTCCGCACGACGGCGCCATCCGCTGGCTGCGCTCGTCGTCCTTATCTTCGCGCTGGCGGTCACCGGGGGGCTGTACGCCGTACTGGCTCCCTCCGGTGAGGCCAAGGCCGAGGAATCGGCCCAGACCCTCACCATCGAGGAGGGCAAGAAGCTCTACGACGTGGGCTGCTCCAGCTGCCACGGCGCCGGCGGCCAGGGCGCCAGCGGTGGCCCCCCGCTGGTGGGTGTCGGTGCCGCTGCCGTCGACTTCCAGGTGGGCACCGGCCGGATGCCCATGCAGCAGCCGGGCCCGCAGGCCCCGCGCAAGCCCACGGTCTACGACCAGGGGCAGATCGACCAGCTCGCCGCGTACATCGCCTCGCTGGGCCCCGGCCCGGAGGTGCCCCTGCCCGAGGCATACGACCCCGCCGAGGGCGACCCGGCGCGCGGCGGTGAGCTCTTCCGCACCAACTGCGCGCAGTGCCACAACTACACCGGCCAGGGTGGCGCCCTGACGCACGGAAAGTTCGCCCCCAACCTGGCGGATGTGAACCCGCGTCACCTGTACGAGGCCATGCTGACCGGCCCGCAGAACATGCCCTCCTTCCCCGACGGGGTGCTCCCGCAGGAAGCCAAGCAGGACATCATCGCCTGGCTGGACGCGGTCAACACCTCCGATTCGCCCAACCCCGGCGGCCTGAGCCTGGGCGGCTACGGCCCGGTCGGTGAGGGCTTCTTCGCCTGGACCATCGGCATCGGCATGCTGATCGCCGTGGCCGTGTGGATCGCCGCCCGCAGTGCGAAGGCGAAGAAGTCATGAGCCATCCCGACGACAACGACTCCCGGAACCCCGACAACAACGTGTCTGACGAACACCTGCCAAGTGAGCAGGAGCGTGGCGCGGTGGCCGTGGCGGACGATCCGTTCGCGGACCCCGGACTGCCCCCGCACGAACACCGCAGGCAGGACATCGACGAGCGGGCCGCCAAGCGGTCCGAGCGCACCGTGGCCCTGCTGTTCACGGTGTCGATGCTCGCCACCATCGGCTTCATCGCCTCCTACGTGGCCATCCCGATCGACAAGATCGTCTACATCTGGCCGCTCGGTCACATCAGCGGGCTGAACTTCGCCCTCGGCGGGACCCTGGGCATCGCCCTGTTCTGCATCGGCGCCGGCGCGGTCCACTGGGCCCGCACGCTGATGTCGGACGAGGAGATGACCGACGAGCGGCACCCGATCGAGGCCGCCCCCGAGGTGAAGGCGCAGGTCCTGGCGGACTTCGCGCAGGGCACCGCCGAGTCGCAGTTCGGCCGCCGCAAGCTGGTCCGCAACACCCTCTTCGGCGCGCTGGCGCTGGTGCCGCTCTCCGGCGTGGTGCTGCTGCGCGACCTGGGCCCGCTGCCCGGCACCAAGCTGCGCCACTCGAAGTGGAAAGCCGGCTCGTTGATCATCAACGAGAACACCATGCAGCCGCTGCGGCCCGAGGACATCACCCTCGGGTCGCTCACCCAGGCCATGCCGGAGGGTCTCGACCCGCACGATCACGACTTCCAGGTCGAGATCGCCAAGGCCGCGGTCATGCTGATCCGCCTGGAGCCCGAGGACATCAAGGACCCGAAGTCGGCCGAGTGGGGCCACGAGGGCATCCTGTGCTTCTCCAAGATCTGCACGCACATCGGTTGCCCGGCCACCCTGTACGAGCAGCAGACCCATCACGCGCTGTGCCCCTGCCACCAGTCGACGTTCGACCTGGCCGACGGGGCCCGGGTGCTGTTCGGCCCGGCGGGTCACCCGCTGCCGCAGCTGCGTATCAAGGTGAACGACGACGGTTACCTCGAAGCCCTCGGTGACTTCGAGGAGCCGCCCGGCCCGAGCTTCTGGGAGCGCGGATGAGTACGGCAACGAAAACCGCCGAGGCTCCGGAGGCGCCGTCCTCACGGGGCAAGGCGCCCGCCGGCGAGCGCATCGCCGACTGGGCGGACGGCCGGGTCGGGATCTACTCCCTGGCCAAGGCCAACATGCGCAAGATCTTCCCGGACCACTGGTCCTTCCTGCTGGGCGAGATCTGCCTGTACGCCTTCATCATCCTCATCGCGACCGGCGTCTATCTGACGCTGTTCTTCGTGCCGAGCATGGCGGAGGTCGAGTACCACGGCTCGTACGGGCCCATGAACGGGCTGCTGATGTCCGAGGCGTACGCCTCGACGCTCGACATCAGCTTCGACGTACGCGGTGGTCTGCTGGTGCGGCAGATCCACCACTGGGCGGCGCTGATCTTCGTGGTCGGCATCTTCATGCACATGATGCGGGTGTTCTTCACCGGTGCGTTCCGCAAGCCGCGTGAGATCAACTGGGTCTTCGGCTTCCTGCTGTTCGTGCTGGCGATCCTCACCGGTCTGACCGGCTACTCGCTGCCGGACGACCTGCTGTCGGGTGTCGGTATCCGCTTCTCCGAGGGCGCCATGCTGGCCGTCCCGGTGGTCGGCTCGTACATCCAGATGTTCGTCTTCGGCGGGGAGTTCCCCGGCACGGACATCATCCCGAGGTTCTTCATCGCGCATGTGCTGCTGCTGCCCGGCATCATGGCGGCCCTCGTGGTGGCCCACCTGATCCTGATCGTGTACCACAAGCACACCCACTACGCCGGTCCCGGGCGCAAGAACACCAATGTGGTGGGCTTCCCGCTCTTCCCGGTGTACATGGCCAAGGCCGGTGGCTTCTTCTTCCTGGTGTTCGGCGTGATCGCGATCATCGCCGCCACCACCACGATCAACGGCGTGTGGGTCCTGGGGCCCTACCGGCCCGACCAGATCACCTCCAACGCGCAACCGGACTGGTATCTGGGCTTCTCCGAGGGCCTGGTGCGCATGATGCCCGGCTGGGAGTGGGTGATCCCGGGCGGCTACACGCTGAACTTCGGTCTGCTGGTGCCGCTGGCGGTCTTCCCGACCATGCTGATCGTCATCGCCCTGTACCCGTTCTTCGAGAGCTGGGTCGTCAAGGACCGGCGCGAGCACCACATCGCGGAGCGCCCGCGCAACGCGCCGACCCGTACCGCGTTCGGTGTGGCGTGGATCAGCTGGTACCTGGTCGCCCTGATCGCCGGTGGCAACGACGTCATCGCGCTGAAGTTCGGGCTGTCGATCAACACCATCACCTGGTTCTGCCGGATTGCCTTCTTCGTCCTGCCGGTGCTCGTCTTCTGGGCCACCCGCCGGGTGTGCCTGGGCCTCCAGCGCCGGGACCGGGAGAAGGTGCTGCACGGCCGGGAGTCCGGGGTGATCAAGCGGCTGCCGCACGGCGAGTTCATCGAGGTGCACGAGCCGCTGTCGCGCGAGCAGCTGCACACGCTCACCGCGCACGACCAGCACAAGCCGGCCGAACTGCCGCCCGCCACCGACGAGAACGGGGTCCGCAACAAGGTCGGCCTCATCGAGCGGGCCCGGGTGAAGGTCAGCCGGGGCTACTTCGGCGAGAGCGGCCAGATCGCCAAGCCGACCGCCGAGGAGTACCGCGAGATCACCGAGGGACACGGCCACCACTGAGCCGCGCCCGTCGCTGACACCGTTGGGGCAGGGCCCCGGTCCGAGGATTCCGATCCCCGGACCGGGGCCCTTGCCGTATGCCCCGGCGGGTTAGGCTGCCCGCAGCAGATCCCCGGATCCCGAACCAGAGGTGAGCCATGAACACGGTGCCCCCCGTCGGTGACGACGCCGCGGCGGCCCGCACGTGGCCCGACCTGCTGACCACCCTGATCTCCGGCGCGGATCTCGACGCCGGGGACACCGCCTGGGCGATGGACCGCGTCATGCGCGGCGAGGCGACCGGCGCGCAGATCGCCGGCTTCGCGGTGGCGCTGCGCGCCAAGGGCGAGACGGTGGAGGAGATCACCGGTCTGGTCGACGCGATGTACGCGCACGCCCGGCTGATCGAGGTCCCCGGGCCGACCGTGGACATCGTGGGCACCGGCGGCGACCGGGCGAAGACGGTCAACATCTCCACCATGTCGGCCATCGTGGTGGCCGGCACCGGGGCCAAGGTCGTCAAGCACGGCAACCGGGCGGCGTCCAGCGCCAGCGGGGCCTCGGACGTCCTGGAGAAGCTGGGCGTGAATCTGACGCTGTCCCCGGAGCGGGTCGCCGAGGTCGCCGGGGAAGCGGGCATCACCTTCTGTTTCGCGGCCAACTTCCACCCCGCGCTGCGGCATGTGGCCGCCGCCCGGCGCGAGCTGGGAGTGGCCACCGCGTTCAACTTCCTTGGCCCGCTGACCAACCCGGCGCGGGTACGGGCCCAGGCCACCGGGGTGGCCGACGCCCGGATGGCGCCGATCATGGCCGGCGTGCTGGCCGAGCGGGGCAGCTCGGCGCTGCTGTTCCGCGGGGACGACGGCCTGGACGAGCTGACCACCACGGCCACCTCCACGGTGTGGGTGGTACGGGACGGGTCGGTGCGCAAGGAGTCCTTCGATCCGCGTGAGGTGGGCATCGAACTGGTGCCGGTGGAGGCGCTGCGCGGCGCGGACGCCTCGTACAACGCCGATGTGGCCCGCCGGCTGCTGGCCGGCGAGCCGGGCCCGGTACGGGACGCGGTGCTGCTGAACTCGGCCGCCGCCCTGGTGGCCCTCAGCCCCACGGACGCGCCGCTGGCCGAACAGCTCGCGTCGGCGATGACCCGGGCGGCCACCTCCATCGATACGGGCCGCGCCCGCGACACCCTGGAGCGGTGGGTGGCGGCGAGCCACGCCTGACCTTTCCCGGGCAGAGCCGCGCCGGGCCCGCCGGCCGATCGTCCCGGCGCGAGCGGAGTGGCCATGATCAGGGCAGTATGGGCGGTATGTCCGATGATGGCGATGCTGGTGCCGCGCCCGACGCGGTCGTCTGCGCCGGGTTGCGCTATGCCTTCGACGGGACCAAGGCCGTCGACGGGGTCGATCTGACGGTGCGGGCCGGGGAAGTCTTCGGGCTGCTCGGCCCGAACGGAGCCGGCAAGACCACCGCCATCCGTACCATCACCACCCTGCTGCCCGTCCCGCCGGACATGGTGCGGGTCTTCGGGCAGGACGCCGCCCGGCAGAAGATGGCCGTACGGCGGCTGCTCGGCTACGTACCCCAGGCCCTGTCCGCGGACGCCGACCTCACCGGCCGGGAGAACGTCAGTCTCTTCGCCCGCGTCTACGACGTGGACCGCCACGAACGCACCGCCCGGGTCACCGCCGCCCTCGCCGCGGTCGGCCTGACCGACGCCGCCGACCGGCGGGCCGCCACGTACTCCGGCGGTATGATCCGCCGCCTCGAACTGGCCCAGGCCCTGGTCAGCGGGCCCCGGCTGCTGGTGCTCGACGAGCCCACCATCGGCCTCGACCCGATCGCCCGCACCAGCGTGTGGCGCCGCATCGACGAGGTACGGGCCGCCTCCGGCATGACGGTGCTGGTCACCACCCACTACATGGACGAGGCCGAACAGCACTGCGACCGCCTCGCCCTGATGCACCGGGGCACCATCCGTGCCCTGGGCACCCCGCGCGCGCTGCGCGACCAGGTCGCGGCGGAGACCGGGGCCAAGACCCCGCCCTCCCTGGAGGACGTCTTCCGCCACTACGCCGGCGACACCTTCGAAGAGGACGAGGGGACGGAGGGCTACCGCGATGTCAGAACCACCCGCCGCGCCGCCTCCCGGGGCGGCTGACCTCGGCCCGCTGCTCACCCCGCCCCGGGCCCGCTCCGGCTGGCGCACCGTACCGGCGCGGATCATCGCCATGTGCGTGGTGGAACTCCAGAAACTGCGCCACGACCGCACCGAGATCTACACCCGGGCCGTCCAGCCCGCCCTGTGGCTGGTGATCTTCGGCGAGACCTTCACCCGGATCCACGCCGTACCCACCCACGGGGTGCCCTATCTGGACTTTCTGGCGCCCGGCATCATCGCGCAGTCGGCGATGTTCATCGCGATCTTCTACGGCATCACCATCATCTGGGAGCGGGACGCCGGGGTCCTGACAAAGCTGATGGTCACCCCCACGCCACGGGCCGCGCTGGTGATGGGCAAGGCGTTCGCCGCCGGGGTGAAGGCCCTGATCCAGGCGGTCGTGGTGATCGCCATCGCGACGGTGCTCGGCGTGTCGTTCCTGTGGAACCCGCTGCGGCTGCTCGGCGTCGTGGTCGTGGTGGTGCTCGGCTCGGTGTTCTTCTCGTGCCTGTCGATGACCATCGCCGGGATCGTGCTCACCAGGGACCGGCTGCTGGGCATCGGACAGGCCATCACCATGCCGCTGTTCTTCGCCTCCAACGCGCTCTACCCGGTGGAACTCATGCCCGGCTGGCTGAAGGCGATCGCCGCCGTCAACCCGCTGAGCCACCAGGTGGACGCCCTGCGCGGGCTGCTGATCGGCACCTCCGACCATCTGCTGCTCGACCTCGGCGTCCTGGTGCTGTCGGCGGCCCTGTCCATCACCGCCGCCGCCCTGCTGCTGCCCCGGCTGGCCCGCTGACCGCTGACCGCTAACCGCTGGGCGCCGAGCGCTAGGAGTCCAGGCCGATCGCGAACGCCGCCTCCAGGTCATGCTGCGAGTAGGCGCGGAACGCGATGTGGGTTTCGGTGGACTCCACGCCGGGAACCTTGCTGATCCTGCCGGGGATCACCTCCGCCAGATCGTCATGGCGGGGGACCCGGACGATCGCGATCAGATCGTGCGCCCCGGTCACCGAGTACACCTCGCTGACCCCTTCCAGGGCCGCGATCGCCTCCGCGATCTCCGGGATACGGTCCACGCTTGTCTTGATGAGCACGATGGAGGTGATCACGGCTTGGCCTTCCCTGGACAGCGGTCGTGGTACGCCGCTCACCTTAGCCGCCGGGCGTGCGCCGTCCGCCTTACGGGCGATCCCCGGCGCCTGAGCACACGGGCGAGGACGCAGGCCGTAGGGTGACGGTGCGGATGACTACAGCGGTCGCGGCCGGGCAGTACAGAAAGTAGGCGAAACCATGGCGCATTCTCAGCCAACGGATGCTGACGGACGGGTGTGACCGGTCATGGATGCCACCGATGGCGATGACGGAGCCGAGCCCGCCGAGAGCCTGGACCGTCCGCTGCCGGAGAAGGTACGGCACCGCGTGATCGTGGTGGCCGGCGACGCCTTCGCCGGGCTCACCGTCAACGAGCTGCCGCCCGCCCTGCGGCAGTACGCCCGCTTCACCCCCACCCGCCGGGTCCGGCACGGCGGCGCCGCCATCGCCACCACCCTGGAGACCGACACCCTCTTCCGGCACCGCGTCGCCGCCCGGCTGCGCGCCGCCGAACCGGAGCTGGCCGAGGCCGTGGAGAACGGCACCGTGCCGGCCGCCGCCGACCCCGTCGCGGTCGCCGCCACCGCCTATCTGCTGCGTCCCCCCGGCTGGGCCAAGCTGGTGGCCGCCGCGGGCGAGGAGGCGCAGCGCGTCCAGGACGAACGCGCCGGGGAGGAGCGTGAGCGCGAACTCGCCCGGCTGCGCACCGAGCTGGCCGAGGCCCGTACCGTCGCCCGCGCCGACACCGAGCGGCTGCGCGAGGAGCTGGAGGCGGCCCGCAAGGAGACCGACGCGGTGCACCGCAAGCTGCGCAGCGCGCTCAGCGATGTGCGGCGCGGCGAGGCCACCGTGCGCAAGCTGCGCGAGGAACTGGAGACGGTACGGGGTGAGGCCGCCACCCACCGTACCGCCGCCGACAGCGAGGCACGGCGGCTGCGGTCCCGGCTCGCCGAGGCCGAATCCGCCCTGGAGTCCGGGCGCAAGGCGGTCCGCGAGGGGCGCGGCATCGAGGACATGCGGCTGCGGTTGCTGCTCGACACCGTGCTGGAGGCATCCCAGGGGCTGCGTCGTGAACTGGCCCTGCCGCCCGCCCAGTTCCGGCCGGCCCAGACCGTGGAAGCGGTGCGGCCCGGGGAGCTGTCGCCGCAGGACGTCGCCCATCGCGCGCTGGCCGAGGACGACCCGGCGCTGCTCGACCAGTTGCTGGCGCTGCCCCAGGCCCATCTGGTGGTGGACGGCTACAACGTCACCAAGTCCGGGTATCCCACCCTGCCGTTGGAGAAGCAGCGGGCCCGGCTGCTGCGCGGCCTGGCGGTGCTGGC
The DNA here is from genome assembly GCF_059510435.1 of Streptomyces sp. NTD107. Lineage (NCBI taxonomy): Bacteria > Bacillati > Actinomycetota > Actinomycetes > Kitasatosporales > Streptomycetaceae > Streptomyces > Streptomyces sp. NTD107. Next base: position 345,378 of record NZ_JCAJZV010000002.1, on the reverse strand, counting down.
GGCGCAGACCGGCGCCGAGATGACCTGTGTGTTCGACGGCGCGGAGCTGGCCGCGCCGGTGCTGCTGACCCCGCCGCGCGGGGTGCGGGTGCTGTTCAGCAACCCCGGGCAGACCGCCGACGAGCTGATCCGCCGGCTGGTGCGGGCCGAACCCCCGGGCCGTCCCGTGGTGGTGGTCTCCTCCGACCGGGAGGTCGCCGACGGCATCGCCCGCGCCGGGGCCCGCCCGGCGGCCTCCGCGCTGCTCCTCAAGCGCCTTGCCCGGACTTGATCCGGTTGCCCGGATCTCACCCGCCATGCCGGTTTTTCCGCTGGTCCGGGGCGATCTGCCCCCGTGTGCTCCGCACACTGGGTGAGCCGTGGTCGCTCGGCGTGTGAGGTAAGTAAAAAATGTCCGCGGGGATTTGAATGAGGGAACAACGCCTCGCTAGGGTCGGGCCTCGAACCTTCGCGCGGTCGCTCACCCATCCAGGGTGGCCGTGAGGGTACCGCCGATTCCGCGGCCGATGCGCGGAGCCGGGGCCAAGCCCCCACACCCGGCAGGCGGCTGAGGAAGAAGGAGATCGCCCCAGTGGCGTCCCACCGTCGTCCCAAGCCCCCGAGCCGCGCCCGGGTGACCGTTTTCGGCGCCACCGCCGCCGCCACCGTCGCCCTCAGCTCCCAGGCCGCGCAGGCCGCCGAGACCAAGGAACAGGTCCAGGAGCGGGTCGACCAGCTCCACGAGGAAGCGGCCATCGCGACCGAGGAGTACAACGGCGCCAAGGAGCGCGAGGGCCAGCTCCAGGAAGAGGTGGAGACCCTCCAGGACTCCGCCGCCCGTGGCCAGGAGGAGCTGAACGAGCTGCGCTCCGGCCTGGGTTCGATCGCCGCCGCGCAGTACCGCACCGGCGGCCTCGACCCCTCCGTACAGCTCTTCCTCTCCGGCGACCCCGACGCGTACCTCGAACGCGCCTCCACCCTCAGCCAGATCACCGGCAAGCAGGCCGAGACGCTTCAGCTGATCGAGACCAAGCAGCGCACCCTCGCCCAGCAGCGCGACGAGGCCACCGACAAGCTCGCCGAACTGGAGGAGGCCCGCGATGAGATCAAGGACCGCCGGGACACCATCCAGGGCAAGCTCAGCGAGGCCCAGACGCTGCTCAACCAGCTGACCGAGGAGGAGCGCGCGGCGATCGCCGCCGCCGAGGCCGAGGAAGCCGCCGCCGCGCAGGCCGCCGCCGAGCGCGCCAACCGTGGCGGCAGCGACACCCGCCCCGTACTGGACGGCACCGGCTCCTCGCGCGGCCAGTCCGCGCTGGCCGCCGGCGCCACCAAGGTCGGCTCCCCGTACGTGTGGGGCGCCACCGGCCCGAACTCCTTCGACTGCTCCGGGTTCACCACCTGGTCCTTCGCCCAGGCCGGCGTCCAGCTGCCGCGCACCTCCCAGCAGCAGGCCAACGCCGGCACCCGGGTCAGCGAGAGCCAGCTGGCGCCCGGCGACATCGTGCTGTTCTACGGCGACCTGCACCACGTGGGGATCTACGCCGGCAACGGCCAGGTACTGCACTCGCCGGGCACCGGCAAGTACGTGGAGTACACCGGGCTGCACACCATGCCGTTCCAGTTCGGGGTCCGCGTCGGCTGATCGCCGCCGATGGTCATCTGACCCGACACAATCCTCCATCCGGGTGAATCGGCGGCCCCTTGCCGTGGCCGCCGACCCCCGCTGACCTGCGGCGCGACCACACCGCGCCGGATACGCCCCGGTCCGGGATGCGCCATACCCGGCCGCGCCGCCACTAGATTCTGCTCCCCTCAGGTACCCCCACCGAAGGGAGCACGGCGCGCAGTGGCATCCCACCGGCGTCCCCCGCACCACGGCCAGGGCCGCGCGGCCCGCGCCTCCGTCCTGTCCGCCGCCGCGACCGCCGCGGTCGCCCTGGGCAGCGCGCCCGCCGTGGCCGCGCCCGCCACCGACCTGGTCAGCGCCCCAGGGGGCACCTCCCAGGCGCCGGCCTGGGGGAGGGTGGACGAGCTGTTCGCCGAGGCGGAGCGCGCCGTGGACGCGTACAACGACACCGCCGAACGCGTCGAACGGCTCACCGCCGAGGCCGAGCGCTACCAGCGGCGGGTGGAGACCGGCCGGCAGGCCGTCAACGACACCCGCCGCTCCCTGGGTTCGGCCGCCGCCGCGCACTACCGGGCCGGCGGCATGGACCCCACCGTGACCCTGATGCTCTCCGACGACCCGGACAGCTACCTCGCCCGAGCCGCCGCCCTGGACCGGGCCGGCAGCAGACGCTCGGGCGAGCTGCGCGACCTGCGGGCCGCCCAGCGCACCCTGGAACAGCGCCGCGCCGAGGCCGGCGACAAGCTCGACGAACTCGCCGACGAGCGCGCCCGGCTGGCCCGCGAGAAGCAGACGGTCCTGCGCAAGCTCGCCACCGCCCAGGCCCAGTACGACCGGCTCACCGCCGAGGAACACGCCGAACGCGAGCGCGCCGAACGCGAGCAGGCCGAACGCGCCGCCCAGCGGGCCCGGCCGGCCACCGCACCGGCCACCGCACCGGCCCCCGCCGTCGCCACCACCGGGACCGGCCGCGGCGCCACCGCCCTCAGCGCCGCCCGGGGCGTCCTCGGCAGCCCGTACGCCTGGGGCTCGGCCGGTCCCTCCTCCTTCGACTGCTCCGGCCTCACCCAGTGGGCCTACCGTCAGGCCGGGATCGCCCTGCCCCGCACCTCCCAGGCCCAGGCCGCCGCCGGCACCCCCGTCCCGCTGACCGCCGCCCAGCCCGGCGACCTCGTCGTCTACCGCGCCGACGCCAGCCACGTCGCCCTGTACGTGGGCGGTGGCCAGGTCATCCACGCCCCCTACCCCGGTGCCCAGGTACGCACGGACCCGGTCGGCATGATGCCGCTGCACTCCGTCGTCCGACCCTGAGCCCCGGCCCGCCGCCGGCCACCCGCTACGCTCGCCCGTGATGCGTAAGACATTGATCGTCACCAATGACTTCCCGCCGCGCCCCGGCGGCATCCAGGCGTTCCTGCACAGCATGGCCCTGCGCCTGGAGCCGGACCGGGTGGTGGTGTACGCCTCCACCTGGAAGCGCGACAAGGAAGGCCGGGCCGCCACCGCCGCGTTCGACGCCGAGCAGCCGTACCCGGTCATCCGGGACCGCACCACGATGCTGCTGCCCACCCCGCGCGTCACCCGGCGTGCCGTCAATCTGCTGCGCACCCACGACTGCGAGTCGGTGTGGTTCGGCGCCGCCGCCCCGCTCGGACTGCTCGGGCCCGCGCTGCGCAAGGCCGGCGCCCAGCGGCTGGTCGCCACCAGCCACGGTCACGAGGCCGGCTGGGCCCAGCTGCCCGCCGCCCGGCAACTGCTGCGCCGCATCGGCGAGGGCACCGACACCGTCACCTACCTCGGCGAGTACACCCGCTCCCGGATCGCCGCCGCGCTCACCGGGGAGGCGGCCGGCCGGATGGTGCAACTGCCGCCCGGCGTCGACGAGAAGCTGTTCCACCCCGGCTCGGGCGGCGAGGCGGTACGCGCCGAACTGGGGCTCACCGACCGCCCCGTGGTGGTGTGCGTCTCCCGGCTGGTGCCGCGCAAGGGACAGGACACCCTGATCCGGGCGATGCCCAGGATCCTGGCCGCCGAGCCCGACACCGTCCTGCTGATCGTCGGCGACGGCCCGTACCGCAAGGATCTGGAGAGGCTCGCACAGGAGAGCGGGGTGGCCGGTTCCGTACGGTTCACCGGCCCGGTGCCGTGGGAGCGGCTGCCCGCCCACTTCGGGGCCGGCGACGTGTTCGCCATGCCCTGCCGCACCCGGCGCGGCGGCCTCGACGTGGAGGGCCTGGGCATCGTCTATCTGGAGGCGTCCGCGACCGGACTGCCGGTGATCTCCGGCGACTCGGGCGGCGCGCCCGACGCGGTGCTCGACGGCGAGACCGGCTGGATCGTCCGCGGCGGGGCGCCCGGCGCCGCCGCCGAGACCGCCGAGCGGATCATCACGCTGCTGCGCGATCCCGGGCTGCGCAAGCGGATGGGGGAGCGGGGCCGCCAGTGGGTCGAGGAGAAGTGGCGCTGGGACCTGCTCGCGCAGCGGCTGCGGGAACTGCTCTAGCGGCGGCCCGCGATAGCCTTCCCGGTGACGAATCCCCCACCCACTGAACGACGACAGCGCGCGGAACAAGGAGCCACCTCCGATGGCCGAACACACCAGGTCGAGCATCACCATCGACGCCACCCCGGCCGATGTCATGGCGGTGATCGCCGACTTCGGCCGCTACCCCGAGTGGACCGGTGAGGTGCGCGAGGCCGAGGTGCTCGGCACGGACGAGCGGGGCCGCGCCGAGCAGGTGCGGCTGGTGCTGGACGCGGGCGCCATCAAGGACGAACACACCCTGGCGTACGCGTGGTCGGACACCGACGAGGTCAGCTGGTCGCTGGTCAAGTCCCAGCTGCTGCGCTCCCTGGACGGCTCCTACCGGCTGGCACCGGTGGACGGCGGCAAGCACACCGAGGTCACCTACCAGCTGACCGTCGACGTCAAGATCCCGATGCTGGGCACCATCAAGCGCAAGGCCGAGAAAGTCATCATCGAGCGGGCGCTGGACGGCCTGAAGAAGCGGGTGGAGAGCGGCGGGGCGATCGCCGGATGACGCCGCCGCGGGTGCTGCTGGTCACCGGCCCGGGCGGCGCCGGGACCACCACCGTCGCGGCCGGCACCGCCCTGGCCGAGGCGCGCCGGGGCCGCACCGTGCTGCTGCTGGGGCGGGAGGTCGGCACCCTGTCCGGGGTGGCGGCGGTGCGGCCGGACGCCGGGCAGTGGTTCCGGGAGGGCGTACTCGGGCTCCAGCGGCAGGCGGGCACCGCGCCGCTGCACGAGGACGAGCTCACCGAACTCCCCGGCAGCGACGGGCTGGCGCTGCTGGCCGCGCTCGCCCGGGCGCACCGCTCCGGGCAGTGGCAGACCCTCGTCGTCGACCTGCCGCCGGTCACCGAGGCGATCCGGCTGCTCGCCCTGCCCGAACTGCTGGCCCGCTACGTACGCCGGCTGCTCCCCGGCGGGCGCCCCGCGTCGCTGCTGGCACAGCTGGCCGGCCTCCCGTACGAGGCGGCCGGCCGCTGGGCGGCGGACCTGGACGGGCTGCACACCCTGCTGACCTCGCCACGGACGGCGGTCCGGGTGGTGGTCGAGCCCACCGTGCGGGCCCCGGCCGCCGTACGGCAGGCCCGGTCCGGCCTGGCCCTGCACGGCCTGGCCCTGGAGGCGGTGCTCGCCAACCGGGTCCTGCCGGCCGGCTCCCCCGACCCCTGGCTGCGCGAACTGGCGGCGGCCCAGCAGGCCGCCCTCGACGCGCTGCCGGCCGAGACCCGCGACATCCCGCACCTGGGCGGCACCCCGGGCGAGGCGGAGCTGACCGAACTGGCCGCGAGCGGCCTGCTGGACCTGGCGCCGGAAGAGGGGATACGGCGCCCGCAGCCGGTACGGGAGGACGCCGCCCCGTACACCTGGCGGCTGCCGCTGCCCGGCGCGACCCGCGCCGAACTGGACCTGGTGCGGCGCGGCGAGGAGCTTTTCATCACCGTCGGCCCCTTCCGCCGAGCCCTGCCGGTCCCGCCCGAGCTGCGGCACCGCGCGGTCACCGGCGCCGCCCTGGAGGAATCGGGAGCCCTCGCCGTACGGTTCGCCCCCGATCCGGAGTAACGTCGAAGGCATCCACGAAGTGCAGCCGCCGTGCCAGGAGCCCGCCATGAGCGAACCCACCGAGCAGCCGTCCGAGCAGTCCCCGGAGCAGCCCACCGAGCGGCCGACCGAGCGGCCGACCGAGCGGCCGGCCGAGCGGCCGACCGAGCGGCCGGCCGAGCGGCCGGCCGAGGCCGATCCGCAGGCTTGGGAGCGGGCCTGTGCGGAAGATCTCGCCGCCGAACGGGCCCGGTTCCGGGAGCGTACGGGGCCCTCCGGGCACGGGGACACCGCCGAGGAGCTGCGCAAGCTCATGACGGCGATCACCGAGGAGGCCGGCCGGATCGGTGCCCGCTTCGGCGCCGACGCGACGCTTCTGGCCGCCCGCGCCAAGTCGGCCGTCAACCCCGATGTGCTCCAGCATCTGTCCAACGCCGGCGCGGAGTTGGTGGCCGCCTACCGGGCAGCGGTGATCGGCTACCAGCGCCAGGCCGGCCAGGACAAGCCGGCCGAGCGGGCCGGGGAGGGCGACGACGGGCCGCCGTCCGGCCCGGCCCAGCGCATTGATCTGGACTGATCGCACGGTACGGTGTTCGCCGGCGGGGATCGACTGACTGTATCGAGGACTTCATGGGACTGACCATCGGCGTTGACATCGGCGGCACCAAGATCGCGGCCGGTGTGGTCGACGAAGAGGGCACGATCCTCGACACCAGCACGGTGCCCACGCCGCCCACCCCCGAGGGAGTGGTGGAGGCCATCGCCGAGGCAGTCAAGACCGTGGGGCGCGGCAGCAAGGCCGAGGCCGTGGGGATCGGCGCGGCCGGCTACGTCGACGACAAGCGCGCCACCGTGCTGTTCGCGCCGAACATCAAGTGGCGGCACGAGGCGCTCAAGGACAAGGTCGAGCAGCGCGTCGGCCTTTCGGTCGTCGTCGAGAACGACGCCAACGCCGCCGCCTGGGGCGAATACCGCTTCGGCGCCGGCGCCGGGCACGACGACGTCGTGGTCATCACCCTGGGCACCGGGCTGGGCGGCGGCATCATCATGGGCGGCCGGCTCTACCGAGGCCGGTTCGGGGTGGCCGGCGAGTTCGGCCACATCCGGGTGGTGCCGGACGGCCTGCTGTGCGGCTGCGGCAGCCAGGGCTGCTGGGAGCAGTACGCGTCGGGGCGGGCCCTGGTGCGGTACGCCCGGCAGCGGGCCAGCGCCACCCCCGACGCGGCCACCATCCTGCTGGCGGAGGGCGACGGCACCCCCGAGGGGATCGAGGGCCGCCATGTGTCCGCCGCCGCCCGGCAGGGCGACCCGGTGGCGATCGACTCCTTCCGCGAGCTGGCCCGCTGGGCGGGCGCCGGGCTCGCCGACCTGGCCTCGCTCTTCGACCCGTCCGCGTTCATCGTGGGCGGCGGCGTCTCCGACGAGGGCGACCTGGTCCTGGAGCCGATCCGCAAGTCCTTCCGCCGCTGGCTGGTCGGCAGCCGCTACCGCCCGCACGCGCAGGTGGTGGCGGCCAAGCTGGGCAACCGGGCCGGACTGGTCGGCGCGGCGGACCTGGCCCGCCAGGGCTGAGCGCCCCGCGCCCCGCCGTCCTACCCGACGGCCGCTTCGGCGAGTTGCCCGGCGTAGTGGTGGCGCCGCCCGGTCAGGGCGGTGGTCACCTCCTCGTCGGTGACCTGGGCCATCTCGTTCAGACACGCCAGCAGGCCCTCCCGGTCGGGGTGGTCGGCGCCCTGGACGTACCGGCGGGTGGCGGCCACCCCAGCGGCGAGCAGCAGCTCGTGCGGGAGACCGCACCAGGTGTCGAAGCTGCGGGACACGGCGTCCCACAGCAACCAGACGTCCTCGGTACGGCACTCCTGCGCGACCCGGAGGGCGGCCAGCTCGATGGTGTGACCGAAGCCCCAGGTGAAGCCGTGCCACTGGGTCTCCTGGACCAGCAGATGGCGGGCGAAGTCCCCGTCATCCGGGTGCGGATCGAGGGTCAGGGCTTCCAGGACCCGCCGCCGGTCCTCCGCGTGGGCATCGACGGGCAGTCCGTCCTCCCCGTCCTGCCCGGAGAACTCCAGCAGCTGCCACCGCTCCGGGTCCGCGCGCCACCAGGACAGGCCGGGTATCGGCGATCGGCTCATGGTGTGCCTTCCGTGAAGTGTGCGGCCGGCGGGGGTTAGCCTCGGGGCCATGCCCGCCGTCGTGCGTCTGCTCAGCTACAACGTCCGGTCGCTGCGCGACGACACCGCCGCGCTGGCCCGGGTGATCCGGGCCTGTGCGCCCGATGTGATGACGCTTCAGGAGGCGCCGCGGTTCTTCGGCTGGCGCCGGCGGGCCGTGCGGCTGGGGCGGGCCACCGGACTCCTGTACGTCACCGGCGGCGCCCCCTCCTGCGGGACGATGATCATGACCACCCTGCGGCCCACGATCGAGCGGGTGGCGGAGGTGACCCTCCCGTACACCCCAGGGCTGCACCGGCGCGGGCTGGCCTGCGCCGTGCTGCGGTTCGGCGCCGACGCGCGGCTGGCCGTGGTCAGCTGCCACCTGGGGCTGCGGGCCGCCGAACGGCGGGCGCACGCGCCGCTCGTACGGGAGCGGCTCGCCGCGCTCGGCGCCCCGGCCGCCGTGCTCGCCGGCGACCTCAACGAGCCACCGGGCGGGCCGGCGTTCGGGCTGCTCACCCGCGATCTCACCGACGCCTGGGCCGCCGCTCCCCGGGGCGGCGAGCACACCTACCCCGCCACCGACCCCGCCGCCCGCATCGACGCCGTGCTCACCACAGCGCCGGTGGAGGTGCTGAGCTGCGGGGTGCCGGCCGGTCTGCCCGGCCTCGACGAGCACGACCTGCGCGCCGCCAGCGACCACCTGCCCGTCCTGGCCACCCTCCGGCTGCCGTGACGGACCGGCCGCGGCCCCTACACCACCGCGCCGCTGCCCGGGTCCGTCCATTCGTCGTCGTGGCCGTCGCGCATCCGGGAGATCAAGGTGGCGAAGCCACCCAGGAAGCCCCCGAGGCCCAGCGTGATGATCCACCAGGTCATCTCCTGCTGGAGCAGCACCGAGCCGAGCAGCAGCAGCGGCCCGCCCAGCACCGCCAGCCAGGCGAACTTGGTGGTCAGATCGGTCTCGGGCAGCGGCGGCGGCTCCGGCGGGACGAAGTGGTCGCCGTCCGGGTCCTCACCGGGGGCGTAGTCACGCGGGCCGCTGCCGGACCACGGGCCGGTGCCCGTACCCGAGACGGTGCCGCCCTCCTCCGTGGCGGTGCCCGCGGTACCGGCCGACTCCGCGCCCGAGCCGTCCGCGCCCGCGCTGCTCTCCGTGGCCGGCGGCACCCGGTCCACCGTGTCGGTCAGATCGAGATCGTCCCCCTTGGGCCACACCCCGGGCGGATCGGCCGGCTCGTCGCCGTAGCCGGCGACGATCTGCGCCCAGGCGGCTTCCTCGTCGATCGGGTCGCGGCCCTCGCCGCGCTCCTGGTCACGTTCCGTCACTGGCGGTCTTCCTCGTCGCGGGGCGGATGACGCGGGTGATGAAGGCGTCCGTCTCCTGAAAGATACGCTCCGCGTCGTGGTCCAGGGTGGCCACGTGATAGCTGTCCGCCAGCACCAGCTCGGTGACATCGGTGGAGGACACCGAGCCCAGCACGACGGCCGAGTCGCCCGGCGGCACCACATGGTCCACCGCACTGTGCATCAGCAGCAGCGGCTGCGTGACCTGCGGCAGTTCGCCGCGTACCAGGTGCACCAGCTGCCGCAGCGCGGACGCGGCGGGCAGCGGCACCCGGTCGTAGCCGACCTCGGGCGGGGCGTCCGGTCTGCGGATGTCGCCCACCACCCCGCGCACGCTGGGCACCACATGCCGCAGCAGCGGCAGCGCGTACCCCTTCAGGCGCGGGAAGGTGATCGCCGGGTTGACGACCGCGACGCCGGCGATCCGGTCGCCGTGCCGGGCGGCCAGCCGCAGCGCCAGGGTGCCGCCCATGGAAAGCCCGCACACGAACACCTGCTCGCAGCGGTCGGTCAGCTCCCGCAGTTCACGGTCGACGGCCGCGTACCAGTCCTGCCAGCCGGTCACCCGCAGATCGCGCGGGTGGGTGCCGTGTCCCGGCAGCAGCGGCAGCGCGACGGTGTGGCCGCGTTCGGCCAGCCGCCGCGCCCACGGCCGCAGGGACTGGGGGCTGCCGGTGAAGCCGTGGCACAGCAGCACTCCGGTGGTCGAGCCCGCGTGGGAGAAGGGTTCGGCTCCGCTCAGCAGCGGCATCGGGGCCTCCGTTCGGCACGGGTCCGGGGTCGGGGTATGGCCAGCCTACGTGCCCCCTGGGGCGCCAAGAACAGTAAATCCCCAGTAGGGTCGGGCACGAAAGAACACAGGAGGTTGGCGGAGTGCTGTACGGCGCGATGAAGATTTCCGTCGGAGCAGGGCTGAAGCTGGCCTTCCGACCCTGGGTGGAGGGCCTGGAGCATGTGCCGGCCGAGGGTCCGGCGATCCTGGCGAGCAATCACCTGTCCTTCTCGGACTCCTTCTTCCTCCCGGTGATGCTGGACCGCAAGGTCACCTTCATCGCCAAATCCGAGTACTTCAACTCCCCCGGGGTCAAGGGGAAGCTGACGGCCGCGTTCTTCAAGGGCGTCGGCCAGCTGCCGGTGGACCGCTCCGGCACGCGCGGGGCGGGGGAGGCGGCGGTGCGCAGCGGCATCGCGGTGCTGGAGCGCGGCGAGCTGTTCGGGATCTACCCGGAGGGCACCCGCTCGCCGGACGGCCGGCTCTACCGTGGCCGGCCCGGCGGGCTGGCCCGGGTCGCGCTGGCGACCGGCGCGCCGGTGCTGCCGGTGGCGATGATCGACACGGAGAAGATCCAGCCGCCCGGCAAGGTGATGCCCAAACTTATGCGGCCGGGCATCCGGATCGGGGCGCCGCTGGATTTCACCCGGTATCAGGGCATGGAGGGGGACCGCTTCATCCTGCGTTCGGTCACCGATGAGGTGATGTACGCGATCATGAAGCTTTCCGGGCAGGAGTACGTGGACACCTACGCCTCGGTGGTCAAGAAGGCCATGGAGGAGGAGGCGAAGCGGAAGAAGGCGGAGGCCAAGGAAGCCACGCCCGACTGACGAGAAGGGGTCCGGGAGGATGCGGCTGGTCGGCAAGGCGGAGACGGCGCGGCGGCCGGCGGCGGAACCGGCCTCCGGCATATCGGTGGAGCAACCGCTGTGGCGGGCGCTCACCGGATACCGGGTGGTCACCCTGGGGTACGCGCTGGCGCTGTTCGGGCTCGGGTACGGGGACTACGGCCGGCCGCTGCTCGGCGCCGGCTATCTGGCGCTGCTGACGGCCTGGACGCTGGCGACGCTCCCCAACGTCACCTCGGCGGAGCGCTGCACGGGCCGCTTCCTGGCGCTGGACCTGACGATGGCGGTGAGCGGCATCCTGCTCAGCTCGCTGGCGGACCCGGCCGGCCGGGTGGGGCCGACGCTGCCCTCGATCTGGGTGGCGGGCGCGGTGATCGCGGTGGCCATCAAGAGCGGCTGGCGGTGGGCGGCGTTCGGGTCGGCGCTGGTGGGGGCCGCCAATCTGGTCGAGGACGGCCACTTCTCGCGCAGCGCGCTGCACAACGTGCTGCTGGTGTGCGTGGCGAGCATCGCGATCGGCTATGTGGTGGAGGTGGCGCGGGCCAGCGAGCGGACCCTGGCCAGGGCGCTGCGGATCGAGGCGGCCAACCGGGAACGGGAGCGGCTGGCCCGCGACATCCACGACAGTGTCCTCCAGACGCTGGCGATGGTGCAGCGGCGCGGCACGGCGATCGGCGGGGAGGCGGCCGAGCTGGGGCGGCTGGCGGGGGAGCAGGAGGTGGCGCTGCGCGTGCTGGTCACCGGGCAGCGGCTGGAGGACGGGGACGGCGCGCCGCCCGCGCCGGGGCCGGTGCCGTTCCGTGCCGAGGACCCGGCCCCGGACCCGGACGCCGAGGTGGATCTGCGGACGCTGCTCACGGCGGCGGCCGGCGGTCCCGGCGGACCGGTCACGTACGCCGGGCCCGGCTGCCCCGTACCCCTGCCGGCCGCCGCCGCCCGTACCGTGGCCGCCGCCGTCGGCGCCGCCCTGGACAATGTGCGCAGGCACGCCGCCGGCCCGGCCGGGGAGCCGGCGGCGGCCTGGATTCTGCTGGAGGACGAGCCGGAGGAGATCACCGTGACCGTACGCGACGACGGCCCCGGCATCCCCGAGGGGCGGCTGGCGGCGGCCGAGGCCGAGGGGCGGCTCGGGGCGGCGCTGTCCATCCGGGGGCGGCTGCGGGAGCTGGGCGGCAGCGCGCGCTGGATCTCGGTGCCGGGGCAGGGCACCGAGGTGGAGCTGCGAGTGCCCAAGCAGCGAAGGGGCGTCCGGCGATGAGCGCGGTCACGGTGATGGTGGTGGACGACCACCCCATGTGGCGGGACGCGGTGGCCCGGGATCTGGGCGCGGCCGGGTTCGAGGTGGTGGCCACGGCCGGGGACGGCCCCCAGGCGGTGCGCCGGGCCCGGGCGGTACGGCCCGATGTGCTGGTCCTCGACCTGAATCTGCCGGGGCTGCCGGGGGCCGAGGTGTGCCGGCGGCTGCTGGCCGGCGACCGGGGCGCCGGGGCGGACCCCGGGCCACGGGTGCTGGTGCTGTCGGCCAGCGGTGAGCAGGAGGACGTGCTGGAGGCGGTGAAGGCGGGGGCCACCGGCTATCTGGTGAAGTCGGCCAGCGCGGAGGAACTGGCCGAGGCCGTACGCCGTACCGCCGAGGGCGACCCGGTCTTCACCCCGGGGCTCGCCGGCCTGGTGCTGGGCGAGTACCGGCGGCTGGCCTCGGGACCGCCGCCCGCGGGCGAGGACGGTCCCGAGGTGCCGCAGCTGACCGAGCGGGAGACGGAGGTGCTGCGGCTGGTCGCGAAGGGGCTCACCTACCGGCAGATCGCCGACCGGCTGGTGATCTCGCACCGCACCGTGCAGAACCATGTGCAGAACACCCTCGGCAAGCTGCAACTGCACAGCCGGGTGGAGCTGGTCCGCTACGCGATAGAGCGCGGGCTCGACACCGAGTGACGCAGCAACTCGGCGACGATCGCCGGGCCGTTCAGCGTCAGTACCGACTCGGGATGGAACTGCACCGAGGCGAAGCCCTCGCCGCGCAGCGCGGACACCTCCCCGGTCGCCGGGTCGCGGCTCACCTCGATGGCGTGCGCGAGCAGTTCGTGCGCGGTGTCGGTGTCACAGCGGGCCGTGAAGGAGTTGTAGCAGCCGACCGTCTCCTGGCGGCCGAAGAAGTCGATCCGCTCCTGCGCGCCCTGGAACGGATGCTCCTTGCGGACGAGTTCCAGGCCCAGCTCGGCGGCGATCAGCTCATGGCCCAGGCAGACACCGAGCAGACCGCCGGCGTGCGGCCCGCCCAGCAAGGCGGCGGTCAGCTCACGCAGCAGCCGCATCTTGGGGTCGCCGGTGTCATTGGGGTCGCCGGGGCCGGGGCCGAGCATCACCGGCCCGGGGTGGGCGGCGGCGCGGGCGGGCAGCCCGGGGGCGTCGAAGCGTTCCACGGTGACGTCGGCGCCGGTGGTGCGCAGCAGATGGGCGAGCATCGAGGTGAACGTGTCCTCGCCGTCGACCACCAGCACCCGCCCGGCCGCTCCGGTGGGGCCGGTGGGGCGGCGCGGGGTGAGGTCCTGCATCCGCAGCCAGAACGGCGCGAGGTCGGCGCGCCGGGCGTCCAGGGCGGCGCGTACCCGGGGGTCGGCGGCCAGTACGGGGGCGGGGGTGCCGCGTACCGGCTCACGGGGCGCGGCGGTCACCGGCTGGCCGAGGGCGGCCAGCACCCCGGCGGTCTTGGCGTGGGTCTCGGCCACCTCGCCGGCCGGGTCGGAGCCGCGTACCAAGGTGGCGCCCACGCCCAGCTTGAGCGCGCCGTCGGCGGCGATGTCCACGGTGCGGATGAGGATCGGCGAGTCCAGGGTCTGGGCGCCGGCCGCGTCGTGTCCCAGCAGTGCCAGGGCACCCGAGTAGTAGCCGCGGCCGGTCGGCTCGTGGCGGCGGATGACGCGGCAGGCGTTCTCCACCGGGCTGCCGGTGACGGTGGCGGCGAACATCGTCTCGCGCAGCACCTCCCGGACATCCAGGGTGCTGCGGCCACGCAGCTCGTACTCGGTGTGCGCCAGATGCGCCATCTCCCGCAGCCGCGGCCCGATCACCACCCCGCCCCGGTCGCCGACCGCGCACATCATCTTGAGTTCCTCGTCGACGACCATGGACAGTTCCTCGATCTCCTTGCGGTCGGCGAGGAAGTCCAGCAGCGCGTCGGGGTCGGGGCCGGTCGCCGGATAGCGGTAGGTGCCGGCGATGGGGTTCATCACGACGGTGCCGCCGCGCATCCGGACATGCACCTCGGGGCTGGCGCCGACCAGGGTGCGTTCGCCGGTGTGCACCACGAAGGTCCAGTACGCGCCGCGTTCGCCGGCCAGCAGCCGCCGGAAGAGCGCCAGCGCCTGGGACCGGCCGAAGCCGTCGATCCGGCCGGTGAACGTACGCCGGATCACGAAGTTGGAGCCCTGGCCGCCGCCGATCTCCTCGCGCAGCACGGTGCGCACCATCTCCTCGTACGCCGCGTCGTCCATGTCGAAGCGGCCGTCGGCGACGGTGACGGGGTGCGCGGGCAGCGCGTCGAGGAGCTGCGGCAGCGGCAGCTCGTCCACCCGGTCGGGGACGAGCACGGACAGCGGGGTGCCGTCGTCGGTCGCCTCGAAGCCGCGCTCGGTGATCTGCCGGAACGGGACCAGGGCCAGCGCCCCGATGCCGGGCCGCTCGGGCAGCGGAATGGCGCCGATCCGGTCAACCGTGCGGACCGGGCCGGTCAGCACCTCGACGGTCCCGGCGCCTGACCGGATCCGCCCCGGGGTGCGGCGGTACAGCAGGGCGAACGGTTCGGTGCCGGCCAGCAGCCGCTCGACGACGGCGCCGGCGGCGGCGGGCGATGGCTCGTGGTGTCCCATGAATGTCCCCAGTGAGTGAGAGCCCCAGGGACGGTGGCCGGATACACCGAAGGCCGCCCCTCGGGCGGCCTTCGCGTCGTGTGGTGCAGGGTGCGCGCAGTCAGTGGGCCGCCGGATGAGCGGGCCACCACCAGTTACGGAGCTGCTGCGTGCGCATGCGGTGGACTATAGCGCCTGCCGTGGCCCCTGTCTCACTTCCCGAACGCGGGGAAACCGAGCCGACCCGACCCCGTAACCTTGGCCGGGTGACCGTGAACGCTGACAGCAGCTTCTCCATCGCTTCCTCCTGGCGAGACCTGCCCGCGGCGCAGCAGCCCGATTATCCGGACCTTGAGGCTCTGCGCGCTGTGACCACGGACCTGGAGGGCTATCCGCCGCTGGTGTTCGCGGGCGAGGCGGACCAGCTGCGGACCCGGCTGGCGAGCGTGGCACGGGGCGAGGCGTTTCTGCTCCAGGGCGGCGACTGCGCCGAGGCGTTCGACCAGGTCAGCGCCGACCAGATCCGGGCGAAGCTGAAGACGCTGCTCCAGATGAGCGCGGTGCTCACCTACGCGGCGGCGGTCCCGGTGGTGAAGGTGGGGCGGATCGCCGGCCAGTACTCCAAGCCGCGCTCGAAGCCGACCGAGACCCGGGACGGGGTGTCGCTGCCCACCTACCGGGGCGACTCCGTCAACAGCCCGGAGTTCACCCCCGAGGCCCGGATCCCGGACCCGGAGCGGCTGCGCCGGATGTACCACGCCTCCGCCGCCACGCTGAACCTGGTGCGCGGCTTCACCACCGGCGGGTACGCGGATCTGCGCCAGGTGCACGCCTGGAACCAGGACTTCGTACGCACCTCCGCCTCCGGACAGCGCTACGAGGCGCTGGCCCGGGAGATCGACAACGCGCTGAACTTCATGAAGGCGTGCGGGGCCGATCCGGCGGAGTTCCACTCGGTGGAGTTCTACGCCTCGCACGAGGCGCTGCTGCTGGACTACGAGGCGGCGCTGACCCGGGTGGACTCGCGCAGCGGGCGGCTGTACGACGTCTCGGGCCACATGGTGTGGATCGGGGAGCGGACCCGGCAGCTGGACGGGGCGCACATCGCGTTCGCGGCGTCCATCTCCAACCCGATCGGGGTGAAGATCGGCCCGACCACGACTCCGGAGGAGGCGCTGGCGCTGATCGACCGGCTCGACCCGGAGCGGGAGGCGGGGCGGCTGACGTTCATCACCCGGATGGGAGCGGACAAGATCCGTGACGCGCTGCCGCCGCTGGTGGAGCGGGTGACCGCGTCCGGCGCGCAGGTGGCGTGGGTGTGCGACCCGATGCACGGCAACACCTTCGAGGCGGCCTCGGGGCACAAGACCCGGCGCTTCGACGATGTGCTGGACGAGGTGAAGGGCTTCTTCGAGGTCCACAAGGGCCTGGGCACCCACCCCGGCGGCATCCATGTGGAGCTGACCGGCGACGACGTCACCGAGTGCGTCGGCGGCGGCAACGAGATCCTGGTCGACGACCTGCACCAGCGCTACGAGACGGCGTGCGACCCGCGGCTGAACCGCAGCCAGTCGCTGGACCTGGCCTTCCTGGTGGCGGAGATGTACCGGGGCTGACCCCCGGGAGCGTGGAGCGGGGCCCCGGAGTGCGCCAGCACACACCGGGGCCCTGTTCTCTGTCCGCGAAAGGGAAGGTAAGGTGAGGTTTGCCTTACTAGAGGCCGGAATGATCACTGCGGGAGGTGAAGAGGTTGTACGTCTGCTCGTGCTTCGGCATCACCGAGGACCAGGTCCGCGAACACGCGGCGGCAGGCGCCTGCACCCCCCGCCAGATCGCCGCCACCAGCGGCGCCGGCACGGACTGCGGCTCCTGCGTCCGCCGCATCCAGGGCCTCCTGGGCCGCCCCTGCCCCCGCCGTGCCACGACCCCCGAAGCAGAACGGGAACGCCCCCAGGTTCCGGCCACGGTCTGATCCCCGCTTGGTACGGTGAGTGCCGGATCCGGTAACTCACCACGGGGGGAAGCATGTCACCGGGGGACGACGAGATACGTACCCGGCTCAACTCCGACTGGGACGGCGGCACGGGGTACGACACCCCACCGCCCGAGCGGCCGGCCGACAGCCCTCCACAACGCGACCACCAGGACTGGGACGGCGGCGCGAGCGACACCCCACCCCCGGAGGGGCGAAGCCCAAGCACAGACCTTTCCCTGGACCCGGAAGCCCTGGCTGATATCGCCCGGGACGCCCGCGAACTGCGCTTCGGTCTGTCCTCCGTGACGGGTCTGGCGACCACGGCCAGCGTTCACGCGGCCGGCGATCTGCGAGCCGCCGATCTCGCGAGCGCGGGGTCGCTGAGCAACGTCGTCAACCGCTTCTTCCGCAAGTCCATGGACCTGGTGGCCGACTGCCAGACCATCGAGGACGGGCTCAGCTCCTCCGCCACCTCCTTCAACGAGCTGGAGGCGGACATCACCGCCCAGCTCCACCGGGTCAACGCGGCCACGGGAGCCGGCAATCCGGCCATCGTCGCGCTGGAACCGGACCCTCCGACCTCCGAGATCGCCGGCATGTGGGGCACGGGCGCGAGCGGGGGCCGCGATGCCCACATATGAACAGCTCTACCAGCTGAACCTGAGCAATCTGGCAACTGCGGCGGAGGACTGGAACACCCTGGCAAGCCGCCTCGGCGAACTCGCGCAGGAGGCCGAGCACGGCCTTCTGACGAAGGTGCAGCCGCTGGACTGGCAGGGGCAGACCGCGGATGTCGCCAAACCCTTCCTCACCCTCACCGGCCGGCGCTTCCAGTACGCGCACGAGACCGCCTTCGCCATCCACACGGTTCTCGCCGGCCTGGTGGAGAGGCAGCGGAAGGCGCGGGAGGACCTCATCGCGTTGGGCGCAGAGGCGGCCGGGCTCAATCTGGGTATCCACACCGACGGCAGTATCCACTCCACCATCCCTCTCCATGCCCGGGCGAACGGCCCATATTCGGATGAGGAATTCGAACGGATGGAGCGCTGGAACAGCACCACGCGCCACCTGGTGGGGGAGCAGCAGCAGGGCGACGCCGACTACATCAGCAGATGTATCCAGGAGATCCTGGGCGACTCCGCAGAGGCCGACCGGACCGCGTCCCGTGCCCTCGACGAGCTGGCCGGCGAGGATGGCGAGCCCTTCGAGGTGCCGTCGGTGGTGGATATGGTGGACGCCGAACGCGCGCAGGGCCTCGCGGACGCCGCAGAGGTGGCTGAGCTGTACCGCTCGGGTGACTATCTGACCCCTGAGGGGCTGGCCCGCGTCACGGAGATCACCGAAGCCCAGCAGGACAACGAGTACTTCGCCGTCTACCTCGCCACCACGCTGGGGGCGGACGGGGTTCTGGACTTCTGGTCAAACCTGGTGCTGCTGGACCCCGACCAGGAACCGAGCGAGGAGTACATCCGCACGGTTGAAGAACTCCGCGAGGCCCTTGGCAGCACCCTTGGCACCGCCACCCGGGCCGGCGGTCCGGGGATGGCCCAGTGGCAGGCCGATGTTCTGGACCAGATGGACCAGTTGCAGGGCCCGCAGTACGGCAGCTCGCTGTACGGCGCGCAAGTCATGAGCGATCTGATGCGGTACGGGGAGTGGGGTGAGGGGTACCTCACAGCGTACGGGGAGCGCCTGGTCGTCATCGAGCAGCGTGCGGGGGATGCCACCTACTGGGTCCCGCCGACCACGACCACCCTGCCCGGCCTGGAGTTCCGCTACGACCCGGCCACCGGCTTCATGCGGGCGCTGGACAACAACCCGGACGCGTCCTACGCGTTCTTCTCCAAGAAGGAGCCCACGGACAACACGGCGTACTTCCTGGACGAACGGTCCTACGCGCCGAATCTGAGCGAGGAGACGGAGTCCGGCCGCAGCGCGGCGAAGGACGCCGTCATGGATGCCCTCCTGGCGGCCACCTCGGGTCGCAGTTCCGACGAGCCTTCCCCGGTGTCCCCCGAGCACACGGCTGAGCAATTGCGGCTGTTCAACCACGTCCTGGAGGTGGGTGCGGGGACGGGCAATGACTTCGATGCCGACTTCCGCGAGGGTATGGCGGGGCTGCTGGGAGAGTACCGATCCGAAGTGTATGAAACGGCGCGCAACCACTCGGGGAGCAGTATCCCTCTGGACTCGGCCCAGCTGGCCAGAATGACGAATCAGATATCCAGGTCGCCGGAAGCATACGAGGTCCTGCAAACCTCAATGCTGATCGAGTATGCCCAGCAGATCACGGCGGACACCACGGGCGATCCCTCATACACACTGAACAGCATCGGGCGATCCATTGGATTTCTGGAGGAGGGCCGATATGCCGCCCTTGAGATCGACCACGAAGATTCGTCCTGGGTGGGGAAGAACGTCTACAACATCATCGGTGCCACGCTGGGAGATACGCCATACGTCGGAACGCCGCTTCAGCACATGGTTGACCAGTTGACCAGTAGATGGGTGGATTGGTCCAACTCGACCGCTGAAGCTGGGCTGGAGCAATCCCGAGCCGATTACTATGGCAAGGAGAATTCCTACCTCAACGATATTGCGAGGCAGTGGCGTATGTTGAATCCACAAGCGCCAGAAGGTCTTGATCATGACGAATGGATGTATACGACGGAGCAGATCATCAGAGATGGAGCGGATAGTGGAAGCACCGGCGCTCAGAGGGTGATTGGCCGTTCATGAAGAAGACTGCGCCGGTCCTTGGCTTGCTGCTCGGGATTTCTCTTGCCTTCGGCGGATATATGGTTTTTGTGCGGGCGGAGAATTTTGCGGTTCCTGAAGAGTTCTGTGGTATGGCGGTGGATCCGGCCATCTCCGAGAAGATTCTCCCCGCCGGGGAGATAACCGATAAGGAACCTGTACCATCGACGTCGATCCTTTTGTGCCGGGTATATGCCGATGGAGTGGGGGTTCTGTCGATGGATCTGACGATATTCCAGGACCCTTTTTATGGGTTGATGGAAAAATATCGGCAGACGCCCTCTGTCTATGGCATCGTATCTCCTTATGAGGACACCATAGGCGGTGAGTACGCACTTCTCGATTCGGGCGGTTCATTGGTGCAGACGCCATGCCCGGGGGTGGGTGAGACAGCGGAGCTGGAAATCAACGTGCGGAACTATGCGGCTGAGGCGGAATCAGAAGAGGGCCGCCGGCTGATGAAGGAATTCACCGCCGCATTCATGACCTCCGCCAAGGAGGCGTACGGCTGCTGACCTCGCAGTGGGCGGGCGGGCGGGGCAGGCGCTCGGGGTGGTTCGCTGCCCCGCCCGGGCGGGGTCAGGCTTCGCTGGGCTGCTCGATCTGCTGGGCGATGTACAGGGGTTCGCCGAGCTTTTCGATGAGTTCCAGCTGGGTGTCGAGGTAGTCGATGTGGTGCTCCTCGTCCTTGAGGATGGACTCGAAGAGCTTGGCCGAGGTGATGTCCGACTTGGCGCGCATGAGTTCGATGCCACGGCGCAGGCGGTCGATCGCCTCGACCTCGATCTGGCGGTCCGCCTGGAACATCTCGGTGACCGTCTGGCCCACCCGGACATGGAAGAGCCGCTGGTAGTTCGGCAGCCCCTCCAGGAACAGGATCCGGTCGGTGAGCACCTCCGCGTGCCGCATCTCGTCGAAGGACTCGGCGCGGGTGTACTTGGCGAGCTTCACCCAGCCGAAGTTCTCCTGCATCTTCGCGTGCAGGAAGTACTGGTTGATTGCGGTCAGTTCGGCGGTGAGCTGTTCATTCAGGAACTCGATGACCTCGGGATCGCCCTGCATGGCAGCGCGCTCCTTCCGCGAGAAGGGGCTGGTGTTCGAGGCATCGTGGCACCCATGGGGGGATTACGTCCAGTAAGCGAAGGCTTACCGAATTACCCGTTTTCCTCCGACTTCCGGGGCTGTGAGGGGTGGCGGTGCCCGCTGTGCATGTCAGGTCTGTCACCATGGAGGGATGGGGCACCCGGAAAGCCGTTCGGAGGAGGAAGCGGACACGCGACAGGTGGCCGGCGGGCTTCCTCCGGGGCAGCGGGCGCAGCGCGGCTGGCCGGTCACCCACTACGGTCCGGTACCGCGGTTCCGGGCCGAGCGCTGGGAGTTCCGCGTCTTCGGGGCGACCGCCTCCGGCGACAAGCGCTGCTGGAACCACGAGGAGTTCAGCGCCCTGCCGTACGAGACGGTGGTCGCCGATCTGCACTGTGTCACCAAGTTCAGCATGCTGGGCGCCGAATGGGGCGGGGTACGGGCCGCCACCCTGCTGTCCCTCGTGCCGCCCGCGCCCGGCGTCACCCATGTGATGGTGTGGGCCGAGTACGGTTACAGCGCCAATCTGCGGCTGGCCGACTTCGCCGATCCGCGTGCGGTGTTCGCCACCCACCACGAGGGTGAACTGCTCACCGCCGAGCACGGCTTTCCGCTGCGCCTCGTGGTGCCCCACCTGTACGCCTGGAAGGGCCCCAAGTGGGTGCGCGGCGTCGAGTACATGACCGCCGACCGCCGTGGTTTCTGGGAGGAGCGCGGCTATCACAACGTCGGTGACCCCTGGCGCGAGCAGCGCTACAGCTATCAGGAGGAGCCGGGGGACGGGCCCGAGCTCTGAGCCGGTGCCCTTCTGAGGCTTTTCAGCAGCGCCACGTCCGCCGCGTGGCCCTCCGGGCCGCCCGGCGTCTCGACGATGAAGGGGACCCCGGCCGTCGCGGGGTGGCGCAGCAGGGCGGCGAACGCCTCCCGGCCGATGTGGCCGGCGCCGATGTTCTGGTGGCGGTCCAGGTGGGAGCCGGCCGGCGCCTTGGAGTCGTTGGCGTGGATCAGCCGCAGCCGGCCGGGGCCGGCCACCCGTACCAGCTCGTCCAGCGTCTCCCGTACACCGTCCGGCGCCGCCAGATCGTGGCCGGCCGCGAAGACATGGGCGGTGTCCAGGCAGATCCCCACCCTGGGGTGATCGCGCAGCGCCGCCAGATACGGCTCCAGGTCGGCGATCCGGGAGCACAGTGACGCGCCCTGCCCCGCCGTCGGCTCCAGCAGGAGCAGCGGATCGTCGTCGTGGGTCAGCTCGTCGAGCAGCGGCAGCAGCAGTTCCCCGGTCTGGGCCAGCGCGCTCTCCCTGCTCCGCCCGCCCGTCGCCGAGCCGGTGTGGACCACCACCCCCAGCGCCCCGATCGCCCGCCCCCGGCGCAGTGAATGCCGCAGCGAGCGCACCGAGCGCTCGGCGGTGGCCGGGTCGGCTGAGCCCGGGTTGATCAGATACGGGGCGTGGACGTACGCGGGCAGCCGCCCCGCCGCGCAGGCCGTACGGAACGCCTCGTCCTGGCGCGGATCGCCGGGCGGGGTGGCCCAGCCGCGCGGGTTGGCGACGAAGACCTGGAGGGTTTCGGCGCCCATGGCGGTGGCGTACGGAATGCCACGGGCGGCCAGGCCCCCGGCTACGGGGACGTGGCCGCCCATGGGATTGCGGTCGCGAGAAACGGATGTCACCCGGTCAGCTTGCCAGGTGTACGCGCCACTCAGTACGGGCCGTTGACGTTGTCGATCGAACCGTAGCGGTGCCAGGCGTAGTTGGCGGCGGCCACAATGTTGGCGACCGGGTCGTAAAGGCTGTTGGCGGTGCCTTCCACGTGATACGTGTCGAAGGTCGGCTGAATTACCTGGAGCAGTCCGATGGACGGCGTGCCATTGATCCAGTTGATGTCCCAGTCGTTGATCGCGTTGGGATTGCCGCTGGATTCCCGCATGATGTTGCGGTACAGGCCGTCATAGGAGCCCGGAATTCCGTGCTGGGCCATGATGTCCAGCGCCTCACGGATCCAGCCGTCCAGGTCATTGGTGTAGGTGGGGGCGGCCGGTGCCGCGGGGGCGGCGGGCTCGGCGGCCGGGGCCGGGGCCTCGGGGGCGGCGGTGATCTCGGCGGCGGCGGTCTCGGCGTCCTGGAGCGCCTGCCGCTCGGCGGCCCGGCTGGCGGCCTGCTCGGCGGCCACCCGCTCGGCCTCGGCCTGCTGCCGCGCCAGCTCCTGGGCGGCGTGCTCGGCGGCTATCCGCTCGCTCTGCCGGGTGTGGGTCTCGGGGGCCAGCGCCCGCAGGGTCTTCTGGAGGGACTGGGCCACGTCCTGGGAACCGGCCGCGTCGGCCTCGGCGGCGCCGTGGTCGCCGCCGTGCTGCCGCTGACCGGGGATGTCGTTGGCCTTCAGCACCCAGGCGACGGACGGGGCGGAGCTGTCCGTGCCGGTGGGCTCAGCGGCGCTGGCGGTGGGCACCAGGGTAAAGGCGATGGCCGCCACGCCGCAGCCGGCGACAGCGGTCGTGGCGGACTTCTGAAGCCGGGACAGCCGACTTCGGCGGGGAGCGGGGAGCTGAGCGGTCATGCGGGGGACCTCACGTTCTCGCGATTACTGCGACGGCCTTTCGTAGCAGCAGCGGAAAACCCCGCGCAAAGGTCACGAATACTAATGCGGGTAGTGCTGGAGGCAGGGCGGCCATGAGGGATCACGGAGGCTTTCCCCAGGGTTGTCCCCGAGATTTCCCGAGCTTTTTACGGCCCTCGGCGCTCATTCGGAAAACACTAAGCAGCGTCGTATGTGACCGACGCCCTATGGCGCGCATCACACCGGCGGGGGCGCACCGTGGTCAGGAATGTGACCCCCGCCTCAGCCCGGACCGCCGCTCAGCGGACCCAGATGGTGATGGTCGATCCGCGCGGGGAGCTGTCCCCGCCGTAGACGGACTGATTGAAGACGTTGCCGGTGAAGAAGAGGCGGTTCACGGACACCTCGAAGCCCGCCTCCTCCAGGATCCGCCGGGCCTCGCTCTCCGACTCGCCGCGCACATCGGGCACCACGATCATCTCCTGGCCCTTGGAGATGGTGAGGGTGATGACATCGCCCTCACCGGCGCTCTCGCCGGCCCCGGGGGACTGTTCGGCGACGGTGCCCGACTCCTCCTCGGAGAACACCCGCTCCGGCGCGATCTCCACCTCGAACCCGGCCTCGGTCAGCCGCTGCATCGCGGTGCCCTCCGCCACGCCCGTCACATCCGGGACATCCAGCTCCGGGCCCCGGCTGACCACCAGGGCCACCGCCGCGTCCGGGCGCTTTTGCGTACCGGGCGCCGGGTCGGTGGAGATCACCGAGCCCAGCGGCACCTCGGTGGAGAACTCCCGGGTCTCGGCGCCCGGCGTCAGGCCCGCGTCCGCGAGCTGCGCCTTGGCCTCCGCCAGCGGGATGCCGCGCAGATTGGGCACCGTGGCCACGGCCGGGCCCTGCGAGACGGTGATGGTGACGGTGGCGTTCTTGCGGACCCGCTCGCCGCGCGCCGGATCGGTGGAGATGACGTGGCCCGCGTCCACGGTCTCGTGGTACGCCTCGGCGACCGTCACCTTGAGCCCGGCGTCGCGCAGCGTCTGCTCGGCCTCGGCCTGCGGCACCCCGTACACGCCGGGGGTGGGCAGGAACTGCCCGGAGTTGATGTACCAGATCCCGGCGCCGATCCCCAGCACCGCCAGTACGGCGCCGACCAGCGCCAGTACGGCGCGGCGCGGCAGCCGGCGCCGTTCCGCCGGGGCGAAGTCCTCGTCCTCTTCCCCGGCCGGCTCCTGCCGCAGCAGCTCGATCCGGGTGGTGTGGCCCACCACGCCCCGGTCCGGGCCGTCGGGGGCGGTGGCGCGGACGCCCGCCGGGCGGGGCACCACGCTCGTACGGTCGTCCGGGCCGACGCCAGAGCCGGCCGGCGGCTTCCGTACGGTCTCGGTGGCCGCCTCCGGCTCCGCCGTCCCGGTGGGCTCCGTGGCGCCCGGCGGCTGGTTGTCCAGCTCCTCGTCGGTCAGCTCGGCGCGTATCTCCCGGACCAGCGCCAGCATCGCCGCGGCGTCGGCCGGCCGGTCCTGCGGGGTACGGGCGGCGGCGCGCGTCACCAGGGTGTCCAGGCCCGGGGCCAGCCCCGGAACGCTCTCCGAGGGCGGCGGCACATCGCGGTGCACATGCGCGAACAGCACCTGGGCCGCCGAATCGCCGCTGTGCGGCTTGGCGCCGGTCAGCAGCTCGGACAGCAGCACCCCGCAGGCGTAGACGTCGGCGCGCTGGTCGGCGGTGCCGTGCTCGATGCGCTCGGGGGCCAGATAGGAGACGGTGCCCAGCAGCGTGCCGGTGTCCGCCGAGGTCTGGTTGTCGACGCCGCGTGCCAGACCGAAGTCGGCGACCTTCACCCGGCCGTTCTCGCCGATCAGTACGTTCTCGGGCTTGATGTCGCGGTGGACGAGCCCGGCCCGGTGGGCGGCGGCCAGGCCGGCCAGCAGCGGCTCCATGATGTCCAGCACGGCGCGCGGCGCCAGCGCGCCGCGTTCGCGCAGCAGATCGCGCAGGGTGCAGCCGGCCACGTACTCCATGGCCAGATAGACGTAGTCGCCATCGCGGCCCTGGTCGAGCACGCCGACGATGTTCTGGTGGTCGAGGCGGGCCACCGACTTGGCCTCGCGGATGAAGCGCTCGGTGAACTCGGCGTCGTCCGCCAGCGAGGGGTGCATGACCTTGACGGCGAGTTCGCGTTCGAGGCGGGTGTCCACCGCCCGGTAGACCGTGGCCATGCCGCCGACGGCGATCCGCTCGGCCACGCGGTAACGGCCGTCGAGTACATGCCCGATCAGCGGGTCCTGGAGGGTGGTGTCCACGGCGCCCGAGTCTACGGTCTGCCGTGGACACCCACCCGGCCGCTGCACCCCTGTGAGCAGGACCGCAGCAAAACGGTGACGGAAGTGTCAGCTGCCCGTTGCCAGTCCGAGCAGGTCGCGGATCTCGATCTCGATGTCCACGCCCAAGGTGTCGTACCCCTGGGTGTAGTTGTTCCACACCGTCGCCTCGTCGGTGGCACCGGCCATGTCCTGCCAGTGCGGCAGGCTCGTCTCGCGGGCGGCGATCAGGTCGGCGACCAGTGCCTCCAGCTCGGTGTCGGACCAGGTGGCGGCGGAGAGCCCGGCGATCTCGTCCTCGATGGTGGAGGCCATGTCGGCGGCCCACTCCTGGTTCGCGGGGACGTCCTCGTCGGTCGCCGGCTCCTCCCACACCGTGGTCTCCAGCGGACCGGTGATCTCCAGGTAGTTCAGCGCGTCGGCGCTCAGCGTGCTCTCGTCGGGGCGGAGCGAGGCGGACATCGACCGGCTGTCGCCGCGCCCGAAGAAGCACAGGATCTCGCGGTCGCCCGCGCCCCAGCTGGCGAGTTCGGGGTGGTAGTAGAAGATCTGGGTGTCCTCGTCGAGCGCCCAGGTGTCCAGGATGTACGGCTGGACGAGCCTGTTGCACTCGGTGTCGGCGATGTCCACCAGCTCATCGGTGCCGGGGAAGGAGTCGTACCCGCTGACCTGGTAGGTGCCGAACGCCTCGGCCTCGTGCGGTACGTCGCAGGGGTAGAGGGTGACGTTGAACTCCTCGCCGCCCTCCTCGTCCTGGTACTGCTCCAGGCCGCTGGTGTCGAAGCAGTCGCCGACGGCGATGTCGAAGACGGCGATCTGCTCACCGTCCGCCGGGACGTCGCGCTCGGGGGCCTCGGTCTCGGTGTCCCCCTCGGTCGGCGGCGCGCTGGGGGAGGGGGTGGCGGACGCCTCGCTGTCGTCGTCCGCGAAGACGAACACCGGTACGAGGATGGCCAGCAGCACGATCTGGGCGGAGGCCAGCGCGATGCCGGCGATGGCCAGCGGCTTGCCGCGTTCCCCGGTCTTCTTGACCTGGTTGATGCCCAGGATGCCGAGGATCAGCGCGACCGGGGCGAGCCCCAGCAGGCCGGTGATCAGCGCGCCGACGGCCAGACCGTTGGTCTTGTCCGACGACGGCTGGGGCTGCGGCGGGTAGGGCTGTCCGTACGGGGGTATGGGGCCGCCGGGCATGCCCGGGCCACCGGGGCCACCGGGCGGGGGGTAGCCGTAACCCGGCTGGGGACCTGGCACCGGCGGCTGCCCCGGGTAGCCGTAACCGCCGCCGGGCGGTGCGGGCTGGGGCGGCACGCCGGGCGGCGGTGTGGCGGAGGCGTACGGATTCTGGCCGTGCTCCGGTCCCGGCGGCGGTGGTTGCGGCGGTGTGCTCACGGTCGATCTCTCCTTCAGCTGCCGCCCAGGAGAGGGCCGTACATGGCCCGGCAATCCCCCGTAGCGGACAGAACGATCCCCCCCAGGTTTGTGGATCGTATATCAGTACGATCCGATCAATATGCTGGTCGCTCCGGGTCCAGCTCCGCCAGCCCCTCCAGCGGCGAGGACGCCAGCGCGAAATGCCGGCGCGGAATCCGCCCCGCACCGAAAGCCAGCCGCCCCGCCGCCACCGCGTACCGCATCGCGCGCGCCATCTCCACCGGACGCCGCGCCCGGGTCACCGCCGACGCCAGCATCACGCCCGCGCACCCCAGCTCCATGGCCAGCGACGCGTCCGAGGCGGTGCCCGCGCCCGCGTCCAGGATCACCGGCACCCCGGCGCGCTCGGTGATCAGCGAGAAGTTGTGCGGATTGCGGATGCCGAGCCCCGAGCCGATCGGCGAACCCAGCGGCATCACCGCCGCGCAGCCCGCCTCCTCCAGCCGACGCGCCAGCACCGGGTCGTCATTGGTGTACGGGAGCACCGTGAAGCCGTCGTCCACCAGGGTCTCGGCGGCGTCCAGCGTGGCCACCGGATCGGGGAGCAGGGTGCGCTCGTCCGCGATCACCTCCAGCTTCACCCACTCGGTGCCCAGCGCCTCGCGGGCAAGCCGCGCGGTCAGCACCGCCTCCCCGGCGGTGAAGCAGCCCGCGGTGTTCGGCAGCGGCTCGATGCCCAGATTCCGCAGGATGCCGAGCACCGAGCCCCGTACCCCGGGGTCCACCCGGCGCATCGCCACGGTCGTCAGCTGGGTTCCGGAGGCGGCCAGCGCCCGCTCCAGGACCTCGGGGCTGGGCGCGCCGCCGGTGCCCATGATCAGCCGGGAGGTCAGCCGCAGCGGGCCGAGCACCAGCTCATCGTTCTCCTCGGATGTGGTCATCGGTGGTCAGCCTCCCTGGACGGCGGTCAGGATCTCGACCCGGTCGCCCGCCGCCAGCGGCGTGCCGGCCCAGCGGGTACGGGGGATCACGCACTCGTTGACGGCCGCCGCGACCCCCGCCCCCGTACCGGTGGACAGCAGTTCGGTGATCACGGCGGCCAGCGTCGTACCGGGGGCCAGCTCGCGCGGCTCGCCGTTGACGGACACCGTCACGCTCGCGGTCATACCGGCACCACCGAGGGGAAGCGCAGCGGGCTGAACGGCCGGGCGATCGCCGGAAGCTCGCCGGTGACCAGCGACTCGGCGAGGACGTCCCCGGTCAGCGGGGTGAGCAGCACCCCGTTGCGATAGTGCCCGGTGGCCAGGTGCAGCCCCGGCAGGGCGGTGGGGCCCAGCAGCGGGGCGTTGTCCGGGCTGCCGGGGCGCAGCCCGGCGCGGCACTCGCGCAGCGGCAGTTCGGTGATGCCGGGCACCAGGTCGTGGGCGTCGCGCAGCAGTTGGTAGACGCCGCCGGCGGTCACCGTGGTGTCCCAGCCGTGCTCGTACGAGGTGGCGCCCACCACGAGTTCGCCGTCCGCGCGTGGCACCAGATAGACGGCCGAGCCGCGCACCACCGCCCGTACCGTGCGGGAGAGGAAGGCACCACCGCCCGGCGCGGGCGGCATGCGCAGCCGCAGCACCTCGCCCTTGACCGGGCGGACCGGCGGCGCGATCCCGGGCGGCAGCCCGGGCAGTTCACCGCTGTGGCTGCCGGCGGCCAGCACGGTACGGGCGGCGGTCAGCGCCGTACCGTCCGCCAGCACCGCCCCGGCGGCCCGGTCACGGAGCACGGTCAGCTCGCGGACCCGGGCGCGGTGGAAGGTGACCCCCGACCGCTCGCAGGCGGTCAGCAGGGCGGCGGTCAGCCGGCGCGGATCGACCTGGTGGTCGCCGTCCACCCGCAGCCCGCCGCGTACCCCGGGGGCCAGCATCGGCTCAAGGCGGCGGCATTCGCGGCCGGTGAGCCACTGCGAGTGCAGCCCGCAGCGCTGCTGAAGGGCGTGCACCTCGCGCAGTTGCGCGCGATCGTCGGCGTCCAGCGCGACGGCCAGGGTGCCACAGGCGCGGTAGCCGATGCCGGTGCCGGCCGCCGCCTCCAGTTCGGCGGCGAAGCCGGGGTAGCGGGCGGCGGAGGCGAGGTTGAGTTCGAGGAGCGGCTCCTCGCCGTGGTGCAGTTCGGTGACCGCCGCCAGCATGCCGGCCGCCACCTGGGCGGCGCCGCCGCCGGGGCTGGGATCGGCGACCGCGACGCGCAGCCCGCGCCCGGCGGCCCGCCAGGCGGTGACCAGGCCGATGACGCCGCCGCCGATGACCAGGACATCGGGGGTCAGTGAGGGTGACGATGACGCAGACATGACCGCGTGGCTGCTCCCTTCGCCGGCATGACCCGGATCAGGTTCGTACGGTCGGAGGCCGTCCGCCTCCCTCTCAGCCCGGACCGCCGGGCTCCCGTGTGCTCTGTTGCCCGACACCCTAGTACGGGCGGGCGCGGGAACGGAAAGTCCATTGAATCTCGACACTTCCTCCTGTCACGTGCAGGACTTCCTCAAACCGGCTACATGTTCGCGACTGGAAATGTATGAGGCATCGGCAAAGGCCGCTTAAATTCGTGGGGTCAGGGATCGGCGGGCGCGCCGATCGCACCATGTCCCATCAGGAGAAGAGCATGTCTGTACGGAAGTTCCGCCGTTCCCTCGCCGTCGGGCCGGCGCTGGCGCTTGCCATAACACTGAGCGCCTGCGAATCCGACACCTCCGACAACGGAAGCGGAACCACCGACGACGCCAAGGGCCAGGACACCTCGCAGGTGGACGGGGAGACGGAGTCCGGTGCCGAGGGCGGGTCGGAGAACGGCGACGCTGATGCCGGCGACGAGGACGACGCTCCGGACCCGGCGGGCCCGCAGACCTATGCACTGGGGGAGTACAGCTATCCGATGACTTTCCCGGTCGGTGACACGGACGACAACGACACGGAACTCACCCTCCAGCTCACCGTGGAGCGGATCGAGGGCGGCACCCACGAGGACATCGAGGGCAGCCCGGCCGCGGATGAGTGGCCTGCCATGCACGACCCCTACTTCGTACTCACCACGATCAAGAACGCCGGCGACACGGACACCTTCGGCATCGCCCCTTACCACAGCGTGCAGATCGTCACCGACGACGGTGGCCCCTTCGGCTACGTCAACTCCACCGGCGCCACCGGGCTGCCCGAGTGGTGTGCCGATGATCCTGACCTCGCCCCGGTGCTGGCACCGGGTGAGGCCGCCACTGTCTGCCTCGTCTATGCGGTCGGCCACGGCGTGAACCTTGTCGGCGCCCACTACGGGGACAGGGGTCACGATCTGACCTGGACCGTCAACTGATCCAGCCGGTCGGCCGACGTCAGCACCGGGCGGTCCCTGGGAGCGTGGGATCCAGGGCCCGCCCGGCACGCCGTAGGGTGACGGCGTGGAAGAGGAAGACCGGGTCGTCATCGCCGGGGCCGGGCTCGCCGGCACCCAGACCGCCGTGCGGCTGCGCGAAGCGGGCTGGGCCGGCTCCATCACCGTCGTCGGAGCCGAGCGGCACCGCCCGTACGACCGCCCGCCGCTGTCCAAGGACGTGCTGCTCGGCAAGGCCGAAGGCGCGCCCCTCGACGTGGACTTCGACGCCCTCGGCATCGAACTCCTGCTGGATCGCGCCGCCACCGGCATCGACGCCGCCGGGCGCGCGCTGCGCACCGACGCCGGGCCCCTCCCGTACGACCACCTGATCATCGCCACCGGCGCCGAGGCCCTGGCACTGCCCGGCAGCGCCGGCGTACCCGGCGTCCACGTGCTGCGCACCCTCGACGACGCCGCCCGGCTGCGCCCGCTGCTGACCGCCCGCAGCTCCCTGATCGCGGTCGGCGCCGGCTGGATCGGCGCCGAGGTCGCCACCGCCGCCCGCGCCGCCGGGGCGCCCATCACCGTCCTGGAAGCCGCCGCCCACCCGCTGCCCGGCGCACTGCCGCCCCAGCTCACCGAGCCCATGCGCCAGTGGTACGCGGACGCCGGCGCCGAACTGCGCACCGGCGCCCGGGTGGCCGCCGTCCGGCCGGGTGAGGTCGAGCTGGCCGACGGAGAGCTGCTGCGCGCCGACGCCGTGCTCATCGGCATCGGCTCCCGCCCCGCCACCGGCTGGCTGGCCGGCAGCGGCGTCGAGCTGGCCGACGACGGCTCGGTGCGCGCCGATGACCGGCTGCGCACCTCGCTGCCCAGGGTGTACGCGGTGGGCGACTGCGCCTCGTTCCCCTCGGCCCGGTACGGGCGCCGGCTGCTGGTGCACCACTGGGACAACGCGCTGGCCGGGCCGGCCACCGTCGCCGCGCAGCTCACCGGGACGGCCGGCCCGGCGTACGACCCGGTGCCGTACTTCTGGAGCGAGCAGTTCGGCCGCTTCGTCCAGTACGCGGGGCAGCACGGCCCGGACGACACGCTGCTGTGGCGCGGTGACCCGGCCGCCGAGGGCACCCCGGGCGCCGCCTGGTCGGTGTGCTGGCTGGCCGCGGACGGCACGCTGCGCGCGCTGTGCGCCGTGGACCGGCCGCGCGACCTGGCCCAGGGCCGCCGGCTCATCGAACGCGGCGCCCGCCTCGACCCGGCGCGGGCCGCCGACCCCTCCGTACCCCTGAAGAACGCGCTGCTCTGAGCCCGCCCCTGCCGTCCCCGGCCGGCCCGCCGTCCCTCCGGTGCCACTCCCCGATGACGGCTGTCGGTGAGAGGTGGCAGGCTTGAGGCGTGACCGAGATTGATGCGAAAACCGATGCTCTCGTCTCCGAGTGGCTCCACCTCCCCGACATCGCCGAAGTTCTGGACGTGGAAGTGACCCGGGTACGGCAGCTCGTCAAGGAGGGGCAGCTGATCGCCGTACGCCGGGGCGAGAACCGGACGCTCCAGGTGCCGGCCGCCTTCATCGGGGAGGGCAAGGTCGTCAAGGGCCTGGCCGGCACCCTGACGCTGCTGCGGGACGACGGCTTCACCGACGAGGAAATCCTGGAGTGGCTGTTCACCCCCGACGACAGCCTGCCCGGCACCCCCGCCGACGCCTTGCGGGAGAACCGCGGGACCGAGGTGAAGCGGCGGGCCCAGGCACTGGCCGTGTAGGCCACCACCCGGGCCACTGAGAGCACCAGCACCAGCACCACACCAGCACCAAAACAAACGCACCACCAGCGGTGGCGCGGCGCCCACCCGCGCCGCGCCACCGCGCACCACCGACACACACTCACCGAGGGGGAGCCGTGACCGACGGCATCGCCGGCGCCCGGCTGTATCTGTGCACCGACGCCAGAAAGCGGCAGGGCGACCTGCCCGCCTTTCTGGACGCGGTGCTCGCCGGCGGCGTGGACATCGTCCAGTTGCGCGACAAGAGCCTGGAGGCCGCCGAGGAACTGGAACTGCTCGAAGTTTTCGCCGACGCCTGCCGGCGGCACGGCCGGCTGCTGGCCGTCAACGACCGCGCCGATGTCGCGCACGCCGCCCGCGCCGACGTGCTGCACCTGGGGCAGGGCGACCTGCCGGTGCCCGCCGCCCGCGCGCTGCTCGGCTCCGGCGTGCGCATCGGCCGCTCCACCCACAGCGAGGCCCAGGTGGACGCCGCCCTCGCCCAGCCCGGCGTCGACTACTTCTGCACCGGACCGGTGTGGCCCACCCCCACCAAGCCGGGCCGGGCCGCCCCCGGGCTGCCCCTGGTGCGGTACGCCGCCGCCCGGCGCCCCGACCGCCCCTGGTTCGCGATCGGCGGCATCGACGCCGGCAACCTCGACGAGGTGCTGGCGGCCGGGGCGCGCCGGATCGTGGTGGTACGGGCACTCACCGAGGCCGGCGACCCGGGAGCGGCGGCGAGCGCGCTGGCGCGCCGGCTGCGCGCCGCGTAATGCCGTACGTCCGTCCGGAGGCCGGACACTCATGGGAGATTCGGGTCGCTCTGGGTAGCCTGCGGCCATGGCCCTTGGGATTCCGTCCACGATGAATGACCGGGCGCACACGGTGCGCGATCTTCTCGCCGCCGGCCGGCGTTCCTACTCCTTCGAATTCACCCCGCCCAGGACCGAGCAGGGCGAGCGCACGATGTGGAACGCCATCCGCCGGGTCGAGGCCGTGGCGCCGACCTTCGTGTCCGTGACGTACGGCGCCGGCGGCTCCTCCCGTGAGCGGACGGTGCGGGCCACCGAGCGGATCGCGACCGAGACGACGCTCACCCCCGTCGCCCACCTGACGGCCGTCAATCACTCGGTGTCCGAACTGCGCAACATCATCGGGCAGTACGCGGGCGCCGGCATCCGCAACATGCTGGCGCTGCGCGGCGATCCGCCCGGCGATCCGATGGGGGAGTGGACCCGGCATCCCGAGGGTGTGACCTACGCCGCGGAACTCGTACGGCTCATCAAGGAGTCGGGCGATTTCTGTGTCGGGGTGGCGGCATTTCCGGAGATGCATCCGCGGTCCACCGACTGGGAGACGGATATCCGGCATTTCATCAACAAGTGCCGGGCGGGCGCGGACTTCGCGCTCACCCAGATGTTCTTCGACCCCGAGGACTACCTGCGGCTCCGCGACCGGGTGGCCGCCGCGGGATGCGATGTCCCGATCATCCCGGAAATCATGCCGATCGCGAATCTGCGGCAGATCGAACGCTTCAAGCAGCTCAGCAACTCCACCTTCCCCGCCGAGCTGGAGAATCGGCTCCGCGCGGTCAAGGACGATCCAATGGCTGTACGCTCAGTCGGGATCGAGTTCGCCACCGAGATGTGCGCGCGGCTGATGGATGAGGACATCCCCGGTCTGCACTTCGTCACCCTGAACACCACGCTGCACTCGACGGCGACGCTGGACGTCTACAAGAACCTCGGTCTGCACCGGGCGGGCCTAGAACACGGCTGATACCACAGCTGAGAGGGGCGTACATGGGCTGGACGGTCCTCTACATCGCATTCGGAGTCGTCGCCCTGTGGCTGCTCGGGGAGGTGCTCCTCCAGTACAAGGCCAGGCTGCGCTGGCGGCTGCTGGCCTTCTCCGGCTTCGTGGGCGTGGTGTTCGGGGTGGTGCTGCCGTCCGTGCCGGTGATCGCGCTGGGTACCGTCGCGTTCGCGACCGGCCAGACCTTTGTGACCCTGTCGTTCCGGCGCGGGTTCTCCACCGGCTGGGCGCTGGGCGGTCGGCCGGGGAACAGCAAGCGGCGGCGCCGGGAAGGCTCGGAGGAGCCGGGCGAGATGCGTCCGCTGGACCCGGTCGAGGACAGCGAGCCGGGGTACGACGCACCGCCGCCGCCTCCCGCCCCGCCGGGCGAGCCGGCACCGGCGGATGCCGCCGGTGGCTACGACGAGTGGGACTACGACGTACCGGGCGGCCAGGGGCAGGACATATACGCCCAGCAGCAGTCCCAGCAGCACCAGCAGCCGCAGGAGACGGTGTACGGGGACGGCTACCACGAGCAGCAGCCGTACGAGACGCCCGGCGGCTACGACCCGGTGGGGCAGCCGTACGGCGACTCGCACCAGCAGCACCAGCAGCACCAGCAGCCGTACGCCGAGCCCTATGCCGGGGCCGGCGCCACCGCCGGGTACGAGGCGTACGCCGCCCCGTACGGTGAACAGCAGCAGTATCAGCAGGACTACGGCGACCAGTGGCAGGCCGCGCCCGCCGCCGACCAGCACTACTACCAGGAGACCCCGCCCGGCGGCGTCTGGGTCCCCCAGCAGCGCGAAACCGCCACCCCGCCGCCCGCCGCGCAGGACACCGGCTACGGCTACCCACCCCAACAGGACCCGTACCCCCCGCAGCAGCACCCGAACGGCTACGACCCGGCGGCGGACCAGGGCTACTACTACAACGAGCAGCAGCGCTACTGAGCACACCGCAGGGCCCGTGCCCCGCCGGGGCCGGGCGCGCCGGGCGCGACCCGTGCCGGGTGGCACTGCGGAGGTGACCCCGCTCGGGGTGCGGATCCGCGCCCGCCGGCCGCATCGCACCGCCGCGGGCCCGGCCCGGGCGCGGCCCGTCGTCCGGTCAGTAGGAGCCGCGCCAGGCGGGGCCTTCCACGATCAGGCCGGTGGCCAGGGCGCCCGACATGCCGGCGTGGGACAGGCCGCCGCCCGGGTGCGCGAGCGAGCCGGCGCGCCAGGTGCCGGGGAGGCGGCCCGCGTTGGGGGCCGCCAGCAGCGTGCCGTCCGCGCCCGCCAGGGCCGGCGCGGCGATCGCCCCGCCCGGCATGCCGGTCTCCCGCTCGATGTCCAGCGGGGTACGGACCTCCCGCCACCGGACGCTCGCGGTCGCCAGCTCCGGCCCGGCAGCCGCCAGCAGCCGCCCCGTCCAGGCTTCGACGGTCGCCGCGTCCCGCCAGTCCACGGCGCCCTGGAGCGGCGCCAGCGCCGACAGCACCGCCGTGTGCTGTTCCCGGCCCGTACCGGGCCACAGCGTGGCGTCATCGGGCCGCAGCACCCGTACCACCGGGCCGCCGTCCCCCGGATGCACCAGCAGCCGGTGCGCGGCGCCCGGCGGCCGGGCGCCGTCCAGCGCCAGCAGCACCGTGAACCGGCTGTCCCCGCCCGGCGCGGCGCCGAGTCCCGGGGCGCTCCACACCACATGCTCCGCCGCCACCCGGTCGCCCCCGGCCAGCTCCACGCCCGCCGCCCGGCCGTCCCGCTCCAGGATGCGCTCCGCCGCGGCCCCGAACACGAACTCCACACCGCGCTCGGCACAGCGCTCCCGCACCGCGTCCACCAGCGCCGCGATGCCGCCCGCCGGATACCAGGTGCCGAACGTCTGCTCCACATAGGACAGTACGGTCGCCGAGGCCGGCGCCCGCTCCGGCCGGATGCCGTACTCCTCCACGGTGCCCGCCAGCAGCGCCGTCAGCCGGGGGTCGCCCAGCTCCCGCTCCGCGACCTCCAGCAGCCCCGGCGAGGTGCTGCCCGGCGCCCGGCGGCGCAGCAGGCCCGCGCGCCGGGCCCGTACCGCCGGGTACGGGTCGGGGAGCAGCGCCGCCCGCCCGGCCGCCGAGGTCAGCGGCTCCTCCACCAGCGGTCGCCGGGTGGCCTCCCAGGTCTCGCGGGCCCGCCCCTGGAGCGCCTGCCAGCGCTCGCCGGCCCCCGCGCCCAGCGCCGCGTCCAGGGCCTGCCCGACCCCGCCGTGCGAGAAGCCGGGCAGCCGCAGCCGGGTGCCGTCGGCGAACCGGTGCTCGGCGGCGGGGTCCACCCGCCGCAGTTCGACGCACTCCTCCAGCGGGCGCTTGCCGGTCTTGATGAACACGTCCCGCCACACCGCCGGCAGCCACAGCAGACCGGGGCCGGTGTCGAAGCCGAAGCCGTCCCGTTCGAACCGCCCCGCCGCGCCGCCCGCCCGGGTGCCGCGCTCCAGCACCGTCACCGAATGCCCCGCCACGGCCAGCCGGGCCGCCGTCGCCATGCCGCCCATACCGGCACCGACCACCACCACTCGCGCCATGCGCCGCACCTTACCCGGGGCCGTCACCCGGGTACCTACGCGGGCGTGGGCGTACTCAGGGAGCGGATGAGTACTGGGATGAGCATCAGCGCGGATGGGCGTGCTCGCCGCCGGGCGGCAGGCTGTCGGTCAGCGGGAACCGGGCCCGCACCGCCGACACGGGGCGGCGGAGCGGCCCGGGGCCCTGCTACCGCCTGAGCCGCCTGCCGGGCTCAGGCTGTGGACATCGCCCCGCCGCCCCGCTGTCGCCGCGTCGGCCCAGTGCGAGTGGCGCGGCACGCGCGTCCGCTCCGCCGACACGGGCGGCGGAGCGGCGTGGGGCCGCGCTGATGGGTCGCGGCTGGTGCGTCCGCGGCTGGTGCCCGTCCCTGAGCCGTCCGCCGGGTTCAGGGTGCCGCCACCCGGCCGTGGAGGAGCCCGGCCAGGGCCAGGTGGACCTCGCGCCGGGGGCGGTCGGGATGGAACGAGAGCCAGTCCAGGGCTCCGACCAGGATCATCCCCATTAACGCGCCCGCCGTCAGCTCCACATCGAGCGCCGGGTCCAGCTCCCCGTCCTTCACCCCCTCGTGCAGCACCCGCTCCACCACGTCGACCGCCTGCTGCCGGGCGGACAGCAGCGTGGCGTGCCACACCCGGTGGGTACGCCACAGCTCGGCCATGAACAGCCGGGTGAGCGCCGGGTTCAGCTCGATGAACACCAGCCCGGCCAGGGCTATCGCCGACAGCCGGCCGACCGCGTCGGCGCCCCGTTCCAGCGCGGCGTCGTCCGCCCGGTGCAGCTCGGCGGCCAGCCGGCCCACCCCGTCCCGCAGCACCTCCTCGAACAGCTCGGTCTTGCCGTCGAAGTTGTAGTAGACGGTGCCCTTGGCGACTCCGGCGCGCTCGGCGATCTGCTCCACCGTCGTGGCGGAGAAGCCCTGTTCGGCGATGAGCGTCACCGCCGCGTCATGGAGCCTTTGCCGCGTCGCGTTGCGACGGTTGCTGATCGCGCGTGTCATGTGCCGATTCTCTCCTCACCACAGGGCTGTTGGGGCCCGCGGGGCGTATGTGCAGGTGTTTGCAGTGCTCAGCGCGGATTGTCAGTGGCATGCGTCAGCATGTGCCCAGATGCGAAGAACGGACCCACCCCGACCAGAGCTGAACCGCAGATTGACGACAGGAGGCTCGTCATGACCGGATTCCCCGCCGATGTGCACCGGGTACCGCGCCGCGCCCCGGCGCCGCCCGCCGCGCTCGATCTCCTCGCCCAGGCCGAGCGCGGCCTGGCGGAGGCCGCCACGCTGCCCGACCCGGGCGAGGCGTACGTGGCCGCCCATCTCGCCGCGCTGCGCACCGCCGCCGCCGTGGTCGCGGTACG
The DNA here is from genome assembly GCF_059510435.1 of Streptomyces sp. NTD107. NCBI lineage: Bacteria > Bacillati > Actinomycetota > Actinomycetes > Kitasatosporales > Streptomycetaceae > Streptomyces > Streptomyces sp. NTD107. The sequence goes on along the minus strand of NZ_JCAJZV010000002.1, from coordinate 307,869 downwards.
GGGGCGGCCCGAGCCGACCGCCCGGGGCCGCAGCCGGATCCGCAGCGTGTGGGAGGTGTTGCCGGAGATCGCGCCGGAACTGGCCGAGTGGAGCACCCTGTTCGCCGCGAGCGCGGCCCGCCGGGCCCGGATAGACGCCGGGATACGCCGGGCCGCCGATCTTCAGGAGGCGGCCGAGCTGCGGCGCGCCGCCGGGTTCTTTCTGCGGCTGGTGGAGGGCATGCTGATCCGCCGGCCCGTGCTCCCGACCGGGGAACCCGGCGGGCCGCCGCCGAAGTAGGCTGTGGCTGCCCGCGTGCGGTGGGCCCGCACCGCGCGGCACACAGCAGCACACAGCACTTCGAGGAGCCGCCGTCATGCCGTCCAACCCCCCGGCCCGGCACGCGGGCGGACCGCCCGCCCAGGGGCCGCACACGGCGCTGCGCACCGGCGTGGTGTGGGAGGTGCTGCGCCGAGCCCTCACCGAGCGCGCCGTCGGGACCGGCCGGCCGGTCCTCGATGTGCTGGACACCGGCGGGGGCAGCGGCAGCTTCGCCGTGCCGGTGGCCCGGCTGGGGCACCGGGTGACCGTGGTGGACCCCAGCCCCAACGCACTGTTCGCCCTGGAGCGGCGCGCGGCCGAGGAGGGCGTGGCCGATCGGGTGCGCGGCGTGCAGGGCGACACCCAGGGCCTGCTGGAGGTCGCCGAGCCCGGCGGCTACGACATGGTGTTCTGCCACGGCGTGCTGGAGTACGTGGACGACCCGCGGGCCGGTCTGGCGGCCGTGGCCGGGGCGCTGCGTCCGGCCGGCGGCACGCTGAGCCTGCTGGCGGCCGGGGTGGGCGGCGCGGTGCTCTCCCGGGCCCTCGCGGGGCGCTTCACGGAGGCCAGGAGGGCGCTGGGCGACCCGGACGGCCGATGGGGCGAGGCCGACCCCGTACCGCGCCGCTACACGCCGCAGGAGCTGGCCGCGCTGGTCACCGAGGCGGGTCTTGAGCCGGGGGCGGTGCACGGGGTGCGGATCTTCGCCGATCTGGTGCCCGGGGTGCTGGTGGACACCGAGCCGGACGCGCTGCGCGCGCTGGCCGCGCTGGAGGCGGCGGCGGCCGAGCTGCCGGCCTTCCAGGCGGTGGCGGGTCAGCTGCATCTGCTGGCGCGGCTGCCCCGTGAGGCGCCGGGCCGCCAAATGTGATCTCCGCCCCGTATTATCGGCAGTCAGCCCTCCGGCATGACCCGGGTGCGGGGCGGGAAAGACTTGTCCGATCCCGTGGATCCGCGTCACCTGGCGGGTGGGTGAAATTGGCGAACTGGGGTGGGTTTCACAGGGCGGCTTCCCTGCCTATCCTGGAAAGAGTCGGAAACGGTCGCCACCGCGGCCGGCGAGTAGGAGGACTCCGTGCCGCTCTCGGACCACGAGCAGCGCATGCTCGAACAAATGGAGCGAGCGCTGTACGCCGAAGATCCCAAGTTCGCGACAGCGCTTGAGGGCAGTGAGCTGCGGACGTTCACCCGTAAGCGGGTGTATCAGGCGATCGCCGGTTTTCTGGTGGGCATCGCGCTCCTGATGGGCGGCATGGTCGCCCAGCTGATCTGGCTCAGTGTCGTCGGCTTTGTGATCATGCTCGGGTGTGCGGTCGTCGCGGTCACCGGCTGGCGGAAGGCTCCCGCGTCCGGCGAGGGCGCGGGCCCCGCCACCGGCGGGAAGGGCCACCGGCCGCACAAGCAGCGGCGCTCGATGATGACCCGCATGGAGGAGCGCTGGCAGCGTCGCCGTGATGAACGCGGCGATTGAGCGAAGACCCCCGGGATTCCGGGGTTGAACGTGCGAAAGGGCCCGCCGGTCCGGGAACCGGCGGGCCCTTTCGTGCGCGCTTCCCCGCACCCCGTTTCTCTGTGTTTCCCCGGCACCGGGCCGGGTCCGGAAAACCCGCCCGGCCCGCGACGCCCGGTGCCGGGGCAGCTCCGTGCCCCAAGAGCCGGGGAGGGGCTGCCGGAACGTCCGGGTGGCCCCCTGTGAGGCCATCCCGCCGCCTTGCCGCGCACCGCGTCGCAAGGCGGCGGGATGAACCGGCGCCAGGCGCCGGACAACCCCTTATGCCTTCCGCAATTTCCCGAGGAACGCGATGCGGCCTTCCCGCAGCCGCCGGGCCGTCCGCAGCCGGTGTTCGCTCAGCCGGTAGGTCACCCGAATGGCGGAGCGCGGCAGCAGGAGTGCCCGCAGCCGGGTCCAGCGACCGACCCCGGCCCGCAGCCCCGCCAGGGCCGTCCGTACCTCCCGAGCCAGCCGGTCGTCGCCCGCCGCGGCGCCGGCCGGCCGGGCCGGCGCGTACAGCTCCCGCTCCACCGCGGTCGCCAGGCTGTGTACGGCCTCGCGCGCCCGGTCGTCCAGCGTGAGCACGGTGGTGATCCGGGTCGCGGTCTGCCGGGGGGTCTCCGCCGCCAGCGGGCCGATGCCCAGATCCCAGGCGCTGTCGCTCAGCTCCTGCCAGGCGGCGCCGGCCCCCGCGCCCGGTGCCAGCCGTCTCGCCCGCACCCGGACCCGCCACAGCGGTGGCCCGCCGACCACGGCGAGCAGCACCAGCGCCGCCGCCCCGACCCACACCCACGGCCCGACGGACGGCCCGCCGCCCGAACCACCGCTCCCGCCGGCGGCCGGCGCCTCGGTCTCGCACGCGGCGGCCTCCTGCATCGGGTCGCAGTTCTCCGACTCTGGCGCTGTGGGCTCCGCATCCGGCCGTTCCGGCTCGGTGTCCTGCGACGGGTCCTGCTCCGGCTGATCCGTATCGGGGCGCTCCGCCTCGGGCCGGGTGTAGTCGGGGATGCTGCCCTGCCCAGGGGTCGGCTCGAAGCGGGTCCAGCCCACCCCCTCGAAGTACAGCTCCGGCCACGCGTGGGCGTTGTGGATGCCGACCCGGTAGGAGCCGTCCACCTGCCGGTCACCCGGGGTGAAGCCGACCGCGACCTGGGCGGGGATGCCCAGGGTGCGGGCCATGGCGGCCATGCTGAACGCGAAGTGCACGCAGAAGCCCTCGCGGTTGTCCAGGAACGCGGCGATCGCCTCGTTGCCGGAGCCCGAGGACACCGAGGTGTTGTAGGTGAAGCCGCCGTCCCGGGCGAACCAGTCCTGGAGCGCCACCGCCCGCTCGTGGTCGTTCGTCGCCTCCGCGGTGATCTGCGCGGCCAGCACGGAGACGACGCTCGGCAGATCGGGCGGCACCTGGGTGTAGTACGAGGCCAGGTTGCCCGGCGCGTCCGGCGCCTGCGCCAACTGCTCGGCGGTGGGCTCGATCTGGCGGTGCGTCACCGTCCAGGTCCGGCCCGCGGTGGTGATCCGGCCGTTGTCCGACACCAGGGTCTGCGAGCCCCGGTCGAACCGCCACCGGCCGTCCGTCACCACCGACACCGCCGGGTAGGGCACCGGCAGCGAGGTCTGCGCGTAGTTGCCGCTGGCCTCTATCACCGTGGTCACCTCCCGGGCGGCCACCTCGGGGGACAGCCCGGGCACCGACCACGGGGCGTCCGGCACGGCGTTCTCGAACCAGCGCGAGGAACGCCACTCGCTGCCGGTGAACTCGTCCAGCGCCACCAGCCGCAGATACATCCCGGTGGGGTCGCCGTCCTCGGTGCGGTAGGTGAGCACCTGCTGGTTCCCCGGCTGGGTGAGCTGGTCCTGGAGCGCCACCACCGGGTTGACCGAGGTGATCCGGCCCGAGCCGCCGCTGCCGCCGCCGCTGCCGCTGCCGTCCAGGTCGAGCAGGCCGTCGCCCAGCGCGGGCAGCAGCGCCGGCGCCAGTACCGCCGCGCCCAGCGTGAGCGCGCCGATCCGCCGGCCGGCCCGCAGCCGCGGCCCGGCCGACTGCGCGGGCAGCATCGGCGGTGCCGGCGGCGCGTACCCGACGGGCCCGCCGTGGCCGTACCCGCGGGCCGGCCCGGGGCCGGTGAAGTAGCGGCCCCAGCGGCCGAGCCGCTCCCGGCCCTCGGCCAGCAGCAGCGTCAGATAGCCGGCCGCCGCGATCAGGAAGTACAGCCAGCCGGCCTGCTCCTGGTTGACCCCGGCCGCTATCGAGTACAGCGCCAGCAACGGCAGCCCCGCCGCGGCGGCACTGGCCGAGGTGATCGCCAGTACGTCCACCAGCAGCCCGATCATCAGCACCCCGCCCAGCAGCATCAGCCGGATGCCGTCGGTCATCGGGGCCGGTGCCACGTAGTGGCCGATGTCCTCGGCGCCGGCCGACAGCAGTTCACCGAACCGGCCGAACGCCTCCGGGCCCGGCAGCAGCCCGCCCACCGCGTACTCGGACACCGTGCACACCGTCACCAGTACCAGTGACCCCAGCACCTGGGCCGCCACCGCCACCGCGCTCGGCGCGCCGACCCGCCGCGCCACCATCCCGATGCCGGTCTGGGCCGCCAGCAGCAGCGCCGCCTGCACCAGCCAGCCGCTGTCCTTCACCAGCGGCAGCAGCGCCGCCGCCGCGCACATCGTGGCCAGCCATGCCGCCAGCGCGACCCTCGGCTTTGTCTCCAACACTCGCTCACAGCCCCCTGTACGCGCCCGCTCGTTCCCCGCCCGCCTGCTGCCACACCTGCGCCAGCGGCACCCCCGGATGCAACGGCAGCGCGGACCAGCCGCTCTCCCGCAGCTTGCCCAGCCCCTGGGCCTCCACCGCCGGATCCAGCTGACCCGCCGCCACGAAGGCGATCCCGTCGGCGGCCCGCTGCCGCAGCCGGGTGAGCTGCGCCACGGACTCCGAGTCGAGCGCGCCGGTGAACGCGATCACCAGCCCGCGGTCGGTGCCGGCCAGCGCCGTGAGCGCGCCGTCCAGACCGGTGCCCGGCGCGGTGACCGAGGGCCCGCCCGTCACCAGATCCAGCGGCCCCGGGCCGGGGGAGTGGTCGAGAACCGCCAGCGCGTCCATCATCAGCCCCAATGTCTCGGCGCCGTCCACCGCCGACTGTTCCGGCCCTGGCACCATGTGCCCGCTGTCGGTCACCAGCCGCACCTGATAGCCGCGTTCGGTCAGGTGCGAGATCACCGAGGCGGCCCCCGACACCGCCCGCTCGAACGGCCCCTGCGGGCCGGAGCCCGCGTAGCCGGACCGCCGGGTGTCCAGCAGCACCGTGCACCGGGCACGCGGCGGCTGCTCCTCGCGGCGCACCATGAGCGTGCCCCGGTGCGCCGTGGACCGCCAGTGCACCCGGCGCAGATCGTCCCCGTGCCGGTAGTCGCGCGGAATGACGTCCTCCTCGCCGGTCACCGCGATCGACGTCTTGCCGCTCTCGCCCTGCCCGCCGCCCCCGCCGCCCAGCCGCACGGCCGGCAGCTGCTCGATGAGCGGCAGCACCGTCAGCACGTCGTAGGCGTCGAAGGAGCGGTACAGCTCGACCATGCCGAACGGGTCGGCGAGCCGCAGCTCCAGCGGCCCCAGCGGGTAGCGCCCCCGCTGATCGGAGCGCACCCGGTAGCTGACCTCGCGCTGCCCGCCCGACTCGATCCGGTCCAGGACGAACCGCGGCCGGGGCCCCAGCACGTACGGCACCCGGTCCTGGAGCATCAGCTGGCCGCTGGGCAGCCGGAAGAAGTTGTCCACCCGCAGATGCACCCGGGACTCGCCGCCCGCCGGCACCCGCGCCGGGGACAGCCGGCGGGCCGCCGACACCCGGCTGCGGGTGAGATGGAGTACCAGCACGCTCACCACCGGAAGCGCCGCCAGCAGCGCCCCGACCCGCAGCAGATCCGGCTGGCCCAGCAGGTAGGCGCACACCGAGGCGGCGGCGCCGGCGGCCAGGAACGACCGCCCGCGTGTCGTCAGCCCGCCGAAGGCCGCCCGCAGCGGCCCGCGCCGGTCCTCCTCCGCGCCGGGCATCAGTAGCCCCGGTGCTGCGCGGCGCCGCCGTACGGGGTGGACACCGCCGTACGGTGCACGATCTCGGTGACGATCTGTTCGGAGGTGCGCCGGTTCAGCTGGGCCTGCGCGGTGGGCAGCAGCCGGTGCGCCAGCACCGGGATGGCCAGCGCCTGGACGTCGTCGGGCAGCACATAGCCGCGCCCGCACAGCGCGGCGGACGCCTTGGCGGCCCGCAGCAGTTGCAGCGTGGCGCGCGGCGAGGCGCCGAGCCGCAGTTCGGGATGGGTACGGGTGGCGATCACCAGATCCACCGCGTACCGGCGCACCGCGTCCGAGACGTGGATCTCGCGCACCGCCTCGATCAGCTTCACGATGTCCTGGGCGGTGGCCACCGGCTGGAGCGCGTCCAGCGGGGAGTAGCCGCCGTGCGACTGGAGCATCCGCAGCTCGGCCTCGGGGTCCGGGTAGCCCACCGAGACCCGGGCCATGAAGCGGTCGCGCTGCGCCTCGGGCAGCGGATAGGTGCCCTCCATCTCCACCGGGTTCTGGGTGGCGATCACCATGAAGGGGTCGGGCAGCGGGTACGTGCGGCCGTCCGCGGTGACCTGGCGTTCCTCCATGGCCTCCAGCAGCGCCGACTGGGTCTTCGGCGAGGCGCGGTTGATTTCGTCGCCGATCATGATCTGGGCGAACACCGCGCCCGGCTTGAACTCGAACTCCCGGCGCTGCTGGTCGTAGACGCTGATCCCGGTGATGTCGGAGGGCAGCAGGTCCGGCGTGAACTGGACCCGCTGCACCGTGCAGTCGATCGCGCGGGCCAGAGATTTGGCCAGCATCGTCTTGCCCACCCCGGGCACGTCCTCCAGGAGCAGGTGCCCCTCCGCCAGGAGCACGGTCAAGGAGATGCGCACGACCTCCGGCTTGCCCTCGATCACGCTCTCCACGGCGTGGCGCACCTGCTCCGCCGTGGCGCTCAGATCGGTGAGCTTCGTCTGCTCCTCATAGGTCGTCAACCGGCCCTCCTCGGCCCGCACTGCAAGTCTGGTCCGCGCCGGAGAACGGCGCGGACGCTGCCGGACAAAGCGACACCAGAAAGGTGCCGGGAGGTTGCCCTCCGGCACACATTCTTCACACCCCCGGTCCCGGCCGTTACCGGCCGGCGGTGTCCTCCGGGTCGATCTCACGGAGCAGACCCGACGTCACGTCGAACACAAATCCGCGTACGTCATCAGTGTGCAAGAGGAAGGGCGAAGTCCGCACGCGCGCCATCGACTGGCGTACGTCCTGGTCCAGATCGGTGAACGACTCGACGGCCCAGCTGGGCTTCTGCCCCACTTCCAGCTCCAGATCGCGCCGGAAGTCCTCGGTGAGTTGCAGCAGACCACAGCCGGTGTGATGGATGAGAACGACGGAGCGGGTGCCGAGGGCGCGCTGAGAGATGGTCAGCGAGCGGATGATGTCCTCGGTGACGACGCCGCCGGCGTTGCGGATCGTGTGACAGTCGCCCAGCTCAAGGCCGAGGGCGGCGTGCAGGTCCAGGCGTGCGTCCATGCAGGCGACGATGGCCACCTTGCGCACGGGACGTGCGTCCATTCCGGGGTCGGTGAACGTAGTGGCGTAGTGCTGATTGGCTGAGACCAATGCATCAGTGACCGATTTTGCCATGACCAGACGGTATTACGGCGGGCCTCCTCGCCGATACCGGAGTCCATCCGATGAGCCCGGAAACGCCCCCGCCGTGACCGGAGTCACCTCCCCGCCGACCGGGCGCCCGCAACACCAACACACCTCGAACCTCAATGATTGACCCACCAGGCGCGTGGACTAATGTGACGCGCACCGGGAGGCGGGCCCCGGGCCTGCCCGGCCCACCCCGCCCGGCCCACGACACCCGGTCCGGCACCTCGCTCCGGTCTCGGGCTCGGCCGGGCAGCCCACGACGAGGCCGGCCCTCCGCCTCGCGACGCGCCGCACCGGACGCCGCGGGTCTGACCGGCGCTACGCCGGGCAGGCCCTTCTCACCTCCCCTCGGAAGGCGCATGACAACCAGCAACGACCGGCCCCCGCACACCCGGCACCGCCCGGTCATGCTCCAGCGCTGCCTCGACCTGCTCGCCCCCGCGCTCGGCGCGCCGGGCGCGGTCGTGGTGGACTGCACCCTGGGCCTGGGCGGCCACAGCGAGGCCCTGCTCGGCGCCTTCCCGCAGGCCCGCCTCATCGGCCTGGACCGCGACACCCGCGCCCTGGAACTCGCCGGCGCCCGGCTCGCCCCGTACGGCGACCGCGCCACCCTCGTACACGCCGTGTACGACGAACTCCCCGCCGTCCTCGCCCGGCTCGGCACCCCCCAGGTCGCCGGCGTCCTGTTCGACCTGGGCGTCTCCTCCATGCAACTGGACGAGGCCGACCGCGGCTTCGCCTACTCCCAGGACGCCCCGCTGGACATGCGCATGGACCAGACCACCGGGCTCAGCGCCGCCGAGGTACTGAACACGTATCCGCCCGGTGAACTCGTCCGCATCCTGCGCGCCTACGGCGAGGAGAAGTTCGCCCGCAAGATCGTCGAGGCCATCGTCGCCGAGCGGGCGAAACAGCCGCTCACCTCCAGCGCCCGGCTGGTCACCCTCATCCGTGACGCCCTGCCACAGGCCGCCAAGCGCACCGGCGGCAACCCCGCCAAACGCACCTTCCAGGCGCTGCGCATCGAGGTCAACGGCGAGCTGGCCGTCCTGGAGCGCGCCCTGCCGGCCGCCGTCGACGCCCTCGCGGTGGGCGGCCGGATCGCGGTGCTCGCCTACCACTCGCTGGAGGACCGGCTGGTCAAACGGGTGCTGGCGGACGGCGCCCGCAGCACCGCCCCGCCCGGGCTGCCGGTGGTCCCCGAGGAGTACCAGCCCCGGCTGAAGCTGCTCACCCGGGGCGCCGAACTGCCCACCGAGGACGAGATCGCCGAGAACAAGCGGGCCGCGCCCGCCCGGCTGCGCGGAGCCGAGCGGGTCCGGGAGCGAGTGCGGTGAGCCCGAAACGGCGCGAGCCGGGCCCGCAGACCCGGATCGCACGGCTGACCGGCCTGGTGCCGGCCGGCCGCGGCTCCGCCGCCCGTACGCCATTCGTGTTGCTGGTCGTGCTGCTGCTGGGCGCCGGGATGCTCGGCCTGCTGCTGCTGAACGCCTCGCTCAACCAGGGCTCCTTCGAACTGAGCGAGATCCGCCGGCACACCCAGGAACTCACCGACGAACAGCAGGCGCTGCAAGCCGAGGTGGACGCCTTCTCGGCCCCCGGCGCGCTCGCCGAACGCGCCCGTGAGCTGGGACTGGTCCCCGGCGGGCCGCCCGCGTTCCTGGACCGGGACGGCACGGTACGCGGCGAACCCTCCCCGGCACCGGAACCGCCACCGGACCCCGAGGAGTCTCCTGCCGCGAGGGGGCAGGACCAGCCCGACGAGCAGGACCGGCCGGACGAGCCGGCCGCGACGGACCAGCAGGCCGCCCCGGACGCCGACCCGGCCGACCCGGCCGACCCGGCCGACCCGGCATCCCCGGGCACCCAGGACGAGGAGGCGGACGAGTGAGCGGATCGGCCAACGGACGCGGCGGCGGAACCCGCCCACCCGCCCCCCGCCGGCCCCGGAACGCCGGCACCCCGCGCGGCGGCGGCCACCCGCGCCGCGCCACCGTGCGGCCCCGGCTGCGGCTCGTCAGCCTCGGCCTCACCCTCGTCATGGTGGCCTTCACGATCCGGCTGCTCCAGGTTCAGGCCGTCGACGCCGCCACCTACACCGAGATGGCCGCCGTCAACCGTTACGTCACCGTGCCGCTCGCCGCCCAGCGCGGCGACATCACCGACCGCAACGGCACCGCCCTGGCCACCACCGTCGACGCGTACGACATCACCGCCGACCCGTTCCTGTTCACCGAGGAACAGACCGGCGTCCCCGACGCCCCCGCCCAGGCCGCGGCCCTGCTCGCGCCCATCCTCAACCGCGACGAGGCCACCCTCACCGCCCTGCTGTCCGAACCGGACTCCCGCTACGCCGTCCTCGCCCGCCGGCAGACCCCGCAGATCTGGCGGCAGATCAAGGACCTGCGCAACAACCTCCGCGAAGCCGCCGGCAAGGGCACCGGCGACCAGGTGCTCTCCGGCGTCTTCGCCGAGAAGAACCCCAGACGCGTCTACCCCGGCGGCGACCTCGCCGCCGCCACCCTCGGCTTCGTCAACGCCGAGGGCGTCGGCGGCGGCGGCCTCGAAGCCCAGCTCAACACCCTGCTGGCCGGCGAGGACGGCACCATCACCTACGCCCAGTCCGGCGGGCGCCGGGTGCCCACCGCCGGCTCCCAGGAACAGCCCGCCGTCCCCGGCACCGACATCGAACTGACCATCGACCGCGACATCCAGTGGGCCGCCCAGCACGCCATCAGCGCCCAGGTCGACGCCTCCAAGGCCGACAACGGCTACGTCGTCGTCCTGGACACCACCACCGGTGAAGTCCTCGCCCTGGCCGGCGCGCCCGGCTACGACCCCAACGACATCGGCTCCGTCACCAGCAGCGAGGCCCTGCGCAACGCGGCCCTGCTGGACGCCTACGAGCCGGGCTCCACGCTCAAGGTCGCCACCATGGCCGCCGTCCTCGAAGAAGGTGTCGCCACCCCGTCCACCCACGTGACGATCCCCAACCGGCTGCCGCGCGCCGACCGCAACTTCGCCGACGACCACGACCACGACACGTACTACCTCACCCTCGCCGGGGTGCTCGCCAAATCCAGCAACATCGGCACCATCCTCGCCGCCGAGGAACTCGGCGACACCCAGGCCCAGGCGAACGAGGTACTGCACTCCTACCTCACCCGCTTCGGCTTCGGCCGGCCCACCGGGCTCGGCTTCCCCGGCGAGACCGCCGGCATCCTCGCCGCCCCCCAGGACTGGAACTCCTCCCAGCAGTACACGATCCCCTTCGGCCAGGGCATGTCCGTCAACGCCGTCCAGGCCGCCTCCGTGTACGCCACCGTCGCCAACGGCGGCGAACGCATCGCCCCCACCCTGGTACGCGGCTACACCGGCCCCGACGGCACGTACGAGCCCGCCCCGGCCCCCGAGCGCGAGCGGGTGGTGAGCGAGGAGACCGCGGCCCGGCTCGGCGAAATACTGGAGACCGTCGTCACGGCCCCCGAGGGCACCGGAAGCGCCGCCAAGATCCCCGGCTACCGGGTGGCCGGCAAGACCGGCACCTCCAACCGGGTGGATCCCGAAACCGGCCGCTACTCCGGCTACACCGCCTCGTTCGCGGGCTTCGCGCCCGCCGACAACCCCCGGATCGCCGTGTACTGCGCCGTGCAGAACCCCACCAAAGGCAGCTACAACGGCAGCAAGGTGTGCGGCCCGGTCTTCAACGAGGTCATGGACTTCTCCCTGAAAGCGCTCCAGGTCCCGCCCACCGGCACGGACTTTCCGGGCCTTCCCGTCACGTTCGACCCCAACGACTGACCGAAGCGGAGAGCAAGCACGTGAGAACGATCACCGAGGGCGACGGAAACCCCCCACTTGCCACGGCATCCGGCCGCACCTCACTTCGCGGCACCCCCACCGCGCCGGGTACGCTCACCGCCGTGTCCCACGCTGATCACACCCCGTCGGCGCCGCCCCGCCCGGCACGGGTCGCCCCCGTACCGCTGGCGAAGCTGGCCGGGCCGCTGGGGGTCACCGAGCCGGCCGGACCGCACGCCGGGACCGCCGTCACCGGCATCACCCACGACTCGCGCGCCGCCCTGCCGGGTGACATCTACGCCGCACTGCCCGGCGCCCGCTTCCACGGCGCCGACTTCGCCGCCCAGGCCGCCAGCCGCGGCGCGGTGGCCGTGCTCACCGACCCCACCGGCACCGAGCGGGCCGCCGCCACCGGGCTGCCCGTGCTCACCGTCGCCGACCCGCGCGCCCACATGGGCCCGCTGGCCGCCACCATCTACGGCGAGCCCGGCGCCGACCTGCTGAAGATCGGCATCACCGGCACCTCAGGCAAGACCACCACCGCCTACCTGGTGGAGGGGGGCCTGCGCGCGGTCGCCAAGGAGGACGAGCCGACCGGGCTGATCGGCACCGTCGAGACCCGCATCGGCGACCAGCGGGTGAAATCCGAGCGCACCACCCCCGAGGCCACCGAGCTCCAGGGACTGTTCGCCGTGATGCGCGAGCGCGGCGTGACCTCGCTCGCCATGGAGGTCTCCAGCCACGCCCTGGTGATGGGCCGGGTGGACGGCGTCGTCTTCGACGTGGCCGTCTTCAACAACCTGAGCCCCGAGCACCTCGACTTCCACCCCGACATGGCCGACTACTACGCGGCCAAGGCGCAGCTGTTCACCAAGGCCAGGGCCAGGGCCGGAGTCGTCAACATCGACGACGAGTACGGCCGCCGCCTCGTCGCCGAGGCCGAGATCCCGATCACCACCTTCTCCGCCGAGGGCCACCCCGACGCCCACTGGCGCGCCGCCGACGTCACCCTGGGCCCGCTCGGCTCCACCTTCACCGCGATCGGCCCCGAAGGCGTACGGGTGCCCGCCACCGCGCCGCTGCCCGGCCCGTTCAACGTGGCCAACACCCTCGGCGCCATCGCCGCCCTGTGGGTGGCCGGCATCGACCCGGTCACCGCCGCCGGCGGCATCGCCACCGTCCCCGGCGTACCCGGCCGCCTGGAGCGCGTGGACGCCGGCCAGCCCTACCTCGCCGTCGTCGACTACGCGCACAAACCCGACGCCGTCGAGTCCGTGCTGCACGCGCTGCGCAAGGTCACCGACGGCCGGCTGCACGCCGTCCTGGGCTGCGGCGGCGACCGCGACCCGCACAAGCGCCCCGCCATGGGCGCCGCGCTGGCCCGGCTCGCCGACACCGCCGTCCTCACCTCCGACAACCCGCGCTCCGAGGACCCGCTGGCCATCCTCGCCGCCATGCTCGCCGGCGCCGCCGAGGTGCCCGTTCACGAACGCGGCACCGTCCTCCTCGAAGAGGACCGCGCCGCAGCCATCGCCCTGGCCGTCGCCCGCGCCGAAGCAGGCGACACCGTCCTGGTGGCCGGCAAGGGCCACGAGCAGGGCCAGGACATCGCCGGAGTCATCCGGCCCTTCGACGACCGAACCGAACTGCGCGCCGCCATCGAGCGGGCCGCCGCGGTTGCCCATCCGCCCTCACGCCACAACGCCACGCGAGGCCCACTGAAGTGATCCCTCTTCCCGTTGCTGAGCTCGTCACCGTCGTACGGGGCACCCCGCACGACATACCGGAGCCGCCACCCCCCGTCACCGGGCCGGTGGTCATCGACTCCAGGGAGGCCGTACCCGGCGCCCTGTTCGCCGCCCTGCCCGGCGACCGGGTCGACGGCCACGACTACGCCGAGCGGGCGGTCGCCGCCGGCGCCGCCGTCGTGCTCGCCACCCGCCGCCTGGGCGCCGGGGTGCCCACGGTCGTGGTCGACGACGTCACCGAAGCGCTGGGCGCCCTCGCCCAGCACACGGTGCGCCGGCTCGGCACCCCGGTCATCGCCCTCACCGGCTCCTCCGGCAAGACCAGCACCAAGGACCTCACCGCCCAGCTGCTGGAGCGCGTGGGCCCCACGGTCTACACCGCCGAGTCGTTCAACAACGAGATCGGCCTGCCGCTGACCGCGCTGCGCCTGACCGGGGAAACCCGGCATCTGCTGCTGGAGATGGGCGCCCGCGGCATCGGTCACATCCGCTATCTCACGACGCTGGCCCCGCCCACCATCGGCATGGTGCTGAACGTGGGCACCGCCCACCTCGGCGAGTTCGGCAGCCGCGAGGCGATCGCCCAGGCCAAGGGCGAGATCATCGAGGGGCTGCCGCCGGCCGACGAGGGCGGTGTGGCGATCCTCAACGCCGATGACCCCCTCGTACGCGCCATGTCCACCCGCACCCGGGCCCGTACCGTGCTCTTCGGGGAGTCCGAAGAGGCGGACATCCGCGCCGAAGACGCACATCTGACACCCCAGGGACGCCCCGCGTTCCGCCTCAAGACCCCCACCGGGTACGCCGACGTGACCATGCGGTTGTACGGTGAGCACCATGTGTCGAACGCGCTTGCCGCTGCGGCTGTTGCGCATGAGGTAGGCATGTCCGCTGCGGAGATCGCTCAAACGCTCTCCGCCGCGGGCCCGCTCTCGAAGTGGCGGATGGAGGTCACCGAGCGAGCGGACGGCGTGACGATCGTCAACGACGCCTACAACGCCAACCCCGATTCCATGCGGGCCGCGCTGCGCGCGCTCGCCGCCATGGGCGGCACCGCCGGAGCGCGGGGGGGCCGTACGTGGGCGGTGCTCGGTGCCATGGCCGAGCTGGGAGACGACTCGCTCGCCGAGCACGACGCCGTCGGACGGCTCGCCGTCCGGCTCAACGTCAGCAAGCTTGTGTCCGTGGGCGGTCAAGAGGCCGCCTGGCTGGACATGGGCGCCAAGAACGAGGGTTCGTGGGGTGAGGAGTCGGTGCACGTGTCCGACGCTTCGGCAGCGGTGGAGCTGCTGCGCGGTCAGTTGCGGCCGGGAGATGTCGTGTTGGTGAAGGCGTCCAGGTCGGTGGGCCTGGAGGCGGTCGCCATCGCGCTGGCCGGCGACGTCGACGGCGTTGGTGAGGTCGCCGCCCGATGAGGCAGATCCTCTTCTCCGGTGCGCTGGGGCTGTTCCTGACCCTGGTCGGCACCCCGCTGCTGATCAAGCTGCTCGCCCGCAAGGGCTACGGGCAGTTCATCCGCGACGACGGCCCCCGCGGCCACCACGGCAAGCGCGGCACCCCCACCATGGGCGGCATCGCGTTCATCCTGGCCACCCTGATCGCGTACGCCGCGACCAAGGTCATGACCAGCACCGCGCCCACCATCACCGGGCTGCTGGTGCTGTTCCTGTTCGCCGGTATGGGCCTGGTGGGCTTCCTCGACGACTACATCAAGATCGTCAAGCAGCGCTCGCTCGGCCTGCGGGCCGGCGCCAAGATGCTCGGCCAGTTCTTCGTCGGCATCGCCTTCGCGATCCTCGCGCTGAACTTCCACGACTCGCGCGGCCTCACCCCCGGCTCCACGCACCTGTCCTTCACCCAGGACTTCGGCTGGTCCATCGGCCCGGTGCTGTTCGTGCTGTGGGCGCTGTTCATGATCCTGGCGATGTCCAACGGCGTGAACCTGACGGACGGCCTGGACGGCCTGGCCACCGGCGCCTCGGTGATGGTCTTCGGCGCCTACGTCTTCATCGGCGTGTGGCAGTACGGCCAGACCTGCGCCAACGAGCTGACCGCCGGGGCCACCTGCTACGAGGTGCGCGACCCGCTGGACACCGCCGTGGTCGCCGCCGCCATGATGGGCGCGCTCTTCGGCTTCCTGTGGTGGAACACCTCACCCGCGAAGATCTTCATGGGCGACACCGGCTCGCTGGCCCTGGGCGGCGCGCTGGCCGGCCTGGCCATCGTCTCCCGCACCCAGCTGCTGGTGGCGCTCCTGGGCGGCCTGTTCGTGATCATCACCATGTCCGTGGTGATCCAGGTCGGCTCCTTCCGGCTCACCGGACGCCGGGTCTTCAAGATGGCACCGCTCCAGCACCACTTCGAACTGAAGGGGTGGAGCGAGGTCCTGGTGGTGGTCAGATTCTGGATCATCCAGGGCATGTGTGTGATTGTCGGCATCGGAATCTTCTACGGCGCATGGGTGGCGGACTTGTGAGTGAGTTCTCCGGGCAGCGGATCACGGTCGCCGGCCTCGGCCTGAGCGGCAGCTCCGCCGCCCACGCCCTGGCCGGCCTCGGAGCCCGCGTCACGGTGGTGGACGGCGGCGACGGCGAGCGGCAGCGCACGGCCGCCGCCGCCCTGGAACGGGCCCACGCCGGCATCACGGTGCGGCTCGGCGACGGCGCCACCCTCCCGGAGCACACCGACCTGGTGGTCACCTCGCCCGGCTGGCGGCCGGACAGCACGCTGTTCGCCGCCGCCGCGGCGGCCGGGGTCGAGGTCGTCGGCGATGTCGAGATCGCCTGGCGGCTGCGCGGCCCCGACGCCCCGCCCTGGCTCGCCGTCACCGGCACCAACGGCAAGACCACCACCGTACAAATGCTCGCCGCCATCCTCACGGCGGCGGGCCTGCGGACCGCCGCCGTCGGCAACATCGGCACCCCGATCATCGACGTGGTGCGCTCCGGGGAGCCGTACGACGTCCTCGCCGTCGAACTCTCCAGCTACCAGCTGCACTGGGCACCCTCGGTGCGCCCGCACTCGGCGGCGGTCCTCAACCTCGCCCCCGACCACCTCGACTGGCACGGCTCGATGGCGCAGTACGCCGCCGACAAGGGCCGCATCTACGAGGGCAACACCGTCGCCTGCGTCTACAACGTGGCCGACCCCGCCACCGAGGACCTGGTCCGCGAGGCGGACGTGGTCGAGGGCTGCCGCGCCATCGGCTTCACCCTGGGCACCCCCGGGCCCTCCCAGCTGGGCGTGGTGGACGGCATCCTCGTCGACCGCGCCTTCGTCCCCGGCCGGCAGCGGCAGGCCCAGGAGCTGGCCGAGATCACCGATGTGACCCCGGCCGCCCCGCACAACATCGCCAACGCGCTCGCGGCGGCGGCGCTGGCCCGGGCCTACGGGGTCCAGCCGCAGGCCGTACGGGAGGGCCTGCGCGCCTTCACCCCCGACGCGCACCGCATCGCCCATGTGGCGGACGTGGCGGGCGTCTCGTACGTGAACGACTCGAAGGCGACCAACACCCACGCCGCCCAGGCGTCGCTGGCCGCCTACGAGTCGATCGTGTGGATCGCCGGCGGCCTGGCCAAGGGCGCCACCTTCGACGAACTCGTCAAGACCGCGGCGGGCCGGCTGCGCGGCGCCGTGCTGATCGGCGCCGACCGGCAGCTGATCGCCGACGCCCTGGCGCGACACGCCCCGGATGTCCCGGTCGTCGGCCTCGACCGGACCGACACTGGGTCGATGGCGGCGGCCGTACGGGAGGCCACCGCGCTCGCCCGCCCCGGCGACACGGTCCTGATGGCCCCGGCCTGCGCCTCGATGGACATGTTCACCAACTACAACGCGCGCGGCGAGGCGTTCGCGACGGCCGTCGCGGACCTGACCGACTGACCCCGCCACCTCCGGCCACCGGCGGGACACCAAGGAGGGGACGGGGGAGACATGAAGCGTACGGGTGCCGATGTGGTGGGGATGCTGCGGCGGGTATGGCCCGTCCCCGCGCCGGCCGGAGCCGGGGGGATGGCACTGCGGGAAGCCCGGGGGGGCGCGCGGCCCGCGCGGGGCAGGACAGCGCCCGCGCCGCGCCGGGCGCCCGCCCCCAAGCCCCCGGCCGCCGCCGGCAAGGCGCGCGCACCGAAGCCGCCACGGCCCGGCAGAGCGCCCCGCGCCCCGAAGTTCGTCCGGCGGGTCCGGCGCACCTGGGACCGGCCGCTGACGGCCTATTACGTGCTGCTCGGCACCGGGCTGCTGCTCGCGCTGCTGGGGCTCGTCATGGTCTTCTCCGCCTCCCAGATCCAGGCGCTGCGCTGGGGGCTGCCCGCCACGTTCTACTTCCACAAGCAGCTGCTCGCCGCCGCGGGCGGGGCGGTGCTGTTGATCATCGCCATGCGGCTGCCCATCCGGCTGCTGCGCGCGCTCACCTATCCGTTCCTCGCCGTCACCGTCGGCCTGTTGGTGCTGGTCCAGGTGCCCGGCATCGGGGTCGAGGTCAACGGCAACACCAACTGGCTCGATCTGGTGGGCGGGTTCAGGCTCCAGCCCAGCGAGTTCGCCAAGCTCGCCCTCGTGCTGTGGGGCGCCGATCTGCTCGCCCGCAAGGGGGACAAGGCGCTGCTCGGCCAGATGCGGCATCTGCTGATCCCGCTGATCCCCGGCGCGCTGCTGGTCTACGGCCTGGTGATGCTCGGCGGCGACATGGGCACCGTGGTCATCCTCACGGTGATCCTCTTCGCCCTGCTGTGGCTGGCCGGCGCCCCCACCCGGCTGTTCGCCGGGGTGCTGGCCACCGCCGCCGGCCTCGCGGCGCTGTTCATCGCCGCCGCCCCGCACCGGCTCGACCGGCTCGCGTGTGTCGGCGCCACCGAGCCGGGCACCGGCGACCGCTGCTGGCAGGCCGTCCATGGAATCTACGCTCTCGCCAGCGGTGGCTGGTTCGGCTCCGGACTTGGGGCCAGTGTGGAGAAATGGGGTGAACTCCCCGAGCCCCACACCGACTTCATCTTCGCGATCACGGGCGAGGAACTGGGTCTTGCGGGGACGCTGTCGGTGCTCGGCCTCTTCGCGGCTCTAGGCTATGCGGGTATCCGCGTGGCCGGACGCACGGAGGACCCCTTCGTGAGGTATGCCGCGGGCGGGGTCACGGCATGGATCATGACCCAGGTCGTGGTCAATATCGGCGCGGTGCTGGGACTGCTTCCCATCGCCGGGGTGCCCCTTCCGCTGTTCTCGTACGGGGGATCCGCTCTGCTGTCCACCATGTTCGCGGTCGGGCTGCTGATCGCCTTCGCGCGCAGCGACCCCGCCGCCGGGGCTGCCCTGGCCATGCGGAAACCTGGGCTCATTGGTAAGTCGATGAGGCGGCGCGCGAAGAAGGCGCCGTCCGGAGAGCGGTGAAATTCGGTGCATGTCGTACTCGCCGGCGGAGGGACCGCCGGTCACATCGAGCCCGCGCTCGCCCTCGCGGACGCCCTGCGCAGGCAGGACCCGACCGTGGGTATCACGGCTCTCGGCACGGAGCGTGGTCTGGAGACCCGGCTGGTCCCCGAGCGTGGCTATGAACTCGGCCTGATCCCGGCCGTACCGCTGCCGCGCAAGCCGACCCCCGAGCTGATCACCGTCCCCGGGCGGCTGCGCGGCACGGTCAAGGCCGCCGAGGAGATCCTGGAGCGCACCAAGGCGGACTGCGTGGTGGGCTTCGGCGGGTATGTGGCGCTGCCGGGCTATCTGGCGGCCAAGCGGCAGCGGGTGCCGATCGTGGTGCACGAGGCCAACGCGCGTCCGGGGCTGGCCAACAAGATCGGCGCCCGGTACACGAAGTTCGTCGCCGTCTCGACTCCGGACAGCAAGCTGCGGCACGCCCGCTATGTGGGGATCCCGCTGCGCCGTTCGATCGCGACCCTGGACCGGATGGCGGTGCGGGCCGAGGCGCGGGCCGCGTTCGGGCTCGACCCGAATCTGCCGACGCTGCTGGTGTCGGGCGGTTCGCAGGGCGCTCGGCGGCTGAACGAGGTCGTGCAGTCCGTGGTGACGGTGCTTCAGCGCTCCGGGGTGCAGATCCTGCACGCGGTCGGTCCGAAGAACGACCTGCCGCAGGTGGAGACGATGCCCGGGATGCCGCCCTATGTCCCGGTACCGTATGTGGACCGCATGGACCTCGCGTACGCGGCGGCCGACATGATGCTGTGCCGCGCGGGCGCGATGACCGTCGCCGAGCTGTCCGCCGTCGGGCTGCCGGCCGCCTATGTGCCGCTGCCGATCGGCAACGGCGAACAGCGGCTGAACGCCCAGCCGCTGGTGAAGGCGGGCGGTGGACTGATCGTGGACGACGCGGAGCTGACGCCGGAGTGGGTCAGGGGCAACGTCCTGCCGGTGCTGACCGATCCGGGGCGGCTGCTGGCGATGTCCAGGGCGGCCGGGGAGTTCGGCCGTCCGCACGCCGATGAGCTGCTGGTCGGCATGGTGCACGAGGCGATCGCGGCCCGTAAGGCATAGCGGGCGGCGGAGGGAAGGCGAGGGAGCGTGGCCAGAACCGGCGGCGTCGCCGAGCGGCGGCAGGTGGAGGCTCCGCCCGGGTCCGGGCGGGGGCCGGTGCGCCGGCTGCTGCCGCGCTCCCGGATCCTGCTGGTGCTGCTGCTGGTGGCGGCCGTCGGTCTGGCCGGTTTCGGCGCCTGGGCGCTGTACGGCTCGCAGTGGCTGCGGATCGAGAAGGTGTCGGTCGGCTGGGAGCGGGAGAGCTCGCGGGAGCTGACGCGGGAACAGGTGCTCTCGGCGGCGGCGGTTCCGCTGGGCGCGCCGATGGCCTCGCTGGACAAGGGCGCCATCGAGGCGCGGCTGCTGGCGGAGCTGCCCCGGCTGAAGTCGGTGCGGGTGGTGCGCGCCTGGCCGCACGGGGTGGGGCTGCGGCTGACCGAGCGGGAGCCGCGGGCCCAGGTGCCGGCGCCGGGCGGCTATGCCGAGGTGGACGAGGAGGGGGTGCGGTTCGCGGAGATCGCCGAACCGCTGGCCTCGGTGCCGCTGCTGGCACTGGAGATGGCGGACAGCCCCAGCGCACGCCGGTTCGGGGAGGAGCGCACGCTGCGCGACGCGGTGGCGGTGGCGACGGCGCTGCCGGAGCCGCTGGCGGCGGTGACCTCGGTGATCCGGATCGAGTCCTATGACGCCATCACCCTTGAACTATCGGATGATCGCACCGTGCGCTGGGGAAGTCCGGAAGACTCCTCGGCGAAGGCCGAAGCGTTCACCATACTGATGAAAGCGGCCCCCGACGCCGGGCACTTCGATGTGAGCGTGCCCAGCGCCCCGGCCGCGTCGGGTGGTTGACCGGGGATACCTGGTTGGCCCGAACCAAGCGTGATCACATAGGGTGAAAAGAAAAACGGGAGGTTCGGCGTGTTCGTTGAACGCGTACCACATGTCGACTTAGTGTCCGTTCCGAGGAATCCAAGGAACGACCAGCACAGCTAACCCTAAACTTGAGCGTTAGGGTCGGGTCGGCTTTCCCAAACCGTCCCATCGGCATCCTTCGGCGCACCGCTGCATCCGCGGAGCGGCGATACGTAATCGAGGCGAGAGGCCTTCGACGTGGCAGCACCGCAGAACTACCTCGCAGTCATCAAGGTCGTTGGTATCGGCGGCGGTGGCGTCAATGCCATCAACCGGATGATCGAGGTCGGTCTCAAAGGCGTCGAGTTCATCGCGATCAACACCGATGCGCAGGCGCTGCTGATGAGCGACGCCGACGTCAAGCTGGACGTCGGGCGTGAGCTCACCCGCGGCCTGGGCGCCGGAGCCGACCCGGAAGTGGGCCGCAAGGCCGCCGAGGACCACCGCGAGGAGATCGAAGAGGTGCTCAAGGGCGCCGACATGGTCTTCGTCACCGCGGGCGAGGGCGGCGGCACCGGCACCGGCGGCGCGCCGGTCGTCGCGAACATCGCCCGTACCCTGGGCGCGCTGACCATCGGCGTGGTCACCCGGCCCTTCACCTTCGAGGGCCGCCGCCGCGCCAACCAGGCCGAGGACGGCATCGCCCAGCTGCGCGACGAGGTCGACACCCTCATCGTCATCCCCAACGACCGCCTGCTGTCCATCTCGGACCGCCAGGTGAGCGTGCTGGACGCCTTCAAGTCCGCCGACCAGGTGCTGCTGTCGGGCGTGCAGGGGATCACCGATCTCATCACCACCCCCGGTCTGATCAACCTGGACTTCGCCGACGTCAAGTCCGTGATGTCGGAGGCCGGCTCGGCCCTGATGGGCATCGGCTCGGCACGCGGCGACGACCGCGCGGTGGCCGCCGCCGAGATGGCGATCTCCTCCCCGCTGCTGGAAGCCTCCATCGACGGGGCGCGCGGGGTGCTGCTGTCCATCTCCGGCGGCTCCGACCTGGGCCTGTTCGAGATCAACGAGGCCGCCCAGCTGGTGAGCGAGGCCGCCCACCCCGAGGCCAACATCATCTTCGGCGCGGTCATCGACGACGCGCTGGGCGACGAGGTACGGGTCACCGTGATCGCCGCCGGCTTCGACGGCGGTCAGCCGCCGGCCCGCAGCCGGGACCGGGCGCTCGGCTCGTACGGTGCCAAGGACGAGTCGCCCGCCCCGGCGGCCAAGGACCGTGGCGGCGACAGCGACAGCGAGCGGCCGTCGTTCGGCGGGCTCGGCACGCTGCCGTCCCGCGAGCCGGCCGAGCGCGAGGTGCCGGCGCTCACCGAGCCGGTGGCCGCCGAGCGGTCGGATGCGGCGCCGTCGCTCAGCCCGCAGGTGCCCTCGGCCCGCCCCTACGACGGCGGTCAGGCCGAGGAGCTCGACGTTCCCGACTTCCTCAAGTGATCATTTCCTGACGTGATAGACCGACAGAGCACAGCGAGCGGCGCGCATTTCGCCTTCACCGACCGGTGGGGCGGGGTGAGCGCCGCTCCGTATGACACGCTCAATCTGGGCGGGGCGGTCGGCGACGACAGCGTCGCCGTCGAGGCCAACCGGGCGCGCGCGGCGGGCGAGCTGGGGCTCGACCCGGCCGGAGTCTGCTGGATGACCCAGGTGCACGGCCGCGAGGTGGCGGTCGCCGAGGGCCCGTGGCCCGGCGGACTGCCGCCGCGGGCCGACGGGGTGGTGACCGCCCGGCGCGGTCTGGCGCTCGCGGTGCTCACCGCCGACTGCACCCCGGTGCTGCTGGCCGACCCGGTGGCGGGAGTGGTGGGAGCGGCGCACGCCGGGCGCCCGGGTCTCGCGCTCGGGGTGGTGCCGGCCACCGTCGAGGCGATGGTGGCGCTGGGCGCCGAGCCGCGGCGGATCACCGCCCGCACCGGTCCGGCGGTGTGCGGGGCCTGTTACGAGGTGCCGGCCGCGATGCGCGACGAGGTCGAGACGGCGGTGCCGGGCAGCGGCTGCTTCACCCGGAACGGCACGCCGGGCGTCGACATCGGTGCGGGGGTACGCCGGCAGCTGGCCGGTGCGGGGGTCACCGATGTCCGGCTCTCCGCGGTGTGCACGCTGGAGTCCGCCGACCACTACTCCTACCGCCGGGATCACACCACCGGGCGACAGGCCAGTTATGTATGGGTGTCCCCCTGATGAGTGAGCGCGAACAGCAGCTGATGACCGGCCTCGCCCGGGTGGAGGAGCGCATTGTCCGCGCGTGTGGTGCGGCGGGGCGCGCGCGGGACGAGGTCACGCTGGTGGTGGTGACCAAGACCTATCCGGTGGAGGATGTGCGGCTGCTGGCGGGTCTGGGAATCCGGCATTTCGCGGAAAATCGTGACCAAGAGGCGGCGGGCAAGGCGGCTGCCTGTGCAGATCTTTCACTGAACTGGCACTTTGTGGGCCAGTTGCAGACCAACAAAGCCCGATCCGTCGCCAGATATGCCGATTATGTGCATTCACTGGACCGGCTGCGGCTGGTCGGCGCGCTCTCCTCGGCGGTGACGGCCGCCGAGCGCCCCCCGCTTCGGGTGCTGGTGCAGGTCGCGCTGGAGAAGGAATCCGGCCAGAGTGCGGGCCGGGGCGGGGTAGCGCCCGAGGGCGTGGCGGAGTTGGCGCACGCGGTCGCGGACGCCCCCGGGTTGTCGCTCGCCGGGCTCATGACGGTCGCTCCGCTCAGTGGGGCGTACGCCGGGCGCCCGGCCGCCGCCTTCGAACGGCTGCGGGAAATCTCAAGCGGACTGCGCGCCGTGCATCCTGCTGCCACCATGGTCTCGGCGGGTATGAGCGCGGACCTGGAGGAGGCGATCGGGGCGGGGGCGACACACGTACGCGTCGGCAGTGCGGTACTCGGAGTCCGCCCCGCCCTCGGGTAACGTCGCCAAACGAGTCGGAACACTGCCGAAAATATGGTCATTCCCGATGCGTTCGGGCACAGTGACGTGGATTGACGGCCCATCAGGGCGGTGCCGATCCACCAGAGAGCGGAGGATCCAGTCGATGGCTGGCGCGATGCGCAAGATGGCGGTCTACCTCGGCCTCGTGGAGGACGACGGCTATGACCGCCCGGGGTACGGCCCCGACGACGATTTCGAACCGGAGCCCGAGCCGGAGCGCGGGCGGCGCCAGCAGGCGCACGAACCGCCGCCCCGCGAGCGGGTGGAGGAGCCGGTGCGGGTGGTGCATCCGCCGGCTCAGCGGGAGAGTGAACCGGCCCCGGCTCCCCTCCTGTCGGAAAACAGACGACCTGGGAGGATCGCTCCCGTGTCTTCCATCACATCCGAACGACCCCACGTCGAGAAGAGCGCACCGGTGATCATGCCCAAGGTCGTGTCCGAGCGGGAGCCGTATCGCATCACCACGCTGCACCCCCGCACCTACAACGAAGCCCGTACGATCGGGGAACACTTCCGCGAGGGAACCCCGGTGATCATGAACCTCACAGAGATGGACGACACCGACGCGAAGCGACTTGTCGACTTTGCCGCTGGCCTGGTCTTCGGTCTGCATGGCAGCATCGAGCGCGTGACGCAGAAGGTCTTCCTTCTGTCGCCTGCTAACGTCGATGTAACGGCGGAGGACAAGGCCCGGATCGCTGAGGGCGGGTTCTTCAACCAGAGCTGAGACGACAGCAACCGGACGAGAGCGTTCCCGGCCAGCCGGCCGGGTAGGGCAGGGGAGAGGGACACCACGGATGGGCATCGCACGGGACGTGATCCTGATCGCCTTGTACTGCGTCCTCGGACTTCTGCTCTTCCGGCTGGTGATGGACTACGTCTTCATGTTCGCGCGCTCATGGCAGCCCGGACGGGCGATGGTCGTCGCGCTTGAGGCCACCTACACTGTCACCGATCCGCCGCTGAAGGCGCTGCGGAAGGTGATTCCTCCGCTGCGTTTCGGGGGTGTGGCGCTTGATCTGTCCTTCTTCGTACTCATGATCATCGTCTACATCCTGATCAACGTCGTGGCCGGGCTGTGAACGAGTACGGTCTTGCCGATATGCTGACGAAATACGTTGAGGTGAAGAGATGTCGTTGACCCCCGAGGACGTGCGGAACAAGCAGTTCACCACGGTCCGTCTCCGTGAAGGCTATGACGAGGACGAGGTCGACCACTTCCTCGACGAGGTTGAGGCAGAGCTCACCCGGCTGCTGCGGGAGAACGAGGATCTGCGCGCCAAACTCGCCGCCGCCACCCGCGCCGCAGCCCAGAACCAGCAGAACATGCGCAAGCCGGAGCCGCAGGAGCGGCCCGGGCCCGGCGGCCCCGGTGGCCCGCCGGCCATATCCGGTCCGCAACCCGGCCCCCAGCAACAGCAGATGGGCGGCCCGCCCCAGCTGCCGGGGCCCGGTGGTCCGATGGGTCCTGGCGGTCCGGGTGGTCCCGGCGGTCCCGGTCAGATGCAGCAGCACCAGCAGATGGGCGGCCCCGGCCCGATGGGTCACGGCCCCGGCCCCGGCGGCCCGATGGGCCCCGGTGGCCCCAACCCGCTGGGCGGCCCCGGCGGTCCGAACCCGCTCGGCGGTCCGGGTGGTCCCGGCGGTCCCGGTCAGATGCAGCAGCACCAGCAGATGGGCGGCCCCGGCCCGATGGGTCACGGCCCCGGCCCCGGCGGCCCCGGCCCGATGCAGCAGCCCGGTGGCAACGAGAGCGCCGCGCGCGTGCTGTCGCTGGCGCAGCAGACCGCTGACCAGGCGATCGCGGAGGCCCGTTCCGAGGCCAACAAGATTGTCGGCGAGGCCCGCAGCCGCGCCGAGGGTCTGGAGCGCGACGCCCGCGCCAAGGCTGACGCGCTGGAGCGGGACGCCCAGGAGAAGCACCGGGTCGCGATGGGCTCCCTGGAGTCCGCCCGCGCCACCCTGGAGCGCAAGGTCGAGGATCTGCGCGGCTTCGAGCGGGAGTACCGCACGCGACTGAAGTCGTACCTGGAGAGCCAGCTGCGCCAGCTGGAGAGCCAGTCCGACGATTCGCTGGCCCCGCCGCGTACCCCGGTGGCCGCTTCGCTGCCCCCGTCCCCGCAGCCTTCGCTGGCCTCGGCCGGTGCCCCGGCCGGACCGGTTGGCGGCATGGGCGGCGGCATGGGCGGACACCAGTCCATGGGCGGCCAGCAGCCGATGGGCGGCCCCGGCCACAACGGCACCCACGGCGGCCACCCGGGTGGCGGCCACGCCGGCCCGCCGTCCTACGGCGGTCAGCAGGGGATGTCCCCGGCGATGACCCAGCCGATGGCGCCGGTCCGCCCGGCCGGCCCGCAGCCGGTCCAGCAGCAGGCCCCGTCCCCGATGCGCGGCTTCCTGATCGACGAGGACGACAACTGACGGCGTCACCTACGGCGTAACGCGTCGGCATATCACCAACGAGGCCGGGCCCGGACATATCGTCCGGGCCCGGCCTCGTCGGCGATGCGACCCGGGATGAGCGTTGAGGGGAAGCGGGCGGAGAGGTTCCGGCCAGGGGCGGGCCGGACGGCACACCGAGGCCAGGGTTCCTCGCCGGCGGCCGGGGGCGCCGCGTCGCGACACCCCCGGCCGGGCGACATGGCCATGGCTTCCCCCCGGGGAGGGTTACACCTTGTGCAGGTGGAAGGTCAGGGTCAGCTCCTCGTCGGTGAAGGCCGGCCCGAACGGCTCGGTGGCGGTGCCCTCCGCGAACTCCGTGGCCAGCACCTCCGTGGAGATCAGCGCCTGGTGGTCCGCCAGCGCGCGGCTCACCTCCGGGTCGGTGGCCTGCCAGCGCACCGCGATCCGGTCGGTGACATCGAGGCCACTGTTCTTACGGGCCTCCTGCACCAGCCGGATGATGTCCCGGGCGATGCCCGCCCGGCGCAGCTCCGGGCTGATCTCCAGATCCAGCGCCACCGTCGCCCCGCTGTCCGAGGCCACCGACCAGCCCTCGCGGGGCGTTTCGGTGATGATGACCTCCTCCGGGGTGAGCGCGATCCGCTCCCCGTCCACCTCGACCGCCGCCGTGCCGGCCCGCAGCGCCGCCGACAGCGCGGTGGCGTCCGCCGCCGCGATGGCCTGCGCCACCGGCTGGGTGCGCTTGCCGAACCGGCGGCCGAGCGCCCGGAAGTTGGCCTTCGCCGTGGTGTCCACCAGCGAGCCGCCCATCTCGGACAGCGCGGCGAGCCCGGTCACATTCAGCTCGTCGGCGATCTGCTCCCGCAGGTCCTCGCCGAGCAGTTCGAAGCCCTGCGCGGCGACCAGCGCCCGGGACAGCGGCTGCCGGGTCTTCACCCCGGACTCGGCGCGGGTGGCCCGGCCCAGCTCCACCAGCCGGCGTACCAGCAGCATGTCCTGGGAGAGATCCGCGTCCACCCGGGTCAGGTCGGCGTCCGGCCAGGACGCCAGGTGCACCGACTCGGGCGCGCCCGGGGTCACCGGCACCACCAGGTCCTGCCAGACCCGTTCGGTGATGAACGGCACCAGCGGGGCCATCAGCCGGGTGACGGTCTCCAGGACCTCGTGCAGGGTACGCAGCGCGGCCGGCTCGCCCTGCCAGAAGCGGCGGCGGGAGCGGCGCACGTACCAGTTGGACAGATCGTCGACGAACGTCGAGATGAGCTTGCCGGCCCGCTGGGTGTCGTAGGTGTCCATGGCCTTGGTGACCATGTCGACCAGGGCGTTCAGCTCACTCAGCAGCCAGCGGTCCAGCAGCGGCCGGTCGTCCTGCGCCGGGTCGGCGGCGGACGGGGCCCAGTGGGCGGCGCGGGCGTACAGCGACTGGAAGGCGACGGTGTTCCAGTAGGTGAGCAGCGTCTTGCGCACCACTTCCTGGATGGTGCCGTGGCCCACCCGGCGGGCCGCCCACGGGGAGCCGCCGGCCGCCATGAACCAGCGCACCGCGTCCGCGCCGTGCTGGTCCATGAGCGGGATGGGCTCCAGGGTGTTGCCCAGGTGCTTGGACATCTTGCGGCCGTCCTCGGCCAGGATGTGGCCCAGGCAGACGACGTTCTCGTAGGAGTTCTTGTCGAAGACCAGGGTGCCCACGGCCATCAGGGTGTAGAACCAGCCGCGGGTCTGGTCGATGGCCTCGGCGATGTACTGGGCCGGGTACCGCTTCTCGAACACCTCGCGGTTGCGGTGCGGGTAGCCCCACTGCGCGAACGGCATGGCGCCCGAGTCGTACCAGCCGTCGATGACCTCCGGGACCCGGGTGGCGGTGAGCGAGCAGCCCTCTGCCGTACAGGGGAAGGTGATCTCGTCGATGTACGGGCGGTGCGGGTCGAGGCCCGACTGGTCGGTGCCGGTCAGCTCGGACAGCTCGGCCAGTGAGCCGACGCAGGTGCGGTGGTCCTCGGCGCAGCGCCAGATGGGCAGCGGGGTGCCCCAGTAGCGGTTGCGGGACAGCGCCCAGTCGATGTTGTTGTTGAGCCAGTCGCCGAAGCGGCCGTGCTTGACGGACTCCGGGTGCCAGGTGGTGTTCTCGTTCTCCCGCAGCAGGGCGTCCTTGACCTGGGTGGTGCGGATGTACCAGGACGGCTGTGCGTAGTACAGCAGCGGGGTGTGGCAGCGCCAGCAGTGCGGGTAGCTGTGCTCGTACGCCAGGTGCTTGAAGAGCAGACCGCGCTGCCGCAGGTCCTCGGTGAGGGCTTCGTCGGCCTTCTTGAAGAACTGGCCGCCGACCAGCGGGATGTCCTCGGCGAAGGTGCCGTCCGGGCGCACCGGGTTGACCACCGGCAGGCCGTAGGCGCGGCCGACCCGCAGGTCGTCCTCGCCGAAGGCGGGCGACTGGTGGACGAGCCCGGTGCCGTCCTCGGTGGTGACATAGGTGTCGTTGACGATGAAGTGGGCGGCCTCCTCGAACGGGACCAGCTCGAAGGGGCGCCGGTAGGTCCAGCGCTCCATCTCGGCGCCGGTGAAGGTCTCGCCGGTGGCGTGCCATTCCTCGCCCAGGGCGGTGGCGAGCAGGGGTTCGGCGACGACCAGCCGCTCGGTGCCGTCGGTGGCCACCGCGTACGTCACCTCGGGGTGGGCGGCGACGGCGGTGTTGGAGACCAGGGTCCAGGGGGTGGTGGTCCACACCAGGAGCGCTGCCTGGCCGGCCAGCGGCCCGGAGGTGAGCGGCATCCGGACATAGACGGAGGGGTCGACGACCGTCTCGTACCCCTGGGCCAGTTCGTGGTCGGACAGGCCGGTGCCGCAGCGCGGGCACCAGGGGGCGACCCGGTGGTCCTGGGTGAGCAGACCCTTGTTGAAGATCTCCTTGAGCGACCACCACACGGACTCGATGTACTGCGGGTCCATGGTGCGGTAGGCGGCGTCGAGATCGACCCAGTAGCCCATCCTGGTGGTCAGCTCGGCGAAGGCGTCGGTGTGCCGGGTGACCGATTCGCGGCACTTGGCGTTGAAGGCGGCGATGCCGTACGTCTCGATGTCCTGCTTGCCGGTGAAGCCCAGCTCCTTCTCCACGGCCAGCTCCACGGGCAGGCCGTGGCAGTCCCAGCCGGCCTTGCGGGAGACGTGGTAGCCGCGCATGGTGCGGTACCGGGGGAAGGCGTCCTTGAAGACGCGGGCCTCGATGTGGTGGGCGCCCGGCATGCCGTTGGCGGTGGGCGGGCCCTCGTAGAACACCCACTCGGGGCGGCCCTCGGACTGCTCCAGGCTGCGGTTGAACGTCTTGTTCTCGTGCCAGAAGTCGAGGACCGCGTGTTCGAGCGCGGGCAGATCGACTTGGGCCGGCACGGGGCGGTACTGCGTCATCGGCATTCCTCCGGCGGACACACACTGATCTCCGTCGGAGGGACGAGAGCCCGGCTCGGGCGCCCGCGGTACCACCCTCCTTGGCCCAGGCGGAGCGGTGGCTGCCGCTGCCTCGGCCCCCTCATTGGGCCGCGATGCCGGGTCTACTCGCGTGCCGAGCCGGGGCTCGGGCGGCTTTCTTCCGACGGCTCCGGGGTGATCTTCGCGCCGCGCACGCCCCCGGGCTCGCACCGTCCCCGGGTCGCTCCTGGCTGCCGGACGGCGCTACTCGTCCCCATCGATGCCTTTCGCTGCGGACAGTGTACGGAACTTCGTACCGGGGTGATGACCGGTTATCCGGGGGCCGGGCGGGGCACAACGCAGGGGGACCGGCGCGTCCCCGTTGCTGCTCACCCGGAGTCGATTTATCGTTCCGGTCACAATGCGCGAGCAAGATCACACTATGTGAAGGGGCCGCCGCGATGGTGGCGACGAGCGATACCGCCGGAGAAGCACCGGACGGCACGCCGGCCGGGTCCGGGAAGCCGTCCACGTCCAAGACGACCGCGTCCAAGGCGACGAAGAAGACGGCGAAGAAGGCGGCTGCGAAGAAGAGCGCCAAGAAGGCCGCGCCCGCGAAGACGACGGCGAAGAAGACGGCGAAGAAGTCCACGACGGACGGGACAGGAGCCAAGAAGGTGGCTGCGAAGAACAGCACGAGGACGGACACGACGGAAGAGTCGGCCGCTGCGGTGCCCGCCGCCCGCGCCGCGGGCCCCGTGACCCCCGGGGAGCTGCCGGTCCGGCCGGGCGAGGACCCCTGGACGCCGGAGGAGGTCACCGAAGCGCGCCGGGAGCTGACGGACGAGGCGGAGCGGCTGCGTACCGAGATCACCACCTCGGAGGACGCGCTGGCCGGGCTGATGCGCGACTCCGGGGACGGGGCCGGGGACGACGAGGCCGACACCGGCTCGAAGAACATCACCCGCGAGCACGAGCTGGCGCTGGCGGCCAACGCGCGCGAGATGCTGTTCCAGACCGAGAAGGCGCTGGACCGGCTGGCGGCCGGCACGTACGGCACCTGCGAGGTGTGCGGCAAGCCGATCGGGAAGGCCAGAATGCAGGCGTTCCCGCGGGCCACGCTGTGTGTGGAGGACAAGCAGCGGCAGGAGCGGCGGGCGTGAGGTCGCGGGCGACGCCCGGTGTGCCGGTCGTCGGGTGATCGGATCGCCCCGTGTCGTACCCTCAACGTGTGAGCGAGGCGGAGCGCACCATCGAGACACCCGAAGATTCCTCTCGTCCGGAACCGGACGAGACGGCGGCGGAGACCGCGCCGGAGCCGGAAACGGAAGCCGGAGCGGAAGCGGATCCGGCGGCGCCGCGGCGCCGCCGGATCGGCGTGCTGGCCGTGGTGGCCGCCTTTGTGTTCCTGCTCGATCTGTCCAGCAAGATCGCGGCGGTGGAGTGGCTGGAGCACCAGCGGTCCATCGAGGTCATCGGCGACTGGGTGCGCTTCTCGGTGATCCGCAACGGCGGCGCGGCGTTCGGCATGGCCGAGGCGCTGACCGTCTTTCTGACAGCCGTGGCCGCCACCGTGGTGGTGGTGATCATCCGGCTGGCGCGCAAGCTGTACAGCACCCCGTGGGCGATCGCGCTGGGGCTGCTGCTGGGCGGGGCGTTCGGCAACCTCACCGACCGGCTGTTCCGGGCCCCCGGGGTGTTCGAGGGGCATGTGGTGGACTTCATCTCCGTCCAGCACTTCTCGGTGTTCAATCTGGCCGACTCGGCGATCGTCTGCGGTGGCATTCTGATCGTCATCCTCTCCTTCCGGGGCCTTGACCCGGATGGCACCGTGCACAAGGACTGAGCCGCCTCGGGCATACTCATTCGGGTGAGCGCCCTTCCCGAGACCCGGACCCTTCCCGTACCCGACGGCCTGGAGGGGGAGCGTGTCGACGCCGCCCTCGCCCGGATGCTCGGCTTCTCCCGGACGAAGGCGGCCGAGCTGGCCGCCGCCGGGAAGGTGCGCCTCGACGGTGCCGAGGTCGGCAAGTCCGAGCGGGTGACCGGCGGCTCCTGGATCGAGGTCGAGATCCCCCCGCCACCGGGCGCGATCACCGTCGTGGCCGAGCCGGTGGAGGGCATGGAGATCGTCCACGACGACGACGAACTGGTCGTGATCGACAAGCCCGTCGGCGTGGCCGCCCACCCCAGCCCCGGCTGGACCGGCCCCACCGTGATCGGCGGGCTCGCGGCGGCCGGCTACCGGATCGCCACCTCGGGCGCGGCCGAGCGGCAGGGCATCGTGCACCGGCTGGACGTCGGCACCTCGGGACTGATGGTGGTGGCCAAGTCGGAGCGCGCCTACTCGGTGCTCAAGCAGCAGTTCCGGGAACGTACCGTCGAAAAGCGCTACCACGCGCTGGTGCAGGGCCACCCCGATCCGCTCAGCGGCACCATCGACGCGCCGATCGGGCGGCACCCGCAGCACGACTACAAGTGGGCGGTGACGGCGGACGGCAAGCCGTCGGTCACCCACTACGACCTGATCGAGGCGTTCCGGGCGGCCAGCCTGCTCGACATCAAGCTGGAGACGGGCCGCACCCACCAGATCCGGGTGCACATGTCGGCACACCGGCACCCGTGCGTCGGCGACCTGACGTACGGGGCCGACCCGACGCTCGCCAAGCGGCTCGCGCTCACCCGGCAGTGGCTGCACGCGATGCGGCTCGGATTCACCCACCCCGGGGACGGGCAGTGGGTGGAGTTCGCCAGCGCCTATCCGGAGGACTTGCAGCGGGCGCTGGACCGGGTGCGCTCCGAGAGCCAGTGACCGTTCCGACGGTCTGACCGCCCGCGGTCCGGGCCGGGGTCGTATCCGGGCGTTTCCCCGGATTTCATCGGGCTGGCTTTAGGATCGACCGAATGGACCAGCTCACACTGCTGTTCGCCCTGCTGCTCGGTGCCGTGATCACCGTGCCGCTGGGCGACCGGATCTCACTGCCCTCACCGGTGCTGATGACCCTCTTCGGGGGCGCGCTGGCCCTGCTGCCGTTCGTGCCGAACGTCGAGATCTCACCCGAGCTGATCCTGCCGCTGGTGCTGCCGCCGCTGCTCTACGCCGCCGTACAGCGCACCTCCTGGCGGCAGTTCACCGCCAATCTGCGGCCCATCCTGCTGCTGGCGGTGGCGCTGGTCTTCGTCACCACCGCCGCCGTCGCGGCGGTGGCGCACGCCATCGTGCCGGGGCTGCCGCTGGCCGGCGCGGTGGCGCTCGGCGCGCTCGTCGCCCCGCCCGACCCGATCGCCGCCACCGCCGTGGCCGGGAAGATCGGGCTGCCGCGCCGGATGGTGTCCATCCTGGAAGGCGAGGGCCTGTTCAACGATGTGACGGCCATCACCCTGTACCACGTGGCCATCGCGGCGTCCGTGACCGGCACGTTCTCGGTGGGCAGCGCGGGGGCGGAACTGCTGCTGTCGGCGGCCCTGGCGATCGTCGTCGGGGTGGTGCTCGGCTGGGCCACGGTCAAGGGCCTCGCGCTGCTCGGCGACCCGACGCTGCGCACCGGGATGACGCTGCTGGTGCCCTTCGCCTCCTATGTGCTGGCGGAGGAGGTCCACGGCTCCGGGGTGCTGGCGGTGCTGGTCACCGCGATATTCCTCAGCGAGGGATCGGCGGACGCCGACGATGTGGCCGGGCGGATGACCGGGCAGGCGTTCTGGTCGATCATCGACACCCTGGTGACCGGCGTCGCGTTCGGGCTGATCGGCCTCGAACTGCACAACGTCGCCGGCACCGCCTCCGACCGCTGGCGGGACCTGCTGCCGGCCGCCGGGCTGGTGCTGGGCGTGGTGGTCCTCGTACGGCTGCTGTGGCTGCTGCCCGCCTCCTGGCTGACCCAGCGGCTGCACCGGCGTACCGACTACGCCGAGGAGATCCCGGTCAGCCCGCGCGAGACCCTGGTCATGTGGTGGTCGGGGATGCGCGGGGTGGCCTCGGTGGCGCTGGCCCTGGCCATCCCGCTCGCCACCGACGCCGGCGGGGCCTTCCCCGAGCGGGACGCCATCATCTTCATCGCCTTCGTGGTGGTGGTCGGGACGCTGCTGCTCCAGGGGCTGACCCTGCCGTGGCTGGCCGGAAAGCTGGGGGTGCGGGCGGACAGCGCGGCGGAGGAGGAACTGGAGCACGAGCTGGCGGTGCGCGCCGCGAAGGCCGCCAAACGGCGGCTGCGGGAGATCGAGGAGGCGGAGGGCGAGGAACTGCCCGAGGAGGTCTCCGAGATCCTGCTGCGGCGGGCGTACGACATCGGGGTACGGATCTCGCCACGGATCGCGGACGACGAACGGCGCGAGGCGTTCCAGAAGCGGGCCGGCTATCTGAAGCACATCCACCGGCTGAACGCGGAACTGCTGTCGGCGGCCAGACACGAAGTGCTGGCCGCCCGCAGCGAACCGGGCTCAGACCCGGAGGTGGTGGACCGGGTACTGCGGCAACTGGACCAGCGCAGTCTGTGACCCTGCGGCCCGGCCGTCAGGCGGCGGGCCGGTCCAGGCCCGCCGTCGGGGCCGTCGCCGCCGGGGAGGTGGGGACGCGGGGGAGGGCGTGGGGGTGGTGGTCGCGGAGCCAGGCGATCAGCTCCTCGCGGACCGCGCAGCGCAGCGTCCACGCGTCGCTCGCGTCCTTCGCCGACATCGCCGCCCGGATCTGGATCGTGGTGGGGGTGGTGTCCGTCACCACCAGGCTCCACACCCGGCCGTCCCAGTCGGCGCGGCCCAGCAGGAACTCCTGGAGCCGCTTGCGCAGCTGAGGCACCGGCGTCGCGTGGTCCAGGTGGAGATACACCGTGGCCGTGATCTCGTGGCCGCCGCGCGACCAGTTCTCGTACGGGCGGCTGTTGAAGTACGACACCGGCATCGTCAGCCGGCGGTCGTCCCAGATGCGGATGGTCAGGAAGGCCAGCGACAGCTCCTCGACCGTGCCCCACTCGCCGTCCACCACCACCGTGTCGCCGATCTTCACCGACTCGCCGAAGGCGATCTGGAGACCGGCGAAGAGGTTCCCCAGCATCGACTGGGCCGCCACACCGGCGATCACCCCGATCACACCGGCCGAGGCCAGCATGGAGGTGCCCAGGGTGCGCAGATCCGGGAAGACCAGCAGGATCGCCACCGCCGAGGCGACGATCGCCAGCACCGTGGTGATCACCCGGCGCAGCATCGTCAGCTGGGTACGGAACTGCCGCACCCGGGCCAGATCCTCGGTCCGCGCCTCGTAGCGCGCCAGGGTGTTCTCGCCGACCGCGTCGGCCGCGCGTATCGCCAGCCACGCGGCGGACGCGATGGTCAGGGTGGCCAGCACCTTGGGGACCACGTCGCCCTTGCCCAGGGCCAGATCCCACGCCGAGTAGCTGATCTGCACGGCGCCCGAGCCGAGCAGCACCTGGAGCGGGAGCTGGCAGGAGCGCAGCAGGGACCACAGCCGGGTCTCGGGGTGGCGGCGGTCGGCGGCGCGCAGCGCGCGGTCGATCAGCCAGCCGATGACCAGTGTGAGGGTGATGGTGCCACCGATCACCAGCAGTGGCCGCAGCACATCATCCATGGCTGGGTCAGTCCTCCGTCGTCGTGGTTGTGCCTGGTGGGCGGCGCGGGTGCGGCGCGCCCATCCGGCAAGGCTACTGGCAGGATGAGGCAGCAGAGCAAGAGTGCCCCTTCCGGAAGGCGATCCCGACCATGGCCGACGTAGTGCTGTTCCATTCCTCCCAGGGGCTGCGGCCTGCCGTACACACGGCGGCGGAGCGGCTGCGGGCCGCCGGGCACCGGGTGGTCGTACCGGATCTGTACGACGGCCGGACCACGGACTCGGTGGAGGAGGGGATGGCGATCAAGGACGAGATCGGCACGGAGGAGCTTCAGCGGCGGGCGATCGTGGCCGCCGCCCCGCACTCGGACGCGGGGCTGGTGTACGCCGGGTTCTCGCTGGGCGCCTCGCTGGCGCAGACGCTGGCGCTGGGGGATGTGAAGGCGCGCGGGCTGCTGCTGCTCCACGGCACCGGGGACATCGCCGAGGACGCGTCGTCGCCGGGGCTGCCCGTACAGCTGCATGTGGCCGATCCTGATCCGTTCGAGCCGCACGACTGGCTGACCGCCTGGTATCTGCGGATCGGGCGGACGGGCGCGAAGGCGGAGGTTTTCCCGTACCCGGGGGCCGGGCATCTGTACACGGATCCGGAGCTGCCGGACTACGACGCACAGGCGGCGGAGGCCACCTGGCGGATCGCGCTGGCGTTCCTTGACGAGGTGGGCTGACCCCCGGACCCGTAGCGGGTCTCGGGGGTCGGCCCGGGTGGATCAGCTCGTGGCGGCTGCGGCCAGCACGGCGTCGAAGTCCTCGGCGGTGTAGGGGACCCGTTCGAGAATCTCGCCGTTGATCGCCATCTTCGGAGTGCCACCGGCTCCGGAGGCGTCGAACTTGTCCGACATCTCCAGCGCCCAGGTGGCGTAGGTGCTGTTGGTGATGGCGTCCTGGAACTCCTGGTTGTCCTTGAGCTCCGGGACGCTGTCGCCGATCTTGATCAGGTAGTCGTCGGTGAAGCCGTCCTTGTTCTCCTCGGGGTGCAGGTCGGCCGAGTACAGCGCCTCGTGGAAGGCGAGGAACGCCTCCGGGCTGACGTTGAGGGCGGCCCCCATCGCGGAGACGGCGTTCTTGGAGCCGGAGCCCGGGAAGCTGTTGTCCAGGAAGGTGCCGAAGACGAACTCGACCTTGTAGCTGCCGTCGTCGATGCCCTGCTTGATCGTTTCGCCCATGGCCTGCTCGAAGCTGGCGCACACCGGGCAGCGGGGGTCCTCGTACAGGGTGACGGTGGTGGCGGCGTCCGGATCGCCGACCTGGATGGTGAGGCCGTCGTCGCCGGAGGTGTTGGCCGGGGCCTCGGTCGGGTAGTTGACCGCGTCGTCGGCGTTGGCGTCATCCGTGGCGGGCGCGCCGTTGTCGACGATGTCGCGGGCGGCGCTCCAGTCGGTGCTGTCCTTGCCGCCGCCGCCGCTGTTGGCCAGGGCGAACCCTATGCCGCCGGCTATCGCCAGGATGGCGACGACCGAGCCGCCGACGGTGAGCTGGCGGCGGATCTTGTCGCGCTTGGCCTGCTTGTCGCGTTCGGCCTTCAGCCGCTCGCGGGCCTCGCGCTTGGCTTCCTGGGAGTTGCGCTTGCTCATGGGGGAAGGTCTCCGTGATTCCGTGATGTCCGTGAGGAAGGGGGTGATGCGGTGCGGTGCGGAGCGCTGCCTGGCTGGAGTGCTCAGGCAGCCGGCGCCAGGCCGCGCGGCGGCCCGCGCAGGGTCACGGAGTGGGTGAGCAGCGCGCCGGCGCCGAGCGGCCGGTGGCGGTGGGTGGCGGACCGTACGGTCCCGCGGCCGGCCGTGGCGGCGGCCCGGTGGACGGCGACGGCGATCAGCAGCGGCCGGAAGGTGGCGGCCACGGCGGCGTGCAGCAGCCGGGCGATCGCCGCCTCGCCGCAGCGCAGCCAGCCGGCGGCGGCCAGGCCGATGGCGAGGTGGGTGCCCAGCAGCAGCCAGGGCAGCGCCGGGTGGACGGGGGCGGCCAGCGGCCCCTGCTCACCTGCGGCGAGCCGGGCCAGCGGCGTACCGAAGTCGCCGCCCGAACAGATCAGGTCCAGGCCCAGGACGCGCAACGGGCGCGGGAGCGCCCCCTCGCCGGTGCCGTAGCAGGCCGCCTGGCCGGTGGTGAAGATGGTGTCGGCGGCCAGCTGGAGCGGCAGCAGCAGTCCGGCGATGTGCCAGTAGCGGCGCTCGCCGGTCCCGGCGAGCGCGTACGCGACGGCGAAGATCACCGCGGTGACGGCGGCCACAGTGGGGACCGGAAGCGGCATTCCGGACAGCAGGACATGGGCGGCGGACGCCAGCGCGACGCACAGCGCGCTGAAGATGGCGGCGCGCGCCGCGCGTATGCCGGGTCCGCTGGTTATGCCCATCGAGCCGAGTGTGCCATGGGTGGGCGGGTGGTTGGTATGGGGGTGACGAAGGTGACGGGCAGCGTGACGATCACGGTGCCCGTCAGGGTGTCCGTCGGGGTGCCGGTCACAGGGCGATGCCGGCCCAGGCGGAGGGGCCGAATCCGCCCTTGATGTCCGAGGCGATGTTGTCCGGGTTCACCAGGAAGCCCAGCTCGAAGACCGTGGTCTTCTGCCGGCCCTCCACCTTGAGGCGGACCGGGGAGTCCCCGGGGTGCGCCTTCAGGGTGCGCTTGAGCTCGCGGACGGCGCGGCCGTTGATGCGGTGCTCGGGGAGGACCAGCATGACCGGGGGCTTGCCGCCGTGCTCGGCGGAGGAGATGTCCAGGGCGGTGATCTCCTGGCCGAAGAGGCTGATGGCGCCGTCCCGCTCGTTGATGCGGCCCCGGACCGAGAGCACGTTGTCGTCGATCAGCTCGTGCTGGATGAGCGCGTACGACTTGGGGAAGAACAGCACCTCCAGGCTGGCGTCCCGGTCGGCGACGGTGACGATGGCCCAGGGGTCGCCCTGCTTGTTGAGGCGGCGGTCGATGCTGGTGATCAGGCCGGCGATCTTGGTCTCGCCCTCGGTGCGCCCGGAGCCCAGCAGCTCGGCGATGGAGGTGTCGCGGCTGCGGGCCAGGATGTGCTCGGCGCCGTCGAGGGGGTGGGAGGAGACGTACAGGCCGAGCATCTCGCGTTCGAGGGACAGCTTGGCCTTGCGGTTCCACTCCTGCTCGCCGACCTCGAAGTCGAGGCCGATGGCCGGGGCGTCGTCGCCGGTGTCGATGGAGCCGAAGAGGTCGTCCTGGCCGATGGCCTGCTGCTTCTTGACGGGGATGACGGCGTCGACGGCGCTCTCGTGGATGTCGCACAGGCCCTTGCGGGTGTGGTTCAGGGAGTCGAAGGAGCCGGCCTTGATGAGCGAGTCGATGGTGCGCTTGTTGCACACGACGATCTCGGACTTGTCGAGGAAGTCGGCGAAGGAGGTGTACTTGCCTTTGGACTTGCGGGTGGCCACCAGGGACTCGATGACGTTGGCGCCGACGTTGCGGATGGACTGGAGGCCGAAGCGGACGTCCTCGCCGATGGCGGAGAAGTCGGCGACGGACTCGTTGACGTCGGGGGAGAGGATCTTGATGCCGAGGCGGCGGCACTCCGCCAGGTAGATGGCGGTCTTGTCCTTGTCGTTGTCGACGGAGGTGAGCAGGGCCGCCATGTACTCGGCCGGGTAGTTGGCCTTGAGGTAGGCGGTCCAGTACGCGACCATGCCGTACGCGACGGTGTGCGACTTGTTGAACGCGTACCCGGAGAAGGGCACCAGCACGTCCCACACGGCCTGGATCGCCTCGTCCGAGTAGCCGCGGTCGCGGCAGCCCTGCTGGAAGGGGATGAACTCCTTCGCCAGGACCTCCGGCTTCTTCTTGCCCATCGCGCGGCGCAGCAGGTCGGCCTGGCCGAGGCTGTAGCCGGCCAGGATCTGGGCGGCCTTCTGCACCTGCTCCTGGTAGACGATGAGGCCGTAGGTGGGGTCCAGGATCTCTTCGAGGGGCTTCTCCAGCTCCGCGTGGATCGGGGTGATCTCCTGGCGGCCGATCTTGCGCAGCGCGTAGTTGGTGTGCGAGTCGACGCCCATCGGGCCGGGCCGGTAGAGGGCGAGGACGGCGGAGATGTCGTCGAAGCGGTCGGGCTGCATCAGGCGCAGCAGGGAGCGCATGGCGGTGCCGTCGAGCTGGAACACGCCGAGGGTGTCGCCACGGGCGAGCAGCTCGTAGGTGGGCTTGTCGTCGAGGTCGATGGTGCCGGTGTCGACGTCGATGCCACGGTTCTCTTTGATGATCTTGACGGCGTGATCGATGATGCCCAGGTTCCGCAGACCCAGGAAGTCCATCTTGATCAGGCCCATCTCCTCGCAGTCGGGATACGAGAAGCCGGTGATGATCGTCCCGTCGCGATCCCGCTTGTGCATCGGGATCAGGTCGAGGAGCGGGGTGCGGGAGAGGATGACGGCGGCGGCGTGCACGCCCGTACCCCGGGTGAGACCCTCGATGCCGCGCGCGGTGTCGATGACCTTCTTGACGTCGGGCTCGTTCTCGTACATCGAACGGACCTCGGCGGCCTCGGAGTACCGGGGGTGCGAGGAGTCGAAGACGCCGGAGAGCGGGATGCCCTTGCCCATGACGTCCGGCGGCAGCGCCTTGGTGATGCGGTCGCCCATGGAGAAGGGGAAGCCGAGGATGCGGTTGGCGTCCTTGACGGCCGCCTTGGCCTTGATGGTGCCGAAAGTGTTGACCTGGGCGGTGTACGCCTCGCCGTACTTGTCGGTGAGGTAGCGCACCATGACGTCGCGCTGGCGGTCGTCGAAGTCGAGGTCGACATCCGGGGGGTTGATGCGCTCGGGGTTGAGGAAGCGCTCGAAGAGCAGGCCGTGCTTGAGCGGGTCGACGTCGGTGATGCGGGTGAGGTACGCGACGAGGGAGCCGGCGGCGGAGCCGCGGCCGGGGCCGACGGGGACGCCGTTGTCGCGGCCGTACTTGCAGATGTCGGAGACGACGAGGAAGTAGGAGTCGAAGCCCATCGGGGTGATGACGGACAGCTCCGTCTCCAGGCGCTCCAGGACCTCGGGCTCCGGGTTGTCGCCGTACCGCTCCTTGATGCCGCGCTCGCACTCCTTGCGCAGCCAGCTGGCCTGGGTCTCGCCCTCGGGGACGGCGAACTGCGGCATCTGGTCCTCGTAGGAGAAGACCTCTTTGTAGGACTCGACGCGCTCGGCGATGAGGAGGGTGTTGTCGCAGGCTTCGGGCAGCTCGGAGAAGAGCTGGCGCATCTCGGCGGAGGTCTTGATGTAGTAGCCGGTGCCGTTGAACTTGAAGCGGTTGGTGTCGGCCTTGTTCTTGCCCACGCCGACGCAGAGGAGGCTGTCGTGGTCGTCGGCCTGGTCCTCGGTGACGTAGTGCGAGTCGTTGGTGGCGAGGAGCGGGATGCTGAGCTGCTTGGCGATGCGGAGCAGGTCTTCGCGGACGGTGCGCTCGATGTCGAGGCCGTGGTCCATGAGCTCCAGGAAGTAATTCTCTTTGCCGAAAATGTCCTGGTATGTGGCGGCGGCCTTGACGGCCTCGTCGTACTGGCCGAGCCGCAGCCGGGTCTGCACCTCGCCGGAGGGGCAGCCGGTGGTGGCGATGATCCCGGTGGAGTGCTGGGAGATCAGCTCGCGGTCCATGCGGGGCTTCATGTAGTAGCCCTCGAAGGAGGCGAGGGAGGAGAGCCGGAAGAGGTTGCGCAGCCCCTGGGCGTTCTGCGCCCACATGGTCATGTGGGTGTAGCGGCCACCGCCGGAGACGTCCTTGCCGCCCTCGCCGCTGGCGTCCTGGCCGCGCCCGCTGCCGCCCCAGAAGACCTGCTTCTTGTGGAAGCGCGATTCGG
Organism: Streptomyces sp. NTD107; assembly: GCF_059510435.1. Classification (NCBI taxonomy): domain Bacteria; kingdom Bacillati; phylum Actinomycetota; class Actinomycetes; order Kitasatosporales; family Streptomycetaceae; genus Streptomyces; species Streptomyces sp. NTD107. The sequence goes on along the minus strand of NZ_JCAJZV010000002.1, from coordinate 267,297 downwards.
GCGCGACGTACGCCTCGATGCCGATGATCGGCTTCACGCCGGTTTTGCCGGCCGTCTGGAAAAATTCGTAGGCCCCGAACATGTTCCCGTGGTCACTCATGGCGACCGCGGGCATCCCCTGGCGTTCGACTTCGGCGAACAGCTTGCCGTTCTTCGCGGCCCCGTCGAGCATCGAGTACTCGGTGTGAACATGCAGGTGAACGAAGTTGTCGGCCACGGCGGTAGGGGCTCCTCGCGGGTGGGGCACAGGGGGGTGTGGGGGCTCCCCACCCTAACGCGGTGGGAGCGGTGTGCCGGTGGACGACGTGTGTGAAGGCGGGTGTGAAATCCGGCCCACTTTTTCGCTTCGACACCTCCCGCTCGGGCCGGCCGCCGGGGGGTGCGGGGGTCGGCGACGGCCGGGTCGCGGGGCGGCGCCTGGGCGGGCGCCGATCAGCGGTAACTCCGCCAGACGGGCTGATAGTCGGGCCCGTCGCACCAGTCGTCGATGTCCTCCTCGGCGCGCAGCGTGACGACGACGTCGTTCACCTCGGCGGGCCGAAGGCCGCCCCGCCGGGCGATCTCCTCATGCGCCACCCCGTGCTCGTGCGCACGGAAGACGGCGAGATCGCGATCGGTGGTGACGGTTTCGAGCAGTTCGCCGAGGTTCTGGACGCGGTTGAGGTAGTAGGTGGCCGCATCCTGCGGGTCGTTGTCGGTGTTGGACATGGTGGCCCATCCCTTCCCTGGGATCCAAGAATGGACTCCTAGATTAGTTCTGAGAAGGTGGGCTCCGCTAGAGTTCGACCACTCCCCGTGTGGGATTCAGTCGTGTGAGTGACAGGTGGATGGAGGGGTGTGCAGGTGGCTTCACCGACGATTCAGCGCCGACGACTTGGCATCGCGCTCAAACGCGCACGTGAGCGGGCTGGGAAAACCCAAGATGAGGCCACCGTGCTCATCGATGCGGCGTCAAGCAAGGTGAGTCGCATGGAGCTTGGCCAGAACGGGATCAAGCTCACGGATCTGAACGTGCTGCTCGACGCGTACGGAGTGGACGCCGAACAGGCCGACTGGATGCGCGACCTGGCCCGCTCGGGGCGCCAGCGGGGCAGGTGGAGCGGCTACCGGAACGTCATCCCGGACTGGTTCCGGCAGTATCTCGACTTGGAGGAGGATGCGACGGATGTTAGGTGCTACCAGGCTGAGAGCGTGCCCGGCATGCTCCAGACCGAGGCGTATGCGAGGTCGGTTTTTGCGTCCTCACGAGGGTCGGACGATGATCTGGACCGTCAGGTGAAGGCGAGGATGCAGCGCGCGAGCGCCATCGACAGGCCAGATGCCGCGCAATTCGACTTCATCGTGAGCGAGTCTGTGCTGCGGAGAAATGTGGGCGGTGAGCACGTCATGCGCGAGCAGTATGTACGGCTCGCCGAGGTCGCTCGAAGGCCGAAGGTTCAGTTGCAGGTGTTGCCATTCGACAGCGAGAGCTATGTACCTGCCTCATTTTCCTTCACGATACTGCGGTTCGACCAGGACGCGAGTACTGACGTGGTGTACCTGGAGGACTACATGGATGCGGAGTACTTGGACCGACCAGATGCCGTGCGGACTTACGCGGCCCTCTGGGCGCGTCTCCAAGCGGCAGCCCTGGGGCCCGTCGAGTCTCAGCGCCTTATCCTGCGTATGGCCGGTGAAGCGGAACAGCAGGCGAGCTGAATGAGGGGTGTCACGGTGGATGTTGAAGGTTTCCAGGGTGCGGTGTGGCGCAGGAGCAGCTACAGCGAAGACAACGGTGGTCAGTGTGTAGAGGTGGCCTTCCCAGGTGACCTGGTGGGTGTGCGGGACTCGAAGGTGCCGGATGGGACATTCGTGGTGGTCAACTCCCGTGCCTGGGGAAGCTTCGTAAGGTCGGTGGTGTCAGCCCGATGGTGAGCGAGCGCCCAGGCTCGCGGCTCGTCCGACCCCGGAGCATGGAGCGAGACGGCCTCGGCTACTACTCCGGGGCCGGCGTTCAGCACTGGCGGCTCGTTGCCGGGACTCGCACGGCATGAGCGCAGGTGCGCCCGTGGTCGCGCGGAGGCCGGCGACTTCCACATGTTGGCCCGCTGTCGGGACAGGGGCGGGCCAAGTGGCCGATGGCCGGTGCGAATGCTGACTTCTACCAGGGCTGAAAAGGGAGTGTGTGTCCGTGGAGGATTCCGGTTTCTCGGGTGCGGAGTGGCGCCGGAGTAGCTACAGCGAGCCCAACGGCGGTCAGTGCGTTGAGGTGGCGTTCGTCGGCGGTCTGGTGGGGTTGCGGGATTCGAAGGTGGCGGATGGGGCGTTCGTGATGGTCAGCTCTCGTGCCTGGGGCCGCTTCGTGGCGTCGCGGTAGGGGTCTTCACCGAAGGTGGGAGCAGTCGGGGTCGGGGTCGCGGGTGAGGGCGATCACGTTGTCCAGGCGGTCGCGTACCGCGAGCAGGTCGGTGATGCGCTGGTCGATGCGGGTGCGTTCGGTGGTCAGCTGGTCCAGGAGTTTCGGGGGTGCTTCGCCCGTGTCCACGCAGGGGAGTACCTGGCGGACCACTCTGCTGGGGAGGCCCGCGGCGTACAGCTGTTGGATCAGCCGGACCCGGGCGACGGCCGTGTCGGGGTAGTGGCGCTGGCCGCCGGGGCTGCGGTCCGCCTGGAGCAGGTCCTGTTCCTCGTAGTAGCGCAGCGCCCGGACGCTCACGCCCGCCCGGTCGGCCACCTCACCGATGCGCACCGGCCCTCCTCCTCTGTTCGGGCGAACCAGCCCGACTTGCACCTCACGTCAACGTCAGCTTTTAGCGTAGTGCGCGCACAGTGATCTCACGAACGGCCGGTTCGGGCCGGGTGGAAAGGCAGAACGTCATGCGCGCAGTCCGCTATCACGAGTACGGCGGTGTGGAGACCCTGGTGGTCGAGCAGGCACCGGATCCGCATCCGGGGGCCGGTGAGATCCGCGTCCGGGTCGCGGCGGCCGGTGTCAATCCCGTCGACTGGAAAGTGCGGTCCGGCGCGGCGCGCGAGGTGCTTCCCGTGGAGCTGCCCGCGATTCCCGGGCGGGAGGCCGTGGGTGTGGTCGACGAGATCGGTGAGGGGGTGGAGGGGGTGAGCGTCGGCGACCGCGTTTTCGGGCTGGGCGGCGTCACCGGTGCGACGGCGGAGCTGGCCGTACTGTCGGCCTGGGCCCCCGCGCCCGCCGCGTGGAGCGACGAGGAGGCCGCCGGCGCCGCGCTGGCGTCCGTGACCGCGATGGGCGGGTTGAAGGCGCTCGGCCCGCTGCGGGGGCGCACCCTTCTCATCGAGGGCGCCGCCGGAGGCGTGGGCAGTGCCGCGGTCGAGATCGCGGTGGCTCAGGGCGCCACCGTGATCGGCACGGCCAGCGAGCGGAACCACGCGTTCCTCACCTCTCTGGGAGCCGTTCCCACCACGTACGGCGACGGCCTCGCGGAGCGCCTGGCCACCCTGGCTCCGGACGGTGTCGACCTCGCGCTCGACACCGCGGCCTCCGGGTCCCTGGCCGATCTCGTCGCGATCGTGGGCGACCCCGCCCGGGTGGCGACGATCGCCGACCACGCCAACGCCTCCCGGCTGGGTGTGCAACTGGCCAACGCGGTGAACGACTCCACGCTCCTCGCCGAAGCGGGCGAACTCGGCGGGCAGGGCCGCTACACACCGCGCGTCGAGCGGACCTACCCGCTCGAAGAGATCGCGGAGGCGCACGCGTACTCCGAGCGCGGACACACCCGGGGGAAGATCGTGGTCCGCGTCTGAGCCCAGCCCCGTGGCCACCGGCTGATCAGGATCAGATGACCGGCGGTCGGCCCAGGCGGGCCATGCGCCACACCGTGGCCCAGCGCATCGGGCGGCGCGGCGGGCAGGGGGTGCGTACCCCTTCGGCGAAGCCGCCGCGCCAGGCGCGCAGTCCGGGCAGGGAGCGGGTGCGGGCCACGGTCAGGCCCGCCCACACGGACAGGTAGACGGGAACGAGCGCGGCGGGCAGATGCCGCTTGGCGAGCCAGACCCGGTTGCGGGCCACCATCCGGTGGTAGTGGGCGTGCCGGGTGGGCGCCGTCCACGGGTGGCGCAGCACCAACTGCGGCTCGTACAGCACCCGCCAGCCGCGATCCAGCGCCCGCCAGGCCAGATCGGTCTCCTCGTGCGCGTAGAAGAACGCGTCCGGCCAGCCGCCGATCTCGTCGAGCATGCGCATCGACAGGCCGTGGCCGCCGCCGAGGAAGGTGGTGACGTAGCCGCGCCGCATCGGGTCACCGGCGCGCAGCCGGGGGACGTGGCGGCGCTGGGTGCGGTCGCGTTCGTCGGCGATCCGGAAGCTGACGATGCCGAGCCGGTCATCCGCCGCGTACAGCTCGGTGAGCCGGGTGAACACGTCGTCGCTGATCAGCCGGCCGTCGTCGTCCAGGTCCACCACCACGTCCACGTCGCCGAAGGCCCGCAGGCGCTCCAGGGCGGCGTTCCGGCCGCCGGAGATTCCCCGGTTCTCGGGCAGTTCCAGCCCTGTCACCCACTCCGGGAGGGCCGGCAGCGGCGAGCCGTTGCCGACCACGACCACGCGGGCGGCGGGGGTGTCCTGCCGGGCCACGGAGTCGAGCAGGGCGGCCAGCTCGGCCGGGCGGTCCCCCATCGTCAGGATGGCCACACCAACACGCGGATGACGCACGGGTGAACTCTCCGTTCCTCGGGCGGATGTCGATGTTAACGAACCCGGGCGCGACCTCCCGGCCGACAGGGGGCACCCACCGCTGGGCACACCCCGGAGTGGGTTGGCGGAGGCGGCCGGCCGGGTGGGGTGGCCATGGGCGAGGGCGTACTCCGCTGTTGGTCAGCGGTTGTGCAAGAGGTTCTCGGTGTAGGTGGTCAGGAGGGTGGCCGTGGTGGGGTTGAGGGTGGGGAGGGTGGGTCTGACCGGCTTGCCTCGGTCGATCGCGGAGAGGGGGGCCGATGGGGGGTGATCGATCCATTGGGTGATCGGGAGTATCGCGTCGGCGATCGGGCGGGCGAAGAGTTTCGCGAGGATTCCGAGTGATCGCCGGACCAGTGGATTCGGGTGGCCGTCGATTCCGCTGCGGGTGAATCCGGGGTGGTAGAGCACGTAGCGCGCCTTGCCGCCGGCCAGGTCGGCGAAGGCGACGCCCAGGAGGTCGTTCGCCCGGCCGGCTTGGAGTTGGGCGCGGATCTGGCCGTAGCGGCGGGTCAATTGGGGGTCGTCCCAGTGGATTCGGCCCGCTGTGTTTCCGACGCCGGCCACGTTGATGATCACCGGATCGGGGGCGGCGTCGAGCAGTGCAGACAATCGGTGGCTGAGGAGATAGCGGCTCAGGTAGTACAGGGCGAAGGTGGACTCCAGCCCGTCGGCGGTCTCCTTCCGCCGTGGGTTGACGCGGTTGGCGAACAGCGCCAGCGCGTCGATCCGGTCGTGTTCCTCGCCGATGCGGGTGATCACCCGCTCGTTCTCGGCGATCGAGGACAGATCGGCCCGCAGGAACCGCAGGTTCGGGTGGGCGACCTGATCGAGCAGCGCGCGTCCCTTGGTCTCGTCGCTGCCGATCACGGTGACGTGGTCACCCTTCGCCAGCCGCGCCAGGGCGGTCGCGCGGCCCATGCCGTCGGTGCCACCGCTGATGATCACGGTCTTGGGTGGTTGGCCCGGCACGCTGTCCTCCATACGCTCGGCTGCGACGGATTCATCGTCGGCCGCCCCGGCGAAGACCGAAAGAAGGCACTTTGATGTCCGGTACGAACACCGGTGTTCCCTCGGTGCTGGCTCATGAGCTGCCTCGCCCGGTGCCGGCCGATGAGTTCGCCGGGTGTCCGGCCGGTGAGGTGTTCCGGCTGGTGGGCGACAAATGGAGCATGTTGCTGGTGATCCTGCTCGGCGGGCGCCCGCACCGTTACAACGAGTTGCACCGGGCGATCGAGGGGATCAGTCAGCGCATGCTGACCCGCACGCTGCGCGGCCTGGAGACGGACGGGCTGGTGCGGCGCGAGGTGCACCCGACCGTGCCGCCCGGTGTCGAGTACAGCCTGACCCCGCTGGGGCGCGGTCTGCTGGTGCCGTTGTCGGCGCTGGCGGACTGGGCGGTGCGGCACCAGGGGGAGATCCAGGAGGCCCGGGGCCGGCGGCTCGGTGGTGAGGTGTGACCTACTGAGTGGAGCGCGCCGTGGCGTTGGTCGGATCATGAGATCAGCTTTACCGGATGGGGAAACTGCTTTGCCCGAATGAGTAATTCGCGGCGTTACCTTCTAAGTGGAGTGAATGGCCCGCTTGAGGGGTGGAATGCCGTGGAAGCCAGGATGGTTGAGAAGGCCGTATTTCTCTTGCGTGAGGCACATGTCTCGCGGGGAGAGGCCATACAGGCGCTGGCCGAGTATTTCCCGGGGACCGCATTCGATGATCGGCTGCGGTGTGTGTACGAGGCATGGGACAAGGTGCATCAGGGTGCACCTGTGCTCTACTCCGCCCCGTCGGAACTGTCCCAGGCGCGTTCTTTCGCGGCCGCGCACGAACGGCACGGATTTTCCGACTGAGGAACAACGGAATCGAGCACGCAGCGAGGGCGCACCCCGGCGGGGGTGCGCCCTCGGGCTGTGGTCAGTTGTGACCGAAGCGGCGGGGTTTGCCGGAAGGTGAGGAGTCCGTCGAGGGCTCGCCCATCTGCTGCTGCTCGCGTTCGTATCTGCGGCGTTCGTCGTCGGTGGAGCGGCTGTCTCTGGGCTGCTGCTGACCGCGGTCGCGTTTCTTCTTGCTCATGATCGCCTCCCGGTTGCGGGAATCAGTGGCCGGGATCAGATTCGCATGATCGTACAGACTTCGCATTTCGGGCAGATTGCGGGGGCCTCATGTATGACCGGTTCATGTCCGACTCGCCACGCCGATGATCGAGTTCAGGCTGATAACGGTGACGCGGTCGGGCAGACTCCAGAAAACGGGTCGGTGAAAGAGGTGCCACGTGGATCGCTGCGTTGTGTTGGTCGATGCCGGGTACTTGCTCGGAGCTGCCGCGAGCCTTCTCGCCGGCGAGCCCTCCCGGCCCCGTATCGCCGTCGATCACGCCGCGCTCATCCAGGGGTTGAGGGAACGGGCGGAGGCGGACACCGGATGCGATCTGCTGCGGATCTACTGGTTCGACGGCGCCCCCGACCGCGTACCACAGCCCGAACACCGGCGACTTCGCGTCATGCCCCGGGTCACGGTGCGCCTGGGGGCACTTACCCGCAGCGATGGGCGCTGGGCGCAGAAGGGCGTGGACGCCGCGATGCACGCCGAGCTGACCGAGCTGGCGCGTAACCGGGCGTGTGCCGACATCGTGCTCATTACCGGGGACGGGGATCTGCTGCCGGGCCTGGTGTCGGCCAAGGAGCACGGGGTCGCCGTACACCTGTGGGCCGTGCAGGCCGCCGACGGGGACTACAACCAGTCCGAGGACCTGGTCGCCGAGGCCGATGAGCGGCGGGTCCTCGACCGGGCCTGGATCACCAGGGCCATCCGGGTGAAGGAGGCGCAGCCGCAGCCCAGACCCGAGATCGCCGCCATTCTGTCGGCGCCCCCCGCGCACGCCAAGAACGGCGCGCCGGTCCCGGCCGGCGCCGGAGCGGCCGTCTCCGCCGAGCCGTGCGTGGCGGTCGCCGAGGCCGAGCCGGCGGGAAAAGTGCCCACGCCCAAGGACCTCGCCTCGCTGGGACGCCCGGTCCAGGCGCCACCGACCTCCGCCACGCTGCGCTGGTCCTCCGACCGGGGGTGGGTGGAGCGCGGCCCCGAGGAATCGGCGGAGACGGCGGCGCTGCCGATGCTGTCGCATCTGACCACCGCCGAGCAGCGCTGGGCCGACCGGGAGGAGGACATCACGGCGGTCAGCGGTGACCCCTTCGAGGTGGGTCAGGTGTTCGCCCGGCGGTGGGCGGACCGGTTGGGGGGCGGCAAACCGATCACTCAGCTGTCCACCCTGTCCACCGACTATCCGCGGATTCCGCACCGGATCGACGGAGAGCTGCTGCGGTACGCGGCCCGGTTCGGGCTGCTGGCGCACAAGGACGACCAGATCGACGAACGGGACCGGTACGCGATCCGGGCCGGCTTCTGGCGGGAGATCGACGACCGGACGGACACCGTGCGTACCGCTACGGCCGAGTAAGCCCCCGGTTCCGGGCGGGCGACGGGCGGCGCGTAGGCTCGGACTGTGGGCCCCATTACCGCATGGGTCGGGCGGTCGAACCCCGGCGCGCAGCAATCGGCAGCGGACAGCGGCGATGCTGTGACCGCTCTCTCCGTGCGTGGCCTGGTGAAGACGTATCCCGGCGGGCGGAGTTGGGGCCGTCGGCGGTCGCCGGCCGCCCCGGTCCTCGCCAGTGACGGGATCGATGTCGATGTCGCGGCCGGGGAGATCTTCGGGCTGCTGGGGCCCAACGGGGCGGGCAAGACCACCCTCGTACGGCAGCTGACCGGGCTGCTGCGGCCCGACGCCGGAACCATTGAGCTGCTGGGGCACGATCTGGTGCGGCATCCGCGCCGGGCCTCGCGGCTGCTGGCGTACCTGGGGCAGGAGTCCAGCGCGCTCGACGAGCTGACCGTTGCCCTGGCCGCCGAGACCACGGCCCGGCTGCGTGGGCTCGACGCCGCCGCGGCGCGCCGGGAGCGGGATGCCGTCATCGATGAGCTGGGTCTGGCGCCCCTCGCCGGGCGGCCGTTGAAGAAGCTGTCCGGCGGGCAGCGGCGGCTGGCGTGTGTGGCGACCGCGCTGGTGGCCGGGCGGCCCGTACTCGTACTGGACGAACCGACCACCGGGATGGATCCGATCGCGCGGCGGGCCGTGTGGGCCGCCATCGACCGGCGCCGGCGGGAGCAGGGCACGACGGTTGTGCTCGTGACGCACAACGTGATCGAGGCGGAGAGCGTTCTTGACCGGGTGGCCGTCCTGGACGCGGGGCGGGTCATCGCCTGCGATACGCCGGGCGGGCTGAAGGCGCTGGTCGGGGAGGAGGTGCGGCTCGATCTCGTGTGGCGGGACGAGCCGCCGCTGTGGGTGCCTGCGATCGCCGCGCTGCGGCCCGGGGCCGTGGAGGCCGGGCGGCGCTGGACGCTGCGGCTGCCGCCGGAGCGGGCGCGGGCGGCGGTGACCGAGGTGACCACCGGGCCGGCGTTCGCGGCCCTGGACGACTTCACGCTGGCCACGCCGACGCTTGAGGATGTGTATCTGGCCCTGGGTGGCCAGGGGGATGGGCTGGTGCGGGGATGAGTACTGCCGCTGCTGTCGAGCCGTATCCGCTGGCTCCCGCCGTGCGGCTGTGGCCCTCGCTGCGCGCGGTGTACGTGGCGCAGTTGTCGCGGGCGCGGGTCGCCCGGATTCCGTTGCTGTTCGTGGCGACCTTTCAGTCGATCGGGATCATGGTCCTGATGCGCGGGGTGGTGGACGGCGGCACCGGGGACGAGGCGCGGGCGATCGTCGCGGGCTCGGCGGTGCTGGTGGTGGCGTTCGTCGCGCTGAACCTGCTGGCGCAGCACTTCGGGCAGCTGCGGGCCAGCGGCGGCATCGACCACTACGCGACGCTGCCGGTACCGGCGGCGGCGGTGGCGCTGGGGACGGCGGCGGCGTACGCGTCGTTCACCGTGCCGGGGGTCATCGTGACGGCGGTCTCCGGGGCGCTGCTGTACCAGCTGCCGCTGGGCGGGCTGTGGGTGCTGCTGGCGGTGATCCCGCTGGCCGGGGCCGCGCTGGCCGGGCTCGGTGCGGCGCTCGGCCTGCTGGCGCCGAGGCCGGAGCTGGCCACGCTGTGCGGGCAGCTGGGCATGTCGGCGGCGCTGCTGCTGGGTGTGCTGCCGGCCGGGCGGCTGCCGGAGCCGGTGCGCTGGCTGCGGGAGCTGCTGCCGTCCACGTACGGGGTGGAGGCGCTGGCGGAGGTGTTGCGGCCGGGGCCGGACTGGGGCTCGGTGGCCGCGAATCTGGGGGTGTGCGCGGCGGTGGGGGCGCTGGCGCTGACGCTGGCCACCTGGGCCTACCGGCGGGCCGCCGTCGGGTAGTCCCGCCGGCCGGCCGACGGCGTTGAAGATCCGTTCATACGCCCGAACGGCCGTCCCGGGGACCGAACAGGTGGCCGGAGCTGGCAGGATGTTGGGGTGATCGCCCCGCAACCCTCCGAGGACCACCGCACCCCCGCCATGGGCGGCGGCCACGACCCCTGGTCGGTCCCCGCGCCGCCCCCGCCGGACCGCCCGCGTCCGCAGTGGGGCCGGGAGATACGCACCGCACTGCTGGTGGCGCTGCCCGTCGCCGTACTGGCCGGGCTGGCGCTCGGCACGCTGTGGCCGCTGCTGGCGCCCCGGATTCCGGTGGTGTCCAACGGGCAGGCCGTGATGCTCCAGAACTCCGAGGGGCAGCAGGCGATCGCCATCGACGGGACGTTCTTGCTGACCGGCCTCGCGGTCGGCGTCGTCGCCGGGGTGCTGGTCTTCGTGCTGCGCAAGCGGCGTGGCGGGATCGCCGAGGTGCTGGGGCTCGCCCTCGGCGCGCTGGCCGGTGCGCTGCTCGCCTGGCGGGTGGGCATCTGGCTGGGGCCCGAGCAGGATCTCGTCGCGCACGCGCGGCGGGTGGGGGAGGGCGTGGTCTTCGACGCGCCGCTGAAGCTGGAGGCGAGGGGCGTACTGATCGGGCTGCCGTTCGGCGCGCTCGGGGCGCATCTGCTGGCCACCGCGCTGTGGGGGCCGCGTGATCCGCTGCCCGCGCCGCCCGGGGGTTTTCCGCGCTGGAACGAGCCGCCGCGCTCCGCTTCCTAGCCGGCCTCCGTCTTCCACCCTCCGTCTTCCACCCCTCCGTCCTTCCGCTCCTCCGCCCGTCTCAGTCCTTGCCGATCGGGGCCGTCACCGCCGAGGCGAGGGTGATCAGGTCGGCGGGGGCCAGTTCGATCTCCAGGCCCCGGCGGCCGGCCGAGACGAAGATCGTCGGGTGGGCGGTGGCGGAGGCGTCCAGCACGGTGGGCAGCCGCTTGCGCTGGCCGAGCGGGGAGATGCCGCCCCGTACATAGCCGGTGGTGCGCTCCGCCGCCGCCGGGTCGGCCATCGTGGCCCGCTTGCCGCCCACCGCCGCCGCCAGCGCCTTGAGGTTGAGCGAGCCCGAGACGGGCACCACGGCCACGGTCAGGGCGCCGTCCACCTCGGCGACCAGCGTCTTGAACACCTGCCTGGGGTCGTTGCCCAGGGCCTGGACCGCCTCGTCGCCGTAGGAGGCGGCGGCCGGGTCGTGGTCGTAGGCGTGCAGCGTGAACCGTACGCCCGCCTTCGTCGCGGCCACCGTCGCCGGGGTACCGCCCTGGCCTGCGGCTTCCCTGTGCTGCTGCTCTTTCTTCTTCTTCGCCACCGTTACCTCTGCCCCTGTCTCAGTTCAGGCTGGTCGGGCGCAGCGTGTACTCGGCGCCCGGGACCGAGGGGAGCCTACTGATCAAGGTGGTCTCCCGGCGCAGGATTTTCAGCTCCTCCGCCAACCGGGTCGCGGTGTCCTTGGCCTGGAGCAGCCGCTGTTTGTCGGCGGTGTACATGACGGTGGCCGCCGCCACCAGATACGAGACGACCGACGGGTCCTCGGGCAGCTCCTGACCGGAGGCCAGGGTGCGCTCGTTCGCCCCCGCCAGCTCCTTCTGATAGCCGCGGAACGCCCGCAGCACCCCGGAGGCGAGGGCGCCGGCGCCTTCCCCCGGCTCCTCCGGCAGCGTCTCGACCTCCGCCGTCAGATACGGGCCGGCGCTGTCCACCGACAGCAGCCGGAACCGGGTCGTACCGGTGGCCAGCACCTCGTAGCCGTCCGTCGCCGCGTCCGGCTCGCCCTCCTCGGCGAGCACCGCCGCCGCCGAGGCCGCGCGCGGCCGGATGGTGGAGGCGTCCGCGATGCAGCCGACGGAGTGAAAGGAGTCCATCGGGTCGGCGGCGAAGCCCGCCCCCGGACCGGCCTCGGGCAGCGCCGTGGGGTCCGGGAGGCCGATGGCGCTGGGCGCGACCTCGTGGCCGTCCCTGATCGCGACCACCCCGAACGGCCGTGGACCGTCGTCGGGGAGGTCCAGCAGATCCCGCATCAGCGCCCGGTAGCGCGCCTCGAAGACGTTCAGCGGCAGCACGAGCCCCGGGAAGAGCACGGTGTTGAGCGGGAACAGTGGCAGGCGCGTGGTGGTCACGACCGGCCAGCCTACTGGCTGTGTGCGCCCCTGTAACGGTGGGTCGCCGCTCATCCGGAGCCCGTCGCCGGTACGGAGCCCGCATGGTGAAACGCGCGATCGCCGTGTCACGGCCGTCTGAGAGACTGGAGCGGTGCTGAACCGAATCGATCTGCGCGATTCTCCCTCGTCAGAGGGTGTGATCGACCGTGACCTGCTGCCCCGCGCCGAACTCGACGTCGAGGCCGCCCTGGAGAAGGTGCGGCCCATCTGCGAGGACGTGCGCCATCGCGGCACGGCGGCGCTGATCGAGTACGCCCGGCGTTTCGACCGGGTGGAGATCGAGCGGGTACGGGTCCCGGTGGAGCGGATCGGGCAGGCGCTCGACCAGCTCGACCCGGCGGTGCGGGCGGCGCTTGAGGAGTCGATCCGGCGGGCCCGGCTGGTCCACCGCGAGCAGCGGCGTACGGACCACACCGTACGGGTGGTGCCGGGCGGCACCGTCACCGAGCGGTGGGTGCCGGTGGAGCGGGTCGGGCTGTACGTGCCGGGCGGGCAGGCGGTGTACCCGTCGTCCGTGGTGATGAACGTGGTGCCCGCGCAGGAGGCCGGGGTCGCCTCGCTGGCGGTGTCCTCGCCGCCGCAGCGCGAGCACGGCGGGCTGCCGCACCCCACCATCCTGGCGGCGTGCGCGCTGCTCGGGGTGGACGAGGTGTACGCGGCGGGCGGCGCGCAGGCGATCGCGATGTTCGCGTACGGGACGGACGAGTGCGCGCCGGCGCAGCTGGTGACCGGCCCCGGCAATGTGTATGTGGCGGCGGCGAAGCGGCTGCTCAAGGGGCGGATCGGCATCGACGCCGAGGCCGGGCCGACCGAGATCGCGGTGCTGGCGGACGACAGCGCCGACCCGCGCCATGTGGCGGCCGACCTGATCAGTCAGGCCGAGCACGACGAACTGGCGGCGGCGGTGCTGGTCACGGACTCCCCGGAGCTGGCGGCGGCGGTCGAGGCGGAGGTACGGGCGCAGGTCGCGGTCACCAAGCACCAGGAGCGGGTGACGGCGGCGCTCACTGGGCGGCAGTCCGGGATCGTGCTGGTGGACGGGGTCGAGCAGGGGCTCGCGGTGGTCAACGCGTACGCGGCCGAGCACCTGGAGGTGCTCACCCGGGACGCGGCCGGGGTCGCGGCGCGGGTGCGCAACGCGGGCGCGGTGTTCGTCGGCCCCTACGCGCCGGTGTCGCTGGGCGACTACGCGGCCGGGTCGAATCATGTCCTGCCCACGGGTGGTTGTGCCTGCCACTCCTCGGGTCTCTCGGTGCAGTCCTTCCTGCGCGGTATCCACGTCGTGGACTACGACCGCGAGGCGCTGGCCGGGGTGGCGGGGCATGTCGTCACGCTCGCCGAGGCGGAGGACCTGCCGGCGCACGGGGCCGCCGTCAGGGCAAGGTTCGAGTGGAAGGTTCCGGACGGCAAGTGACCCGCACCCCAGTGACCCGCATTGACGATCTTCCGCTCCGGGACGAACTGCGCGGCAAGACCCCGTACGGCGCGCCGCAGCTCGATGTACCGGTGCGGCTGAACACGAACGAGAACCCGTTCCCGCTGCCCGAGGAGCTGGTGCGGCGCATCGCCGAACGCGTCTCCGACGCGGCGCGCGGGCTGAACCGCTACCCGGACCGGGACGCGGTGGGGCTGCGGACGGCCCTGGCCACCTATCTGACGGACACCACCGGTTACCGGGTCGGGCCGAGGAATGTCTGGGCGGCCAACGGCTCGAACGAGATCATTCAGCAGCTGCTCCAGGCGTTCGGAGGGCCCGGCCGCACCGCGCTCGGCTTCGACCCGTCGTACTCGATGCACGAGCTGATCGCGCGAGGCACCGGCACGGGGTGGATCTCCGGGGCGCGGGACGCGGCGGACTTCACCATCGACGAGCGGGCCGCGGTGGAGTTCATCGCCGAGCGGCGGCCCGATGTGCTGTTCCTGTGCACCCCGAACAACCCCACCGGCACGGCGATCCCACCCGAGACCGTACTGGCGCTGCACGACGCGGCCCAGCGGGCCGCCAAGGGCCGGCACGGCGCGCTGGTGGTGGTGGACGAGGCGTACGCGGAGTTCAGCCACCGGCCCTCGCTGCTGCCGCTGATCGAGGGCCGGCCGAATCTGGTCATCTCGCGCACGATGTCGAAGGCGTTCGGGGCGGCCGGGCTGCGGCTCGGCTACCTGGCCGCCGTCCCGGCGCTGGTGGACGCGGTGCAACTGGTACGGCTGCCCTACCACCTGTCCGCCGTCACCCAGGCCACCGCGCACGCCGCGCTGGAGTTCTCGCGGACGCTGCTCGGCTATGTCGAGGAGCTGAAGTCCGAACGTGACCGGCTGGTGCGTGAACTGCGGGCGATGGGCTTCGAGGTGACGGAGTCGGACGCCAACTTCATCCAGTTCGGGCGCTTCGCCGATCCGCACGCCTTCTGGGAGAAGGTGCTGGAGCACGGCGTGCTCATCCGGGACAACGGGGTGCCGGGGCGGCTGCGGGTCAGCGTGGGCACCCCGGCCGAGAACGACACGTTCCTGGACGCGGCCCGGGCCGCGCTCAAGGACACGCAAGCAGGACCGGCACCAGAGAGCGAGGAACGCCCATGAGTCGCGTCGGGCGGGTGGCACGTACCACCAAGGAGACATCGGTCGTGGTCGAGATCGACCTCGACGGCACCGGGCAGGTCGATGTGTCGACCGGGGTCGGCTTCTACGACCACATGCTCGACCAGCTGGGGCGGCACGGTCTGTTCGATCTGAGCGTCAAGACCGAGGGCGATCTGCACATCGACACCCACCACACGATCGAGGACACCGCGCTGGCGCTGGGCGCGGCGTTCAAGCAGGCGCTGGGCGACAAGCGGGGGATCGTACGGTTCGCCGACGCGTCCGTGCCGCTGGACGAGTCGCTGGCGCAGGTGACGGTGGACCTGTCGGGGCGGCCGTATCTGGTGCACACCGAGCCGGAAGGGATGGCGCCGATGATCGGGTCGTACGACACGACGATGACCCGGCACATCCTGGAGTCGTTCGTGGCCCAGGCGCAGATCGCACTGCACGTACACGTCCCGTACGGGCGCAACGCGCACCACATCGTGGAGTGCCAGTTCAAGGCGCTGGCGCGGGCGCTGCGCTACGCGAGCGAGATCGACCCCCGGCAGACCGGCATCCCGTCGACGAAGGGCGCGCTGTGACCTGGGCGTCGATATTGCTGTTCGCCGGCGCGCTGTTCCTGGGCGGCGGCACGTACTCCTTCATCCAGCAGAAGATGCCGCGCGGCGTCACCGCGCTGCTGGGCATCGGCGCGCTCATGTGCGTGCTCGCCGGGGTCGCGGTGCTGGAGGTGTGGGAGTGACCGCACCGAAGGTGGTCGTGTTCGACTACGGCTTCGGCAACATCCGCTCGGCGGAGCGGGCGCTCGCCCGGGCCGGGGCCGACGTGGAGATCACCCGGGACTTCGACACCGCGCTCCACGCCGACGGCCTGCTGGTGCCCGGCGTCGGCGCGTTCGCCGCCTGCATGGCCGGGCTGCGCGAAGCGCGCGGCGACTGGGTCATCGGGCGGCGGCTGGCGGGCGGCCGGCCGGTGCTCGGGGTGTGCGTCGGCATGCAGATCCTCTTCGCGCACGGCATCGAGCACGGCGTGGAGAGCGAGGGCCTGGACGAATGGCCCGGTACGGTCGTGCCGCTGACCGCCGATGTGGTGCCGCACATGGGGTGGAACACGGTGGCGGCGCCGGAGGGTTCGCGGCTGTTCGCGGGGCTCCCGGCGGACGAGCGGTACTACTTCGTGCACTCGTACGCGGTGGCGAAGTGGGAGCTGGAGACGCGGAACGAGGCGCTGAGCGCGCCCAAGGTCACCTGGGCCACCCACGGTGCGCCCTTTGTCGCGGCGGTGGAGAACGGTCCGCTGTCCGCGACGCAGTTCCATCCGGAGAAGTCCGGCGATGCCGGGGCTCAGCTGCTGAAGAACTGGATTGAGACGCTGTGAAGAACGACGCTGCGACGTTGGAACTGCTGCCGGCCGTCGACGTACGGGACGGGCAGGCCGTGCGGCTGGTGCACGGTGAGTCGGGGTCGGAGACCTCGTACGGCGACCCGATGGCCGCCGCTCAGGAGTGGCAGCGGGCGGGCGCCGAATGGCTGCATTTGGTGGACCTGGACGCGGCGTTCGGGACCGGCGACAACCGCGAGCAGATCGCGGCGGTGGTGCGGTCGATGGACATCAAGGTCGAGCTGTCGGGCGGCATCCGGGACGACGCCTCGCTGGCGGCGGCGCTGGCCACCGGCTGCACCCGGGTCAACCTGGGGACGGCCGCGCTTGAGTCGCCCGAATGGGTGGCGAAGGTGATCGCCGAGCACGGCGACCGGATCGCGGTGGGGCTCGACGTACGGGGTACGACGCTGCGCGGGCGCGGCTGGACCCGGGACGGCGGGGACCTGTACGAGACGCTGGAGCGGCTCAACGGGGAAGGCTGCGCGCGGTATGTGGTGACCGACATCGCCAAGGACGGCACGCTTCAGGGCCCGAACCTGGACCTGCTGAAGAACGTGTGCGCGGCGACCGACCGGCCGGTGGTGGCCTCGGGCGGCGTGTCCTCCCTGGATGACCTGCGGGCCATTGCCACCCTGGTGCCGCAGGGTGTTGAGGGTGCGATCGTCGGCAAGGCGCTGTACGCGAAGGCGTTCACGCTGGAGGAGGCGCTGAAGTCGGTATGAGTGACGGCGCGTGGGAAGAGACGCTGGGCGCGGCGCGGGCGGTGGCGGCCGGGGACAGGGTGCTGGTGTCCGGGACCGCGCCGCTGGCCGACGACGGACATGTGTCGGCGACGGACGACGCCTACGAGCAGACCAGGTCGGCCTTCGGGGAGGCGGTGGCGGCGCTTGAGCCCTTCGGGCTGGGCACCGACTCGGTGATCCGCACCCGGATGTACCTCAGCCATGTGCGGGATGTGGAGGAGGTGGCGCGGGCCCACCGGGAGCTGTTCGAGGCGGTACGGCCGGCGTCGACGGTGGTGGTGACGGCGGGGTTCGTGGACCCGAGGGTGCTGGTGACGGTGGAACTGGAAGCGTACCGGGGCGAGAAGCGGGGAGCCGGGGAATCATGAGCCTGGCGATACGGGTCATTCCCTGCCTGGACGTGGACGCGGGCCGGGTGGTCAAGGGCGTCAACTTCCAGAACCTGCGCGACGCCGGGGACCCGGTGGAGATGGCGAAGGTGTACGACGCGGAAGGCGCCGACGAACTCACCTTCCTGGACATCACGGCGTCGTCGGGGAACCGGGAGACCACGTACGACGTGGTGCGGCGGACGGCCGAGCAGGTGTTCATCCCGCTGACGGTGGGCGGTGGGGTGCGGACCACGGAGGACGTGGACCGGCTGCTGCGGGCGGGCGCGGACAAGGTCGGCGTGAACACGGCGGCGATCGGGCGGCCGGAGCTGATCCGCGAGATCGCGGAACGGTTCGGCCGCCAGGTGCTGGTCCTGTCGGTGGACGCCAGGCGGTGCCCGGGGGGCACCGCCGAGACCCCGTCGGGGTTCGAGGTGACCACGCACGGCGGCCGTCGGGGGACGGGCATCGACGCGGTGGAATGGGCGGAACGGGCGGCGGGTCTTGGAGCCGGCGAGATTCTGCTGAACTCGATGGACGCGGACGGTACGAAGGACGGGTACGACACGGCGATGATCGCGGCGGTGCGGGAGCGGGTGACCATCCCGGTCATCGCGTCCGGCGGCGCCGGCCGGCTCGACCACTTCCCGCCGGCTATCGCGGCGGGCGCGGACGCCGTCCTGGCGGCGTCGGTGTTCCACTTCGGGGACCTGCGGATCGGGCAGGTGAAGGACACCCTGCGGGAGGCGGGGCACCCGGTGCGGTAGGGCAGGGCGGGGAGTTTCGCCCTTGCCGGGCGGTGAGCCGGAGAGATTACGGCCCGGACGAGCCGGGCCGGAGAACCGGCGGACGGGGCGGAAGGAAACCGAAGAAAAACAAGCCCGGGCCGGCGTAAACTCCCAGGCCAACAAGGGTGCTCCCCGCGTGTGCGGGGGTGGTCCTACCGCACCCAGTTCGCCCGATCCGGGGCTGACGTGCTCCCCGCGTGTGCGGGGGTGGTCCCCCTCGGGCAGGCAGGCGGCACCCTCCAACAGCGTGCTCCCCGCGTGTGCGGGGGTGGTCCCAGGACACACCACACAGGACGGACCCGTGGTGAGTGCTCCCTGCGTGTGTGGGGGTGGTCCCGCCTGGGTGGGGCGGCCTTGGTTGCGTGGGCGTGTTGCCTGTCGGCTCGGGGCTCGGGGAGTGGTGGCGCTCCTGGTCAGGGGGTGGGGTCCAGTTGGCTATGCCGTCCAGTGTGCGGAGGGCTGCCCTCGGGCACAGGAGGGCTGCCGTGCAAAAGGGGGTTGTTCTTGCTGTCACTGCGGGACGGGATGTCCAGGTGGTGAGGTGGGCGATCTGGCTGGAGCGGCGGGTGATGTGGGTGGTGCGCGGGAGGCGGGCCGCCGTGTAAGCGGGCAGGTCGGTGGGGGTGGTCGCCAGGACGATCGCGTCTTCTATGGCCTGACACGCGCCCTGGCCCAGATTCGGGGGCATAGCGTGGGCGGCGTCGCCCAGGAGGGCTGTGTGGCCTTGGTGGAAGGCCGGCAGTGGGGTGGTGATCGCGTGGATGTCGTTGCGGAGGATGGCGGACGGCGGCATCGCCGCGAGCAGCGCCGGGATGGGGTGGTGGTGCAGGTCCGCATGTTGGTCGTTGGGGCCGGCCACCGCCGTCGGGTAGCAATACACCCGGCCGTCGGGGTGGATCCGGGTGATGTTGGTGTTGAGGCGCACGGTTCCTTCGGGGAGGGCCGCGTGGAGCAGGTCGATCAGGGCCGCCCGGCTGGTGACCACGGTGGGGCCGCCGAAGCGGGCCGCCGCTTCCTCGCCGGTAGTGGTGGAGAGCCAGCGGCCGTTGGGCAGGCGCAGTCCGCCCGGGCCGGTGAAGGCGGACATCGCGCGTAGGGCGTCGCCCAGGCCGAGAACGTCCAGGGCCCGCTGGGCGTTGGGGGCGATGGAGATGCCCGCGCCCGCGATGGTGCGGGCGCGTTCGAGCACCGTGACGTGCCGGCCCGTACGGTGCGGGGCGATGGCGGCGGTCAGGCCGCCGGTGCCCGCTCCGATCACTGTCGCTGTCGGTGGGTCTGCCCTGTTCGCTACCTTGCCCTCGGCAACCGTCGATATTTGATCGAGGCCACCGCAACGCTGTTAGGGTCAGCAGCATTTGTGTGAAACAGGTGAACAGGGGGACGAGTGATGAACGCGCAACTGTGCTGGAATTGCCGGCAGCGGCCGGTGGCCGGGCCGGATGGGCGGTGTCAGGGGTGTGCGCAGGGGGTTCCGCAGCCGCAGCCGCAGCCGCAGCCGCAGTTCCACGCCGGGGCGTCGCCGTACGCCTATGCCGCGCCGCCACCAGCAGGACCGCCGCAGCCCTATCCGTACGCCGCTCCGCTCCCGCCGCACGGGCCCGCGCAGTTCGCCAGCCCGCAGGGGCTGGCCACGGCGGTCACGGCGCTGTTGGGGGTGTGCATAGCCGCCTGGGCCGTTGCCGTGGTGGCGGGTGGACAGTTGCGGAATCTGGCGGTCGAGGCTGAGACACGCAACCTCAGCCGGAGCGAGGTCGACAGTGCTCTTTCCTTCTTCGCGACGTCCGGTGTTCTGCAACTTCTGGCGTTGTTGGCCACCGGCATTGTCTTCATCATCTGGTTCTATCGGATCCGGGTCAATGCCGAGGTGTTCGATCCGTATGGGCACCGCATGAAGCGGGGCTGGGCGATCGGTGGCTGGCTGGTGCCGATTGTTAATTTGTGGTTTCCGAAGAAGATGGCCAATGACATCTGGCGGGCCAGCATGCCTTACGGGGCTTCCCCGGGGACCGGTCTGCTCACCGGCTGGTGGGTGTTGTGGATCACCGCTGCGGTGGTGGGCAGGCTGAGCAGCGCGGTGAGCAGTGAAAGGAATCTCAGCGAGGCGGAGCAATTGACCAAGCTTCAGCAGCAGATCAGCATGATCGGTCTCAGCGACCTGCTGGGGATTGTCGCCGCGATTCTCGCGATTCTGGTGGTCCGGCGGATCACCCGGTGGCAGATCACGAAGTACGCGCAGGGGCCGGTGGCCCAGCCCCCCGTCACTGCTCCCTGGCCGCCGCAGGTGTGATGGGTGAGGCGTGAACTACACCGTGCCGCATTCGGCGGCGGTGGCCGCCGTGGTGCCCTCCGGGTGGAAGCGGGCGATGCGGCGTGGGGGGACGAGGCCGGGGAGGAGCAGGCGCCACATGGTGGTGGTGCTCCGGCTCGGCTGCTCGTGGCCGCTGCGGGCCTCCGGGCCGCGTTGCAGACCGGTCCAGCAGCCCACGATGAAGGTCGCCGCGTCGTGGACGTCGATGTCGGCGCGGACATCGCCCCTGGCCTGGGCCTGGGTGAGGCAGTCAAGAATGGTGTCGATCAGCGTCCGGTACGGGGTCGGGTCGGGGTCCTGGAACGAGCCCTGCTCGATGACCAGCCGGATGCCGGCCCGGACCCGTACGTCCTCGCGCAGGCTGACCGCCAGCTGATGCAGCAGGTCGATCACCGTCTGTAGGCCGGGGCGCTCGTCGCCCCCGGCCCGCTGCCAGACCGTGAACTGCTCCCCGACCAGGGCGTGCGCCAGTGCTTCCTTCGAGGCGAAGTGGAAGTACAGGGCGCCCTTGGTGACCCCGGCCTCCTTCACGATGTCGCTCAGGCTGGCGCCCGAGAAGCCCGCACTGTCGAATGCCCGCGCCGCCCCGTAGAGGATGGCGTTCCGGGTTCTCTCCGCACGTTCCTGCCGCACCAATGCTCCGGTTCCCCTTGGTTTTTGTGGTCTCCGACCGGAGACTCGGCGTCCGATCGTCCCGCATCCGGCCCGTTGTTGTCCCCGGAACTGTTGAGAAGGAAACCAACTGGACAGTGTCCCGGAAGGGCAATCGCTTTCGGCCGTTGGCCCCTTGCCCTTGTGCCCTGCGGTCGGTTCGCGCAGCTCAGTGGCTGTACGGCGGACCCCGCCGGGGGCTGCCGTCATTGGAGCGTCCATTGACATACCGTTCGATCGGTTTGTTCACTGAGTTGGGCAACGAATCTGCCCAGCCGTCGCCGCTCTTCCCGAGGGACTTGACTTATGGATACACCTCAGTTAGATGCGTTTATCGCCGTCGTCGAGGCTGGAAGCTTCACCCGCGCAGCGGCCAGACTGAGCCTGTCCCAGCCCACCGTCACCGCCCGGATCAAGAACCTGGAACAAGGGCTCGGCACCACCCTCCTCGAACGTCTGCCCAATGGCGTCAGGACCACCACCTCCGGAGCACAACTGCTGCCCTACGCACGGGAAATCGTCGCCCTGACCCAGCGGGCCAGGGATTCGGTCGGCTGCGAGGGCCAGCCGCACGGCCGGCTCGATGTCGGCACCGTGGAGAGCCTCACCAACTACCGGCTGCTGCCGGTCATCGAGTATCTGTACCGGCGCTATCCCAGAGTGCAGATCTCGATGCACACCGACGCCGACGGCGACCCCAGAGCTCTGGTACGGGACGGCACGCTCGACTGCGCCTTCTTCGTGGACTCGGTCGGCGCCGAGCCGGCCGAGGACCTGGAGAGCCAAGTGCTGTGCCCCGAACCGCTGGTTCTGGTGGCCGGCCCCGGGCATCTGCTGGCCGGCGGGGGCCGGCCGCGCGACGCCGAGCTGCGCATCGCCACCCTGATCCGGGCCGATCGCGCCAACTACCAGCGGCAGTTCGACCGCGCCATCGGCCTGGACCCGGCCGCGTCCCGGTCCAGGATCTTCGAACTCGACTCCGTCGACGCGGCCAAGACGAGCGTCGCCGCCGGCATGGGCATGGCCCTGCTGCCGCATGTGGCCGTTGCCAGGGAACTGGCGGAGGGCAGTCTGGCCCGGATCGACTGGACGCCGCCGTTCGCCCCGTTCACGCAGGTGGTCACCCGGCGCGACAGCGGCTCCAACCAGGCCCTCAGGGTGCTGCTGACCGCCGCCGCCCAGGTGATAGGCGAGGACGCCGGTGCTGGTGCCGGTGCCGGCGCCGCCGGGAAGGGCGAGCCGGCCGCCGCGCCCGTACCCGCGCCCGTACCCGTACCCGTGCTCAGCCCGGCACCGGATCACCGAGAGCGGCCAGTGCCGCCCGGTCCACCTTTCCGTTCTCCGTCGTCGGCAGCTTCCTGAGCACCCTCAGCTCACCGGGCACCATGTAGGAGGGCAGCGCCGCGGCGAGATGACCGTTCAACTCGTCCGGCAGCGACCCTTCCTCCGCCTCCGGTGCCGCCACCACGAAGGCGCACAGCTCGGGACCGCCGGGCCTTGGCAGCACCAGCACCGTGGCAGCGGTCACCCCCGGGTACGTCAGCAGCCGGCGCTCCACCTCGCCGAGTTCGACCCGGTTGCCCCGGAACTGGACCTGGGAGTCGGTCCGTCCGACGAAGTACAGCTCCCCCTCCGCGCCGCGGTAGGCCAGATCCCCGGTACGCAGCACCCGTTGCCCTGACCGCGGCTCCACCGGGTCGGCAACCAGCGCCTTCCCGGTCGTGGCGGGATCGTCCCAGTAGCCGCTGAACAGGGCGGGGGACCGCAGATGGATCTCCCCGACCACCCCCGGCCGCCGGACCGGCAGCCCCGCCGAGTCCACCAGGATCATCTCCGCACCGGGATGGGCGCGGCCGATCGACAGCCGCTCCAGGTTCTCGGGGAGTGGATCGGGCACCTCGGCGAACGAGCAGGCCATCGACTCGGTGGCGCCGTAGCAGTTGACCAGCCTGGCCCCCGGCAGCGCCTGCCGCAGCCGGCGCAGCTCGGGCAGCGGGAACACCTCGCCGCAGAACAGGACGCCGCGGATCGACTCCAGCTCCGCCAGCCGCTGCCACTCGTGCCGCAGCACCTGACGCCAGATCGACGGGACCCCGTTGACGTGCGTGGTGCCGGTGGCGCGCAGCACCCGCAGAAAGCGGCGCGGCCAGCGCAGCAGCGGGCGCGGTACGGGCACCAGCGCGGCGCCGCTGCCCAGGGCCAGGCCCATGTCCAGCAGCGAGAAGTCGAAGTGGAGCGGTGAGGTGGACGCCACCCGGTCCTGGTCGCCGACGAGTTGCTGGGCGAGCATGCCCCGGTAGAAGGCGGTGACGGCGCCGTGGGTCATCACCACGCCCTTGGGGCGGCCGGTGCTGCCCGAGGTGAAGACCAGGTAGGCGGTGTCGGTGCTGGTCAGCTCCGTGCGGTGGCCGCCTCGCGGGTGATGGGTGTCGTCGGGGCGGTCGGGGTGGCGGACGATGCGCAGGCCGTCCGGGCCGAAGCGGCCGAGCCCGAGGCCGGCGGGCAGGTCGTCGCGGAAGCCGTCCGCCGAGCACAGATACAGGGTGGGCTCGGTGGCGTCCACGATCGACCGGACCCGCTGGTCCGGTGCGTCGGGGCTCACCGGGACAAAGGGCAGCCCCAGCGTGGAACAGGCCAGCAGCGCGGCGATGGACACGGCGGTGGTGTCCGACTCCAGGACGACCCGGTCGCCGATGCGCAGGCCGGCGGCGTCGAGGGTTGTGGTGAAGGAGTCGACCAGGGTGGCGAGTTCGCGGTAGGTGACGATCCGGGTCCGGTCGCCGTCGAGATACTCGATCACCGCCGGGCGGTCGCCCGCCGTCGCCACCGGGGCGAGCAGGAAGTCGTGCAGCAACGGACTGCTCATCGGGTCCCTTCTCCTTCCGCTTCCGCTTCCGCTTCTGCGTCGAGCACGTGGGAACGGCCGTCCAGCAGCACCAGCGCCGGCTCCTCCGCGCGGGCGGTGGTCAGCGTCACCGTGCCGAACAGCAGGGTGTGGTCCAGCGCGGGCACCGTGTGCCGCAGTCGGCAGACCACGGCGGCGGACGTGCCGTCGAGCAGCGGCGCGCCGCCCTGTACCGCGTACGGCACGCCGTCGAAGCGGTGCCGCAGGTCGCCGGTGGCGAACCGGCGGGACAGCGCGCGCTGCTGCCAGGACAGGACATTCACCCCGAAGCGGCCGGCGGCGAGGATCTCCTCCAGGGTGCGGCTCGCGCTGCCCAGCGAGACCAGCAGGGTCGGGGGCCGCAGGGAGAGCGAGAACACGGAGGTGGCGGTGCAGCCGACCGGGCCGTCCGGGGTCTGGGCGGTGATCACCGTGACAAAGGTGGCGAAGCGCGACATGGTTCTGCGGAACAACGGTTCGTCCACGGGGGGTTGGGGTTCGGCCGGGACGTCGGCCAGGGTGAGGAGAGTGCGGGTCGTCTCGGTCATTGCGGTGCGTTCCCTTCCCGCTCAGGCCGCTGCCGCGCCGGACAGCGAGGCCGCCAGTACCGCTCGGTCCACCTTGCCGTTGGCGTTCAGCGGGAGTTCCGCCAGCACGGTGACGGTGCGCGGCACCATGTAGCGCGGCAGCCGCTCGCTCAGTGCCGCCGTGAGGGAGGCCGTGTCGCGCGGCGTGCCCGTGCACGCCGCCGCCAACTCCACCTCCCCGTCCGGGCCGTCGCTGCCGGCGAGCGCGATCACGATCGCCTCGCGTACGCCGGGCTGCTGCCGGAGCACCGACTCGATCTCCCCCAACTCGACCCGGTAGCCCCGGATCTTGACCTGGTGATCGACCCTCCCCAGGTGCACCAGCTGCCCGTCCAGCGCGCCGACCCGGTCACCGGTGCGATACCAGTGCCGTGCGGTGAGCGGCCCGGTGCCGTCGTACGGTCGGGCGGGCCTCCCCGTACCCGGCTCGTAGGCGTAGAAGCGGCCGGCGTTCTCCGCCGGATCGAGGTAGCCGGGGAAGCGCTGGGTGCCGCGTACGCACAACTCGCCGTCGATGGCGGGCCGTCCGGTGTCGTCCAGTACGGCGTGCTCCTGGCCGGGGTAGGGCCGGCCGATGGGCACGGTGCCGTTCGCGGGGGCCGGCCAGTGGGTGGGGGAGGCGGGCAGCCGGTACTCGGTCCAGGTGACGGTCATCTCGGTGGGCCCGTAGATGTTCTCCAGGACGCTGTCCGGCGCGGCGCTCTGCCAGGCCCTGGCCTGCTCCAGGGTGAGGGCCTCGCCGCAGAACAGGCTCCAGCGCAGCGTCGGCATGCTGCCGGGGGCCAGACCGCGCAGCCGGCGGGCGAGGGAGATGACGGACGGTACGGAGTTCCAGTGGGTGATCCGGGCGCGGTTGACGAACCGTACCGGCGACATCAGATCCGCCGGCCGGGGTACCACCAGGGCGGCGCCGGAGCCCCAGGCGGCGAACATGTCGTACACGGAGGGGTCGAAGGTCAGGTCGAAGGTCTGCGAGACACGGGCGCCGGGGCCCAGCGCGTAGCGCGGGATGACATGCCGGAGGTAGGCGGAGACATTGTGGTGGGTGATCGGGACGCCTTTGGGGCGGCCGGTGGATCCGGAGGTGAACAGGATGTAGGCGAGGCTGTCGGGGTCGGTGGGGACGGTGGGCACGGGGGCGGACGGCGCGGGTCGGGCGCTGTCGGTGTCCGGCTCGGGGTGCAGTACGGGGGTGGGCAGCGCCTCGGTGTGCGGTGTCCGGCCGTCCGAGATGACCAGATCGAGGCGGGCGTCGGTGGCGACGCGGGCGTTGCGGGTCATCGGGAAGGCCGGGCCGAGCGGGACCACGGTGCCGCCGAGCCGCTGGACGGCGAGGTATCCGGCGTACGCGGTGACGCTGCGGGAGGCGAGCAGTCCGACGCGGGGCGGGGGCGTTCCGTGGGCGGTGAGGAGGCGGGCGGCGATGCGGGCGGCCGTGCGGGCGGCGAGGGTGTCGAGTTCGGCGTAGGTCAGCTGCCGGCTGCCGATCTCCAGGGCGATGTGCTCGGGGTGGGCGGCGGCCGAGGCCGCGAACCAGTCGTGGAGCGTTGCGCCGGTGGTCGGTGGGCCGTTCTTCGGTGGGCCATTCATCGGGGCGTCTCCTGCGGGGTGAGGCGGGACATGGTGTCGATCACGGCGTCGCAGGCCCGGGCCACCAGCGCGGGGCGCGGCCGGCCGCGGCGGGCCGAGGTGAGGGCGAAGCGGAGTGCGCGGGGCAGTTCGCCCCAGCTTTCGGCGGCGGTCGCCGCCGGACCGGCCGGCAGGCGTCCGGTGGTGGCCAGCAGGTGCAGCCGGTGCCGGTGGTGGCGGGCGGCGGCCCACAGGTCGTCGGCATGCCGGGCGAGCGCGGCCGGGTCACCGCCGAGCCGTTCGGCGACGAAGGACAGGACGGGCGCGGTGCCGGTCAGCCAGCCGTCCCAAGGCGCCGCCGGCCGGCCGCCGGGCGGGGCGGGGGTGCTTGGCCCCCACTCCAGCCAGCGGTAGTGGGAGGCGGCCGGGGTCCGGACCGGGGCGCCGAGGGCGTACCGGTCGCGCAGCGCGATGTGCGGGGGGAGCGGGCCGGTGGGGGTGAGGGCGGTGCGCAGCTCGGTGCCCTCCAGCCAGCCGGAGTACGGGCGGTGTTCGCCGTCCGGCAGCAGCGCGTCGAAGGGGTCGGTGAGGTGCCAGCGGCGGTCGCGGTAGCCGTCCACGACGACCCAGTGCGGGGCGGCCGTGCGGCCGTGGGACGGGGACCAGGGGAGGGTGCGGGTGTTGGCGACGGCGATGAGGGGGCCGCCGCGCTCCAGGGCGGTGGCGAGCGCCGTCAGCGCGGCGGGCCAGGAGGGGGCGGAGCGGTAGCCGAACCGGTGGCCGCCGGGGCCCGGGTCGATGCGGTCGTGGTGGGAGAAAGCGAGCGCGCCGTCCGGCCGGTCGGCGCGTACCCGGAGCCGTACGGCTTGGGCCAGCCGGGCCGCCGGGTCCGGCAGCCGGGTGCGGAGGGCCGCCACGAGGGCGGCCGTGTAGCAGCTGAGGGAGGGAAGGGGCTCGCCGGGGGCGGGGGTGGGGGCGGTCACAGGTCCCTCCAGGCGCAGCTCAACGGGATGGCGGACGTGTCGCGCAGGGCGCGCCAGTGGAAGCCGTGCCAGCTGCCGCTGGTGTGGCCGGGGGTTACGTCGATGGCCCAGGGGCGGCCGGCGAGACCGCTGCCCTCGGCCTTGACGCACGCCTCCTGAACGGTCCACACCCAGGCGAACTCCCGGGCGCGGTCGGGGTCGGGGAGCTGCCGTACCTCGTCCAGTCCTTGCCGCAGGCAGCGGCGCAGCATGCCATCGGTCAGCCGCTGGGGAGGGACTTGCACATCAACGCCGACGGCGCGGTGGGTCGCCACGCAGGCGGCGACAGCATCGCCGTTGTGCGCGACGCTGATGCCGATGTCGGGCCAGCCGGCCAGGGCGGGCTTGCCGTGGGTGCCGGGTACGACGGTCACCTCCGCCGCCGAGGCGGCCGGCAGCACCTCGGCGAGCAGCGCCCGCAACCGGGCCCGGCCGGCGAGGAATTCCGCGACCCGCCAGGCCGGCAGCCGGGCCGCGGACGCGGCATCGGCCGGATGCGGCCGCCCCACGATCCGCTTGGTCCCGGCACTGACCCAGAGCCCGGGCTCCACCTCAAGCACGGTCATGACGCCCCGCTTCCGTCCGACGCTGCGCGGTCGCCGGCCGGCGGGGTGGCGGAAGCCGGTGCGGCCGGCGGATGCTTCGCGCCGCCCGCGACGGCGGGTGGTGCCGATTCCGATGCTGACCGGCGTGGCCGTGGCAGGTGGCCGAGTCCGGGTTCCGCGTCAGGGGTGGTTGTGGCGCCCGGCTTCCGCCCGGCCGTTCCGGGCGGTGGGGGCGGGGTTGGCGAGCAGGTGCTTCGCGCTGCCCGCCATGTCGGTGGTGCCGCTGCCTGATGCCGGGCGGTGGGGGCTCGGTGTGGACCGGGTGACGTGACGTGTTGGTTCCGTCCGGGTTCGCCGGCCGTACGTTGCTGTGGCCAGCGAATGTTTTGCGACGTTTTGCGTGGTGTCGCTGTCGGGGTTGTACGGCGTTGCCCCGGCCGTCGGCCGAGCCCGGGTATCGCGTCACGGGTGCTCATGACGCCCCCCCTTTGCTGGGCCCGCAGGGTGGTGTGTCGCGGGGGCCAGGTCCGCAAGGAGGCGTTCCGCGCCGTCAGCCACCATGGAGAGGACCACCTCCGTGGTGCCGCCGCCGATGGTGAAGAGGGCTGCTTCCGCGCGCAGTCGCTGGGTGCCGGTTGTGGTGAAGCCGTCCGCGCCGCGGAGTTGTGCGCATTCGTCGAGCACTCGGCGTACCGTGCCGCCCGCCGCCGCCTTCAGGAGGGCGGCGGCGGTCGTGTCCTGATCCTCCGTCACCTTCCTGGCCAGTTGGTGGGTGAGGGCCTGGAGTTGGTGCGTGTCCAGGAGACAGGTCGCGAATCGCTGCTGGATGCCGTCGCGTTCCCACAGGGGCCGGTCGGCGACCCGGCGGTGCAGGAGGAAGGCGCGGGTGTCGGCCAGGACGCGCCGGCACAGCGCCGTGCCCCACAGCGCCCCGGCCAGCCGTTCGACGGCGATGTGGGCCGCGAAGGCGGCCAGCCCCCGGCCGGGGCGGCCCAGCACCTGGGCGCGGGGCAGCCGGACCCGGTCGAGGGTGAGATGGCCGGTGCCGGAGCCGTCGAACAGGTCGGTGTCGGCCGGCTCCGCCGTGACGCCGGGCGCGGTGAGCGGGACCAGGACCCAGGTGAAGCAGGTGAAGTGCCGGCCCGGGCGGTGCCGGGCCAGGACCAGTGCCTGGTCGGCCTGGGTGGCGTTGGTGATCCACCGTTTGGTTCCGCTGACCTCGATCTCGTCCGGGCCGAGGACCACCTCGGTCTCCAGTGCCGTGAGGTCCGAGCCGGCGGCCCGGTCGGTGGCGGCCAGCGCGGTCACCGACCGGCCGGCCAGGGCCTCCGCCAGGGCGGCGGCGGCCGGCCCGGGGCCGGTGGCGAGGGTGAGCAGCGGTACGGCGGTGGCGAGCTGGACGCTGACCGCCAGCGTCGCGCCCATGCTGTGCCGGGCGTCCACCTCCGCCAGCACCGCGCCGAGCCCGGCCGGATCGACGCCGTGTGCCGGGTGGCCGTCCCGGTAGACGGTACGGATCCGGTCGGCCGCGCCGAGGGCTTCCCACACCTGCCGGCCGGTGCTGACCGCCGCCCGGTCAGGCAAGGCGCACCTCCGGGTCGAGCAGGGTGAGCCGCCCATCGGCCAGGTGGAGCCGGTCGTTGCTGTAGTTGAGGGCGGCGGAGCGCAGATCGCGCAGCACGCGTTCCAGCCGGGTGGGGGAGTCCCGCAGATAGCCGTGCCGCATGCCGACCGCCGTGATGAGGTCGTCGACCGCCGCGTGGCACTGCTCGGCGGCGGTGATCTTGAGGGAGTTCAGCAGGAGTTGGCGGGGCGGGGTGGACAGGTCGGGTGTGCCGTCGACCAGTTGCTCGGCGCGCCACATCAGCGCGTGCACCACCTCCAGCCGTTGCCGGGCGGTGGACAGCCGGGTCAGCAGCAGTTCGGAGCCCAGGTCGAAGCGGGCTCGGCCGGCCGGGTCGCGGAGCATGCGCAGGACGCGGGAGAGCGCGCCGCCGGCCGCGCCGAGCCAGCAGGCGGACCAGGCGAGATGGGCGAGCGGTGCGAAGATCTGGGTGGCGATCCGGGCGAACCCGCCGTGTTCGCCCACCACCTGATGGCGTGGCACGCTGCCGGTCAGCCGCAGCGGCAGGCTGTGGCTGGCCCGCATGCCCATCGGCTGCCAGTCCCCGGACCCACTCACGCTCAGCTGGTCGCGGCGGGCGTAGATCAACGAGATCTGGCTGGGCGAGGTGGCGTCGGGACTGCGCATGGTGATGAGGAATCCGTCGGCGTGCGCGCCGCCGGTGACGATCGGGGCGAAGCGGTCCACCGCGAGGTCGTCGCCGTGGTCGGCCAACGGGGAGGCGGAGCTGAGCAGATGGCCGCCGCTGCCCGCCTCGGTGGTGACGGAGGCGAGATAGCAGCGGCCGGCGGCGAGCTCCGGCAGCAGTTCGTCGCGCAGTGGCGGGGCGGCGTGGGCGATGACGGCCGCGCTCTGCTGGCAGTGCATCGCGAAGATCATCCCGGCGGACAGATCGGCCCGGCTGATCCGCATCGCCGCGCGCAGCAGGTCGCCGGTCGAGCCGCCCAACCCGCCGTGCGCGGTGGGCACCAGCAGCCCGAGCAGCCCGGTGGCGCGCAGTTCCGCCAGGGTCTCGACGGGGAAGGACGCCTCGCGGTCGGTGCGGTCCGCGTGTGCGGCGGCCACCTCGGCCACCCGCGCCACCCGTTCGTCGAGCGGGCGCGCCAGGGCGGTCGGCGGGGTGCTCGTTTCGGTGGTCATGGCGCACCGACCGGGCCCTGGGAGGCGGCGAGGGCGGACCGTACGGCGTTCCACAGACTGCCGGCGGTGGCGAAGGTGGTGTCGGTCAGGTCCTCGTCCGGCAGCGGCACCCCGAAGGTGTCCTCGATGGCGAAGAGCAGCTCGATCGACTGCATGGAGTCCAGCCCGAGTTCCGGCAGGGCGGACTCCTCGGTGAGTTCCCGGCCGCGCAGATGCTTCAGGAAGGGGATGAGGAGTTCGGTGAATCGCGGATCCATGGTCAGGCACTCCCTCTCGTGGCGGCCAGGCGGCACAGGTCGTCCAGGCGGTGCAGGTTCTCGGGCAGCAGGTCCTCCGGGTCGAAGGTGATGCCGAGGTGTTCTTCCAGGCGTTCGACGGTTTCGACGACCCGGAAGGAGTCGAAGCCGGCCAGCTCCGTCAGCTCGGCCACGTCCAGCACGGCGTCGGTGGTGCAGCCGGCCACCGAGGCGATGACCTCGGCGACGGTCGTCCGCAGGTCCCGGGCCGGGGCCGGGTCGGCGGGGGGTACGAAGACCTCCCGGTCGGCGGCGAGCGCGGCGGCCAGATCGCCCATCAGCCGCCGGGGTTCGGGGCGCCCGCGCTCCACCCGGCGCAGCGCCAGGTAGGTCTGTTCGGCGAGCCGGTCCCAGTGGAGCAGTTGCTCCGCCGTCTCCGGGCCACCGGGCAGGCCCGACCGCTCCCGGAACGCCGCGTGCAGCTTCCGGGACCGCGCCAGCAGCCAGGTCTCGACGGTCAGGCGTTCCAGGGCCGCCGTTCGGTCCGGGTGGTCGGCGTAGGCGGCGAGGTAGTCGTCGGGCGGCTCCCAGTCGATGCCGGCGGGTACGGCCGGGGCGCCGGCCGGGGCCGGGCGGAGCGAGACGGCGAGCGAGGTGGCGGGCAGTTCGTCCCAGCCCATTTGTCGGCGCAGCGGCTGGGCGGTGCCCCACGGGGTGCGGTTGTGGTAGGCGTCGGTGACCACGGCGGTGGCCGGCGTGCCGTCGTGGCCGGGCGCGTACTCCACCAGATAGCTGTGCTCCATGTGGCGGCGGCGGTGGTACGGCAGCCAGGGCATCTCGTACGCGTCGGCCACCACGTACAGCGTGCCGTGCAGCCGGGCCAGTTCGGCCAGCGGTACGGGCCCGGGCCCGGGGTGCCGGAACGCCTCGGTCAGGCCGAGCCGGCCGATGCCCGCCAGCTCCGCTTCGATGGGGGGCTCCACGGTGGGCAGCCCGGCCGGGCCGGGGACCGGGCGGAAGCGCAGGGTGGCGCCGAGAGCGAGATGAGTGCCGGGGCCGTGGTGGCGGTCGGCGAGCACGGCGAGGCCGGACTGGATGCAGTCGAGCAACTCGGCCCGGATCGAGGCCGGCACGGTGGCGGGGGGTGCGGTGCTGGTCATGGGGTGGCCTCCGCTCCGCTGCTGACGACGTCGACGAGGTCGCCGACGGTCCGGATGGTGTGTCCGGTGAACAGGTCGTCGGGCAGGGTGACGCCGAGTTCGTCCTCGATCCGCACCAACAGACCCATGAAGGCGAAGGAGTTGATCCGGATCAGCTCGCCGCTTAGCGGCTCGGCCTCGGTGATCAGGGAGGGCACGACGGTCAGTTGGGACTCGGCGACGAGGACCCGTTTCACGGCCTCGGCGACCGTGAGCCGGTCGGGCGGGTGCACAGCGGACATGGTGGTCTCCGTAGCGGGGTTCATGGACGGGGCGGCGGTGCGGAGTCGCGCAGAAAGTCCGTCACATGGCCGGTGGTGGTCGCCAGCCAGGGCGGGGACAGCACCTCGAAGTGGCCGCACGGCACCGGCGCGGTCCGCAGCCTCGGCGCGATCGTCCGCCAGTGGGCGAGATGCCCGCCCTCCGGCTCGGCCGCACACGTCAGCAGGAGCGCGGGGCAGTTGTGGCGGGCCGTGGCGGTGTGCCGGGCGGCGGCGCTCAGATGCGCGTCCGTCGTACGGGCCACCAGCGCGGGGTCGAGCCCGGAGCCGCCGGCCCCGGCGAGCACCCGCTCCCGCAGGGCCCCCGGGTCGCGGCCGTCGTCGCCGAGGGCCAGCGCCGGGCTGTCCAGCATCACCACCAGGGGCTGTTGGCCCCGGGCGGCGAGCCGGGCGGCCAGCTCCCAGGCCAGCGTGCCGCCGAGCGACCAGCCCGCGAGCAGCCCGACCGGGGTGTCCAGCCGGTCGAGCAGCGCCAGGTAGCGCCGGGTCATGTCCGGTACGGAGTCGTCCGGTTGCTCGCCGGGGAGCAGTCCGGCGGCCCGGATGCCGCTGACCGGGCCGTGCCGGGCGAGCACCGGGGCGAGGCCCAGATAGGGGCCCAGGCCGCCGCCGGTCGGATGCAGCAGCACGGTCCGCAGCGGTCCCGGGGACCGGGTGAGCGGGATGAGTAATCGTTCGTCCGCGCTCCGCGCGGTGGCGGGGGCGGTCATCGGCCGGCCTCGATAGCGTCGTCCATCACCATCACTCCCTGGGGCGCCGCCGGGAATCTTCAAAACGCCGCTAATAATTGAGAAGTGGCTCGCGGCTGTCAATGAAATGCCGTGAACAGACCATAGAAGATTCTTATGGGGGCATCGCGGAAAGGATTCCGCATCGTATAGAGGGCGTCTATGGGCTCATCGGTGATATCTCCGGCCCCGGTTGCGGCCCGGACAGGGGTGGGTCAGTCTGTGCAGGACTTCCAGAGCGCCCTCGTTCCAGGCCGGTCCGGCCGAATCCGGAGGAGCCGCACATGACGCTGACCATGCCCGATCCCCTTGCCACCGCACGATTCAGGGCCTACGGGCCACGGCAGATCGACCAGATAGCGCGCCGTTTCGGTCTGGCAGATGAATTCACCGAGAACGTACGGTTGTTATCCCGAGTACTTCCCTTCCGGGTCAATGAGTATGTACTGACCGAATTGATCGACTGGGAACGGATACCGGACGATCCCATGTTCCGGATGGTGTTCCCGCAGCACGGCATGCTGCCCCGGGAGGACGAGCGATTGCTGGCCGCCGCCGTCGCCCGCGACGACCGGCAGATCATCGCCGCCGCCGTGAAAGAGATCAGAGCACGGCTCAATCCGCACCCATCGGGCCAGACCGCGCTGAATGTCCCGACCCTGAACGGTGCCGAGGTTCCCGGGCTCCAGCACAAATACCGCGAGACGGTGCTGCACTTCCCGGGCCAGGGCCAGACCTGCCACTCGTACTGCACCTACTGCTTCCGCTGGGCGCAGTTCGTCGGCGACGCCGATCTGCGGTTCGCCGCGCCCGGGCCCGAGGAACTGGTCCGCTATCTCGCCGCCCACCCCGAGGTGCACGACGTCCTGGTCACCGGCGGCGATCCGCTGATCATGTCCACCGACCGGCTGCTGCGCCATCTGGAACCGCTGCTGGACATCGGGACCGTCCGCACCATCCGGATCGGCACCAAGTCCGTGGCCTACTGGCCGCAGCGCTTCCTCACCGACCAGGACGCGGAACCGCTGCTGCGGCTCTTCGAACGGATCATCGCCACCGGCCGCAATCTGGCGGTGATGGCCCACTTCACCCACCCGCGAGAGCTGGCCACCGACCTGACCCGCCGGGCGCTGGCCCGGATCAGGGCCACCGGCGCGCTGATCTACTGCCAGGCGCCGCTGATCGCCCACATCAACGACGACGCCGAGTCCTGGAGCACCCTGTGGCAGGCCGAACTGGCCGCCGGCGCCGTGCCGTACTACATGTTCGTGGAACGCGACACCGGACCGCACGAGTACTTCAAGGTGCCGCTGGCCAAGGCCGCCGACATCTTCCGCGCCGCCTACCGCACCCTGCCCGGGCTGGCCCGTACGGTACGGGGCCCGGTGATGTCGGCCACCCCCGGCAAGGTCGTGGTGGACGGTGTCGAAACCACGCCGCAGGGCCGGTATTTCCAGCTGCGGATGCTCCAGGCCCGCGACCCGGCCCTGGTCGGCCGCCCCTTCCGGGCCCGCTGGTCCGACTCCGCCGCCTGGCTCGACGAACTCGAACTCGCCCCGGACGTCCCCTCCGACATCGCGGCGGCGGTACGGCCGGCGCCCGCCGCGCTGTCCGCGCCCGCCGGAGGCCGGTCATGACCGCCGGGCCGGCGCTCGCCGGCAAGCAGTGGAAACTCTCGCCCAACCTGGCCCTCAACCAGTGGGTGGCCGAACGCCGGGCGGCCGGCGAGCACATCATCCACCTCGGCTTCGGCGAGTCACGGCTGCCGGTCTTCCCCCCGCTCACCGAACGGCTGCTGGCCGGCGCCGACCGGAACGCGTACGGCCCGGTCCAGGGCGACCCGGTGACCCTCGACGCGGTCGCCGGCTACTTCACCCGCCGCCGGCTCGCCAGCGGCCCGGAACAGATCGTGCTCGCCCCCGGCAGCAAACCCCTGCTGATGGCCCTGAACCTGGTGCTGCCCGGCGACGTACTGCTGCCCCGCCCCGCCTGGAACACCTACGCCCCCCAGGCCACGCTCGCCGGGAAACGCGCCATCCCCGTACCCATCCCGGCGGAGTGCGGCGGCGTACCCGACCCCGAACTGCTGCGCGAGGCGGTGCTGGCCGCCCGCCGGGCCGGCCGCGACCCGCGCACCGTCATCCTCATCCTGCCGGACAACCCCACCGGCACCCTCGCCTCCCCCGCGATGATCCGGGAGATCTGCGCCCTCGCTGAGGAGCTGGACCTGACCCTGGTCTCCGACGAGATCTACCGCGATGTCGTGCACGACCCGGCGACGCCCTTCCTCAGCCCCGCCGAAGTGGCGCCCGGCCGCACCGTGGTGATCACCGGGCTCTCCAAGAACCTGGCCCTGGGCGGCTGGCGGATCGGTGTGGCGCGCTTCCCGGACACCGCGTGGGGCGGGGCGCTGCGCGACGGAGTGCTGTCGGTGGCCAGCGAGGTGTGGTCCACGCTGGCCGGGCCGATGCAGAGCGTCGCCGCGTACGCCTTCGCCGAGCCGCCTCAGCTGCGCGCCCATCTCGCCGACAGCGCACGGCTGCACGGGGTGCTGGCCCGCGCGGTGCACCGGATCCTCGCCGCGGCCGGCGCCCGGTGCCGGCCGCCCACCGGGGCCTTCTACCTCTACCCGGACTTCGAGCCGCTGCGCGAACACGTCGCCGCGCGGGGCGCAACCGACTCCGCCTCGCTGCGGGACCTGTTCCTCGACCGGGGCGGCCTGGCGGTCCTGGCCGGGCAGCTGCTCGGCGACGACCCGGACGCGCTGCGCTTCCGGATGGCCACCAGCATGCTGTACGGGGAGACCGTGGAGCAGCAGTGGGAGTCCCTGGCGGCGGACGATCCGCTGGCCCTGCCGCATGTCGCGTCGCTGCTCAGCGGCATCGAGGAGGGTGTCGCCCGGGTGCTCGCCCCGTGAGCCCTCCCGGGTGGCGCCGTGCGGCTCGGCGGCACCCGGGAGACGGGGGCCGGGGTGGGGGTGGGTCAGCGCTTGCGCAGCGCCCGCAGATACTCCCGGTTCATGGTGGTGATGGCGGTCAGCGGGATGCCCTTGGGACAGGCGGTCGCGCATTCCCCGGTGTTGGTGCAGCCGCCGAAGCCCTCCGCGTCCATGGTGCCGACCATGTCCAGGACCCGGGTCTCCCGCTCCGGGGCGCCCTGCGGCAGCACATTGAGATGGACCACCTTCGCCGAGGTGAACAGCATCGCCGAGCCGTTCGGGCAGGCCGCCACGCACGCGCCGCAGCCGATGCACTCGGCGTGTTCGAAGGCGGTGTCCGCGACCGGTTTGGGCACCGGGGTGGCGTGTGCCTCCGGGGCGCTGCCGGCCGGGGTGGAGACGTAGCCGCCGGAGCCGATGATCCGGTCGAAGGCGGACCGGTCCACCACCAGATCCTTCACCACCGGGAAGGCCGCCGCCCGCCACGGCTCGATGTCGATGGTGTCGCCGTCCGCGAAGTTCCGCATGTGGAGCTGGCAGGTGGTGGTACGTTCCGGGCCGTGCGCCTGGCCGTTGATGACCATCCCGCAGGCGCCGCAGATGCCTTCGCGGCAGTCGTGGTCGAAGGCCACCGGCTCCTCGTCGGCCAGGATGAGTTCCTCGTTGAGGGTGTCCAGCATCTCCAGGAAGGACATGTCGGGGGAGATCCCCGAGACCTGATAGGTCGTCAGCTTTCCGGGGTCCTCCGGGCCCGGCTGACGCCAGATACGCAGGGTCAGGCTCATCGTGCCGGTGCCGGTGCCGGTGCCGGTGCCGGTGCCGGTGCCGGTGCTGGTTTCGCTACTGGTCCTGGTGCCGCTCATGCGTAGCTCCGCTGGGTGGGGTGGACGTACTCGAAGGTCAGCTCCTCGCGGTGCAGCACCGGCGGGCTGCCCGTACCCCGGTACTCCCAGGCCGCCGCGTAGGAGAACTCCGCGTCCCGGCGCGCCGCTTCCCCGTCCGGGGTGCGGCTCTCCTCGCGGAAGTGGCCGCCGCAGGACTCGGCGCGGTGCAGGGCGTCCAGGCACATCAGCTCGGCCAGCTCCAGATAGTCGGCGATCCGATGGGCCTTCTCCAGCGCCTGATTGAGGTCCTGGCCGGAGCCGGTGACCTTGATCCGCTGCCAGAACTCCGCACGCAGGGCCGGGATACGGGCCAGCGCCTCGCGCAGGCCATCCGCCGTCCGCGACATCCCGCAGCGGTCCCACAGCAGCTCGCCCAGCTCGCGGTGGAAGGAGTCGGGCGTACGGTCGCCGTTGTTGGACAGCAGCCGGTAGAGCCGGTCGCTGACCTCGAAGACCGCGTCCGTGACGGCCCGGTGGTCGCGCGGCACCTCATCGAGGCCCGGGTTGCGGGCCAGATAGTCGGCGAGGGTGGCGGGAAGGATGAAGTAGCCGTCCGCCAGGCCCTGCATCAGCGCGGAGGCACCGAGCCGATTGGCGCCGTGGTCGGAGAAGTTGGCCTCACCGATCGCGAACAGCCCCGGGATCGTGGTCTGGAGGTCGTAGTCCACCCACAGTCCGCCCATGGTGTAGTGGATCGCCGGATAGATCCGCATCGGCACCTTGTACGGATTCTCGGCCGTGATCCGCTCGTACATCTCGAAGAGATTGCCGTAGCGCGCCTCGACGGCCGCCCGGCCCAGCCGGGCGATGGCGTCCGCGAAGTCCAGATACACGCCCTGCCCGCCCGGGCCCACCCCGCGCCCCTCGTCACACACGTTCTTCGCGGCCCGCGAGGCGATGTCGCGCGGCACCAGATTGCCGAACGACGGGTACTGGCGCTCCAGGTAGTAGTCCCGCTCCTGCTCCGGGATCTCGGCCGGCGGCCGGGAGTCACCCGCCCGGGCCGGCACCCAGATCCGGCCGTCGTTGCGCAGCGACTCGCTCATCAGCGTCAGCTTCGACTGGTGGTCGCCCGAGCGCGGAATGCAGGTGGGGTGGATCTGGGTGAAGCAGGGGTTGGCGAAGTACGCGCCGCGCCGGTGGGCGCGCCAGATCGCGGTGGCGTTGGAGTTCTTGGCGTTGGTGGAGAGATAGAAGACATTGCCGTAGCCGCCGGAGGCCAGCACCACGGCGTCCGCCAGGTAGGTGTCGATCCGGCCGGTGAGCAGATCGCGGGCCACGATGCCCCGGGCCCGGCCGTCGACCACGATCAGGTCCAGCATCTCGGTACGCGCGTGCATCGTGACGCTGCCCGCGTCGATCTGCCGGGACAGCGCCTGGTAGGCGCCGAGCAGCAGCTGCTGCCCGGTCTGGCCGCGCGCGTAGAACGTACGGGAGACCTGTACCCCGCCGAACGAGCGGGTGTCCAGCAGCCCGCCGTACTCGCGGGCGAACGGCACGCCCTGCGCCACGCATTGGTCGATGATCTCCACCGAGACCTGGGCGAGCCGGTGCACATTGGACTCGCGGGCCCGGAAGTCGCCGCCCTTGACGGTGTCGTAGAAGAGCCGGTGGATGGAGTCGCCGTCGTTGCGGTAGTTCTTGGCGGCGTTGATGCCGCCCTGCGCGGCGATGGAGTGCGCGCGGCGCGGGGAGTCCTGGTAGCAGAACTGCTCCACGTGGTACCCGGCTTCGGCGAGGGTGGCGCCGGCCGCACCGCCCGCCAGGCCCGTACCGACCACGATGACCGTGTGCTTGCGGCGGTTGGCCGGGTTGACGAGCTTCGCCTCGAAGCGGCGGCGGTCCCAGCGCTC
Organism: Streptomyces sp. NTD107; assembly: GCF_059510435.1. Classification (NCBI taxonomy): domain Bacteria; kingdom Bacillati; phylum Actinomycetota; class Actinomycetes; order Kitasatosporales; family Streptomycetaceae; genus Streptomyces; species Streptomyces sp. NTD107. Next base: position 228,773 of record NZ_JCAJZV010000002.1, on the reverse strand, counting down.
GGCGATCGGGCCGGTGGGCGCGGCGGTGTCGCGCAGCGGGCGGTCGGCGGTGGCGAAGCCGGCGTAGGGCGGAAGGGGTTGGGTGGGGCCGGTCAGGTCAGTCATGTCTGTTCAGCTCACGATTCCGGTCATGACGGCGACGGGTACGGATACGAAGCCGGCGGTCAGTACGAGCGCCACGGTGGTGGCGGTGGCCCGCAGCGCGCGGTCCCGGCCGCGGCTGTTCAGCCCCAGGGTCGCCACCGCGCTCCACAGGCCGTGCCGGATGTGCGGGCCGAGGGCGAGCAGCGCGAGGAGGTAGATGACATTGCCGTACCAGGTGCTGAAGGTGGCGACGACGTTCTCGTACGCCTCGCCGTGCACCCCGTGCGGGTTCACCGTGCCGGTGGTGAGGTCCAGGATGTGCCACACGATGAACAGCGCCAGGATCACCCCGCCCCAGCGCATGGTGCGGGTGGCGTAGCTGGTGCGGCGCCGGGTGTGCGCGTACCGGACGGGGCGGGCGGCCCGGTCCAGGCGGCTGAGCTGGTACGCGGCCACGCCGTGCGCGACGACGGCGGCGAGCAGGGCGAACCGGGCGATCCAGATGAACCACTCGTACCGCAGGAACGGCTCGCCGATGGTGCGCAGCCAGTGCGCGTAGCCGTTCATGTCGTCGGGGCCGAAGAAGACCTTCAGATTGCCGAGCATGTGGGTGATCAGGTAGAGGAGCATGATCAGCCCGGAGACGGCCATCACGGTTTTCTTGCCGATGGTGGACCGCCAGATGAGGGCGGGGATGCTGCGGCTGCTCGTCCGCGTCGTCGCCAGAGCCATGACACCTGACGGTAGGGAGCCGGGTGGTGATCCGTCCAAGACATAGAACGGGTCATCTCGATAGCTGATGCCTATCGAGCGGGGTAGGGTGCCGGTCATGCAGCTCCAGCAGCTCCGCTACTTCGCCGCCGTGGCCGACACCCGGCACTTCACCCGGGCCGCCGAGCGCGAGCATGTCGCCCAGCCGTCGCTGTCCCAGCAGATCCGGGCGCTGGAGCGGGAGCTGGGTGCCGAACTGTTCCACCGGGCGCGCGGGAACATCGGCCTGACGGATGCCGGCTGGGCGCTGCTGCCGCTGGCGCGGCGGATTCTCGCGGACGCGGAGACCGCGCGGCGCGAGGTGCAGGAGGTGGCGCAGCTGCGGCGCGGGCGGGTCCGGCTGGGCGCCACCCCGAGCCTGTGCGCGTCGCTGGTGCCGGACGTGCTGCGCACCTTCAAGGACCGCTACCCGGGGGTCGATCTGCTGGTGCACGAGGGCGGTTCGCGGGATCTGGTACGGCAGCTGGCGGCCGGCGAGCTGGACCTGGCGCTGGTGATCACGCCGCTGCACGCCGACGCGCCGGCGCTGGTGACCAGTGAGCTGCTGCGGGAGGAACTGGTGCTGATCTCCTCACCGGCGGGACCGGCCGGGCCGGGCCACGGGCGTGGGGGCGTGCGGGTGGCGGAGCTGCGCGATGTGCCGCTGGTGATGTTCCGGCGCGGGTACGACCTGCGGGAGCTGACGGTGGCCGCGTGCCAGCAGGCCGGGTTCGAGCCGGTGTTCAGCGTGGAGGGCGGCGAGATGGACGCGGTGCTGGGGTTCGTCCGGGCAGGGCTCGGAGTGGCGGTCGTCCCCAGCATGGTCGCCGCCCGCTCCGGCCTCCCGACCACCCCCTTCGTACCCCCCGGCCTGCACCGCACGGTGTCGGTGGCGCACCGAAGCGATGTGTCACCGCCCCGGGCGGCCCGGGAACTGCAACGCATCCTGATGACCCACCGGGGCGGGCTGTAGCGCAGCCGGTCGGAGCGCGGCGGCGGGCCGTCTTCAGGACGTGGCGGGGCGGTTCCCGGGGTCTTCGGCCTCGGCCGTGGCCCTGGCCGCCCAGCGGTACTGCACGGCCAGGGTTGCCAACGCCAGCAGGCCGCCGGCCAGCAGGATCATGGGCAGCAGCATCCAGACGAAAACCGCGCACATCACCGCTGCCAGGGCCAGCAGCAGGGAGCCGGTCAGGTCCTCCCGGGTGGCGGTGGCCGCATCGCGCAGGGTGCCGGCCGGTGTGGCGGCCGGGTGCCAGCCGGCCGCCGTGCGCAGCAGCAGCACCGCCCACCCCGCCAGGGCGGCCAGTGACAGCAGCCGTACGGCGGCGCCGCCCGGCAGCAGTCCGGTCTGGGCCAGCGACAGGTTCCACAGCAGCAGCAGGGCGGCGGCCGGGAAGGCGAGCGCCAGCGGCCACAGCGTGCGGCAGGCGGCGGTGAAGTCCGCCCACACGTCCGCCATCCGGACGCTCTCGCCGGTCAGCTGGCGCCGCAGATGCGCGGTGCCGGCCGCCAGCGCGGGCAGCGCGGTGATCAGCGGCGCGGCCAGGACGGCCACCAGCACGCCGGTGATGACCACCTCACCGAAGAGCGTCAGTCCCGCCCGGAAGCCACTGCCGCCCGGGGCCCGGTTCGCCGTCATCCCGGCTCAGCCCTTCAGACCCGAGGTTGCCACACCGTCGACGATGTAGCGCTGGAAGAGTACGAAGAAGATGATGACCGGTGCCAGCGCGAGGACGGCTGCGGCCATCTGGGCGCCGTAGTCGGAGACCGAGGTCTGGTCGGAGAACTGACGCAGCATCAGCGGTAGTGGGTACTTGTCCGGGCTGCGCAGATAGATCAGCGGCGCCAGGAAGTCGTTCCAGCTCCAGATGAAGGCGAAGATCGACGCGGTGGCCAGCACCGGGCGCATCAGCGGCAGCATGATCGACCAGTAGATGCGGCCGTGGCCCGCGCCGTCGATCCGCGCCGACTCATCCAGTTCGCGCGGCACCCCGCGCATGAACTGCACCATGAGGAAGACGAAGAACGCCTCCGAAGCGAGGAACTTCCCGATCAGCAGCGGAATGTAGGAGTCGGTCCAGCCCAGCTCGTTGAACATGATGAACTGCGGAATGATCACCACATGGAACGGCAGCAGCAGCGTGCCGATCATCAGGCCGAAATAGAGCTTCCGCCCCGGGAATTCGATCCGGGCGAAGGCGTACGCCGCCACCGAGCAGGACAGGCAGACGCCGATGACCGAACCGATGCCGAGAATCATGGAGTTGCTGAAGAAGGTCCAGAAGGACACTCCGCCGATTCCCTCGAACGCCCGGGTGAAGTTGTCCAGGGTGGTGTTCTTGGGGATCAGCCCGACCTCGCCGATGATCTGGTTCGTCGGCCGGAACGAGGACAGGATCATCCACACCCCGGGATAGAGCATCACGATGCCCAGCGCCCAGGTGACGGCGTGAAAGACAACGGATTTGGCGCCGCCGCGCACTTTCGCCTTCCGCCGGGCGACCTGTGCCTGGGCGGACCGGGTTTCCTCGATTCGGGTGGGAGTCGGGGTGGGAGTGGGGGTGGTGGCGCTCATCGTGTCTCCCCGCCGTAGTGCACCCAGTATTTCGAGGTTTTGAAGAAGACCAGCGTGATGATGCCGACGACGATCACCAGCAGCCACGCCATCGCGGCGGCATAACCGAGCTGCCCCTGGCCGAAACCGCGCTGGTAGAGATAGAGCGTGTAGAAGAGCGTGGAGTTCGCCGGGCCGCCCTTGCCACCGGAGATGATGAACGCGGAGGCAAAGACCTGGAAGGAGTTGATGGTCTCCAGCACCAGATTGAAGAACAGCACCGGGGAGAGCATCGGTAGGGTGATCCGCCAGAATTTGCGCAGCGGACCCGCGCCGTCGACGTCGGCCGCCTCGTACAACTCGGTGGGGATCTGCTTCAGACCCGCCAGGAAGATCACCATCGGCGCGCCGAACTGCCACACCGCCAGCAGGATCATCATCGGCAGCGTCATGTCGGGGTTGCCGACCCAGCCGCCCGGCTTCATGCCGAAGAACTGGCCGACCTCGTCCACGATGCCCTGGTCGTTGAACATCGCCTTCCAGATGATGGCGATGGAGACGCTGGCCCCGATGAGTGACGGCGCGTAGAAGAGCGAGCGGTACGTGCCCTGGCCGCGCCGCCGGTTGTTCAGCAGCATCGCCACGGCGAGCGCGGCGGCCAGCTTGATGGGGGTGCCGATGACCGCGTAGAGCCCGGTGACCTGGACCGAGTCGAGGAAGCGGGGGTCATCGACGAGCCGGGTGAAGTTGTCGAAACCGACCCAGCCCCAGTCCCGGATGGGGTGGTAGTTGGTGAAGGAGAGATAGAGCGAGGCGATCATGGGGCCGGCCGTCAGGGTGATGAAACCCAGCAGCCAGGGGGCGAGGAAGACGTAGCCGGCCCGGGTCTCAGCCCCCCGCCGCGGCGGCCGCTTCGGGCGCGGCCGCTGGGCGGGGGTGCTGGTCGCCGAACCCCGGGACGCCTCAGGCGTGAGTGACACGGGGATTCATCCGTTCGGTGTGTCAGTGCGGGGGATCGGCGGGTCAGCGGACGAGGTGGTTGCCCGCCTCGGAGAACCAGCGCTGTACGAAGGTGTCGGTGTCGATCTGGCGGAAGCCGAACTCCTGGGCCAGCACCTCGACATACTCGTTCTCCACGCCGCCGAAGCCCTCGGGCTGGAACGGCACGGTGGCGGTCATGTAGCCCTCGTCGCGGGCGCGCTGCTGGTACTCGATGACCCGCGCGTTCAGGCTGCCCGGCTCGATGTCCAGGGCGTTGAGCCGTTCGGCGGAGGCCGGGACGCCCAGGTCGGTGCCGATGATGGCGCCGGCCTCGGGTGAGTTGATCAGGAAGTCGATCAGCTTGGCGGCTTCCTCGGGGTGCTTGGTGTTGGCACCCATGCTCAGCTGCATGGTGGGCTTGAAGAACATCTGCTTCTGCCCGTCCGGGCCGCTGGGCACCGGCATCAGCTGGACGTTGTCGCTGCCCAGGTCGTGCGAGTAGTTGTGGATGAAGTTGTCCCAGTGGAACTCCATCACGGCCTCGCCGTTGGTGAACCCGCCCAGCGGGTCAAGCTGTTCGACGCGCTCGGCCGGGAAGATCTGGTCATCGGGGCTGCGCAGGTCTGCGGCGCTGTCGATGAATTCCCGCATGTCGTCCTCGGTGAAGTTCATGTCGCCGTTCTCCGCGAACGGTTCTATGCCCTTCTGGACGAGGCTCTGCATGAACAGCCACCACACCATGGTGGGGTCGTTGGCGCCGTAGACGCGCGGGCTGTGGTCGGCGCCGGCCGCGCTCACCTCGGCGAGGAAGGAATAGTACTCGTCCCAGGTGTAGTCCCAATCCGGGATTTCCAGGCCGAGTTCCTCGATCAGATCCGGGTTGTACATCAGGGTGAGCGTATTGGTGCCGGTGGGGATGGCCACCAGTTCGCCGTTGGCCTCACCGGAGGAGAGCAGCTCGGCATCGATCTGCGAGACATCCAGCTGGTCGCCGGCGTAGTCGTCCATGCCGAGCAGCAGGCCGGCTCCCGCGTACTCCAGCAGCCGGGAGGCGTCCATCTGGAAGACATCGGGGAGCTGGCCGGAGGTGGCGTCCGTGGAGCGCTGCGTCCAGTAGTCGGGGAACGCGGCGAAAGACGTCTGGACCTTGATGCCGGGGTTCTCGTCCTCGAACAGTTTGATGGCCTGCTGATAACGGTCCGCCCGCTCGTCGCCGCCCCACCAGGTGAACTTGAGGGTGACATTCCCTCCGTCACCGCTGCCGCCGTCGGAGCCGCACGCGGTAAGGGCCAGAGATCCCGCTACGGCGATCGCCAGACCCCGCAGCGCGGTCTTCTTGAATGACATGTAGAGCCTCCTTGCTCCGTTATGCACAACGGCACTCCACGGGAGGTGTCAATGGCTTTCCCACGCCTTACCGGCCCCCGGTGACACCCGAAGTGAATCGTTACAATACCGCCGGGGCCTGCTCCGGCAACCGGGCGGTGGATAACTTTTCGGAAACGCCGACGTCATGTCGGCGGGGCCCGAACGCGGCCGGGCGGCCCGCTGATCGGGCCGCCCGGCGCAGCGCGGAGCCTGTTTGGACTCTGTGCGGTCCTGGTGATTCCTGCGCTGACCTGCGCTGTTGTGGGGAGTGTGAGGGGGAGTCGTCAGCGGGCGTTCGGCGCCGGCACGTACCGGATCCGCGGCTTGGCCGGCTCGCTCATCCCGTCCCCGATGAAGAAGGACGGATGCGGCGGCTGGTTGTACGCCACGTTCTGCCACGCGATCGCCAGCCGGTACTGCGGATCGTGCATCAGCGTGCGCAGCCGCACATCCGTCTCGTCCACCGTGGTGAACACCCGCAGCGCCGAGTCGTCCTGGGTGCGGTAGACGACCTCCTCACGCCAGTCCCCGTACAGATCCGCCTGGATCACCGGCGTGCCCTTGGTCCAGTTGTTGGAGTAGACGCCCTCCGGATGGAAGATCTCCACCTGCTCCTTGTTCACCCAGTCCCACTTGGCGATGAACGGCACCCCGGCCGGATCGGTCGCCTCGTTGAAGGTGTGGTCCAGGATCTCCCGCAGCGGATCAGCGTCCCACCAGATCATGAAGTTCGCCGACGGGATGGTCCTGCTGAGCAACGTGCCGTCCGCCGCCCGCAGTTCACCCTCACGCGAGTTCCACGCCCCGGTGGCCGTCACCGCCCAGCCCTCCGCGCCCGGATGGGTCGGGTCGATGTCACCGATCGCCGCCCGCCCGGTGTCCCGGGTGGCCGGCATGTCGTACAGGATCTCGCCGGTCGCCGCGTCCCGGAACGTCGCGCCCCGGTTGCCTGACTGCGACATGCTCTCGTGCGCGCCGAACACCTCAAGCCCCGGCCGCGACGGGTCGAAGTCCCCGACATGCAGCGCGTCGCCGTGCCCCAGCGTCGTGTTGTACAGCGGGCTGCCGTCGTCGTCGATGGTGAGCTGGCCGTAGATGATCTCGTCCAGGCCGTCGCCGTCCACATCGGCCACCGACAGACTGTGGTTGCCCTGCCCCTCGTACGCCCGGCCCCAGTCCCTTGAGTCGAACGTCCAGCGCCGGGTGAGCGCACCGTCCCGGTAGTCGTACGCCACCAGCACCGTACGGGTGTAGTAGCCGCGCGCGAAGATCACGCTGGGGTTCTTGCCGTCGAGATACGCCACCCCGGCCAGGAAGCGGTCCACCCGGTTGCCGTAACCATCCCCCCAGTCCGCGACCGTGCCGCGCGGCGGCAGATAGTCGACCGTCTCCACGGCGGCTCCGCTCTCGCCGTCGAAGACGGTCAGGAACTCCGGCCCGGCCAGCACATAACCGGCGGAGTTGCGGTAGTCGGCCGCCGGATCGCCGAGCACGACACCCGTGCCGTCCGTCGTACCGTCCGCCGTCTTGACCACCACCTCCGCCTTGCCGTCGCCGTCCAGGTCATAGACCATCAGCTGCGTGTAGTGCGCCCCGGCCCGGATGTTGCGCCCCAGATCGATCCGCCACAGCTGCTCCCCGTCCAGGGTGTAGGCGTCGATGAGGACATTGCCGGTGTGCCCCGAGTGCGAGTTGTCCTTGGCATTGCTCGGCGACCACAGCTGAATGATCTCGTAGCGGCCGTCGCCGTCCAGATCGCCGATGCTCGCGTCGCCCAGGTGGTACGTGTACGTCACCCCGTCGGGAGTCGTCCCGCCCGCCGGGCGGTTGACCGGGATGTCGCGGTACTGCTGCGACCAGACCCCGAACTCCTCGGTGGTCTCCCCGCGCGGACCGTTGCCGCCCTGGACGACCGCCACCCGGTAGCGGGAGTCGACGGTGCCGCCCGGGTCGGTGTAGTTGGTGGCGCCGCGCAGCGGCTGCCGGGTGATGCGCTTGCCGTCCCGGTACACATGGAAGGAGATGTGGTCCGGATCCAGGCCCAGCATCCGCCAGCCCACGTACACACCGTCCTCGGTGAGCACGGCGACCGGTGAGCGGTCCAGCTGCTCCATGCCCCGGACCGGCGCGGGCGAGGGCCGTCCGGTGGGGGCGGCGGCCCCGGCCGGGGCGGTCAGCAGGGCGGCGGCGGTGGCCAGCGCGGCGAGGCCGGCCACGGCGAGCATACGGGTACGGGTACGGGTACGAGTGCGGGTGGATCTTCGGACGGTTGCGGCTCGGGAAGCCATCCGTGCTCCTTAGTGCGGGGTTGGCGCGGTGGGCCCCGGCGGGAAGGGGTGTGCCGGGGCCCACGACTGGCGGGTGGGGCGTGGTGGGGCCGGCGGGTCAGCCGACCCTGGTCAGCTCAAGGCCGTTGAGATGTGCGGTCTGTCCGGAGATGGAGACGTTCAACTGCCCGTCGCGGACGGTGATCCCGTTGAACGTCGCCTTGGTGACGCCGCCGGTGCCGGCCGAGACCTGGCCGTAGTCCACGCCTTCGAAGGCGAAGACGGTACGGGCCGAGCCGAGCAGATCGCCGACGTGCACGGTGGCCGAATAGGTGCCGTTGGGGACGTCCACCTTGAACTCGTAGACACCGCCGAAGTACGCGACGAAGTCCCGCTGCACGGCGTCCAGGGAACCGCCCCGGTCGCGATCGATCACATTGGTGGTGTTCGTGAAGCCGTAGCCGCGCTGCGCGGTGTACAGCGTCTGGGTGTTGACCTCGGTGTAGCCGGGCGCCACCACCTGGCCCACCGGACCGAAGTCGTAACGGTAGTCGGCGGAGCGGGTGGTGAGGGTGAGCGGATCGGAAGGGGCGGATTCGCCCCGGGCGTTGACCGCGATCACCCGCAGCTGATAGGCGCTGCCCTCGGCCAGCCCGCTGATGTCGGCCAGCGGGATGGTGGAGGTGGTGGCCAGGGTGTACTGGCTGTCGGCCGCGCCCTGCGGCTTGCGCTGGATCCGGTAGATGTCGGCGCCGGATACCGCGTTCCAGGTGAGCCGGGCGCCCTGGTTGGAGACGTTCTGCGCGGCCAGACCGGCCGGCTTGGCCGGCACCGTCCCCGGGGTGCCGGCGCCGGTGACCCGGCCGGCCAGCGGGGTGTTGAGGCGGGCCACGTCCTGGGCGACGAGGCGGGCCATCTGGATGGCGCCGTACTCCTGGAAGTGGGTGTCATCCACGGTGCCGGTGGGCCGGTTGGGATAGACTCCGGCCGGCACGTGCAGGAAGACCGACTTGGCCTCCTCCGGGCCGATGCTGTCCAGATAGGCGCGGGAGGTCGCGGACAGGTCGATCAGCGGGACGTTCTCCTCCCGGGCGACCGCGATGGCGCGGTCCACGTACTGGGGGAAGGAGACATTGAACTTGCCGGTGTCCGCGTTGAAGGAGCGGCGCGAGACGGGGGTGACGATCACCGGGATGGCGCCGCGTGCCTTGGCGCCCCGGATGTAGTCGTTGCGCAGGAACTCCTTGTAGTCGTCCGGCGGGGTGTAGCGCTCGGGCCGGTCGACGGTGGCGTCGTTGTGGCCGAACTGCACGAAGAGATAGTCGCCCGGCTTGATCTGGTTGAGGATGGTGGCGAGCCGCCCCTCCTCGATGAAGCTGCGGGAACTGCGCCCGCCGATGGCGTGGTTGGCGATGGTGACATCGCTGGTGAAGAACCGGTCGAAGACCTGGCCCCAGCCCGCCTGGGGGACCCAGTACGGGTCGTAGGTCTGGACGGTGGAGTCGCTGGCGAGGTAGACGGTGATCGGCTCGGCGGCCCGGGCCTGTTGGGCCTGGGCCGGGAGGGCGAGACCCACCACGGCGGTCGCGGTGGCGGCGACCGCCGTGACCACGGTGCGCAGCAGGGCGCGGCCCCTGCCTCGGGGACGGCCTCGGCCGCGTGGGCGCCTTGGGGTGGGTGTAGCAGCACTTCCGCCCATCATCACTCCTATGTGGTGGGTGGTACGGGACACGTGCGGGGGCGTGGTGGCACGCGAACGAATCTGAATCGATTCATTAGACATGCGCACGACACGATGCAAGCACTTGCTGATTCGCGGGGAGTGTTGCCAACCGGTAACCGGGCTGTCAAGACGTCTGCACGGATTCACACGCGAGCCAACATGACCGCGCAGGTGGCGCCGTCAGGACGGGACGATCCCCAGCGCCCTGGCGGCCACCTCGTACACCAACCGGTCCTCGGGAGCCCGGTTCTCCTTCAACTCATCCAGCGTCTCCGGGCCGAACCAGCCGTACCGCGGATGCTTGGACCACTCAAGACGCGGCGCGGACAGATCACCGTCCACCTCGACCACGTAATCCGCCTCGTGCCGCGGCCCCAGACCGTCGTCGCCCTCCCAGGTCAGCACCCCGAGATACCGGCGCACCCGGCGCACCCGCCAGCCGGTCTCCTCGGCCACCTCGCGGACGAGGGCCGCCAGCAGGGTCTCGCCGGGCTCGACATGGCCGCCGATCAGATCCCAGGTGTCCGGGAACAACCGCCGGTGAACGGACCGGCGCTGGGCGAAGACCTCCCCCCGCGCATTGAGCACCACCGCCCCGACGACCCACAGCTCACCCACCCCGGGCTCGGGGAACCCAACGCCCGCATCGATCCGTACGGAAGCGGTGCCATCAGTCATTCCACCACCCTGGAACGTACGGCACACGGTCGCGCCGGACGACGCAGAGTATGCGCCTTGCCACGCATCACCATTGACCTCAGCGAGGACGACATCGCCGCGCTGCCCGCCGAGGCCGCCGAGCGACGCGTCCCCCTCCGCCGGCCGGCACACGACCCCCTGGCCACCAAGGTGGCGAGGGGAACGGCTCAAGCGTCGGTTCACCGACGGCACCGTGCGCGCACCGGAGCAACGCGCCGGGTTCGAGCGTGGGTTTCCCGGAGACAGGACCTAGTCTTCTGAGTCAGGAATTCTGTTCAGATATGAGGCGAGGCGTTCGAGGATGTCGTCCGCGGTTTTGGTCCAGATGTAGGGCTTCGGGTTGGTGTTCCATGCGGCGATCCAGGAGTGGATGTCTTTCTTGTCGACGGCTTGATCCGGCGCACCAGGCCTGGCCAATCGGCTCTCTGGCCAGTTGTCAATGGCCGCGAAAGCCTCGTCCTGTATGCGCTGGGCGTCACTTCCTTGCGCCGAGGACGCTACCGCGAGCACCTGCAACGACCTGACGAACCTAGTCGCCGCGTCCATGCCGTCGCCGGTCACGCCGGATCGCCCATTCCCTCAAGTGGCCCTTCAGTGTCCAGGCGGGTTTCCACGTCATTGATGATGGTCCAGCATTCCAACCCGTATGGCCAGAGCTTGGTTAGGTGGGCACGGGCTTCGGCCGGGTCTAGGAAGATAAACGCGACGCTGTCGATCGGCTGTTCTGGACCGAGTACGTTGTCCCGGCGTGCGGCGCAAGCGTCGAGCATCTCCATTGGCTGAACTGTCCGTCCCAGCACCACGATCTTCAGCACACGACGGGTTTCGTCGTAGAAGCCTTTAAGTTCGTTCTCGTAGAAGTGTGGTCTCGGCAGGAATCCGCCCTCATCCGAGTAACCCATTCTGTGATGTGCCGGCCGCGCCTGGGCAAGAGCCGCCGCAGCGTCCAGATCTAGATCGTGGAACTGCACCAGCGTCGTATCGTTCGGCCCCCGCCGAAGGGTCCACGGCCCGGTGTCCAGCCAGCGACGGGAGACCAAGGAGCGATGACCCTGTCCACGGAATGCGCAGGCCCAGCCGTGGGGATAGTGTTCGCCTCCAAACCCCGGAGCCCAATAGCTCTCCCTGGTCTGCCATTCCCTGTACTGGCTTCGGAACGAAGCGATCTCAAACGGATACTCGCTCAGCACGTCGACGAGTTGGTCTGGACTGTCGTCGAAGTCGAATGCCACCTTGACCAGCTTGTTCGCGACAATGGTGAGGTAACGGTCGGAGCCCTCCCCGAAGAAGGCCGCAATGGTGTCGGTGGCACCAGCATGCCGGTCGATCCAGTCCATCGAAGGTACGACCGTGCGCGAGTCGACCGTGACTCTCCGCGGGAGCTCATCCGGGAACCATCGCATCCGCAGGCCATGCGCTATGTCAGTAATGTCGGGACCGGAAAGTGCCATTCCAATGCGCCCCACCGTCATCCTCAACCTCCGCCAGTTGGCGTACCCCGTGTCGCGGGTTGGTCACCAAGCTACTCACTCAGTGTCGCACCACCGCAGCCCGGGGGACGCAACGATCCTATATCTTGCGAGAAATCAAGCCCGGAATTTGCACCGATTGTCACAGGCTCCCCACTTGCGTTGAATATTTCGAGCTCAAGATTGAGCCCCTCACGCGCCCCGAGAAAATTGAGCAGCCATTCAGAATTCGCACGAAATCCCGCAGGATTAAGAAGCGAGTAAATTGCTCGGTTTATACGACGAGTTGCCTCATCACTTAGAGGGATCCTGTGGTTAATCATGTTTACGAGGTCTTCGAGTTGCCCCTCAAGCTTTCCCTTGTCCACATCCGTGATGTTCTTGATTTCCCTGATGGTGTTCCCGTCCACCAAGTCGATCCGACGCTCCGTGCTCAGGCTGAAGCCAAGCTGCTCAGCCTGCTGGGGAGTTACGGAAACCTGAGGCGTTGCGCCCTGTGCGTACCGATGCGCATACCATGCCTCACCCAAACTTCCCGTGTCCCCACTGTCCAGATTCCGGCATTGCCTCCAGCATCTCCGCATGACTCAGCTTCTCGGCCAATGCCTTGACATAGTCCTCCTTCACTCTGCTTCTTACGGTCCTGTGAGTCAGGTTCCCCGGCTTGTCGTGCATCGCCCTGAATCCAGGGCACCCATTGACGAACTTATCCACAGTGGTAAATAGTCCATGCCGCTTCAGGGCCTCGATAAACTTTCCGAACGGCTTGGTCGGATCGCTTCCTCCCAGCTGATCAAATGCATCTTCCTTTGAAGTGTTGGGACCGAATCTCGACTCAGGCTTCCTGGCACTCTGGGGCTGCGCATCAACAATGACACCCTTTACGTTCGGGTCGGCGGCAGGAACGTACCAACGCCTCGGAGAGCTTGAATCGGTATAGACAAGTTCCAGCGGCTTGCCAGGGCTCATTCTCCAATGGTGGCCTGGTGGCGGATCTCCCAAGCCAAGCCTTCCGGCTTCTTGTTGGCCTGCGCTCGTGGACCCAGCGGCGACGTAGCCGACACCGGGGTCGAGGTCCATCTCCCTGAGGGTGTTGGCGTGGGTTTCGACCTGGGAGATGAGGGAGTTGAGCTCGGCTTCGAGTTCAGCGCGGGAGACGGGATCGGCATCGGCATAGGCGCGGGCGCGGTCGGCAATGATGTCGGGGAGTTTGCGCAGTTCAAGCTCGGCTTCCCAGGCGCGGGAGCCGACCGGGGGTGCGCCGTGGATACCGACCCATTCGCCTGCCTGGCCAAGCAGTTGGCGCAGACGACCCGAGAGGCCGCCGTAGCGCAGCATGGTCCGGGCGGTGGGGGCGTACAGGCGAATGTCGGTAGGGGTGGCGGAGGGGCCAGCGGCCAAGCGGACATTGGTGACGAGGCCGTCGGCGTCCTGGTCGTAGTGGACGCGTACGGTGCGGCCGGGCAGTTCCGGGTCGATCGTGACGTCGACCCGGTTGGCCAGAGAGCCCAGGGCGTTGCGGAGTTCGGCTTCGACACCGTCCTGGTCGCGTGGCCGTACCGGACCGTCCGCGCTGCCGGTGCCGCCGCTCGGGTCGATGTCAGTGACGTCCCAGGAAGTGGCGCCGTCGGGGCCACGACGAGGCTGAGGGCTCCCTCCGCTCCCAGGACTGCCCCTTCCAGGCGTCGGGCCGGAGACATCCGGTTTGGGAACGGAGGGAGTGCCCGGGCTAGGCAGTTTCGTTTGGATCAGTTGGTCGTTGGTCCGGGTGTGCCGTTGACTGATGCGCAGTGGGCGCGGATCGAGCCGTTGCTCCCGGGCCGGACGCCGAAGCGGGGTGGCCGCTGGCGTGACCGTCGTGAGGTGATCGATGCGATCGCCTTCAAGTTCCGGACCGGCACGCAGTGGGTCCACCTGCCGGAGAAGTACGGTAACTGGCGAGGGGTCTGCAACCGGCTGCGGATGTGGGCCGTCGACGGCACGTGGGAGCGGGTGTTCACCGCTTTGGTGGCGCAGGCCGACGCGGACGAGGACCTCAACTGGGCCGTCCCGGTCGATTCCACGATCGTGCGGGCCGACCAGCACGCGGCCGGAGCCCGTAAGAAGGGGCTCCGGCAGGCGAGCCGCCCGACCGTGTCATCGGCCGCTCCCGCGGTGGACTGACCACAAAGATCCACCTTGCCGCCGATGCCCGCTGCCGGCCCCTCGCGTTCGTCCTCACCGCGGGCCGGGCCGGTGATGCACCCGCCTTCACCGAGGTCATGGCCCGCCTGCGCGTTCCCCGTCCGCGCGGCCGGCCCCGCACCAGGCCGGACGTGGTCCTGGCCGACAAGGCGTACTCCTCCCGCGCGCACCTGCGCGCACCTGCGCAAACGCGGCATCCAAGCCGTAATCCCCGTCCCCGCAGACCAGCGCAGCCACCGGCTCCGTCGAGGCAGCCGAGGCGGCAGGCCACCGGCATCCGACCGCGAGACCTACAAACAGCGCAACACCATCGAACGCTGCATCAACCGCCTGAAGCAGTGACGAGGCATCGCCACCCGCTACGAGAAGACCGCCACCATCTACCTGGCCGGACTCCACATCGCAGGCATCTTCCTCTGGTCCGCCCGATGATCCAAACGAAACCGCCTAGCCGCCCAGGCCCAGCTTCGCGCCGCCGGCCGCCTTCACCGCCGCCTCGTCGCCGTCCAGGGTCACCTTCGCCGCGCGCTGACGGCCCGACGCGAACAGCAGCAGCTCGCCGGGGTCGCCGGTCACCGTCACCACCGGGGTGCCCTTGTGCGCCACCACCGTCTGGCCGTTCGGCCGGCGCAGCACCAGGCCCACCGGGCTCTTGCGGCCCATCAGCCGCGCCGTCGACTCCAGCCGCTTCCACAGCGCGTCGGCGAACACCGGGTCCAGCTCGCGCGGCTCCCACTCCGCGCCCGCCCCCGCCCCCGCCCGGCGGACGTCCTCGGCGTGGATGAAGAACTCCACCGTGTTCGCCGCCTCGTCGATCGGCTTCAGCGAGAACGGCGAGGTACGCCCCGGGCCCGACCGGATCAGTTCCAGCAGCTCGGCGTACGGCTTCGCGGCGAACTCCGTGCGGATGTTCTCCCCGCGCGCCGCCAGCGGCTTGATCACCATGCCCGCCGCCGCGTCCGGGCGGCGCTCCCGCACCACCACGTGCGCCGCCAGATCACGCGTGTTCCAGCCGTCGCACAGCGTCGGGGCATCGGGCCCGGCCTCTTCCAACAGGTCCGCGAGCACCAGTCGTTCACGTTTGGCATGGGTAGACATGCCCTCCAGAGTAGGCGGCCCCCGCGCAAGCCGCCCAGCCACCGCGCCGCGCCCGGCACAATGGGAGTATGGCCCGCACCGCATCCGCCCTCGATCCCGCCGTCGCCGCCCGCCTCAAGCGCACCGCCGACGGCCTGGTCCCCGCCATCGCCCAGCAGTACGACACCGGCGAGGTGCTCATGCTCGGCTGGATGGACGACGAGGCCCTGCACCGTACGCTCACCACCGGCCGCTGCACGTACTGGTCCCGCAGCCGCCGCGCCTACTGGGTCAAGGGCGACACCTCGGGACACCACCAGCACGTCAAGTCCGTCGCCCTCGACTGCGACGGCGACACCCTGCTGGTGAAGGTCGACCAGGTCGGCGCCGCCTGCCACACCGGCGACCGCACCTGCTTCGACGCGGGCCCGCTGCCCGTCAGCGGTGGGCAGTAGCGTCACGGGCTAGGCTCACCAGCCATGACGCAGCAGCCGCAGCAGCAGGTGCACCGGGCAACGCCGGACCTCGACCGCTTCCGGATCCTGGCCAAGGACCGCAGAGTCATCCCGGTCACCCGCCGGCTGCTCGCGGACGGCGACACCCCGATCGCCCTCTATCGCAAGCTCGCCGCCGAACGCACCGGCACCTTCCTCCTCGAATCGGCCGAGAACGGCCGCACCTGGTCCCGCTACTCCTTCATCGGGGTCCGCAGCGCCGCCACCCTGACCGTCCGGGACGGTGCGGCCCACTGGCTGGGCACCCCACCCGTCGGCGTCCCCACCGGCGGCGACCCGCTGGACGCCCTGCGCGCCACCCTCGCCGCGCTGCACACCCCGCGCGAGCCGGGGCTGCCGCCCTTCACCGGCGGCATGGTCGGCTACCTCGGGTACGACGTGGTCCGCCGCCTGGAGCGGATCGGCGAGCACACCCGCGACGAGCTGGGCCTGCCCGAGCTGACCATGCTGCTCGCCTCCGACCTCGCCGTCCTGGACCACCGCGACGGCACGGTCCTCCTCATCGCCAACGCCATCAACCACAACGACCGCGCCAGCGGCGTCGACGAGGCGTACACGGACGCCGTGGCCCGCCTCGACGCGATGACCGCCGACCTCGCCCGCCCCGTCCCCGCGCAGGCCGTGCCGCTGCCGCCCTCCGAGCTCCCCCCGTACACCGCGCACTGGGGCGGCGCCGACTACCGCGCCGCCGTCGAGGACGTCAAGGAGCACATCCGGGCCGGCGACGCCTTCCAGGTGGTGCCCTCGCAGCGCTTCGAGACCCCGTGCGAGGCGAGCGCCCTCGACGTCTACCGGGTGCTGCGCGCCACCAACCCCAGCCCGTACATGTACCTCTTCCGCCTCGACGGCTTCGACATCGTCGGCTCCAGCCCCGAGGCCCTGGTCAAGGTCGAGGACGGCCGCGCCATGGTGCACCCCATCGCCGGCACCCGGCCGCGCGGCGCCACCCCGCAGCAGGACGCCGACCTCGGTACGGAACTGCTCGCCGACCCCAAGGAGCGCGCCGAGCACCTGATGCTCGTCGACCTCGGCCGCAACGACCTGGGCCGGGTCTGCGCCCCCGGCAGTGTCGAGGTGATCGACTTCATGACGGTGGAGCGCTACAGCCACGTCATGCACATCGTCTCCACCGTCACCGGCACGCTCGCCACCGGCCGTACCGCCTTCGACGCGCTCACCGCCTGCTTCCCGGCGGGCACCCTGTCCGGGGCCCCGAAGCCGCGCGCGCTCCAGATCATCGAGGAACTGGAGCCGGTACGGCGCGGCCTGTACGGCGGCTGCGTCGGCTATCTCGACTTCGCCGGCGACGCCGACACCGCCATCGCCATCCGCACCGCCCTGCTGCGCGACGGCACGGCGTACGTCCAGGCCGGCGCCGGTGTGGTGGCCGACTCCGACCCGGCCGCCGAGGACACCGAGTGCCGTAACAAGGCGGCGGCGGTTCTCAGGGCGGTCGGCACCGCCGCGAAGCTGCGCGGTAGCGTGGAGCGGTGACTCGTGAGCCGGCCAGCAGCAGCCCCACCCGTGCCCCGCGCCGCGCGCTCGGCGCGGCGCTGCTCAGCGGCGCCGCCGGGGCCGCCATCGTTCTGATCGCCGCGGGGCAGACCTGGGGCGAGGCCGTGGCGAGCCAGTCCGGGTTCGGTGCCGGCGAACTGCCCGTCGCGGCGAGCGGCAGCGCCGTCTCCGGGCTGCCGAGCGCGTTGGCGCTGGTCGGCCTCGCGTCGCTGGTCGCGGTGTTCGCGGTACGCCGTACGGGGCGGGTGATCGTGGCCACGGTGCTGGCGCTCAGCGGGGCGGGCGCGATCGGCGCGGCGCTGGTCGGCGCGTCCGACACCAAGGCATTGGAGCGGGCGGCGGCCGACACGCTGGGGCTGACCGAGGCGGCGGTGACCGGCGTGAGCCACAGCGGCTGGCCGTGGCTGTCGGCGCTGGGCGGGCTGCTGCTGCTGATCGCGGGGCTGCTGGCGCTCAGTTACGGGCGGCAGTGGCCGGCGATGTCCGGGCGGTACGAGCGGGCGGAGCGCGGCGCCGAACGCGGCGATCGGCGCGGGCGGCGTACCACCACCGACCCGGACCGGCCCGAGGACATCTGGAAGGCCCTGGACCGGGGCGAGGATCCGACGACCTAGGACAGGTCCCCCCGGGACCAAGGGCCTCATCCGGTCGCGGGGGAGGGCCTGACACAATGACGGGTGGGCATACCCCACACCTGAGAATCACAAGGAGCATGCGCATGGCGGGCCACGACGACCACGGAAACACCCCGGCCGCCTGGACCGGTGTCATCATCATGATCGCCGCCTCGATCGTGGGCAGTTACTTCATGGTCACGGGTCAGCCCTTCGTGGGCCTCGGGGCGTGGGTCGCCCTGTCCGCCGTCGGCGTCGTCGCCGGGCTGATCCTGCGGGCGATGGGCCTGGGCAAGCAGCCCCAGAAGCTGCCGGCGCAGCGCACCGCCCCGGCGGCCGAGCGCACCGACGAGCCGGCCCCGGAGCCGGTCGCCTCCGGCAGCTGACCGCACCGATACCCGTGCACGGCGCGGCACCGATCCCCCGATCGGCGCCGCGCCGTTGCGCGTGCGCGGTGCCGCCCGGAAGCTGAGCGAGTGCCGGCATCAGCACCTACCGCGCGTACCGCGCGTACCGCGCGTACCGCCCGAAGCGCCCGTACGAGACTGCGGCGGGCCGCCGCCCCGCTCGCCGCGCTGGGTACGGCCGGGGCCGCCTGGGCGGTGGTCGCGGCGGTGGACCCCGGCGCGCCCGGCAACCCGTACCCCGCCTGCCCGCTGCCCGCCCTCACCGGCTGGGACTGCCCCGGCTGCGGCGGCCTGCGCGCCGCCCACGCCCTGGCCCACGGGCGGCCGGCCGAGGCACTGGGCGCGAACCTCCTCGTGGTGGTGGCCGCGCTCGTCCTCGGCGCGGCGATGCTGTGGTGGCTGGTACGGGAACTGCGCGGCAGGCCGGCCGAACCGCCGGCGCTGGGCGCGCCGTACCGCTGGGCCCTGCTGGGCGTGGTCGCGGCGTTCACTGTGCTGCGCAATCTGCCGCTGCCCCTGCCTGGGGCGTAACCTCTGCCCCAGGCCCGATACCATCGGTGGTATCCGATGCGATCGGTTTTCGATCCTCGATCCCTTACGACAGGAGGCCGCCGCGTGAGTGTGCTCGATGAGATCATCGACGGAGTGCGCGCCGACCTCGCCGAACGGCAGGCCCGGGTCAGCCTCGACGAGCTCAAGCAGCGCGCGGCGAAGGCGCCGCAGGCCAGGGACGGCGTCGCCGCCCTGCGCGGCGACGGGGTGCGGGTGATCTGCGAGGTCAAGCGCTCCAGCCCGTCCAAGGGCGCGCTGGCCGCGATCGCCGACCCGGCCGGGCTCGCCGCCGACTACGAGGCGGGCGGCGCGGCCGTGATCTCCGTCCTGACGGAGGAGCGGCGGTTCGGCGGCTCGCTGGCCGACCTGGAGGCGGTCCGCGCCAAGGTCGACATCCCGGTGCTGCGCAAGGACTTCGTTGTCACCTCCTACCAGCTGTGGGAGGCGCGGGCGTACGGTGCGGACCTGGTGCTGCTGATCGTGGCCGCGCTGGAGCAGGACGCTCTGGTGTCGCTGGTGGAGCGGGCCGAGTCGATCGGTCTGACGCCGCTGGTGGAGGCCCACGACGAGGAAGAGGCGGAGCGGGCGGTGGCCGCCGGCGCGAAGATCGTCGGGGTGAACGCGCGCAACCTGAAGACGCTGGAGGTCGACCGGGGCACCTTCGCCCGGGTCGCCCCGGAAATCCCCGATCATCTGATCAAGGTCGCCGAGTCGGGGGTGCGCGGTCCGCACGACCTGATCGCGTACGCGAACGAAGGAGCCGACGCCGTACTGGTCGGCGAGTCGCTGGTGACCGGCCGCGACCCGCGTACGGCGGTGGCCGACCTGGTGGCGGCGGGGGAGCACCCGGCGCTGCGGCACGGGCGCTGACCACGATGCACGCCGCCGCCGCGAAGGACTTCCCCCGGCTGGTGCGGGGCGCCGCCCCGCGCGGCTGCCGCGCGCCGGCGCGGCGGATCCTGGGGCGGCGGGTGCGGTACCACATCGGCAGTGAGCCGGGCCAGATCAGCGGCCGGCGATGGCCGGGCCGCACGGAGCAGGGGCCGAGGGCTGCGCGCGGCCAGGTCATCTGATTTTTTGGATCTTCGTGGATCGGGTCTTGTCTCTCTCCCCCCGGCCTTCGCGGCCCCACGAAGATCCGGAAGAGCCGACCCGGGCGGCGCGGCACACCGTGATCAGCGTGGGCACCTCACGCCCCGCCGCACGCGGATCGGCCGCGCCGACGCGCCGTCGATCCTGATACGTCACTGACGAGCCGGCCGTGCGGCCTGCCGTACGGGCGACGGCTCCAGGCGTGGTCCGGAACCGCGGTGGCGTGGGCGATTCCGCCCGGCGCCCGCCGCTGCCCCTGCCTCCGCCCCTGCCTTCTTCGGTTCGTCCGTCTCTTCGTCTGTTCGTCGATCCATCGATCCAACGATCCATCCACACCCGGAGGGCTCACACATGTCCGACGCGTACTTCCATCCCGACCCGCAAGGGGCGGTCCCCGACGCCGGGGGGTACTTCGGGGCCTTCGGCGGCACTTTTATCCCCGAGGCGCTGCGCGCCGCCGTGGAGGAGGTGGCCGCCGAGTACGAGAAGGCCAAGGCCGACCCCGCCTTCGCCACCGAGCTGAACGACCTGCTGGTGGACTACACCGGCCGCCCCTCGCCGCTGACCGAGGTGCCCCGGTTCGCCGAGCACGCCGGCGGAGCCCGGATCTTCCTCAAGCGCGAGGACCTCAACCACACCGGCTCGCACAAGATCAACAACGTGCTGGGGCAGGCCCTGCTCACCCGCCGGATGGGCAAGACCCGGGTCATCGCCGAGACCGGCGCCGGCCAGCACGGGGTGGCCACCGCCACCGCCTGCGCGCTGTTCGGCCTCGACTGCACCATCTACATGGGCGAGATCGACACCGAGCGCCAGGCGCTCAACGTCGCCCGGATGCGCATCCTGGGCGCCGAGGTGATCCCGGTGCGCTCCGGCAGCCGCACCCTCAAGGACGCCATCAACGAGGCGTTCCGCGACTGGGTCGCCAACGTCGACTCCACCCACTACCTCTTCGGCACCGTCGCCGGCCCGCACCCCTTCCCCGCCCTGGTGCGCGACTTCCACCGCGTCATCGGGGTCGAGGCCCGCCGGCAGATCCTGGAACGTACGGGGCGGCTCCCGGACGCCCTGGCCGCCTGCGTGGGCGGCGGCTCCAACGCCATCGGGCTGTTCCACGCGTTCATCCCGGACGCCGGCGTCCGGCTGGTCGGCCTGGAGGCCGCCGGGCACGGCGTCGAGTCCGGCGAGCACGCCGCGACCCTGACCGCCGGCGAGCCCGGCATCCTGCACGGCTCCCGCTCGTACGTCCTCCAGGACGACGAGGGGCAGATCACCGAGCCGTACTCGATCTCCGCCGGCCTGGACTACCCGGGCATCGGCCCCGAGCACGCGTACCTCAAGGACAGCGGACGCGGCGAGTACCGTCCCATCACCGACGACCAGGCGATGCGCGCCCTGCGGCTGCTGTCCCGTACCGAGGGCATCATCCCGGCCATCGAGAGCGCCCACGCGCTCGCCGGCGCCCTCGACCTGGGGCGCGAGCTGGGCCCCGAGGGCCTGATCCTGGTCAATCTCTCCGGCCGGGGCGACAAGGACATGGACACCGCCGCCCGCTACTTCGGGCTCTACGACGACACCGAGGGAGCAACGGCATGACGGGCAATCTGGACCTGCTCAGCACCACCCTGGCCACCGCCCGTACCGCCGACCGGGCCGCGCTGATCGGCTACCTGCCGGCCGGCTTCCCCACCGTCGACGGCGGCATCCGCGCCGCGATCGCCATGGTGGAGGGCGGCTGCGACGTCATCGAGATCGGGCTGCCGCACAGCGACCCGGTCCTGGACGGCCCGGTCATCCAGACCGCCGACGACATCGCGCTGCGCGGCGGGGTCCGGATCGAGGGCGTGCTGCGTACGGTCCGCGAGGTGTACGAGGCCACCGGGGCGCCGGTGCTGTGCATGACGTACTGGAACCCGGTGGACCGGTACGGCGTCGAGCGGTTCGCCGCGGAGCTGGCGGCGGCCGGCGGGGCGGGCTGCATCCTTCCCGACCTGCCGGTGGAGGAGTCGGAGGGGTGGCGCAAGGCGGCCCAGCAACACGGCCTGGCCACCGTGTTCGTGGTCGCGCCCAGCAGCAGGGACGCCAGGCTGGCCACCATCACGGCGGCGGGCAGCGGCTTCGTGTACGCGGCCTCGCTGATGGGGGTCACCGGCACCCGGGAGTCGGTGGGGCAGGAGGCGGCCGGGCTGGTGCGCCGCACCCGTGCCACCACCGAACTGCCGGTGTGCGTGGGGCTCGGCGTGTCCAACGCCGCGCAGGCGGCCGAGGTCGCCTCGTTCGCGGACGGGGTGATCGTCGGCACGGCGTTCGTGAAGGCGCTGCTGGCCCACGAGGGCGACGAGCCGGCCGGTCTGGACGCGGTGCGCGCGCTGGCCGGGCAACTGGCCGCCGGGGTACGGCGCGCGGGCTGATTCCCGGCGGGCCCGGCCGCCCCGTACCGCACGGCGCGGGGACGGCCGGGCCCGATAGGGTCTGGGCCCATGGGGAGTATGGGGGCCACACCACAGGGGCCTTGGCAGCCGCCGACCACGGTGGAGGCGGGCCTGTACGCGGCCGGGATGAACGGCGACTGGCCGGCGTTCTTCGATGTGCTGGCCGGCACCGATCTGTTCTTTCCGATGTCGCGGGAGGTGGTGGACGCGGTGCCCGGCGGGTTCCGCTTCGCGCCGTTCCGCGATCCGCAGGTGGACGGGCTGTGCGTGGCCGTCTTCACCCGCGGGATGCTGCCGCCGCCGGCCGGCGGGCAGGTCTTCGAGCGCGGCAACCTGGGGCCGCTGGCCAAGGCATGGCCCAAGACGGTGCGCTGGCTTGCGGTGAACCCGGGGACGCCGGTGGAGACGTTCGTACCGGCCGATCCGCGGCAGTGGAAGCGGCACGCCAAGCGGGCCCGCCAGGAGCCGCGGCTGAAAACGCTGTGGACCGGGCCGCGTACCGACGCCATGGCGCACGGCATGGCCTGCGGGGCGCTGCTGCTCGTCAACAACGGCACGCTGTGGAACCAGCTGGGCTGGCAGAACGGCGGCTACTCCGAAACCCGTGACCTGCTGAAGACCTGGTGGGGGATCACCGGGCGGGAGGGCTGGCTGGAGGCGTCGGAGGGGCTGCTGCGCGGCGAGATGTCGCCGCCGGCCTGGGAGTTCTGTCTGCGGGTGCGGCAGGCGCTGATCCAGGAGTACGGGACGGCGCCGGGCGCGGTGAAGTGGCGGGAGACGGCCGAGCGGGTGCTGCTGGCGCGTACCGCCGAGGTGGTCGACAAGACGGGCCGGCCGCCGAAGTTCGACCTGGACGCGGACATCACGCTGGCGCAGGAGCTGATCGGGCGCATCCTGCGGTACGAGGCGCGGTTCCGGGCGGACGGCATTCTGGCGGCGGACGCCTCCGTACGATCCGTGCTGGCCTGGGACTTCGGGCGGGCGTCGTTCATGGCGCGGGACGGGCTGGGGGCGCGCTACTGCGACACGCACGAGGCACAGACGGCCCTGTTGCGGGCGGGTGCGGCGGCGCGGCAGGTGTACCGCTCGTGGCCGGAGTTCGCGGCCGGGTACATCCTGGGGCGCTGTCTGCACTTCGACGACGAGAAGTTCGGCGACTGGTACCGGGAGATGCTGGAGGTGCACCGCATCCTCAGTACGGAGCCGGAGAGTCCGTGGCTGACGGTGCCCTGGGAGACGGTCGACGGCTGACCGTGTCCTGCGGGCGGGTGGTTCGTTGGCTCAGGCGTGAGCCAGAAGAACCGTGACGGAAAAGGCAGGGCCCGCGATCGGATGCGGGAGGAGCGCGAGCGCGAGAAGGCCGCCGAGCGGCGGATGCGCACGCTGAAGGTCGGCGGGGCGGCGGCCGGGATCCTCGCCGTGGCCGCCGTCGTGGGGGTGCTGGCGGCCAACTCGGGCAGCGGCGGCGGCAACGACGGCCCGCCGGCGGAGCCGATCACGGTGGGCGTCGCGTCGGCGCCGGCCACGCTGACCGTGTACGAGGACTTCCGCTGCCCGGCGTGCGGGCAGTTCGAGAACGGCTTCCGGGACGTGATCCACGAGCTGACGGACGCCGGGAAGCTCAAGGCGGAGTACCACCTGGTCACGATCATCGACGGCAACATCCGCGGCGACGGCTCGAAGAACGCGGCGAACGCCGCCCAGTGCGCCAACGACCAGGGGAAGTTCCCGGCGTACCACGATGTGCTCTTCGAGAACCAACCGGCGGAGTCGGACGACGCGTTCGCGGCCAAGAACCATCTGATCGACCTGGCCGGCAAGGTCGACGGCCTGGACAACGACCAGTTCCGCACCTGTGTGAACGACGGCACCCACGACGACTGGGTGAGCCGCAGCAACGCCGACTTCATGAGCTCCGGCTACAACGCCACCCCCACCATCCTCCTCAACGGCGACAACATCTACGGCAACCCCTCCGAACCCCTGACCCCCGACACCCTCCGCGACCGCGTCAACCAACTGGCGGGCGGTTCCTAGAAGTCGATCACCATCCGGTCTCAACCCGCGGGCTATAACCGCACATGAGACGATCTTTCCTCTGACGGCGCGAGCCTGTCCGCCGTGACCCCCTTGCGAAGAGATCGTGAAGACCACAGTCCGTCCCCCACGGCTGTACGTTTCCCGTGGGGGGCTTCTGTGCGCCGCGCTCGGCCGCCGGGCACACCGTCCGGGCCGACTGCACCACCGCAGGTGACGTGCTGGCGGTGACCAATCGGGCGGGGGAGAGCGACACCTTCCGCTATGACGCGTTCGGCCGCCGGACCGGGACCGTAGACGCGACCGGGCGGCGCGGGGCGACGGCGTACAACGCGCTGGGGCTGGTGGTGCGCACGGAGGAGTACGGCACCGGAGAAACGATCCTGCGCAGCACCTCGGCCACCTATGACGCCGAGGGCAACCAACGGACGGTCACCAGCGCGACCGGCGTCACGACCACCTACCGTCATGACGCCCTGGGGCGGCTGATCGAACAGTCGGAGCCGGTGGCCGAGAACAGCGCCATCACCACCAGCTTCGGCTACGACGCGGCGAGACACCGCCCCCGGACCACGGACGGGCGGGGCAATTCCACCCACTACACCTACACCCCGTGGGGCCTGCCGGAATCGGTGACCGAGCCCGTCACCGAGTCCCATCCGGACGCCTCGGACCGCACCTGGACCACCCTCTACGACGCTGCGGGTCAGGACGTGCGGCAGTTGCTCCCCGGCGGGGTGGAACGGAACCGTACGTACGACGGCCTCGGCCGGCTGGTGCAGCCCTCGGTCGGCTACCAGTCCGGCTGGACCGACCCCGACAGCGGCGACGTCAACATGGCCGCCCGCTGGCACCAACCCGGCACCGGCACCTTCTCCTCCCGCGACACCTGGACCCTCCCCCCAACCCCCTCGGGCAACATCAACTCCTACGCCTACATCAACGCCTCCCCCCTGAACGGCACGGACCTCAGCGGCCACTGTTTCTGGGATGCGTGCGTCGCGGAGGGATACGGATCCGCACCCGCACTCATCACTGGCGAACAGCATCAGGGCCCAGGCCGTGGCCCAGGCCAGTGCGGCCTCGGCTGCGGCAGCGGCTGCCGAGGCCAGATTCATGTGGAACGCACTGTGGCAGCGGAGCCCGAGGAGTGGTCCCGGAGTCTCCCTTCCGGTTGCAGGTGGCCCCAGGGGCGCGGGCGGCGGTGGCGGTGGCGGCGGGAGCTTCCGTGGGGTGGATACAGCAGGCAGAGGGTCAACCGCCACTCGACCCAAGCCTCCGCCACCCCCGGCGAATCCCAACTGCGGCCCCAACCCGCCGTCTGCTCCTGCGCAAACCCCGGCCAGTCCCCACTGGGACCCCAGCGCGGGAATCTGGGTCCTGGCGAAGGGCTGGGATCTCATTATCACCCTGTCGGGGTTCCTCAACTCCTTGTCAGGCGCACCGTTCACGCCAGGTAGTTCGGAAGATATCTCGGGAGGAAGGGTCGGACCGGATGCGACCCCTGAAATCCGATGTCGAAAAATCACCCCGTCCTCCCGGTTGTCAATGGGCCGTTAATTATGCATGGTTCCTGAAGATTCTTCCGCGAGATAACATCAATAACTGCCATCTTCTCGGAAAGCAGCTGGATGGATCAGGAACAGATCTGGAGAATCTTGTAACCTGCACCCGGGTGGCAAACGCGATCAAGGGCGGCGATGATGGAATCAGAAGAAACATGCTGACGTTCGAAAATCGAGTGAGGGATGCCTTGCGGGACGATCGAGTTGTGCATTATTCCGTTGCGCCCTACTATATTGGCGACAGGACGGTTCCTGTGGCTATTGGAATCACTGCGACCGGATTCCATGAAGACGGAAGGGGTGGGATTCAGATAAATTCCCTTGTCCCTAATATTGTGCGTAGCGGGAACGGTTCCTGGAAGAACATGGGGCTGGTGACCGACCCAAGGAGCGGGCAGGCGGTCCCGGTTGGGTCGATGCCTTGAGGTCGACAATGGATGTCATATGATCAATATCAGCGATTACATGAGAAATGTCGACGGCCACCATTTCCAGGGCGTGGATACGAACTGGGGTGAAGTCGAGCGAATCTGGAAAACCGGGTTTCCGGATGATTATGTTCAGTTCATGGGCGCATATGGAGAGGGGGCTTTCGAAGACTTCTTGAGCATTTACTCCCCCATGTCGGTGTTTCCTTCTGGGCAGGGGAACATCATGGAGGATGAAAGCGCGACCGCTCGGCACACGTGGCTGATGTCTGGTGGTGGGGATCGGCCGGGCGGAGTCGTGGAAAGTTCCTTGATTGCATGGGGGGTAGATTCCAGCGCTGATCTCCTCTGCTGGGACTCTTCCGATAAAGACCCTAATCGCTGGCCGGTTGTGATATTTGGGAGACAGAAATATCCTGCTTGGAGTGTGTACAAGTGCGGGATGACAGAATTTCTAGTCGCCTCTTTCCTCCGGAAATTTGACGAGAATCCTTTGAGCGAAGGGAGCCTTTGGGGGAATCGCTTTCCAAGGTTCTTGAGCAGGGCCGAGGAGGAGCGTGCCCGTGCTGAAGGAATCGATCCGTGGACAGGAGAGGCGGATCCGTACTTTGGAATGTTTGGATAGTCGCAGCAATCTCCTGGAATTGACTGGGATCGTCACCTATGCCGATCTGGTCGATTCGCTGAGGTCCCGGCGTTGGGCAGCGGGGATCCGGGGGGCCTTTTATGCCCTGATGGTGGCCACCGTGGCGGCTTTGGGTGGATTATTGGGTTCGCGCATGCCGATTCCCCTGAGCCGGATCTCATGGCGTACGTTGCCATCTCCGGTGGTGCCGTGCTCAGTGGAAAGGATGTGTCCCGGGGGCAGTTGTGGTTCTCGGGCGTGACAGAACAGACGTAAGGGCCGGCTCCTGATCAGGGTGGGAGAGGGCGAGATCGAGGTCGCGGAGCGGGATGTGGTGATCCGCTTCGCGGTGGAGATGTTTCCCTTTTCCCGGGAGGCCCGGCGCTCCTTTGTGGTCTTTGCTTCGCGACGGCCGTTCTGCGGTGTGCTGGTGATTCCCAAGAGATTTGCCGTGGAAGATGCCGATGTGGATCGGCTTCGGGAATTGCTGAGTGGGACGCGGAAGCCGCTCAGGTGAGGAAGGGTGCGTGTGGTGGGGATGGGTGAGGGGCAGAAGTGGGAGCCCGAGGGGTGGCGGACCGGGCCCGCTTGGTGGAAGGGGTGGGGGGACGGGGTCGAGGGGATCGAGGTGCCCGAGGCCGGGGCGGTCGGGGGGATGTCCGCCGAGGCGGTCGCCGGGAGTCTTGAGCTGGCGCGGGAGTTTCTGATCGGCACCGACCTCGACCCCGACGTGCTCGCCGGGGCGGTGCCGGCCGACGCGCTCGCGCTTCTCGACCCGCTGTCCGGCGTGCCCGGCGACCTGGAGAGCGCTCTGGCGGAGCCCACCGTGGAGAACGATCCCACGATGGTCTTCAGCCGGTTCGATCCCGAGTGGGCGAAGGTGTTGGGAGACGCTGTGGCTCACCGAATGGATGGCCTACCTGGGGAACCACGACTGCACCCGCGTCGACGGCTATCTCAGCCCGATGTTCGACTCCCAGCTGCGCGCCTCCTCGCCCAGTGGCCCCGAAACGGATCCCTATGACAGAAGTGGTGACATCCCCGAAGGATGGGGCGTGACGTCACGCATCTGAGTGTGCGCTCAGTGTGATCTCGGTCGGGAATCCCGGGCGTGGATTCCCGGCCGGGGGTCCGGCGCGGTAGCGTCGGGGGCACCATGGAGATCCTTGCCTCTATTCCCAGCCCAGGCACCAGTGAGGTCCATCTCGGGCCGCTGCCCCTGCGTGGCTATGCCCTGTGCATCATCATCGGTGTCTTCGTCGCCATCTGGCTCGGCGGGAAGCGCTGGGTCGCCCGGGGAGGGCAGCCCGGGACCGTCGCCGACATCGCCGTGTGGGCGGTGCCCTTCGGTCTGGTCGGTGCCCGGCTGTATCACGTGATCACCGACTATCAGCTGTACTTCGG
Source organism: Streptomyces sp. NTD107 (assembly GCF_059510435.1). NCBI lineage: Bacteria > Bacillati > Actinomycetota > Actinomycetes > Kitasatosporales > Streptomycetaceae > Streptomyces > Streptomyces sp. NTD107. Next base: position 200,431 of record NZ_JCAJZV010000002.1, on the reverse strand, counting down.
TGAGGGCCGCGACTGGGTGAACGCGTTCAAGATCTGGGACGGCGGTATCGGCATCTGGGGTGCCATCGCCGGTGGCGCGGTCGGCGCCTGGATCGCGTGCCGGCGGCGCGGGATCGCGCTGCCGGTGTTCGCCGACGCGGTGGCGCCGGGGATCGCGTTCGCGCAGGCGATCGGCCGGTGGGGCAACTGGTTCAACCAGGAGCTGTACGGGAAGCCCACCGATCTGCCCTGGGCTCTGAAGATCGACAACGGCATCGACGTCGGCACCTTCCACCCCACCTTCCTGTACGAGTCGCTGTGGTGCGTGGGCGTGGGTGTGCTGGTGATCTGGGCGGACCGGCGGTTCACGCTCGGACACGGCCGGGCGTTCGCGCTCTATGTGGCCGCGTACACCGTCGGCCGGTTCTGGACCGAGTATCTGCGGATCGACGAGGCCCATGAGGTGCTGGGGCTGCGGCTGAACAACTGGACCGCCGTCGTGGTCTTCCTCGGCGCTGTGACCTACCTGGTGCTCTCCGCCAAGCGGCGGCCCGGCCGCGAGGAGAACATCGAGCCGCAGGCTGCCGAGGAGCAGCAGCAGGAGGCGGAAGCCCCCGCCGAGGACAAGGCCGAGGACAAGGCCGAGGGTGAGTCGGCTGCCGCCAAGGACAGCGGCGACGGTGAGCCGGGGGACGGGACCGACAAGGCCGGAGCCGCTTCCGCGTCATGACGTCCGCCGAGGCCCATCACCGGCACCGCGATGTGAGCGGGGGCTGGCTGCGTCCCACGGTCTTCGGGGCCATGGACGGGCTGGTCTCCAATCTCGGGCTGATCAGCGGTGTCGTCGGGTCCTCGGCGTCCTCCCACACCATCGCCATCGCCGGCATGGCGGGCCTGGCCGCCGGCGCGTTCTCCATGGCGGCCGGGGAGTACACCTCGGTCGCCTCGCAGCGCGAGCTGGCGCTCGCCGAGATCGACGTCGAGCGGCGCGAGCTGGCCCGCAATCCCGTCGATGAGCTGGCCGAGCTGACCGAGGTCTATGTACGGCGCGGGGTGGAGCCGGAGCTGGCCCGCGAGGTCGCCCGGCAGCTGTCCCGGGATCCGGACCAGGCGCTGGAGATCCACAGCCGGGAGGAGCTGGGCGTGGGCCCGGCCGATCTGGCGTCGCCGCTGGTCGCGGCGGTCTCCTCGTTCGGTTCGTTCGCGCTGGGCGCCCTGCTGCCGGTGCTGCCCTATCTGCTGGGCGGTACGGCGTTCTGGCCGGGCGCCCTGCTGGCGCTGGCCGGGCTGTTTCTGTGCGGTGCCGTCGTGTCGCGGGTGACGGCCCGTTCCTGGTGGTACAGCGGGCTGCGCCAGCTGCTGCTGGGGGCCGGGGCGGCGGCGCTGACGTACGGGATCGGATCGCTTTTGAGTACCGCGATCGGTTGAGCTGATCGCCGGGAATATACCGGATGTCCGTGCACGCTATGTACTCAGCGGCGTGCTCATGGGTGAGCTTTGTTTCCGGAGGGTTTCAGCTCGTGTCCTGCGGGCATGAGCATGCAAGTCCAGCAGCAGTGACATATCCGCCAATTCCCCGGCGTGGCCCGGCAGAGCGAAGTCCGCATCGTGGACAGAGGTATCCACTTCTCGGGAACCTCGTCATCGTGTAACCTGCACGAAAATTTAAGCCAGCCAGGGCCAGCGTCGTCCCTCGGTACCAACACCTACCAAGAGACGACGGGAGAGCCGATGCGTTCTGCGTCCCACCCGGTGAAGCAGGGTATGTATGACCCGGGCAATGAACACGACGCCTGTGGCGTCGGCTTTGTCGCCACCCTGACGGGCGAGGCCAGCCACGAGCTGGTCGATCAGGCGCTGACCGTGCTGCGGAATCTGGAGCACCGCGGCGCCACCGGCTCGGACCCGGACACCGGGGACGGCGCGGGGATCCTCCTCCAGATCCCCGACGCATTTTTGCGGGATAACGTTCCTTTTGGTCTCCCCGAGGCCGGCTCCTACGCCGTCGGGACCGGTTTCCTTCCCGTCGACACCGACGAGCAGGCCACCGCCGTCGCCGCCATCGAGGCCATCGCCGCCGCGGAAGGGCTCACCGTCCTCGGCTGGCGCGAGGTCCCCGTCGCCCCCCAGCTGCTCGGCGCCGCCGCCCGCGAGGCCATGCCCGCCTTCCGCCAGCTCTTTGTCCAGGATGTGGACGGCGGCCGGACAGGCATCGAACTCGAACGGCTCGCCTTCGTGCTGCGCAAGCGCGCCGAGCGCGAGGCCGGCGTCTACTTCGCCTCGCTCTCCGCCCGCACCCTCGTCTACAAAGGGATGCTCACCACCGGACAGCTTGAGCCGTTTTTTCCTGATCTTTCAGACCGTCGCCTGGCATCGGCCATCGCCCTGGTCCACTCCCGCTTCTCCACCAACACCTTCCCCAGCTGGCCGCTCGCCCACCCGTACCGGTTCGTCGCCCACAACGGTGAGATCAACACCGTCCGCGGCAACCGCAACTGGATGCGCGCCCGCGAGTCCCAGCTGGCCTCCCCGCTCTTCGGCGACCGCATCGGCGACCGCGACGCCCTGGAACGCATCTTCCCCGTCTGCACCCCGGACGCCTCCGACTCCACCTCCTTCGACGAGGTCCTGGAGCTGCTCCACCTCGGCGGCCGGTCCCTCCCGCACTCGGTGCTGATGATGGTCCCCGAGGCGTGGGAGAACCACGAGTCCATGGACCCCGCCCGGCGCGCCTTCTACCAGTTCCACTCCACCCTCATGGAGCCCTGGGACGGCCCCGCCTGCGTCGCCTTCACCGACGGCACGCAGGTCGGCGCCGTACTCGACCGCAACGGCCTGCGCCCGGGACGGTACTGGGTCACCGACGACGGGTTCGTCGTCCTGTCCTCCGAGGTCGGGGTTCTCGACATCGACCCCGCCACCGTCGTACGCAAGGGGCGGCTCCAGCCCGGCCGGATGTTCCTCGTCGACACCGCCGAGCACCGCATCATCGAGGACGACGAGATCAAGGCGACCCTCGCCGCCGAGCACCCCTACGCCGAATGGCTCGACGCCGGCCTCATCGGCCTCGCCGACCTGCCCGAGCGCGAGCACGTCGTCCACACCCACGCCTCCGTCACCCGCCGCCAGCAGACTTTCGGCTACACCGAGGAAGAGCTGCGCGTCCTGCTCACCCCCATGGCCGGCAGCGGCGCCGAGCCCATCGGCTCCATGGGCACGGACACCCCCATCGCCGCGCTCTCCAACCGGCCGCGGCTGATCTTCGACTACTTCACCCAGCTGTTCGCCCAGGTCACCAACCCCCCGCTGGACGCCATCCGCGAGGAACTGGTCACCTCCCTGCACTCCTCGCTGGGCCCCCAGCACAACCTGCTGGCACCCTCGGCCGCCTCCTGTCGCACCGTGAACCTCCCCTTCCCGGTCATCGACAACGACGAGCTGGCCAAGCTCATCCACATCAACGCCGACGGCGACCTCCCCGGCTTCGGCTCCGCCACCCTCTCCGGCCTCTACCGGGTCAGCGGCGGCGGCACCGCGCTCGCCGACCGGCTCGCCGAGATCCGCGCCGAGACCGACGCCGCCATCGCCGACGGCGCCCGCCTCATCGTGCTCTCCGACCGGCACTCCGACGCCGAGCACGCCCCCATCCCCTCCCTGCTGCTCACCTCGGCCGTCCACCACCACCTCATCCGTACCAAGCAGCGCACCCAGGTCGGGCTGCTCATCGAGGCCGGCGACGTACGCGAGGTGCACCACGTCGCCCTGCTCATCGGGTACGGGGCCGCCGCCGTCAACCCCTACCTCGCCATGGAATCGGTCGAGGACCTCGTCGCCCGTGGCACCTACCTCCCCGGCATCGAGCCCGAGACCGCCATCAAGAACCTCATCAAGGCGCTCGGCAAGGGCGTCCTGAAGGTCATGTCCAAGATGGGCATCTCCACCGTCGCCTCCTACCGGGGCGCGCAGGTCTTCGAGGCGATCGGCCTGGACGAGTCCTTCGTCGACACCTACTTCCACGGCACCACCACCAAGATCGGCGGCGCCGGGCTCGACGTCATCGCCGACGAGGTCGCCGCCCGGCACGCCAAGGCGTACCCCGCCTCCGGCATCGCCCCCGCCCACCGCGACCTGGAGATCGGCGGCGAGTACCAGTGGCGCCGCGAGGGCGAGCCGCACCTGTTCGACCCCGACACCGTCTTCCGGCTCCAGCACGCCACCCGCGAGCGCCGCTACGACATCTTCAAGCAGTACACCGAGCGGGTGAACGAGCAGGCCGAGCGGCTGATGACGCTGCGCGGACTGTTCCGGCTCAAGGACGGCGAGCGCACCCCCGTACCCCTGGACGAGGTCGAGCCGGTCAGCGAGATCGTCAAGCGGTTCTCCACCGGCGCGATGAGCTACGGCTCCATCTCCCAGGAGGCCCACGAGAACCTCGCCATCGCCATGAACCGCCTCGGCGCCAAGTCCAACACCGGCGAGGGCGGCGAGGACCCCGAGCGGCTCACCGACCCCACCCGGCGCAGCGCCATCAAGCAGGTCGCCTCCGGCCGGTTCGGCGTCACCAGCGCATACCTGGTGCACTCCGACGACATCCAGATCAAGATGGCCCAGGGCGCCAAGCCCGGCGAGGGCGGCCAGCTGCCCGGACACAAGGTGTACCCGTGGGTCGCCAAGACCCGGCACGCCACCCCCGGCGTCGGCCTCATCTCGCCGCCGCCGCACCACGACATCTACTCCATCGAGGATCTCGCCCAGCTGATCCACGACCTGAAGAACGCCAACCCGGCCGCCCGCATCCACGTGAAGCTGGTGTCCGAGGTCGGGGTCGGTACGGTCGCGGCCGGTGTGTCCAAGGCGCACGCCGATGTGGTGCTGATCTCGGGGCATGACGGTGGTACGGGGGCTTCCCCGCTCACCTCGCTCAAGCACGCGGGCGGCCCCTGGGAGCTGGGCCTGGCCGAAACCCAGCAGACGCTGCTGCTCAACGGGCTGCGCGACCGGATCGTCGTCCAGACCGACGGCCAGCTCAAGACCGGCCGCGACGTCCTGGTCGCCGCGCTGCTCGGCGCCGAGGAGTACGGCTTCGCCACCGCCCCGCTGGTCGTCTCCGGCTGCGTGATGATGCGGGTCTGTCACCTGGACACCTGCCCGGTCGGCATCGCCACCCAGAACCCGGTGCTGCGCGAACGCTTCAGCGGCAAGCCCGAGTTCGTCGTCAACTTCTTCGAGTTCATCGCGGAGGAGGTGCGCGAGCTGCTGGCCGAGCTGGGCTTCCGCACTCTGGAGGAGGCCGTCGGCCACGCCGAGCTGCTGGACGTGACCCGCGCCGTCGACCACTGGAAGGCGGCGGGGCTGGACCTGGAGCCACTGCTGTACGTACCGCAGCTGCCGGACGGCGCGCCGCTGCACCGTACCGTCGACCAGGACCACGGCCTGGAGAAGGCCCTGGACAACGAGCTGATCCGGCTGTCCGCGGATGCCCTGGCGGCGGAGACCGCCGAGGATGCCCGGCCGGTGCGCGCCCAGGTCGCCATCCGCAACATCAACCGCACCGTCGGCACCATGCTCGGCCACGAGGTGACCAAGCGGTTCGGCGGCGCCGGACTGCCCCAGGACACCATCGACATCACCTTCACCGGCTCGGCCGGCCAGTCCTTCGGCGCCTTCGTCCCGCGCGGCATCACCCTGCGGCTCGAAGGCGACGCCAACGACTACGTCGGCAAGGGCCTCTCGGGCGGGCGGCTGATCGTACGACCCGACCGGGGCGCCGAGCACCTGCCCGAGTACTCCACCATCGCCGGCAACACCCTCGCCTACGGCGCCACCGGCGGCGAACTGTTCCTGCGCGGCCGGGTCGGCGAACGCTTCTGCGTCCGCAACTCCGGCGCCACCGTCATCGCCGAAGGCGTCGGCGACCACGGCTGCGAGTACATGACCGGCGGCCACGCCGTCGTCCTCGGCGAGACCGGACGCAACTTCGCGGCCGGCATGTCCGGCGGCATCGCCTACGTCATCGACCTCGACGAGAACAACGTCAACCCCGGCATGGTCGCCATCGAGACGACCCTCGGCGAGAACGACCGCGAATGGCTGCACGAAGTGGTGCGCCGGCACGCAGAGGAGACCGGCTCCACCGTCGCAGGCAAGCTGCTGAAGGACTGGGACACGGCCGTCACCCGCTTCAGCAAGATCATGCCCACCACGTACAAGGCCGTGCTCGCCGCCAAGGACGCCGCCGAGCTCGCCGGACTCAGCGAGTCCGAGACCCACGAGAAGATGATGGAGGCGGCGACCCATGGCTGACCCGAAGGGCTTCCTCACCACCGGCCGCGAGACCGCCACCTCCCGGCCCGCCGCCGAACGCGTCAAGGACTGGAACGAGGTCTACGTCCCCGGCTCGCTGCTGCCCATCATCAGCAAGCAGGCCGGCCGGTGCATGGACTGCGGCATCCCGTTCTGTCACAACGGCTGTCCGCTGGGGAACCTGATCCCCGAGTGGAACGACTACGCCTACCGGGAGGACTGGGCGGCGGCCAGCGAACGACTGCACGCCACCAACAACTTCCCCGAGTTCACCGGCCGGCTGTGCCCCGCGCCGTGCGAGTCGGCGTGCGTGCTCGGCATCAACCAGCCCGCCGTCACCATCAAGAACGTCGAAGTCACCATCATCGACAAGGCGTGGGCCGCCGGTGACGTCACCCCGCAGCCGCCGCAGCGCCACTCCGGCAAGACCGTCGCCGTCATCGGGTCGGGTCCGGCCGGGCTCGCCGCCGCCCAGCAGCTCACCCGGGCCGGGCACACGGTCGCGGTGTACGAGCGCGCCGACCGCATCGGCGGGCTGCTGCGCTACGGCATCCCCGAGTTCAAGATGGAGAAGCGGCACATCAACCGGCGCATCGAGCAGATGCGCGCGGAGGGCACCAAGTTCCGTACCGGTGTCGAGATCGGCCGCGACATGGACGCGACCAAGCTGCGCAAGCGGTACGACGCCGTCGTCATCGCGGCCGGCGCCACGACCGCCCGCGACCTCCCGGTGCCCGGACGCGAACTCAACGGCGTACACCAGGCGATGGAGTACCTGCCGCTCTCCAACAAGGTGCAGGAAGGCGACTTCATCACCTCGCCGATCAGCGCCGAGGGCAAGCATGTGGTCGTCATCGGCGGCGGCGACACCGGCGCCGACTGTGTGGGCACCGCCCACCGGCAGGGCGCGGCCTCCGTCACCCAGCTGGAGATCATGCCCCGGCCGAGCGAGAACCGCCCCGGGCACCAGCCGTGGCCGACGTTCCCCATGACGTACAAGGTCACCTCCGCGCACGAGGAGGGCGGCGAGCGGGTCTACTCCGTGTCCACCACCCACTTCGAGGGCGACGCGGACGGCAATGTGCAGTGGCTGCACCTGGTCGAGGTCGAGTTCATCGACGGCAAGCTCACCCAGAAGCCCGGCACCGAGCGGAAGATCCCGGCCCAGCTGGTCACGCTGGCGATGGGCTTCACCGGGACCGACCAGGAGAACGGCCTGGTACGGCAGTTCGGCGTCGAGCTGGACGCGCGCGGCAACATCGGGCGGGACGCGGACTACGCCACCAATGTGGACGGCGTGTTCGTGGCCGGCGACGCCGGGCGCGGCCAGTCGCTCATCGTGTGGGCCATCGCCGAGGGCCGCGCGGCGGCCCGTGGCGTGGACCGCTATCTGACGGGCCTGCCCAGCGCGCTGCCCTACCCGATCCGGCCGACCGACCGCTCCCTGACGGTCTGACCCGGATCCTCTGACCCGAGTCCACGACCCGGGTCACCACCGGCTTCCGTACAACGTCGTACGGAAAGTGGCCACGGCGCCTGCCTCTCCCCGACCGAGTGAGGGCAGGCGCCGAGGCATGTCCGGACACGGGTACGGGAGGTGCCCGGGGACGGGGTACGGGGCGGGGCAGGGGCGGGCGGGCCGACGTTGCCACGGTGCGGTCGGACCACACCGATGGAGCAGTACGTACCTGTCCGCACCACCTGACCGACCTCCAGTGGTCCAGGCCACAAACGGTGCCGTTCCGTGATGTCAGGACCTGGATCGGGTGAACACACCGCTGTCACAATCAACGCTCAGTCCGGCTGGATGATCTACATACCTTCAGGAGGGGACTGACCATGCCGCACATTCCCGGCACCCCCGGCACCCCCGGCACGCCCGCCCGCCGACTCCTCGCCGGCGCGGCAGTGCTCTCCCTCGGCCTGCTCACGGCCGGCTGCGGCGGCGACTCTTCCCCGTCCTCCTCGGACCCGGACGACAACGCGGGCAAGACCCTCGACGTCTGGATCATGGAAGGCACCAACCCCGACGCCGGGCCCTACTTCGAGGAACTGGAAGCCGCCTTCAAGGAGCAGACCGGCGCCTCCCTCAACGTCCAGTTCATCCAGTGGGCCGACGCCCACGACCGGATCACCACCGCCATGGCCGGCCGGGAACTCCCCGACGTCGCCGAGATCGGCACCACCTGGGCCCTGGAGTTCGGCGCCGTCGGCGCCCTGCGCGACCTCGCCGCCGACATCGAGGCCGACGGCCTCACCGGCGACCTCGTCCCCGCCCTCCACCAGGCCGGCACCATCGACGGCGTCACATACGGCATGCCCTGGCACGCCGGCACCCGCTCCCTGATGTACCGCGCCGACATCTTCGCCGAGCACGATCTCGCGCCCCCCACCACCTGGGACGAACTCCTCGACGTCGCACTCCAGCTGAAGGAACTGGAGCCCGACATGATCCCCTTCCCGGTGATCGGCGGCACCGAGTACACCGTGGACCCCTTCATCTGGGGTGCCGGCGGCCAGATAGCCGAGGCCGACGACAGCGGCCGGTGGGCATCCACCATCAACTCCCCGGAGGCGGTGGCCGGCATCGAGTTCTACACCTCGCTCGCCACCGAACACGGCCTGTCCGTCGCCGCCGCCGAGACCTGGCTGGAGACCGACCAGCTCCAGAGCTTTCAGACCGGCCAGGCCGCCATGGTCATCAACGGCAACTGGACCGTCAACACCCTCCTTGAGGACGACCCCACCTGGGCAGACCGACTCGGTATCGTCCCCATCCCCGGCCAGCAGCCCGGCAGTTACAGCCCCTCCTTCGTCGGCGGCTCGCTGCTCGGCGACTTCAACAGCGACGAACCCGAACTCGCCTGGGAACTCATCAAGCTCATGTCCACCGGCGAGTACGGCGCCAAGTGGGCCGAAGAATCCGGGTTCTTCCCCGGCCAGCAGTCCCTCCTCGAAGGCGTCGCGGGCGAAGCCGGCCCGCTGGTCGCCCCGTTCGCCACCCAGATGCTCGAAGCCGGCGCCAGCGTGCCGGTGACCGAGCTGTACGGCCAGGTCCAGGGCGCCCAGGTCATCCCGCAGATGCTCCAGTCCATCCTCTCCGGCTCCGCCTCCGTCCAGGACGCCGCCGACCGGGCGGCAGCGGCGATGGACGAGACCTTTGGCAACTGAACGCACCGATCCCGCGCGGCACCGGAACCGTGACCGGAACCGGCGTCCCGACCAGGACGCCGCCCGGCGCCGCGCGGAACGGGCCCGCGCCCTGCGCCCCTGGCTGCTGCTCGCGCCCGCCCTCGCCGTCCTCGCCGTCCTCCTGCTGTGGCCGCTGGTCCGCGTCCTCATGCTGTCCTTCCAGGACTACGGCCTGCGACAGATCTACACCGGTGAAACCAACTACACCGGCCTGGACAACTACCGCACCCTGCTCAGCGACGCCGCACTGTGGACCACGGTGCTGCCCAACACCGTCGTCTTCGCCGTCGTCTGCGTCGCCCTCACCGTCATCATCGGCACCCTCGTCGCGCTGCTCCTGCAACGCCTGGGCACCGTATGGCGGGTGATCTGCTCCACCGTCATCATGATGGCCTGGGCCATGCCCGCCGTCACCGGCACCTACGTGTGGATCTGGATCTTCGACCCGCTCAACGGCGTCGTCAGCGGCGGCCTCGACGCCCTCGGACTGATCGAACCCCGCGAGACCAACTGGTTCACCGACCGCTGGTCCTTCTACGCCATCGCCACCCTCAACGTCGTCCACCACGGCTTCCCGTTCGTCGCCATCACCGTGTTCGCCGGGCTGCTCACCATCCCCAAAGAGCTGCCCGAAGCCGCCCTCATGGACGGCGCCAACGCCTGGCAGCGATTCTGGAAGATCACCGTGCCGACCATCAAACCCGTCTTCATGGTCGTCACCATCCTGTCGACCATCTGGGACTTCAAAGTCTTCGCCCAGATCTATCTCATGCCGGGCGGCTCGGGCTCCAACCCCGACATCTTCAACCTCGGGGTCTGGTCGTACCACCAGTCCTTCGTCAAGAACCAGTACGGCATGGGCTCGGCCATCGCCGTCCTGCTGACCCTGCTGCTGCTCGGCATCACCGTCGTCTACATCAGGGCCCTGTTCAAGGAGAGGGACGAACTGTGAAGACCAGCCGCCGCACCTGGCCCCGCATCGGACGGGGCGCCGCCGTCGCCGCGCTGCTCGCCTTCTCCCTCTTCCCCGTCTACTGGATGGTCAGCTCCGCCTTCGACCCCGGCGCGAAGACCCGAGGCGCCTCCGTCCTGCCCTCCGGCTTCACCCTCGACCACTTCCGATACGTCCTGGACACCGGGGACTTCACCACCTTCCTCACCAACTCCGCCATCGTCGGCGCCGGTACGGTGCTGCTGTCCGGACTGCTGTCCCTGTTCGCCGCCGTCGCCGTCGCCCGCTTCCGGTTCCGGATGCGCACCAAGGTGCTGGTGATGATCCTCGTGGTCCAGATGGTGCCGCTGGAGGCCCTGGTCATCCCGCTCTTCCTCCAGATGAGCGACCTCAACATGCTCAACAGCCTGCTCGGGCTCACCGTTGTCTACCTCGCCTTCTCCCTGCCGTTCGGCATCTGGACCCTGCGCGGCTTCGTCGCCGCCGTGCCCAAGGAGATCGAGGAGGCCGCCTACCTGGACGGCTGCGGCTGGTGGCGGATGTTCCGCTCCGTGCTGCTGCCCCTGGTGGCACCCGGCCTGGTCGCCACCAGCATCTTCGCCTTCATCGTGGCCTGGAACGAGTTCATCTTCGCCTTCACCTTCATGCAGGACGACAGCAAATACACCGCGGCCGTCGGACTGCACCGGTTCTTCGGCCAGTACAGCACCGACTGGGGCGCCGTCATGGCCGGCTCCACCCTCATCACCGTGCCCGTACTCATCTTCTTCGTGGTGGTACAGCGACGGCTCGCCGGCGGCCTCGCCGCCGGCGCCATCAAGGGGTAGGGGCAAGGGGGCAGGGATATGGGGCAGGGGCCCGCTGTCAGGTCTCGCAGTCCAGCACCGTACGGCACAACCCGCAGCGCGCCCGGCGCCGCCCCGCCACCGGCAGCCGCAACCGCTGACCGCACACCGGACAGCCGAACACCACCTTCAACGACCGATCGGGCCCCCGCTCGAACGAGTAACCCGCGCCTCCCTCACCCGGAACCGCCCGGCCCCGTACGGCCAGCGCCCGCTCCGCCGCGTACCGCTGCCGCACCGCCCACGCACCCCCGGCCAACGGCGGTCGCACCGCGTCCCGCTCCGCCAGCCGGCGGCCCGCCTCGTACGCCTCGTACGCCTGCGGGCTGGTGAACCAGATCCGCGGATCCTCACCGAACAACGCCGCCCGCCGGGCCAGCACATACCCGTACTCCTGCGGCGTCAGATAACCCAGCCGCTGCGAACCCAGCGCGTCCGCACGGAACGCGTCCAGCAGCAGCCAGCCCGCACCCAGATACGCGGCGGCCGTATCGGTACGGATCTCGTCCTCGGCCGTGTCCGGCAGCGACAACCCGGCTCGATGCAGATACACATGCATCACCTCATGCGCCAACACCCCACCGATGTCACGCCGTTGCCCGTCAAAGCGGCGATGCAGATCCACCACGTACGCGCCCCCCGGCGCAGCCTCCAGCTCCACCCACGCCGCCTCCGGCATGTCGTCGCGGAACCGCACCCGTACCGGCCCCTCGGGCAACCCCAGATGACGCACCATCACCAGCGCCACCCGCTCCACGCCCGCCCGCAGATCCTCACCGTCGTCGAACGCCACATCCACCGGCAGCACACTGGTGGCGAAGCCCCGCACCGCCGCCGGCGACAGGCCACGATAGAGCGCGGTGATCGCCGAACGGACGGACGCGAGATGCGGAAACGCCCCCGACCCCGCCGACGTCAGGGCAGCTGTCCGTAACAGAGACAGAACGGATGGCCGGCCGGATCCTCGAACACGACGAAACCGCGCCGCTCACCGCCACTGTCATGCAGAAAACGCGCACCCAACGCCAGCACCTCCTCCTGCGCCCGCACCACATCCTCGCGGGTGGGCACATCGAAATCGAGATGCATCTGCTGCGGGTGGGACGGATCCGGCCAGCGCGGCGGCTGATGGTCGGGCGCGTACTGGAAGGCGATCTTCCGGCGGGTGGCCGCGTCGGTGAGCGTCACCCACGGGGGCTCCGTGGCATCCAGCTCCCAGCCCAGAATGGAGTGATAGAAGCCGCCCAGGGCGACAGGGTCAGGGCAGTCGATCACCGTACACTGCAACGTCGCGATCATAGGGGCAGCATAAGCCGCATAGGGTATACGACATGAACCACATCGACGACGACGTGCGCGCGGAGCTGACACGGCTGCGGGAAAGCATCGACAACATCGACGCCGCCGTCGTCCATATGCTGGCCGAACGCTTCAAATGCACCCAGCAGGTCGGCCGCCTCAAAGCCGAACACCAACTGCCCGCCGCCGACCCGGCGCGCGAGGCACGACAGATCACCAGGTTGCGGCAGCTCGCGGAGAGCGCCCACCTGGACCCGGCGTTCGCCGAGAAGCTGCTGAACTTCATCATCGCCGAGGTCATCAGGCACCACGAGACCATCGCCGGGGAGAAGACCGGGGAGAAGACCGGGAGCGACAGTCCAAGTGAAAGTAATAGCGAGAGTGGATCGGGGAGCGGTTTGACAGCATGACCCCATGGCCACACCACTGACGCGTGACGAAGCACAGCAGCGAGCCGCGCTGCTCGATGTCCACAGCTACACCATCGACCTCGACTTCACCCGTGGCGAGCACACCTTCGCCTCGACCACCACGGTGCGCTTCACCACCCGCCAGAACGATCAGGCCCAGCCCCATGCCCAGGCCGAGACCCAGCCCGAGAGCGGCGCCGACACCTTCGTCGAAGTGCGCCCGCACACCCTGCACCGCGCCACCCTCGACGGCCACGACCTCGACCCCGGCACCCTCGTCGACGGGCGCCTGCCCCTCACCGGACTCACCGCCGGCCCCCACGAACTCACCATCAGCGCCGACATGCCCTACTCCCACACCGGCGAGGGCATGCACCGCTTCACCGACCCGGCAGACGGGCTCACGTACCTCTACAGCATGTGCTGCATGACCGACAGCCCGCTGGTGTACGCCGCCTTCGACCAGCCCGACCTCAAAGCCACCTTCGACGTCACCGTCACCGCCCCCGACGACTGGACCGTCCTCGGCAACGGCATCGCCACCCCCATCGCCGGCGCCCCAGGACGCTGGCGCTGCGCCACCACCCCGCCCATCAGCACCTACCTGATGGCCATCGCCGCCGGCCCCTACCACTCCGTACGCACCGAACACGCCGGCCTGCCCTTCGGCATCCACGTACGCCAGTCCCTCGCCCCGTACCTCGACCAGGACGCCGACGAAATCCTCGGCATCACCCGCGCCGTGTACGACCGGTACGCCGAAATCCTCGACGAGCCCTACCCCTTCGACTCCTACGATCAGGCATTCGTCCCCGAATTCAACGCCGGCGCCATGGAGAACCCCGGACTGGTCACCTTCCGCGACGAATACATCTACCGCTCAGCGGTCACCGACACCCAACGGCAACTGCGCGGAGTCGTCATCGCCCACGAGATGGCCCACATGTGGTTCGGTGACCTCGTCACCCTGCGCTGGTGGGACGACATCTGGCTGAACGAGTCCTTCGCGGAGTTCATGGGCTACCAAGTCCTGGCCGACGCCGTACCCCACTACACCCCATGGACCGAGTTCGCCCTGGACCGCAAATCATGGGGCTACGACGCCGACCAGCGGCCCACCACCCACCCCGTCGCACCCGAACCGGACGGCGTACCCGACACCGCCTCCGCCTGGCTGAACTTCGACGGCATCTCCTACGCCAAAGGCGCCAGCGCACTGCGCCAACTCGTCACCTGGCTCGGCGAAGAAACCTTCCTGGCCGGCGTCAACGACCACTTCGCCCGGCACCGCTTCGGCAACGCCACCCTCGCCGACTTCATCGACGCGATGGCACGAGCCTCGGGACGCGACGTACACGGCTGGGCCGACGCCTGGCTCCGAACCAGCGGACCGGACCTCATCGCTCCGGACGACGTACAGGAGACGGAGGACGGCTGGGCGGTCACCCTGACACACGAGGGCACCCGCCCGCACCGGCTGCGCCTGGGCGCGTACGACGGCGCGCAGCCGCGCAACACCATGGACGTCGAGCTGGGCGCGGACCAGGCCACGACCACGGTGCACGCCACCGGCCACCGCCCCGACCTGCTCATCGTCAACGACGGCGACCTCACATACGCCAAGGTGCGGCTTGACCCCCGATCCTGGGAAACGGCGCAGGCCGTACTGTCGGAACTGCCCGACTCACTCAGCCGCACAGTGGTGTGGAACGCGGCCAGAGACATGGTGCGCGACGCCGAACTCTCCCCGCACTCCTATCTGGAGGCAGCCCGCCGACACCTGCCGACCGAACCCGAAACGGCCATCGTGGAAGGCGTCCTGGCCTTCGCCACCGGTCAGATCACCGACCGCTACCTCCCGCCGGCAGAGCGGAGCGCGGCACTGACGCTGCTGACAGAACTCTCCACCGACCTCGCCGGCCACGCGCGAGACACCAAGGACGAGGCCAAGCACCTCATCGCGGTGCGCACCGCCATCGCCTGCGCGACGGACGACCACGAACTACGGAACTGGCTGACCGACGACACCACCGGGGCCGACCCCGAACTGCGCTGGCAGATCCTCTACCGGCTCGCGACCCTGGGCGCAACGAACCAAGCCGAGATCCAGTCCGAGGCCGAACGCGACCCCAGCGCGAAGGGCGAGGAAGGCGCCGCCCGCTGCCGGGCCGCCCTCCCGGACGCCACGGCCAAGGCCGACGCCTGGCACGCCCTCTTCGACCCGGCGGACAGCCTGTCCAACTACCTCTTCACGGCAACGGCCCAGGGCTTCTGGCAACCGGGGGAGGAGCAGCAGGAACTGCTGCGCCCGTACGTGGAACGCTACTTCCCGGCTGCCGCCGCAGTAGCCACCCGCCGGGGCCACGCCCTCGCGGTGGCGGCAGCCCGCCAGGCGTTCCCGCACGCCTTCACCGAGCCGGCCACGCTGGCGCTGGCGGAAGCGGCACTGGGGCAGGACCTCCCCCAGGCCCTCCACCGCAAACTGACCGACGAAACGGACGACCTGCGCAGGGCGCTGCGGGTCAGGGCCAGGTTCTGACCCGGAGGGCTGGCCGGGTCGGCTGGGGGTAGCCCGGGGTGGTGTGCGGGGCCTCGTGCCCTGCACACCACCCCGGGGTCGCCCCCCTGGGCGAGACGGCGCGGCGGGCGCCGGGCAGCGGGAACACCGCGTGCGCGGGGAGGACGCCCACGGGGCAGCCTCGCGCCGCTTGTGGGCGGGCGCCTGGGGTGGGTGTCGAGGTTGCTCCTGGTGGGGTTGGCGGCTTGCGGTTCCTGCGGCACGGGTCCGTGACCGGTTGTTGTCTCGCTTCCCCATGCCCTGTCCGCCGGTTCGGGGTTGGTGTCACGGCTGGCAGCGGCGGGGGAGGGGTGGTGGGTGGCGGGGCGGTGTCTGCCGAGACGGCTGTTCGCTCCCACGCGGGCAGGCCCGACCGGGCGCAACCCCGCCACGTATGAAGGTGGCCGGCCCTTGTGGGCTCTTCGGCGACACTTTTCCCACCCCATACAAGGCTGGTTACGGGGATTGGATCGTCCCTGATCGATATCGACCGCCTTCCCGTTGTTGTGCCCGACTGGGTGATCGGTTGGGGCTTTCGTTGGTGATCACTGGGCCTTCGCTTCTCGTTTGTGTAGGTAGAGGTGCGCGTCACGCCGATGGAAGCGCGATTCCCTAAACGAAAGCAGCTGCCCGACATCAATCGGGACGTAAACGCGGCCACCCTCCCCCCGAGTGACCACACCCTGACCTCTACCGGTCGAATGAGTGGAATGAGTGACTGAAGTTGATCGCCACGACGATCGTCTGTGCTCAGGCCCTCAGAAGAGGTGGGAAAAGTGTCGCCGAAGAGCCCCCAAGGGTCCGCCACCCTCGACGTGCCGGGGTTGCGCCGGGTCGGGACTGCCCGCGTGGGAGCGAGCAGCCGTCTCGGCGAGCACGGCCCCGCCGCCCACCACCTCTCTCTCCCCCCCCCGCCGCTGCCAGTCGTGACACCAACCCCGAACCGGGGGACAGGGCATGGGGGAGCGAGACCTTGATGAGAGCGGACCCGTGCCGCAGGAACCCGCACGCCGCCAAGCCCACCAGGAGCAACCTCGACACCCACCCCAGGCCCCAACCCACCCACCCCCCACCTGACACCCACCCAAACTTGGCGGGAAGAAACGCCCTCCCTGTCACCCGTATGGGGGAAGAATGGCATTCCGTGGGATTGATGGTCCGCGTGGCGCGTAGCTTGTGGCCACTCATCCGCCCTCGTTGAAAGGGCTTTCCCATGCCCGCCTCTCCGCCCCATGACCCCACCCTGCTCGCCGGTGGCACCGCTGGGCCGCGTGCGTTGCGGCCGTTGGTCGACACTGTGCTCGCCGCCCTCGCCGAGGGCGCCGCCGCGCGGTGTGGGCCACTGCCCGGTGGAGGGCCGGACGGCGTGGCGAGACGGGTCGCCGACCGCGGCACTCCCGTACTGCCGGAGCAGGGGCACGGCGCCCATGACGCCCTGCGTGAGCTGGTGCACGTCCTCGCCGAGGGCGCGGCCGATCCCGCCGATCCGCACTGTGCCGCGCATCTGCACTGCCCACCGCTCGCCGTCGCCACGGCCGCCGATCTGGCGGCCTCCGCGCTCAACCCCTCAATGGATTCCTGGGATCAGGCCCCCGCCGCCTCCGCCCTCGAAGAGCGGGTCGGCGCCGGGATCGGCGCGCTCGTGCACCCGCACGGCGCCGACCCCGACGCGCTGGTGACGACCGGCGGCACCGAGTCCAATCTGCTGGGGGTGCTGCTCGCCCGCGAGGCGTTCGGCCGGCGGGTCCGGCTGGTGTGCGGCGCCGCCGCGCACCACAGCGCGCATCGCGCCGCCTGGCTGCTCGGACTCGCCGAGCCGGTCGTCGTACCCACTCCCCGGGGGGTGTTGGAGCCGGCCGCTGTTGCCGAGACGCTGCTCCGCCTCGATGCCCTGGACTGTTCGGCCCCGCAACAGCCCACCCCCGCCGTGCTGTTCGCCACCGCCGGTACCACCGACACCGGCGCCATCGATCCGCTCGGCGCTCTCGCCGATGTTGTCGCAGCCCACCGCCCCCGGCGGCCCGTCATCCTGCACGTGGACGCCGCGTACGGTGGCCCGCTGCTGTTCAGCGACCGGCACCGTACCCGGCTCGCCGGGATCGAGCGGGCCGACTCCGTCACCCTCGATCTGCACAAGCTGGGCTGGCAGCCGGTGGCCGCCGGCCTGCTCACCGTGCCGGACCGGGCCGCCCTGGCACCGCTCGCGCACCGCGCCGACTATCTCAACGCCGATGACGACACCGAGGCCGGCCTGCCGGATCTCCTGGGCCGGTCCATCCGTACCACCCGCCGCCCCGACATCCTCAAGATCGCCGTCACCCTGCGCGCGCTGGGCCGCCGCGGCCTCGGTGACCTCGTCGACACGGTGTGCGCCCTCGCCCACCAGCTCGCCGACCTGATCGAGGCCGAACCCCGGCTGCGGCTGCGCGCCCGCCCCGGGATCAGCACGGTGCTGTTCCGGCCGTGCGACGCCTCCGACGCGCAGGTCGCCGCGATCCGCCGCCGGCTGCTGCACGAGGGCCATGCCGTACTCGGCCGGGCTCAGGCCCCCGACCCCGCCACCGGCCGTCCCGCCCTGTGGCTCAAGGCCACCCTTCTCAACCCGCACGCTCAAGTCAGCGATCTGCACGCACTGCTCAAGCTCGTACTCGATCAGCACGACCACCCCAACCAGGACGGGGACCTGCCGCGATGACCACCCAGCAGCCCTACGATCTCGTCGGCATCGGCATCGGCCCCGCCAACCTCTCCCTCGCCGCCCTCGCCCACACCCAGCCCGGGCTGACCGCGGCCTGGTACGAGCAGCGCCCGGCGTTCCACTGGCACCCCGGACTGCTGATCGAGGGGGCCACCCTCCAAGTGCCGTTCCTCGCGGACCTGGTGACCCTCGCCGACCCCACCAACCCGTGGAGTTTCCTCAACTATCTGCGGCAGCACGACCGGCTGTTCCCCTTCTACTTCTCCGAGCGGTTCCACAGCCCGCGCGCCGAGTACGACGACTACTGCCGCTGGGTGAGCCGCCAACTCCCCTCCCTCCATTTCAGACATCACATCGACGCGGTCCGCTGGAACCCCGAACACGCGCTTTTCGACATCGACTTCACCCGCATCAGCCACGGCGGCGAGGCCGAGGCGGTCGGCCGCACCCACGCCCGTAACCTGGCGATCGGCATCGGCACCGCCCCGCACGTACCGGAGCCGTTGCGACTGCTCGCCGAGCGTCCCGTCGTCCCCGTCGTGCACTCCGCCGACTACCTCGATCACCGTGAACGGCTGCTGGGCGCCGGGCACATCACCGTCATCGGCTCCGGACAGTCGGGCGCCGAGGTCTTTCTCGACCTGCTGCGCCACCGCCCGCCCGGCCGGGAGCGGCTGCACTGGATCACCCGCACCCCGGCCTTCGCACCCATGGAGTACAGCAAGCTGGGCCTGGAACACTTCACCCCCGACTACACCCGCTACTTCCACGCCCTGCCCGAGCAGCGCCGCGACGAGCTGGTGGCGCGGCAGTGGCAGCTGCACAAGGCCATCGACCACGAGACGCTGGCGGCCATCCACGACGAGCTGTACCAGCACGGCATCGGCGGCGGCTGGCCGGATGTGGTGCTGACACCGGGGGTGAGCGTACGCACGGCGGGCCGGCTCGGTACGACGCAGGTGGAGCTGCATCTGGAGCACACCGAGCAGGGCGAGCGGTCCCGGCTGGTCACCGAGGCGGTGGTGCTGGCCACCGGCTATCGGGAGCGCCCGCTGGACCCGCTGCTCGCGGCGCTCGACCCGGTGCTGCGCCGGGACGGCGCCGGACGGATCGTGGTCGATGAGCAGTACCGGCTGGGGCTGGGCCGGGAGGTGACGGGCGCGGTGTACGTACAGAACGCGGAGCGCCACACCCATGGGGTCGGTGCCCCGGATCTGGGGCTGGTCGCGCATCGCAGCGCCACCATCGTGAACTCGCTCACCGGGGAGGAGCGGTATCCGTTGCCGGCGCGCAGCGCCTTCACCACCTTCGGGCTGCGGCCGGCGGGTGGCGACTCCCGGCGGAGTCGGCCGGCCGGGCAGTGGTCGGCGCGGGTCGGTGCGGCATTTCCCGGGTGAAACCGTCCGAATATTCCGAACATATGCCGTCCGGAAATGCCGGAAAGCTCAGAAGAGCGGCCTTCTGCTCATGGGGGAGTTGTCAATGCCTCTTTAATTTAAGGTCGTTGCCTGGTCACTTTCCGATAGCTCTCTACCCGCTGGTACCGCCTACTGTTGAGGTATGCGCCGAGCAAAAATTGTCTGCACACTTGGGCCCGCCACTGACTCATATGAGCGCATCGCCGCGCTCGTCGAAGCAGGAATGGACGTAGCCCGACTCAACCTCAGCCACGGCAGCCACCGCGATCACGAACAGCGCTACCAGCGCGTCCGCCGCGCCGCCGCCGAAGCAGAGCGCAGCATCGGAATTCTGGCCGATCTCCAAGGCCCGAAAATCCGCCTCGGCAGCTTCCGCGAAGGCCCCGTACTCCTCGAACCCGGCGACACCTTCACCATCACCACCGACAACATCGAAGGCGACCAGCACCGCTGCGGCACCACCTACGCCGGACTCGCCACCGACGTACGGGCCGGCGAACGCATCCTCATCGACGACGGCCGCGTCGCCCTCGACGTCACCGCCGTCGAAGGCCCCGCCATCCACACCACCGTCGCCGAAGGCGGCATGATCTCCGACCACAAGGGGATCAACCTCCCCGGCATCGCCGTCTCCGTACCCGCCCTGTCCACCAAAGACATCGACGACCTGCGCTGGGCCCTGCGCACCGGCGTCGACATCATCGCCCTCTCCTTCGTCCGCTCCGGCGACGACATCAAGGACGTCCACCGCGTCATGGCCGAGGAAGGCCGCTTCCTCCCCGTCATCGCCAAGATCGAAAAGCCCCAGGCCGAGGAGAACCTCCAGGACATCGTCGACGCCTTCGACGGCATCATGGTCGCCCGCGGCGACCTCGGCGTCGAAGTCCCCCTCGAAGTGGTCCCCATGCTCCAGAAGCGCGCCATCAAACTGGCCAAGCGCAACGCCAAACCAGTCATCGTCGCCACCCAGATGCTCGACTCCATGATCGAATCCTCCCGCCCCACCCGCGCCGAAGCCTCCGACGTCGCCAACGCCGTCATGGACGGCACCGACGCCGTCATGCTCTCCGGCGAGACCAGCGTCGGCCGCTACCCCATCGAAACCGTGCGCACCATGGGCCGCATCGTCACCGCCGCCGAGGAAGAAGTCCTCGCCCACGGCCTGGTGCCCCTGGACGAAGCCACCAAACCCCGTACCCAGGGCGGCGCCGTCGCCCGCGCCGCCGCCGAAATCGGCGACTTCCTCGGCGCCAAACTCCTCGTCGCCTTCACCCAGAGCGGCGACACCGCCCGCCGCCTCTCCCGCTACCGCTCACCCATCCCCGTCATCGCCTTCACCCCCGACCCCGCCACCCACGCCCAGCTCACCCTCACCTGGGGCGTGGAGACCTACCTGGTGCCCACCGTCCGCTCCACCGACGAGATGGTGGCCCAGATGGACGAGCAACTACTGCGCATCGGCCGCTGCGCCAAGGGCGAGATCGTCGTGATGACCGCCGGGTCCCCGCCCGCCATGGCCGGGACCACCAACCTGGTACGGGTCCACCACGTCGGCGAGGACGACGCGCCGAACTGACGGCGCACCGACACCGGACATACGCGTACCCGGGTACGCAGCCCCACGGGCGCCGCGGAGATTGCGCGGCGCCCCTTGTCATGCCGGGCGACGGCGTGGTTGGCTTTTGGCGCTTTCCGTTCGAAAGCGCTTACTACCGCCCAGCCAGGAGTCGCACCGCATGGCTGACCACCCCGCCACCGCCCCCGCAACCCCCCACCACCGCATCCGCACCGCCGTCGTCGGCACCGGCGGCATCGTCACCGGAGCCCACCTCCCCGCCATCGCCGCCCACCTCGACGACCTCGAACTCGTCGCCGCCGTCGACATCGACCAGGACCGCCTCGACGCCTTCCACACCACCGCCACCGCCATCAACGGCATCGGCCCCGTCACCGGCCACACCGACCTGGCCACCATGCTCACCACCGAACAACCCCAACTCGTCCTCCTCGGCACCCCACCCTCCCTCCACCACAGCCAGGCCCTCGCCGCCCTCCAAGCCGGCGCCTGGGTCTGGGCCGAGAAACCCCTCTGCCTCACCCTCGCCGAATTCGACGCCATCGCCGCCGCCGAAGGCAACGACGACCGCGACGCCGACAGCGGCGCGACCCACGGCCCATACGCCGCCGTCGTCGCCCAGCACCGCTACGGCTCCGGCACCACCCACGCCCGCCACCTCCTGACCACCGGCGAACTCGGCACCCCACGCGTCGCCCACTGCCAAACCACCTGGTACCGCGACACCGACTACTACGCCGTCGACTGGCGCGGACGCTGGGCCACCGAAGGCGGCGGCCCCACCATGGGCCACGGCATCCACCAAACCGACCTCCTCCTCCACCTCCTCGGCGACTGGACCGAAATCCGCGCCCTCGCCGGCCGCCTCGTCCACGACATCGAGAGCGAAGACGTCTCCACCGCCCTCGTCCGCTTCACCAACGGCACCATCGCCACCGTCGTCAACAGCGTGCTCTCCCCCGACCAGGTCAGCCGCATCCGCATCGACTGCGACGACGCCACCGTAGAACTCACCCACCTCTACGGACACACCAACAACGACTGGACCTACACCCCCCGCCCCGGCATCCACCAAGACCGCGTCACCCACTGGCACACCAACCCCAACAACACCCCCAGCTCCCACGCCGCCCAACTCACCGGCATCATCCACGCCTACCGCACCGGCACCCGCCCACCCGGCAGCGGCCCCGACGCCCGCCGCACCATCGAATTCAACGCCGCCCTGTACAAAGCCGCCTTCACCGGCCGCCCCGTCCACGCCGGCGAAATCACCCAAGGCGACCCCTACTACACCGCCATGCACGGCAACCACCCCGACTGGGCCCCCGCCCCCGCCACCGCCCCCGCCACCGAGGAGCAACCGTGACCGACACCCCCCTCACCGTCACCCACACCCACGGCGACCGCATCACCATCACCGCCGCCGGCACCGACATCCTCGGCTACGTCTACCGCCCCGACCCCGAAGCCTACGAATCCCCCAAACCGTACGCACACCCCCTGCGCACCCTCGCCGGCAACCTCGTCACCGGCTACCGCCCCAACGACCACCGCTGGCACAAAGGCGTCCAGATGACCGCCAGCCACCTCTCCGAACAGAACTTCTGGGGCGGCAACTCCTACCTCCACGGCCAGGGATACCAACGCATCCCCGAACGCGTCGGCTCCATGCGCCACGACGGCTTCACCACCGTCACCGCCACCCCCAACCGCGCCGACATCACCGAAAACCTCACCTGGCTCCACCACAACGGCCAGGAATGGGCCCGCGAAACCCGCACCATCGCCATCCACTCCGCCGACACCACCGAAGGCGCCTGGACCCTGGAATGGTCCATCCACCTCACCAACGTACGCGGCGAACCCCTCCACTTCGGCAGCCCCACCACCGCCGGCCGCACCATGGCCGGCTACACCGGCCTCCAATGGCGCGGCCCCCGCGACTTCACCGGCGGCCAGATCCTCACCCCCACCGGCCCCAGCACCGACGCCGACACCATGGGCACCCCGGCCACCGACACCCCATGGATCGGCTTCACCGCCCAACACGACGACCACGACGGCCACTCCACCCTGATCTTCGACCACGCCCCGCAGAACACCGGCGAAGCCGCCATCCACCCCTCCCACTGGTTCGTACGCTCCACCCCCATCCCCACCGTCGCCTTCTCCTGGGCCTTCTTCGACGAATTCGAACTCCCCCCCGGGAAATCCTTCCAATACCGCTACCGCATCGTGATCGCCGACGGCGCCTGGAACACCGACCGCATCGCCGGCTACCTCAAGAACCACCCCTGGTAAGCGAGACCACAAGGACGGAACCGCACACATGACCACCCTGCACAACCCCCTCCCCGGCGCAATCGGCGTCTCCCACATCACCGCCTACGACTGGCTCGCGGCCGACGGAGCATGCGGAGGCAGCCCACACATGCACCTCGCCTGCACCGAGGCATACGTCGTCACCGCGGGGGAGGGGGCGGTGCAGACCCTCACACCGGCCGGATACACCGAAACCCCACTACACCCCGGCGTCATCGCCTGGTTCACCCCCGGCACCGTGCACCGCATGATCAACGGCGACGGAGCACTGCGCGTCACCGTCCTCATGCAAAACAGCGGCCTCCCCGAGGCCGGCGACGCCGTCTTCACCTTCCCACCCGACATCCTGGCCGACCCAGACCGCTACGCCCAGGCCGCCGCGCTACCCGGCAAAGAAGGCGAGGCGGTGGAAGCCGCCGCCCTAGCCCGCCGCGACCTCGCCATCGAAGGCTACGAGGCGCTGCGCACGGCCCTGCGCGACGGGGACCCGGCCCCGCTCCGAGCCTTCCACGCCACGGCGGCCCGCCTGGTCGCCCCGAAGGTCGCCGCCTGGCACACCCGCTGGCAGGACGGCGCCCAAGCGGCGGCCCGCCGCACGGAAGAGCACCTGAAAGCGCTGTCGGAGGCCGACCCCACCCACCTCGCGGAGGCGAGGATCACGACCAGCACCCCCACCCGAGCCGCGGGCTACGGCATGTGCGGCCGCCGCCAGGAATACGAAATCCCGGGCACCACGCTCCCCTACTACGGCGAGTAACCGAGGGAATACGCTTCCACCCGATGACACATACGAGCTGGCACAGCTGCGCGACGAGGTCATGAACCGTCCAGGCGCGGGCGCCGCCTACGAGGCGGCCCGCAAGACGCTCAGTACTTCGCCCCCACATGAGCATCCATGAGCGCCACGGACTCCCGGCGGGCCACCGACACATTGAACGGGTCGGCGCCGCGCGCGAGGACCGTCCACTCGACGCCGACCATGCGCAGGGCGTCGGTGAACAGGGCGCGGATGTCGTCGGACTTGTTGCTGAAGAAGTAGCGCGGGTACTCATACCGCTTCCGCTCGCCGCCGACGATCTTTGTCGTCCAGTTGACGATCCGGCAGCCGTCGGAGTGGATGAGCCCCCGTATGAACTCCCAGGGGTGGGCCCGGAGGATGTTCTGCTGCCACGGTTCCAGAGCAATACGCCGCTGGTGCTTCTTGCCGGGGCCGTGTTGCGGGAACAGGCACGGCCAGTGGTTGCTGTAGGAGCCGACCATGACACAGCCCTGCTTCTGCACACGTTGGACGCTGTTGTCGGGTCGCACTGCGCGCAATGCGCCTTCGCATGCGTCGACCAGGCCGGGCCAGGCATCGGAGCAAGCTATACGCAGGATGTGGGTTCGGGGGTGTTGGCTGATGCAGCCATCGCCGAGGTACAGACCCAACAAATAGGCGTACGCAGCTTCGTCCAGATCGCACCCGTCGCAGCGAGGGCAGGGGCGAAAGGGAGGGTTTGGTGCGGTGCCGGACCTGGAGCGGTCGAGATGGACCCAGTAACTAACGGTTCCCCGGGGTACGTTGAGCTGTCGGGCGACTTCGGAGACCGTCACACCTGAGCGCACCCTGGCGAGGGCTTTGTGTCGGATGAGGGGATCATGCATGGCTCGATCATGGTGAGACCCGGCAACCGCACATGCGCAATCGAAGACATGCTTCCCTAAAAGGTGGAAACATTCTCAAAACGTTGACGACCTTCGAATCGAAGGTAAAGTGCCCCGGGTGGGATTCGAACCCACGCTATATGCTGTTTGAGAGCATCGCCTCTGCCGCTGGGCTACCGGGGCCTCCTGCGATAGCAAGGCTACCGGAAACCCTCCGTGCCTCAAACTTATCTCGGATAGGTAGTCTCGTGGGTGCCCCCATCCTGTAGGAAACGAGGAGCATCGTGAGCACCCCCGAGGTCCCCGACGAGCCCGCCGGCGTGAGCGCCGGTGCCGACACTGGTACGAGCGCGGGAAGCGCCCATGTGCCGCCGCTGACCACGCGTGTGGTCATCGCCGAGGACGAGGCCCTGATCCGGCTGGATCTCAAAGAGATGCTGGAGGAGGAGGGGTACTCGGTCGTCGGTGAGGCGGGGGACGGGGAGCGGGCCGTGGAGCTGGCGCGGGAGCTGGCGCCGGATCTGGTCATTCTCGATGTGAAGATGCCGGTGATGGACGGCATCTCGGCCGCCGAGAAGATCGCCGGGGAGTCGATCGCTCCCGTGCTGATGCTCACCGCCTTCTCGCAGCGTGATCTTGTGGAGCGCGCGCGGGACGCCGGGGCGATGGCGTACCTGGTGAAGCCGTTCAGCAAGAGTGATGTGATTCCGGCCATCGAGATCGCGGTGTCGCGCTTCACCGAGTTGCGGACGCTGACGCAGGAGGTTGCTGATCTGGCGCAGCGTCTGGAGACGCGGAAGCTGGTGGATCGGGCGAAGAGTGTGTTGCAGACGCAGTACGGGTTGTCGGAGCCGGCGGCGTTTCGGTGGATTCAGAAGACGTCGATGGATCGGCGGTTGTCGATGCATCAGGTGGCGGAGGCTGTGATTCAGGACGCGGAGGAGAAGAAGCAGCGGAAGTAGGTTTCGGCTGTTGGGTTTTGGGGAAGCCGGGTGGTTTTTGCCCGGCTTCCCCTTTTTGTTGCCTCTTGGGGGCGGGGTTGGGTCTTTGGCTGGATTGTTCGCTCAGCGGTAAGCAGTGTTCTGTTTCCGACGCGTGACGCAGATCACGAGGCGGTCACATCTGTGTCGGCCGTCTATCTGTGTCGCGTGCGTGGGCAATAGATTCCGCACACGCCATGCGACTGTCGTACGGCGTTCATACAGATCTTGTGGCTGCGCTCCAGGGGGTTTCCTCGTGCTCAACAGATCCATCGTGAAGCTGGCGATACCTGTCGCCATCGGCGCGCTCGCGCTCACCGCGTGTGGCAGTGACGATGGCGGCAGTGACGGTGGCGGTGGCGGAGGCGGCGGCGGTACGACGTACAAGATCGCCTTCCAGGGTCCGCTGTCGGGCAAGAATGTGGCCCTTGGCGAGAACATGCAGAACGGTATTCAGCTGGCCATCAATGAGGCCAATGCGTCGGGTGATTACGACTTCACGCTGGAGTATGTGCCGACGGATGACCGTGGTGAGCCGGGTCAGTCCTCGGCGGCGGCGCAGCTGGTCATTGATGATTCGGCGGTGATCGCGGCGATCGGTCCGGCGTTCTCGGGGCCGGCGGAGGTGGCGGCGCCGTTGTACGGCGAGGCGGGGTTGTTGGCGGCTTCGTCGTCGGCGACGAATCCGACGCTGACGCAGCAGGGTTTTCCGACGTTCTTGCGTGCGGTGCCGAACGACTATGCGCAGGGTGCGGGTATGGCGCAGTTCCTGGCGTCGCAGGACGGTGTGGAGAAGGTCATCGTGGTCGATGACGTTTCGCCGTATGGTGAGGGGCTGTCGGATGTGGCGTTCGAGTCGCTGACGGAGCTGGGTCTTGAGGTGGAGCGGGCGAGTGTTCCGGCCGATACTCCGGATTACAGTGGTGCGGCGCGGAACGTGGTGCAGTCGGGTGCGGACGCCATGATCTACGCGGGTTACTACGAGGCGCTGGGTCCGTTCGCGGTGAGCCTTCAGGCGGCTGGTTTCGAGGGGATCGGGATCTCGGGTGACGGTAGTAATGACACGCAGTTCATTTCGCTGGCGGGTTCTGCGGCGGATGAGTGGTATCTGACCTGCCCGTGCACGGATGCTTCGGCGGAGGCGGCGACGGTTGATTTCGCGGAGCGGTATCAGGCGGAGTACAACCAGCCGCCGGGGACGTATTCGGCGGAGTCGTACGACGTGGCGATGATGATCATCAATGCGTTGGCCGAGCTGGGTGCGGACGTGACCCGGGAGTCGGTGTACGAGAAGGTGGCGACGGGTTCCTATGAGGGGCTGACGAAGACGTTCTCGTTCGACGAGGCGGGTGAGTTCACGAATGATGCCATCTTCATCTATCAGGTGGAGGGTGATGGTATCGAGTATCTGGGGCCGATCGAGGAGTTGACCGGCGGCTGATCGGCGGGGTTCCGTCGCTTTCCCAGTGTGTTGGCGGGGCGCGGTGTACTCATCGCGCCCCGCTTGCTTTGTGCCCGTTCCCACAAGGAAGTCAGCTCCATGTCCCTTCAGGATTTCTGGGACGTTTTCGTCCTCGGGGTGGTGCTCGGCTCGCTGTATGCCGTCATCGCCATTGGTTATACCCTTGTTTATGGTGTTCTTCAGTTGTTGAACTTCGCGCACAGCGAAGTGTTCATGTCCGGCGGTTTCGGCGGGCTCATTATTTTGACGATTGTGGTGCCGGCTGCTGATCCGAGTGGGATTCAGTCGGTGGGTTATGTGCTGCTTGGTATCGCCGCTGGGGCGTTGCTGGGTGGTGGTGTGGCGTACGGTTTGGAGCGGGTGGCTTATCGTCCGTTGCGTAGGCGGGGTGCGCCGCGTCTGGTGTTTTTGATCACGGCGATCGGTGCGTCGTTCTTTATTTACAACTTGGCGGGGAAGGTGTTCGGGCGGAATGCCAACCGGATGCCGCCGATGTATGAGAACAAGACGTTGTTCACGTTGTTCGGGACGCCGGTCAATGTGACGCAGGCGCTGGTGGTGGTGTCGGCGGTGCTGATGCTGATCCTGGTGGATTACGTGGTGAATCGTACGAAGTTGGGGTCGGGGATTCGGGCGGTGGCGCAGGACCCGGAGGTTGCGTCGTTGATGGGTGTGAACATCGACCGGGTGGTGTCGCGGACGTTTGTGCTGGGTGGGCTGATGGGTGGGGTGGCCGGCTTCCTGTACGGGACGACGACGCAGGTTTGGTACACGATGGGTTTTCTGCCGGGTATCACGGCTTTTGCGGCGGCGGTGCTGGGGGGTATCGGTAATGTGCGCGGGGCGATGCTCGGCGGGTTGGTGCTGGGTGTGGTCGAGGCCATGACGGTGGAGGTGTGGGGTGACTCCTGGCGTTATGTCGGGGCGTTCGCGGCACTGGTAGCGGTGCTGATGTTCCGTCCGACCGGAATTCTGGGCGAGCGGGTGGCGAGGGCGGCATGAGCACGGTGATGAGTAGGGAAAGGGTGCCGTCCGCGGCGAGTCTGCGGCGGGTGCGCTGGTATCAGGAGCCGCGTTGGAAGCGGCTGGGGGCGCTGTTGGTGCTGGCGGTGGTCGGTGCGCAGGTGACCGGCGAGCAGGGCACGTCGACGGATATTTTTTATGCGTTGGGCGAGAATTTTACGGGGACGGGTATCTGGATCTGGCTGGCGCTGTGTGTGGGCGTGTGGTTGGTCCGGGAGTTTTTGAGCGCGCCGGTGAATGAGGGCTGGAGGTGGGTCCGGGATCGGGTGTCGCCTCCGGTGGAGCAGGCGCGCGGGGTGTGGCAGGCGGATCGTCGGTGGCGGTTCGGTGGTGGCGTGCTGCTGTTGGCGGGGTTGATTGCGCTGCCGTTGTGGGTGTCGACGTACTGGCAGCAGGTGATGGTGGATCAGATCGCCATTTTTGTGCTGTTGGCGATCGGCTTGAATGTGGTGATCGGTTGGGCGGGGATGCTGGATTTGGGCTTTGTGGCGTTTTTCGCCATTGGGGCCTATTCCGCGGCGTATTGGACGGGTTCGCTTCCGGTGGAGCCGCCGATCGTGTTGAACACGTTTTTGGTGATTCCGATCGCGATTGTGACGTGTTTGCTGGCGGGGGTGTTGCTGGGGGCGCCGACTCTGCGGCTGCGGGGTGATTATCTGGCGATTGTGACGCTTGGTTTCCACGAGATCGTGTATCTGGCGGCTCGTAACTGGACGGACTTCACCGGGGGTTCGCGGGGTGCGCGGATGTCGGAGCGGTTCGTTGTCGATCTGGGGTTCTGGCGGTTCGAGTGGGGGCTCGATCCGAAGCCTTATTACTGGCTGCTGTTGGGCTTCATCGTGGTGATCATCTTCTTGTTCCTGCGGTTGGAGCACTCGCGGATCGGGCGGGCTTGGACGGCGATCCGGGAGGACGAGGTGGCTGCTGCCGCGACCGGGGTGAACACGGTGCGGATGAAGCTGCTGGCGTTCGGGATCGGGGCGTCGACGTCGGGCGTGGCGGGGGTGGTGTACGCGAGCAAGGTGGCGTTCATCTCGCCGGAGAACTTTGTGTTGCTGATGTCGATTCTGGTGCTGGCGTATGTGATCTTCGGTGGCATGGGTTCGGTGCCCGGGGTGCTGGCGGGTGCTGCGCTGCTGGTGTGGCTTCCGGAGTTCCTGCGGGATTCGGTGGATCCGCAGGACCGGTTCATGTATCTGGGCGGGTTGCTGGTGATCATGATGATCTACCGGCCGCAGGGTCTGCTGCCGTCCAAGCGCAGACAGCGTGAGCTCCAGCTGGCGGAGGTGAAGGCGTGATGGCGGCTGCGGAGCGGACGATGGAGGCGCGGCCGGAGGTGGCGGCGGAGAACGTACTGGAGGTGTCCGGTGTCACCTTGCGGTTCGGGGGTCTGACGAGCCTGAACGATGTGGCGCTGTCGATGGGGCGCGGGGAGATCCTGGCGATCATCGGGCCGAACGGGGCGGGGAAGACGTCGTTCTTCAACTCGCTGACGGGCGCGTACATTCCGCAGGAGGGTGCGATCGGTTTTCTGCCGCGTGCCGGTGGCCGGCACGAGTTGCGCGGCTGCAAGCCGCATCTGGTGTCGCGGCGCGGGGTGGCGCGTACGTTCCAGAACATTCGGTTGTTCGGGGCGCTCACCGCGCTGGAGAATGTGAAGATCGCGGTCGAGACGCGGCAGAAGACGGATGCCCTGTCGATCATGCTGGGGCTGCCGCACGCGCGGCGCGCCGAGCGGGAGAGTGACCGGCGGGCACATGAGGTGCTGTCCTTCGTGGGCTTGGAGGGTCGGCTGAATGAGCTGGCGTCCTCGCTGAGTTATGGCGAGCAGCGGCGTCTGGAGATCGCGCGGGCGCTGGCGACCGCTCCGGAGCTGTTGCTGCTGGATGAGCCGGCGGCGGGTACCAATCCGACGGAGAAGCGGGATCTGGAGGATCTGATCCGCCGGATCAACGGCGAGCTGGGCGTGAGTGTGCTGCTGATCGAGCACGACATGCGACTGGTGATGTCGGTGGCGGACCGGGTGGTGGTGCTGAACTTCGGCAAGAAGATCGCGGAGGGGACTCCGGGTGAGGTGCAGCGGGATCCGGCGGTGATCGAGGCGTATCTGGGTGCTTCGTCGGACCAGGACGCGGCGGCGGTGGCCGAAGTGGTGGCCGAGCAGCAGGAGCAGGAGCAGGAGCAGGAGCAGGAGCAGGCGGGGGCCGCCGAGGGTGAGGTGAAGGGCGCATGAGTACCCAGCTGGAGAAGGACGCGGTACCGGCGCCGCGCGGCGCGGAGCCCGCGCCGGCGCTGCTGGAACTGCGTGATCTGCACGTGTTCTACGGTGCGATCGAGGCGCTCAAGGGTGTCGAGCTGACGGTGGCCGAGGGGGAGGTCGTGGCGCTGCTCGGCGCCAATGGCGCGGGCAAGTCGACGACGCTGAAGACGGCTTCGGGCATGCTCAAGCCGCGCTCGGGTGAGGTGGTGCTGCGCGGGGAGCGGGTGGACGGCATCCCCTCGCACGAGCTGGTGCGGTTCGGCATCGGCCATGTGCCCGAGGGGCGGCGGGTGTTCGCCCGGATGTCCGTGCTGGAGAATCTCCAGATGGGCGCGTACCGGCTGCGCCGCCCCGATCCGGCGGATCTGGACCGGGCGTTCACGCTCTTTCCTCGGCTGGCGGAGCGGCGTAAGCAGCTGGCGGGCACGCTGTCGGGCGGTGAGCAGCAGATGCTGGCGATCGGCCGGGCCCTGATGGGGAAGCCGGAGTTGCTGCTGCTGGATGAGCCGTCGATGGGTCTGGCGCCGCTGATCGTGCAGCAGATCTTCGACATCCTGCGGGAGATCAACGAGCAGGGGACGACGTTGCTGCTGGTGGAGCAGAATGCCTCGCAGGCGTTGCAGCTGGCCGATCGCGGCTATGTGCTGGAGACGGGTTCGGTGGTGATGTCGGACGAGGCGTCCGCGCTGCTGGCGCATCCTCGGGTGCGGGCGGCGTATCTGGGGGAGGCCGCCGAGTAGGGCGTGTTCCGGAGGTTGCGCCGTTCTCCCGGAGCGGGCGGGACGTTCGGAACACGCCCAGGACTTGGTCCCGGTACGCCGGGCCCCGCCGCTCGTTCAGTGGGTGGCGGGGTCCGGCGTTTCCGCGTTGCCGTTGGGGGCGGCGGGGCGCAGGGCGCAGGTGAGACGGGCGGTGCACACCCGCTTGCCGTGGTCGTCGGTGATGACGATCTCGTAGGTGGCGGAGGTGCGTCCGGCGTGTACGGGGGTGGCGGTGCCGGTGATGGAGCCGGTGCGGACGGCGCGGTGGTGGGTGCAGTTGAGGTCGACGCCCACCGCGATCTTCTGGGGGCCGCCGTGCAGCATGGCTCCGATCGAGCCGAGGGTTTCGGCGAGTACGGCGGAGGCGCCGCCGTGCAGCAGGCCGTACGGCTGGGTGTTGCCCTGGACGGGGAGGGTGCCGATGACCTTGCCGGGGGCGGCTTCCTGGACGCGGACGCCCATGCGTTCGCCCAGGGCGCCGGCCGAGAACAGCTGGGGAAGGTCGAGGCCGAGGCCGGCCCACTGCTCGATGATGTCGTGCGGGAACCGGGTACTGGTGGTGGTCGGTTCGGTCATGGCGTACGGCTCCGATCGTGCGGCGCTTGTGGCGTGACGGGACGGTGGTCCGTACAGGGTTGTATCAGGTGGCGTCAGCGGTGGTGGGGGTGAGGCGGATGATGACGGACTTGCTGGTGGGGGTGTTGGCCCTGTCGGCGGTGGAGTCGAGCGGGATGAGGACGTTGGTCTCGGGGTAGTAGGCGGCGGCGCAGCCGGGCGCGGTGGGGTAGTGGACGACGCGGAAGCCGGGGGCGGTGCGTTCGCTGCCGTCGGTCCACTCACTGGTGAGGTCGGCGTAGGAGCCGTCCGGCAGGCCGAGCCGGGTGCCGTCGTCGGGGTGGACGAAGACGACGCGCCGGCCGCCCTTGATGCCCCGGTAGCGGTCGTTGAGGCCGTAGATGGTGGTGTTGTACTGGTCGTGGGAGCGCAGCGTCTGGAGCAGCAGCCGGCCTTCGGGGACGTGCGGCCAGGTGAGTGGTTCGGCGGTGAAGTTGGCCTTGCCGGTGGTGGTGGGGAAGGTGCGGCTGTCACGGGGCGGGTGGGGGAGGGTGAAGCCGCCGGGCTGGGCGACCTTGGTGTTGAAGTCGGTGAAGCCGGGCACGACGCGGGCGACGCTGTCGCGGATGCGGGCGTAGTCGGCGGCGAACCCCTCCCAGGGGGTGGTGCTTTCCTCGCCCAGCACGTGCCGGGCGAGGCCGCACAGGATGGCGGTCTCCGAGCGCAGTTGGGGTCCGGCGGGGGCGAGCCGGCCACGGGAGGCGTGCACCATGCCCATGGAGTCCTCGACGGTGACGAACTGTTCGCCGCCGTCCGGGCGCAGGTCGCGTTCGGTGCGGCCCAGGGTGGGGAGGATGAGGGCGCGGCGGCCGGTGACGCAGTGCGAGCGGTTGAGTTTGGTGGAGACCTGCACGGTGAGCGCGGCGTTGCCGAGGGCTGCTTCGGTGAGGGCGGAGTCGGGGGTGGCGGCCACGAAGTTGCCGCCGACGGCGAAGAACACCTTGACCTTGCCGTCGCGCAGGGCGCGGATGGTGTCGACGACGTCGAGGCCGTGTTCGCGGGGCGGTGGGAAGCCGAATTCGCGCTCGATGGCGTCGAGCAGGCTCGGGGTGGGGCGTTCGGAGATGCCCATGGTGCGGTCGCCCTGGACGTTGCTGTGGCCGCGCACCGGGCACACGCCGGCGCCTGGCCGGCCGATGTTGCCGCGCAGCAGGAGGAAGTTGACGATCTCCTGGATGGCGGGCACCGAGTTCTTGTGCTGGGTGAGGCCCATGGCCCAGCACACGATGATGCTGCGCGAGGCGAGGACCATGTCCAGGGCGGCCTCGATGCCCTCGCGGGTGAGGCCGGTGGCCTCCAGCGCCTGGTCCCAGGTGATGGTGCGGGCGGCGGTGGCGAAGTCCTGGAAGCCGTGGGTGTGTTCGCGGATGAACGCGTCGTCGGTGGCGCCGTCGCGTTCCAGCAGCAGTTTGTTGAGGAGCCTGAAGAGGGCCTGGTCGCCGCCGAGCCGGATCTGGAGGAAGAGATCGGTGAGGTTGGTGCCGGGCCCGGCCAGGCCGCGCGGGGTCTGCGGGTTGTGGAAGTGCTGGAGGCCGGCCTCGGGCAGCGGATTGACGGTGATGATCTTGGCGCCGTTGCGCTTGGCGCCCTCCAGGGTGGTGAGCATCCGGGGGTGATTGGTGCCCGGATTCTGCCCGGCGATGATGATCAGATCGGCCTGGTGCAGATCGTCGAGCAGCACGCTGCCCTTGCCGATCCCGATGGTGTCGGTCAGGGCGTGCCCGGAGGACTCGTGGCACATGTTGGAGCAGTCCGGCAGATTGTTGGTGCCGAACTCGCGGGCGAACAGCTGGTAGACGAACGCCGCCTCGTTGCTGGTGCGCCCCGAGGTGTAGAACGCGGCCTGGTCGGGGGAGTCCAGCGCCTTGAGTTCGCCGGCGATCAGCTCCAGGGCCGCGTCCCAGCCGATGGGGGTGTAGTGGGTGGCCCCCTCGGCGAGGTACATGGGTTCGGTCAGCCTGCCCTGCTGCCCCAGCCAGTAGCCCGAGCGCTCACGCAGCTCGGCGACCGAGTGCCGGGCGAAGAACTCGGGGGTGATCCGCCGCAGGGTGGCTTCCTCGGCGACGGCCTTGGCGCCGTTCTCGCAGAATTCGGCGGTGTGCGGCTTGCCGGGTTCGGGCCAGGCGCAGCCGGGGCAGTCGAAGCCGTTGTGCTGGTTGACCCGCAGCAGGGTGAGCGCGGTGCGCCGTACCCCCATCTGCTGCTGGGCGGCGCGCAGGGCGTGGGTGATGGCCGGCAGGCCGACGGAGTTCTCCTTGGGGGCGCCGACGTGCGGGGCGTCCTGGACCGGGTCGGAGGCGGGGGGCTTGGCAGACATGGGACGGCTCTCCCTCGGC
Organism: Streptomyces sp. NTD107; assembly: GCF_059510435.1. Lineage (NCBI taxonomy): Bacteria > Bacillati > Actinomycetota > Actinomycetes > Kitasatosporales > Streptomycetaceae > Streptomyces > Streptomyces sp. NTD107. The sequence continues at coordinate 165,796 of NZ_JCAJZV010000002.1, read as the reverse complement.
GGCGTGGCGGCTCGGGACATGATCGTGCCATGCCCCGCCGCTGGTGGCACAGGGCGCGGCACGGGCGGCCGGTGGTGACGCGCCATCGTGGCCGGGCCGCGCTGTCAGTGGTCCGTGGGAGGATCGAGGACGTGGCTGAGAACGCATCGCAAACCCAGACGGCCCCGGCGCCGCGCCTGCTCCTGCTGGACGGGCACTCGCTGGCGTATCGCGCGTTTTTCGCGCTGCCCGCGGAGAACTTCACGACGGCGGTGGGGCAGCCGACGAACGCGATCTACGGCTTTGCCTCCATGCTGGCGAATACGCTGCGTGATGAGGAGCCCACGCATCTGGCGGTGGCGTTCGATGTCTCGCGCAAGACCTGGCGCTCGGCGCGCTATGACGGCTACAAGGCGACCCGCTCGGCGTCCCCCGACGAGTTCAAGGGGCAGGTGGAGCTGATCGGGGAACTGCTGGACACCATGCGGGTGCGGCGCTTCGCCGTGGACGGCTTCGAGGCCGACGATGTGATCGCCACGCTGGCGACCCGTGCGGCCGACGAGGGCTTCCAGGTGTCGATCGTCACCGGCGACCGGGATGCGTTCCAGCTGGTCAGCGACCGGGTGACGGTGCTGTATCCGACAAAGGGCGTCTCCGAGCTGACCCGGTTCACCCCGGCGAAGGTGGAGGAGAAGTACGGGCTGACCCCGGCCCGTTACCCCGACTTCGCCGCCCTGCGCGGCGACCCGTCGGACAATCTTCCCGGCATCCCGGGGGTGGGGGAGAAGACCGCCACCAAGTGGATCAACCAGTTCGGTTCGCTGGACGAACTGCTGGAGCGGGCGGAGGAGGTCAAGGGGAAGGCCGGCGCCAATCTGCGCGAGCACCTGGAGTCGGTACGGCTCAACCGTGAGCTGACCGAGCTGGTCCGGGACATGGAGCTGGAGTGCGGCCCGGTGGACCTGGTGCGCTCCCCGTACGACCGGGAGGCGATGACGGTCCTCCTCGATGTGCTGGAGTTCCGCAACCCCAGCCTGCGGGAGCGGCTGTTCGCGGTCGACCCCGGCGCGGCCGGGGAGGAGCTCGTCCTCGCCGAGGGCGTCACCGTGGACGGGACACTGCTGACGGCGGGCGAGCTGGGGCCCTGGCTGGCCGGGCACGGCGGGCAGCGGCTGGGTGTGGCCACCGTGGACGACTGGAAACTGGGCGCTGGCGCCGTACGCGCCGTGGCGCTGGCCACCGGGGACGGGCCGGCCGGCTGGTTCGACCCGGCGGCGCTGGACGAGGCGGACGAGCGGGCGTTCGGCGACTGGCTGGCGGACGCCGGCCGGCCCAAGGTGGTGCACGGCGCCAAGGGCCTGCAACGGGTGTTCGCCGAACACGGCTGGACCCTGGCCGGGATCGCCATGGACACCGCCCTGGCCGCCTACCTCGTACAGCCGGGACGCCGCTCCTTCGCGCTGGACGCGCTCAGCGTGGAGTTCCTGGGCCGCGAGCTGGACCAGCCGGAGGACGACGGCGGCCAGCTGGCGTTCGGCGCCGACGACGAGGCCGAGGCACAGGCGCTCATGCGGCAGGCCCGCGCCGTACTGGACCTGGGCACCGCCTTCGAGGGCCGGCTGACCGAGGTCGGCGCCGGCGAACTGCTGCACGATCTGGAGCTGCCGGTCTCCGCGCTGCTGGCCCGCATGGAGCGGGCCGGCATCGCCGCCGACCGGGCGCATCTGGAGCGCATGGAGCAGCGGTTCGCCGTCGCCGTGCAGCAGGCGGTCACCGAGGCGCACGCCTCGGTGGGCCACGAATTCAACCTGGGCTCGCCCAAGCAGCTCCAGGAAGTGCTCTTCGGCGAGCTGGGCCTGCCGAAGACGAAGAAGACCAAGACCGGCTTCACCACGGACGCGGACGCCCTGCTGTGGCTGGCCGGGCAGACCGAACACGACCTGCCGGTGATCATGCTGCGGCACCGGGAGCAGGCCAAGCTGCGCACCACAGTGGAGGGGCTGATCAAGACGATCGCCTCGGACGCCCGGATCCACACCACCTTCCAGCAGACGGTGGCCGCCACCGGCCGGCTCTCCTCCACCGACCCCAATCTCCAGAACATCCCGGTGCGTACGGACGAGGGCCGCGCGATCCGCGGCGGGTTCGTGGTCGGCGAGGGCTTCGAGACGCTGCTGACCGCCGACTACAGCCAGATCGAACTGCGGGTGATGGCCCACCTGTCCCAGGACGCCGGGCTGATCGAGGCGTTCACCTCCGGGGAGGACCTGCACACCACGGTCGCCTCGCAGGTCTTCGGCGTCGCCAAGGACGGCGTGGACGCCGAGATGCGCCGGAAGATCAAGGCGATGAGCTACGGGCTGGCGTACGGCCTGTCCGCGTTCGGCCTCTCCCAGCAGCTGTCGATCAGCCCCGACGAGGCGCGCAAGCTGATGGACACCTACTTCGAACGCTTCGGCGGGGTGAGGGACTACCTCCAGCGGGTGGTCGACGAGGCGCGGGCCACCGGCTACACCGAGACCATGCTGGGCCGCCGCCGGTATCTGCCGGACCTCACCAGCTCCAACCGGCAGCGCCGGGAGATGGCCGAACGGATGGCCCTCAACGCCCCGATCCAGGGCACGGCGGCGGACATCGTGAAGATCGCGATGCTGCGGGTGGACGAGGCCCTGACGGAACGGCGGCTGCGCTCGCGGATGCTGCTCCAGGTCCACGACGAAATCGTGCTGGAGGTCGCACCGGGTGAACGCGAGGCGGTGGAGGCCCTGGTCCGCGAACAGATGCCGAGCGCGGTCACCTTGCTGGCCCCGCTGGACGTCTCGGTCGGCTGGGGCCCTACCTGGGAGTCGGCCGCGCATTAGGCCGTCTCTTTCGGTTCTTCGCGGGCCGCGCCGCCGGCTGCAGGGGGCACCTCCCGGCCATGGGGTATTCCCTGCTCGAAGAGCTTGGGGAGGGCTGGGGGAGCCTCGGTGCGTTGCCGGACTGCCCGAAGGACATCACCGGGAGGGCACCCCGGGCGCCTTGCGATGCACCGCATCCGACGACGCGGCCTGATCCACGAAGATCCAAAAGAGACGGCCCGGTCCGGGCGGGGCCGGGCCGGCCACATCGATGCGGTCCGCCCGGAAACCGGCCCCCCGCGCCGGACGGCCGGTCACGGCGGGCCGCTTCCCGCGCGGGTGCCGCGCGGGAAGCGGCAAGTTCCTCAAAGTGTCACGGGGTTGGGACACGCGCGCACGTTCGGGCGCCTGCGGGCAACCGTGTTCGCACGTATCGTAATGTCGAACCCGTCGATGGGGACTGAGCGTGACAAGGGAGGGGACTCGTGTGACGTTGCGCATCGGGAGGATCCGCAGGGGGATATCCGGCTCGGCGGTGGCGGCGGTCGCCATGGCCGCGCTGACCGCCTCCCAGGCGTCCGACGTGCTGGGCGCCGAGCCCGCGGGCGAGCCGGACGCACGGGAGAACACCGCACAGGAGCAGCCGGAGTTCTCCCAGGAGGAACTGGGGCTGCCGTACCACACCGACCTGCCGCCGCTGCGGTTGATCGGCCCGGCCGAGCCGCCGCTGGATCTCGGGTACGACCCGGACGACGAGGGTGGGGCCGGCGGGGGAGCCGGCGGCCTGGTGGGGGCGGCGGAGGCCGGTATCCCGGCCACCGTGCTGGACGCCTACAAGCGGGCCGAGGCGGCGCTGGCGCGCTCCACGCCCGGCTGCGGCCTGGACTGGCAGGTGCTGGCGGCGATCGGCAAGGTCGAGTCGGGCCACGCCAGCGGCGGCAGGGTGGACGCCGACGGCACCACTCTCGTCCCGATCCTGGGCCCGCAGCTCAACGGCAACGGCTTCGCCAGGATTCTCGACACGGACGGCGGCCGGTGGGACGGCGACCCGGTCTACGACCGGGCGGTGGGTCCGATGCAGTTCATCCCGTCCACCTGGGCGATCTGGGGTGCGGACGGCAATGGGGACGGCGTCAAGGACCCCAACAACGTGTATGACGCGGCTCTGGCGGCCGGGAACTACCTCTGCGCCGGCGGGCGCGACCTGACCACCGAGGACGGCCTCAACCGCGCGCTGCTGAGCTACAACCACTCGTGGGACTACGTCCGCACGGTGCGCTCCTGGCTGGACTTCTACTACCAGGGCACCCACGAGGTGCCGGACGGTACCGGGCAACTGCCCACCAGTCCCGGGCCCGGCAAGCCGTCCGGCGGCACCGAGCGGGACGGCAAGCAGGACGGCAAGCGGGAGCAGCCGGCCCCGGAGCCCAGGCCCCAGACGCCCCCGCCGGGCGATGGCGGGAAGCCCACCGCTCCCAAGGATCCTGACCCGGTCACCGGCGGCATCAAGCCGATTCCGCCCAAGGAGGACGGCGGCAAGCCGGCCGACCCGCCGGCCGAGGAACCCGGGACGGAGAACCCGGGCGGCGAGGAGCCGGACCCGGACCCGGACCCGGAGAACCCCGAGGAGCCGGGCGAGGAGCCCGAGTGCCCGGTGGACCCGGACGAGGAGGAGCCCGGCGAGGACGCTGATGCCGGAACCGGAACCGGAACCGGAACCGAGGTCAGGACCGATGCCGGGACCGGGACCGAGGTCAGGACCGATGCCGGGGCCACCGAGACGGATCCCGACGCCGAGGACCCCGACGCCGTCGAGGGGTGCGACGACCCCGAGGACACCGACGACGAGGAGCAGGACGAGGACGGGGCGGACGGCGAAGCCCCCGTGACGCCGGCCGTCGAGACCGTCACCCGCCGCGTCTGAACCACCGGCACCGCGCACGGCGCGCTCCGGGCCCCACTGGCCCGGGGCGCGCCTTTTGCGTAAGTTCCATCGCGCGCCACGCCGGGCTGGGGAGTGATGTACGTCCCGGCTGACCTGTGAACTGCCGGTTTTGGCTCGATATCGCATGTGGTGGGGCGAACCACGCGTTGACCCTGATGGGATGCACCCGTATGCTATAAGACGCGCTGCGGGCCTGTGCGCCTCGGACGGAGCAGGCCGCGCTCGCATCTGTTGTATGTCCCCTCGGTTGATCGGGGCGCTTCCGGAACCCAGGTTCGGGTGAGCGCTTCTCAGGCTGTCCGGCTTCGGCGGTGCGATAACGGGCCCCATGCGTAGCAGTGCCTACGACACCTTGTCCGTACCGGAGCCCTTTACCACATGACGAGCAGCACCGAGACCACCGTGACCACCCCGCAGGTTGCGGTCAACGACATCGGTTCCGAGGAAGACTTCCTCGCCGCGATCGACGAGACGATCAAGTATTTCAACGACGGCGACATCGTCGACGGCGTCATCGTGAAGGTCGACCGGGACGAGGTCCTGCTCGACATCGGCTACAAGACGGAAGGGGTCATCCCCTCCCGCGAGCTGTCGATCAAGCACGACGTGGACCCCAACGAGGTCGTGGCCGTCGGTGACGAGATCGAGGCCCTGGTTCTCCAGAAGGAGGACAAGGAAGGCCGGCTGATCCTGTCCAAGAAGCGCGCTCAGTACGAGCGTGCCTGGGGCACCATCGAGAAGATCAAGGACGAGGACGGCATCGTCACCGGTACCGTCATCGAGGTCGTCAAGGGTGGTCTCATCCTCGACATCGGCCTCCGCGGCTTCCTCCCGGCCTCCCTGGTCGAGATGCGCCGCGTCCGCGACCTCCAGCCGTACGTCGGCAAGGAGCTTGAGGCCAAGATCATCGAGCTGGACAAGAACCGCAACAACGTGGTCCTGTCCCGCCGTGCCTGGCTGGAGCAGACCCAGAGCGAGGTCCGCCAGACCTTCCTCACCACCCTCCAGAAGGGTCAGGTGCGCTCCGGCGTCGTCTCCTCCATCGTCAACTTCGGTGCCTTCGTGGACCTGGGTGGCGTGGACGGTCTGGTCCACGTCTCCGAGCTGTCCTGGAAGCACATCGACCACCCGTCGGAGGTCGTGGAGGTCGGCCAGGAGGTCACCGTCGAGGTCCTCGACGTCGACATGGACCGCGAGCGTGTCTCCCTGTCGCTGAAGGCGACCCAGGAAGACCCGTGGCAGCAGTTCGCCCGCACCCACCAGATCGGTCAGGTCGTCCCGGGCAAGGTCACCAAGCTGGTGCCGTTCGGTGCGTTCGTCCGGGTGGACGAGGGCATCGAGGGTCTGGTCCACATCTCCGAGCTGGCCGAGCGCCACGTGGAGATCCCGGAGCAGGTCGTCCAGGTCAACGACGAGATCTTCGTCAAGGTCATCGACATCGACCTGGAGCGTCGCCGCATCAGCCTCTCGCTGAAGCAGGCGAACGAGAACTTCGGCCCGGACCCGCTGGCCGTCGAGTTCGACCCGACCCTGTACGGCATGGCCGCGTCCTACGACGACCAGGGCAACTACATTTACCCCGAGGGCTTCGACCCCGAGGCCAACGACTGGCTGGAGGGGTACGAGAAGCAGCGCGAGGAGTGGGAGCGCCAGTACGCGGAGGCGCAGACCCGCTTCGAGCAGCACCAGGCGCAGGTCGTCAAGTCCCGCGAGGCGGACGCCCAGGCCGAGGCCGAGGCGGCGGGTGCCGGCGTTCCGGCGCCGCAGTCCGGCGGCAGCGGTGGCGGCGGCACCTCGTACTCGTCCGAGGGCGCTGAGGACACCGGCGCGCTGGCCTCCGACGAGGCGCTGGCGGCGCTCCGCGAGAAGCTGGCCGGCGGCCAGAGCTGACCGCTCGCCGCTGACACTGCCGAGCGGTAGGGCAGGCTGATCGACGTCAGGGCCCGCACCCCACCAGGGGCGCGGGCCCTGACGCATGTTCCGGGAATGCCCTGGCGTCAGGGGGCGTTCAGCACTGTGCACGCAAGACAGCGGAAGGGGTGCGGTGACGGTGCGCGATCCGCAGGAGTTGTACGCATGGGACCCTCGTGGTCTCCGGCTGGCCGAGCAGAGCGGGGACGGGGTGGACGGCGCCGGGCCGGTGCTGATCTACCAGTTCGACGGCTTCATCGACGCGGGGGAGACCGGCGCGCAGCTCATCGAGGAACTGCTGGACGGGCGCCCGTACACCACGGTGGCGCGCTTCGACCACGACCGGCTGATCGACTACCGGGCGCGGCGCCCCGCGATGACCTTCCGGCGTGACCGCTGGACGGCGTACGAGACCCCGCGGCTTGAGCTGCGGCTGGTGCACGACGAGACGCACCAGCCGTTCCTCGTGCTGTCCGGGCCGGAGCCCGATGTGGAGTGGGAGCGGTTCGCGGCGGCGCTGCGGCAGATCGTGGAGCGGTTGCGGGTACGGCTGGCGGTGACCTTCCACGGCATTCCGATGGGGGTGCCGCACACCCGGCCGGTGGGGCTGACGCCGCACGGCAACCGTACGGATCTGCTGCCCGCGCACCGGGGCATGTTCGACGAGGCGCAGGTGCCGGGGAGCGCGGCGGCGCTGGTGGAGCTGCGGCTGGCCGAGGCGGGGCACGATGTGCTGGGCGTGGCGGCGCACGTGCCGCACTACATCGCGCGCTCGCGGTATCCGGACGCCGCGCTGGTGGTGCTTGAGGCGATCACCGGGGCGACGGGTCTGGTGCTGCCGAAGGTGGCGCACGCGCTGCGCAACCGGGCGCTGAAGACGCAGAACGAGATCGAGCGGGAGCTGGCCGAGGGCGACTCGGAGCTGGTGGCGGTGGTGCGCGGCCTTGAGCAGCAGTACGACGCGCTGGCGGGGGCGGCGACGCGCGGTTCGCTGGTGGCGGAGCCGGCGGAGCTGCCGTCCGCCGACGAGCTGGGTGAGGTCTTCGAGCGGTTCCTCGCCGAGCGGGAGCAGGGGGACGGCGAACGGTAGCCTGCGGGCATGCTGAGCGTGGGACTGACCGGCGGGATCGGGGCGGGCAAGAGCGAGGCCGTACGGCTGCTGGCGGAGCACGGTGCGGTGGTCGTGGACTCGGACCGGATCGCCCGGGAGGTGGTGGCACCAGGGACGCCGGGGCTGGCGGCGGTGGTCGAGGAGTTCGGGCCCGGGGTGCTGGCGGCCGATGGTTCGCTGGACCGGGCGGCCCTGGGGCGGATCGTCTTCGCCGATCAGGAGCGGCTGGCGGCGCTGAACGCGATCGTGCATCCGCTGGTCGCGCGGCGCTCGGCACAGCTGCGGGCGGCGGCGCCCGAGGGGGCGGTGGTGGTGCACGACGTGCCGCTGCTGACCGAGAACGGGCTGGCCGGCCAGTACGACCTGGTGGTGGTCGTGGACGCGGCGCCGCACGTGCGGCTGGAGCGGTTGGTGCGGGCGCGCGGGATGAGCGAGGCGGACGCCCGGGCCCGGATGGCGGCGCAGGCGAGCCGGGAGCAGCGGCTGGCGATCGCCGATGTGGTGCTGCGCAATGACGGCACCCGGGAGGAGCTGGCCGGGCAGGTGGAGCGGCTGTGGGAGCGGCTGCGGGAGTGGCCGAACCGTACCGCCGGGGCCTGATGGCACCAGCGGTACGGTCCGGGCCGGCCCGTACCGTACGGCTCGCTAGGTCCTGTCTGACAATCCCGCCTGGCCCGCGTCGCCTGGCACAGGGGGCACCTCCCAGGCCCCCAAGGGCCTGGGGGAACCTCGCTGCACTCCGCTTCGCTCCGTCTCTGCTCTGTTGAGGGACCTGGGAAGCAGAGCTGTCGAGACGCCCAAGTAGCCCCTCCCCAAGCTCTTCGAGCAGGGGATGCCCCAGCGAGGATGCCCCTCCGCCGTGCGATGCGCCCCCAGCCCTCCCCAAGCTCTTCGAGCGGGGGATACCCCATGGCCGGGAGGTGCCCCCTGCACCAGACAACGCGGGCCTGACCGGCGCCATGTGTCAGACAGGACCTAGCCGGTGGCCGGACCGTTCGTCCCTGGCACGGGGCGCTCGTCCCGGCCGGCGTAGGCGGCGAGCGGCCGGATGAGGGAGTTGGCGGCCAGCTGTTCCGTGATGTGGGCGGTCCAGCCGGTGATCCGGCTCATCACGAAGATCGGGGTGAAGGCGGCCACGTCGAAGCCCATCAGGTGGTAGGCGAGCGCCGCCGGATAGTCGAGGTTGGGGTGGATGCCCTTGCGGGCGAACACCTCCTCGCGCAGCGCGCCGTGCAGCGCCGCCAGCCGCAGGGCGGCCGGGTCGGTGGCGGCGGCCACCAGCTCGTCGGTGGCCCGCTGCATGATCGGGACCCGGGAGTCGCCGTGTTTGTACACGCGGTGCCCGAAACCCATGATCCTGCGGTGGCCGGCCAGTGCCGCCTCCAGCCACGGCGCCACCCGGTCGGGGTCGCCGATCTCGCGCAGGGTGTGGAGTACGGCCTCGTTGGCGCCGCCGTGCAGCGGGCCCTTGAGCGCGCCGATGGCGGCGGTGACCGCGCTGTACAGGTCGGAGAGGGTGGAGGTGACCACCCGGGCGGTGAAGGTGGAGGCGTTGAAGCTGTGTTCGGCGTACAGGATGAGGGAGATCTCGAAGCAGCGGACGGTCCGCGGGTCCGGCACCTCGCCGAAGCACATGTGGAAGAAGTTCTCCGCGTAGCCGAGTGAGCCGTCCGGGCCGATCGGGGCCAGGCCGCGGCGGCGGCGCAGCTCGGCGGCGACGACGGTGGGCAGCTTCGCCAGCAGGGCGAGTGAGGTGGCGCGGTTGGCGGCCGGGCTGCTGTCGTCCTCGGCCGGGTCCTCGGCGCCGAAGAAGCTGACGGCGGTGCGCAGTACGTCCATCGGGTGGCAGGTGCGCGGCAGGGTGGCCAGCAGTTCGGCGGTGGTGCGGTCCAGGGGCCGCATGGCGCGCTCGCGGGCCTGGAACTCGCGCAGCTGTACGGCGTCGGGGAGTTCGCCGTACCACAGCAGATGGGCGACCTCCTCGAAGGAGTGGCGTCCGGCCAGGTCCTGGACCGGATAGCCGCGGTAGGTGAGGGAGTTGGTGGCCTCGATGACGGTGGAGATCTCGGTGGTGTCCACGACGACGCCGGCCAGACCGCGGTGGATCTGGGGCTGCGCGGGGGTGAGGGTGCTCATGGCTGTCTCCAGCGGGTCGGGTCAGCTGCCGGGCGGGAGGGTGAAGTCGTGGACGGAGGAGTCGAAGGCGGTGTAGCCGGCGTAGTCGAGCACCTCGTAGAGCCGGGAGCGGGTCTGCATCCGGGGCAGCAGGGACTCCTGGGTGCCGGTGTCGGCGAGGGTGCGCAGGCCCTCCTCGACGGCGCCGTTGGCGAGCCGGAAGAGGGTGACGGGGTAGAGGGCGATGGTGTAGCCGAGGTTTTCCAGTTGGGCGGCGGTCAGCAGCGGGGTCTTGCCGAATTCGGTCATGTTGGCGAGCAGCGGTACGTCCAGGGCGTCCCGGAAGGCGGCGAACTCGGCCTCGCCGGAGAGCGCTTCGGGGAAGATGGCGTCCGCGCCGGCCTCCACGTACGCCTTGGCCCGGTCGATGGCGGCCGGCAGGCCCTCGACGGCGCGGGCGTCGGTGCGGGCCATCAGTAGGAAGTCCGGGTCGCGGCGGGCCTGGGCGGCGGCGCGTACCCGTTGGACCATCTCGTCGCGGGTGACCAGGGTCTTGCCGTCCAGATGGCCGCAGCGTTTGACGGCGATCTGGTCCTCCAGATGCAGCCCGGCCAGGCCGGCGTCCTCCATCAGCTGGACGGTGCGGGCGGCGTTGACGGGTGCGCCGAAGCCGGTGTCGGCGTCGATGAGGACGGGCAGGTCGGTGACCCGGGTGATCTGCTGGGCGCGGCCGGCGATCTCGGTGGCGGTGGTGAGGCCGATGTCCGGCAGGCACAGCTCGGCGGCGAGCACGGCGCCCGAGAGGTAGGCGGCCTCGAAGCCGTGCTCCTGGATGAGGCGGGCGGTGTACGGGCTGGTGGCGCCGGGCAGTTGCAGCAGCCGGCCGGTGGCGAGCCGGTCGCGCAGGGCGCGGCGGCGGCCGGCCGCGGTGGTGCGGGTGTGGAACATCAGAACAGGCCCTTCGGGAGGCGGCGGTCGTGGTCGGCGAGGGCCGCCGTGTCGACGGCGGGGAAGAGCGCGTCCAGGCCGGCGGCGTCCAGGGTGGGCAGTTGGCCGGCGGCGGCCAGGAAGTCGTCCTGGGCGGTGGGCTGGACGCTGTCGGCCGCCAGGGCGCGGAACTTGGCGTGGTAGGCGGCCCGGTCGAAGGGGCGGGCGCCGGCCGGGTGGGCGTCGGCGACGGCGAGTTCGTCCTCGATGACGGTGCCGTCCCGCAGGGTGATCTCGGCGCGGGCGCCGAACGCCCGCCGCTCGGGGTCGGGATGGTGGTAGCGGCGGGTCCACTCGGGGTCCTCGACGGTGGAGATCCGCTGCCACAGGGCGACGGTGCCCGGCCGCGCGGCGCGCTCGGGGGTGTAGGAGTGCTCGTGGTGCCAGGCGCCGTCCTCCAGGGCGACGGCGAAGATGTACGGCACGGAGTGGTCCAGGGTCTCCCGGGTGGCGGCCGGGTCGTACTTCTGCGGGTCGCCGGAGCCGGAGCCGATCACGTGGTGGGTGTGGTGGCTGGTGTGCAGCACGATCCGCGCGATGCCGGCCGGCGGGCCGGTGCGTTCGCGCAGCCGGCGGGCGAGGTCGATGACGGCCTGCGCCTGGTATTCGGCGGAGTGTTCCTTGGTGTAGGTGTCGAGGATGGCGCGGCGCGGCTCGCCGGGCTCGGGCAGCGGCACGGTGTACGCGGCGTCGGGTCCGTCCAGCAGCCGGGCGAGGAAGCCGTCCTCGCCCTCGTAGATGGGGGAGGGGGAGCGTTCGCCGCGCATCGCCCGGTCGACGGCCTCGATGGCGGCCTTGGCGGCGAAGGCCGGGGCGAACGCCTTCCAGCTGGAGATCTCGCCCTTGCGGGACTGCCGGGTGGCGGTGGTGGTGTGCACGGCCTGCTGGATCGCCTGGTGGACGACCTCGGTGGGCAGCCCCAGCAGCGCGCCGATGCCGCCGGCGGTGGCGGCGCCGAGGTGGGCCACGTGGTCGATGCGGTGCTTGTGCAGGCAGATGCCGCGCACCAGGGCGACGTGGAGGTCGTAGCCGGCGAGGATGCCGCGCAGCAGGTCGGCGCCGGTGCGGCGGGTGTGCTGGGCGACGGCGAGCAGCGGCGGGATGTTGTCGCCGGGGTGGGAGTAGTCGGCGGCCAGGAAGGTGTCGTGGTAGTCGAGTTCGCGGACCGCCGTGCCGTTGGCCCAGGCGGCCCATTCGGGGGTGACGCGGCGCCGGGCGCCGAGCACGGTGGCGCCGGGGGCGGCGGCCGGGTGCGCGAGGGCCTGGGCGCGGGCGACCGCGACCGGGCGGCGGCGCAGCGCGGCGACGGCCACGGCGGCGTTGTCGATCACCCGGTTGGCGGCCATCTCCACGGCGCGCGGGTCCTGCTCGGCGGCGTCGGCGGTGCCGGTGGCGACGGCGGCCAGCCGCCAGGCGAGCTGATCCTCGCGGGGCAGCGGATCGGCGCTGGCGTGGACGCGTACCTGATGGTCGATCACGGGACTCCTCGGCCGGGGGTGGTGGTGTTTTCACTGTGAGACTTCCCTGCGGGGAAGCGGCGAGCGACCCGTCCACGCTGCGAAATCCATCCGCCGGAAGGTGTGGAACAGCGAATCCTGCGAACTTTGCGGATGCTAGATTCGCAAGCCGGGGGAGGTACGTACGGCGATGTACGGGAAGGCGGCCGACGCGATGGCACGGACCCCGGGGCGCAAGATCTACGCTCACGCGAAGGTGCGGCGGCTGCGCACCGGACGCGGCATGAACCAGGTGCAGCTGGCCCGGGTGCTGGGGATCTCCACCAGCTACCTCAATCAGATCGAGCACAGCCAGCGCCCGCTGACCGCGCCGGTGCTGCTGCGGCTCGCGGAGGTCTTCGGCGTCGATCCGGAGTTCTTCTCCCAGGCCGAGGAGGAGCGGCTGGCCACCGGCGTACGGGCGGCGCTGGCCGATGAGGCGTCCGGGGTGACGGTGGGGGTGGAGGAGGCCGCCGAGGTGGCGCGCGACCATCCGGAGGTGGCGCGGGCGCTGGTGGCGCTCCATCAGCGCTACCGGGACGCCGCCGAACGGGTGGCGACGCTCGCCCCGCGCGACGGCCCGGCCGGACCGGCGGCGCTGTCCCCTGCGGAGCCGCACGACGACGTACGGGACTTCTTCTACGCCCACCACAACCACTTCGCGGAGCTGGACGCGGAGGCGGAGCGGACGGCGCGGCGGCTGGGCCTGGACCCGGCGGCGCCGGCCGGCGCGGCGGTGCTGCGGGCGTATCTGGCGCGGCAGCACCAGGTACGGGTGCTGCGGGCCGGCCCCGAACACGCGGGGGACGCGCGCCGGCTGGACGCGGAGAACCGGCTGCTGTTCCTGTCGCCGTGGCTGACGGAGGGCCAGCAGGCGTTCCAGCTGGCCACCCAGCTGGCGCTGCTGGAGCAGGGGCCGCTGTTGGACGCCCTGGTGGGCGGCGCCGACCTGTCGTCGGCGCAGGCCGCGCGGCTGGCGCGGATCGGCCTGGCGAACTACTTCGCGGGCGCGCTGCTGATGCCGTACACCGGGTTCCTGGCGGCGGCCGAGAGCCTGCGCTACGACATCGAACTGCTCCAGGCGAGGTTCGGGGTGGGGTTCGAGACGGTGTGCCACCGGCTGAGCACCCTCCAGCGGGCGGGCCGGCGCGGGGTGCCGTTCTCGTTCCTGCGGGTGGACCGGGCCGGGAACATCTCCAAGCGGCAGTCCGCCACCGCGTTCCACTTCTCCCGGCTGGGCGGCACCTGCCCCCTGTGGACGGTGTACGAGGCGTTCTCTGCGCCGGGCCGGATTCTCACCCAGGTGGCGGAGATGCCGGACGGCGAGCGGTACTTCTGGATGGCCAGGACGGTGACCCGGGGCGGCTTCGGGCACCGGGCGCCGCGCGCGGAGTTCGCGGTGGCGCTGGGGTGCGAGCTGCGGCACGCGCAGCGGCTGGTGTACGCGGAGGGGATCGCCCTGGACGACCCGCGGGCGGCCACCCCGATCGGTCTCGGCTGCCGGATCTGCGACCGCCGGGACTGCGCCCAAAGAGCCCGTCCCCCGGCCACCGGCCGGCTGGCGGCCGACCCGAACCGCCGCACCCTGGTCCCCTATCCGGTGGAGACGCCGGACCACCCCGGCGACGCGTGACCGACACCGGGGGCCGCCTCCGCCGCTTCCACGTCCGACGGCGCCTGCCGGTGCTCCGCCGGATCACCGGCCCGCCGGGATCGCCGGCCCGGGCGGCCCGGGCGGCCGGGCCGGCCGGGGCACTCCTGGCCGACCCCGTTCGGCGGCGGCTGCCCGGCGGCTGCCGGGCCGCCGGAGCAGCGAGCGAGCCGGGTGGGCCGCCGCGTGAAGCTGCTCAGCGGCGGAGGTGGAAGCGGGCCCGGCGGCGCAGTCGGCGCATGCGGTCGGTGCGCTCCCGGGAGTACCGGTCCAGCTCCTCCATCACCCGCAGTGACCGCTTCTCCACATCCAGCTCGTCGAGCATCCGGTCCGCCTCCGCCAGCATCGAGCCGTGGAACTGCCACTGCCGGGGATGCTCCCGCACCCCGGCCAGCATCAGCCGCGCCAGCCGCTCCCGGCTGGCGCGACTCGCCTCCAGCTCCTTGATCAGCTTGCCCTCCGCCTCCTCCGCGGCGGCGTTGACCTGGCTGGTGATGAGCGTGGCGAAACTGTCCACGGCGCTGGCCAGGTGCGCCAGCAGATCCCGCAGCGCCGGAGCCACCTCGGGCGGTACCAGTGGCTCCCCGGTGCGGCGGGCGGCGATGTCGGTCTGCGAGCGGGACATGGTGCGCAGGATGACGGCGCACACCTCCAGGGTGTCCAGGCCGGTGCGCAGCACGATCCTGGTGAGCAGTCCCTCCTTCACCCGGGGGTTGAGCCGCAGGCTCTCCTCGGCCTGCCGCAGTGAGGCGTCCACATAGGTGATGTCCTGGTCGAGCTGCCGGGCCTCCTCCAGCTTCTGCTCGGCGCGGGTCACCGACAGCCGCTGGGTCTCGGACTGCTCGGCGAGGCGCAGCAGCAGATCGCGCATCCGGGCGGCGAGATCCTCGATGTCCTCGCCGGCGCTCTGGACCCACACCGGTGGTACGAAGATCACGTTGAACAGCAGTCCGACGATCGCGCCGATCAGGGTCTCCGCCACCCGGTCCCAGGCGGTCTCGGCGACCTGCGCCACGCCGAGCACCAGCATGGCGCTGATGGCCACCTCGGGAACGAACTCGCTGACCCGTACCAGGTGCCCCACGGTGAGGGCGCACAGGATGAGCAGGCCCAGGCTCCACCAGCTCAGCCCGACGATGGCGCTGAAGCCGGCCGCCACGGTGACGCCGACCACCACGGAGGTGACCCGGCGGATGCCGGTGGTGATCGTCGCGTACAGGGTGACCTGGACGACCAGCAGGGCGGTCAGCGGAGCGAGCAGCGGGGCACTCACGGTGGTCAGCCACAGCGCGGCGAGATAGGCGAGGGTGGCGGCGGCGGTGGAGCGCAGCGTCTGGGCGACGACCGGCTCCCGGCCGCCGCGTTTGGCGAGGTCGACGACTTGCTCGGACAGATCGGGCACGCTGCCGCCCTTCTGACTGTTCTGCTGCCGCTGGTGACCGGCTCACCCATGTGGCCGCATCGGACATCACACTCTAATCTGACAAAAAGGATGACAGCCAGCGGTCGGGGGCCACACAGCAGGGAGAACCCAGTGAAGGCGGTTGTGTACCAGGAACCCTTCTCCGTCGCGGTCAAGGACGTCGAGGACGCCCGGATACAGGCCCCGAACGATGCCATCGTCCGGGTGACGACCGCGGCGATCTGCGGCTCCGACCTCCATATGTACGAGGGCCGCACCGGAGCCGAACCGGGCATCGTCTTCGGCCACGAGAACATGGGCATCGTCGAGGAGATCGGGGCCGGCGTCACCACCGTCAAGAAGGGCGACCGGGTGGTGATGCCGTTCAATGTGGCCTGCGGCTTCTGCAAGAACTGCCTGGCCGGAAAGACCGGCTTCTGTCTCACGGTCAACAAGGGCTTCGCGGGCGGCGCGTACGGCTATGTGTCGATGGGCCCCTACATGGGCGGCCAGGCCGAGTACCTGCGCGTGCCGTACGCCGACTTCAACTGCCTCCAACTGCCGATGGGCGAGGAACACGAGGACGACTTCGCGCTGCTCGCGGACATCTTCCCCACCGGCTACCACGCCGCCGAAATGGCCCAGGTGTCCCCGGGCGAGTCGGTGTGCGTCTTCGGCGCAGGGCCGGTCGGACTGATGGCGGCCTACTCCTCGATCCTGCGCGGCGCCGCCATGGTGTTCGTGGTGGACCGCCAGCCCGACCGGCTGCGGCTCGCCGAGCGGATCGGCGCGATCCCCATCGACTACAGCCAGGGCGACCCGGTCGGGCAGATCAAGGACCGCACCGGCGGCGAGGGCACCGACAAGGGCATCGACGCGGTCGGCTACCAGGCCACCGTGCGCGAGGGCAGCGAACAGCCGGCCGTCGTGCTCAACACCCTGATCGAGTGCGTACGGCCCACCGGGATGCTCGGCGTGGTCGGCCTGTACGTCCCGGCCGACCCGGGCGGGCCCTCCCAGAGCGCACAGCACGGCGAACTGCTCTTCAAGATGGGCCGGTTCTTCGAGAAGGGCCTGCGGATGGGCACCGGACAGGCCAATGTGAAGGCGTACAACCGGCAGCTCCGCGACATGATCGTCGCCGGCCGGGCGACCCCCAGCTTCCTGGTCTCGCACCGCCTCCCGCTGCGCGAGGCGCCCGGCGCGTACCAGCACTTCGACCAACGCGACGACGGCTGGACCAAGGTCCTCCTCAAACCGGCCATGGCCTGACCCGGCCGCGCCCGCCGCTCACGCCGCGCCCGCCCCTCACGCGTCGGTCTCCCGGGCTCCGACGCGCTCGCCTCGGGCGCGCACCCCCAACCCCTCGTACGGGTGAATACGGGGCGGCCGAGCACTGTGCGACGTGTCCGGCGGGCAGGCTCCGGGCGGTCAGCGGGGGCCGCCGAGGGAGGGTGACGAGATCATGCCGGACAGCACCACCGACACCGGGCTGCCCGGGGCGCCCACGCCGCAGGCGGTGGGGGAGTTCTACGACGCGAACAACCGGGTGATCACCGAGATCTACGGTGGCAGCATGCACTACGGGTACTGGCTGGGCCCGGACGACACCAGTGACTTCGCCACCGCCGGGGAGCGCCTCACCGACCTGCTGATCGGCCGGCTCGGCGTCGGGCCCAGGGACAAGGTGCTGGACCTGGGCTGCGGTACGGGCGGGCCAGGGCTGCGGCTGGCCGCCGCGACCGGCGCGGGGGTCACCGGGGTGTCCATCAGCGCCGGGGACATCGCGCTGGCCGGCGCCCGGGCGGAGGCCGACGGGCTGGCGGGGCAGGTCTGCTTCGAGTTGGCCGACGCGATGGATCTGCCGTACCGGGACCACTCCTTCGACGCCGTGCTGGCCTTCGAGTCGATCGTCCATCTCCCCGACCGGGGCCGTGCCCTCAAGGAGATCGCCCGGGTGCTGCGCCCCGGCGGCCGGCTGGTCCTCACCGATCTCGTGGAACGCGGCCCGGCCGAGGAGGACGAGCACAAACGGCGCGCGGTGGCCGAGATGCTGGCGATCTGGCGGGCCGCCCCGATGGCCCGCGCCGAGCACTACCCCGGCATGGCGCGCGCCGCCGGCCTGGTCATCGACGAGATCACCGACATCACCGACCACACCAAGTACACCGCGGCCCACATCTACGCCGGCACCGACGCCCATCTGCGCCGGCACGGTGAACTCCCGCCGGATCTGGCCCGCATCCACGCCATGGGCGCCCACGTCGACTGGGCGGAGTTCACCGCCGCAGAACAGCGCGACGGCATGATCATCGTGACCGCGCACCGCCCGCACACCGTCACATGACCAGCACCGCCGCGCCGTTGACGCGGTCGGCCGCCAGGTCGTCGAGAGCTCTGTCGGCCTCCGCGAAGGGGTAGGGGGTCGTGGTGGTGCGCAGCGGGTGGGTCTGTGCGGAGGCGAGGAAGGTGCGGCCGTCCTCGCGGGTGTTGGAGGTGACGCTGCGCAGCGTGCGTTCGTGGAAGAGGTGCCGCTCGTAGTCCAGGGCGGGGATGGGGGACAGGTAGATCCCGGCGATGCTCAGGGTGCCGCCCGCGTCCAGGGCCGACAGGGCGGTGGGGACCAGACCGCCCACCGGGGCGAAGAGGATCGCGGCGTCCAGCGGTTCGGGCGGGGCGGCGTGGGCGTCGGCGGCCGAGGCCGCGCCGAGGTCCAGGGCGAGGCGCCGGGCCGCCGGTGAGCGGGTGAGGACATGCACCGTGGCGCCCTCGGCCATGGCCACCTGGGCGGTCAGATGCGCCGAGCCGCCGAAGCCGTAGATGCCGAGCCGGCCGCCCGGCGGCAGGTCGGCGCGGCGCAGCGCGCGGTAGCCGATGATGCCGGCGCACAGCAGCGGGGCCAGCTCGATGTCCGAGTAGCCGGCGGGCAGTTCGTAGGCGTACGCGGCGGGGACGGTGGTGTACTCGGCGTAGCCGCCGTCCGCGTCCCAGCCGGTGTAGCGGGAGTGCGGGCACAGGTTCTCCCGGCCGCGCCGGCAGAACCGGCAGCGCCCGCAGGTGTGGCGCAGCCAGGGGATGCCGACCCGGGAGCCGATGGGGTGGCCGGTGGCGTTCGGTCCGGTCGCCACCACCTCGCCCACCACCTCGTGGCCCGGGACCACCGGGGACCGGTGCGGCGGCAGTTCCCCGTCCCGTACATGCAGATCGGTACGGCACACCCCGCACGCCCGCACCCGTACCAGCAGCTCGTCGGCGGCGGGGCGGGGCACCGGCAGTTCGGCCGGCTCCAGGCGGCCGGGGGTGCGTACGGTCCAGGCGCGCATGGTCGCGGGCACCGCTGCGGGGTTATCGGCAGTCATGTCCGACAAGGTAGTGGTGGCCGTGCCAGGTTGGCCGGGAGGCGACCCGCTCGTTTTGAGGTGGACACCTGACGGTCAATAGGATCCGCCAATGATCATAAGAAAGTGGTCGGTTGCCCTGAGCGGGTTGCTGGCCGTCCTGATGGCGGGCGCGTTCGCGCCCGGCGCCCTCGCCGATGGCGTGGCGCCCGAAGGGGAGCCGCCGCCCCGGGTGGAACTGGTGCTTGATGTCAGCGGTTCCATGAAGACGCGGGACATGGCCGGCGGCCAGTCCCGGATCGCCGCCGCGCAGCAGGCGTTCAACGAGGTGATCGACGCGATGCCGGAGGAGGTGCACCTCGGCATCCGTACGCTGGGCGCGGGCAACCCAGGGGACGACAGGGACGCCGGCTGCCGCGACAGCGATCAGCTGTATCCGGTCGGGCCGGTGAACAAGCTGGAGGCCAAGACCGCCGTGGCCACCCTGCGGCCCACCACCGGCTTCACCCCGATCGGGCTCGCCCTGCGCGAGGCCGACCAGGACCTCGGCGACGTCCCCGGCACCCGCCGGATCGTGCTCATCACCGATGGTGAGGACTCCTGCGGCCAGCCCGACCCGTGCGTGGTGGCCCGGGAACTGGCCGCCAACGGCACCCACCTGGTCATCGACACCCTCGGTCTGACGCTCGATGACGCCGTTCGTGAGCAGCTGAGCTGCATCGCCGAGGCCACCGGTGGCACGTACACCGCCGTCCAGGACGCCGACCAGCTCGCCGACCGGATCGGACAACTCGTCCGGCGCGCCGACATCCCGGTGGAGAACCCGGCCGCCGTCGAGGGCGCCACCGCCTGCGCCGACGCGCCGCTGCTCGGCGCCGGCGTGTACACCGACCGCGCCGAGTTCGGTCAGCCCCGCTGGTACCGGGTGCCGGTCCGGCCCGGCCAGGAGCTGCGGGCCTCGGTCAGCGTCGCCGCCGACCGGGCGATGGACCCCGACCACGGGGTGCTGCTGCGCGCGGTGAGCGAGGACGGCCAGGAGCTGACCCGGGGCACCGGCGCCGGCCACGGCCGTACCGATGTGATGTCCACCGGGCTGCGCTACCCGCTGCCCGAGCCCGAGGAGGGCGACCCGAAGAGCGCGGTCGCCGTCTGCATCGAGGTCTCCAACTCCTTCTCGGTGCCCGAGGGCCAGCCGCGTACCCCTGGTCTGCCCGTTGAGCTGTCCATCGACGTGGTGGCCGGCCCCGACAACCCCTCGGACGTCGCCGCCTTCGGCCTCGCCCGGGGCTGGGTGCCGCTGCTGCTGCTGACCGTCGTCGGCCTGATCGCCGGCGTGCTGTGGGGCCTGCTGGTCCGGATGGGGATCGCGCTGGGGAGGGCCCACTGATGCGACAGGGACTGCGACGTACGATCCAGGGCGCGGCGCTGCTGCCGCTGGCGGGGCTGCTCCTGACCGGGGCCGGCGCGGGCGCTGCCTGGGCCGACGCCCAGGGCGGCCCGGGCGAGGCGGGCACCAACTTCCGCACCGCCACCGTCATCGACCAGGACGAGAGCGCCACCGCCACGGCCTCCACCGGCGACTACCTGTACTGGACGTTCCCGGCCGGCGCCGGGCAGACGGCGACCGCCGAGGCCACCGTCACGCTGCCGGACTCGGCCGCGCGCAGCGGTCCGGTCACCTGGCAGCTGGACGTCTACGACGGGCTGCGCCGGCGCCAGGCGTGCACCCAGGGGCAGCAGACGGCGACCGCGGCGCAGGACGCCGCCTCGCTCACCCTGAGCTGCACCCTGCGCCCGGTGAAGCCGTGGTCCGAGCCGTGGGCGGATGACCCGCTGCCCGGCGCCTACTATCTGCGGCTGACCGTCGTCGAGCTGCCGGAGCGTGACCTCGGGCTCGCGGTCACCGCGCAGGTCGAGGTCACCGCCACCGAGTCGGGCGGCGCGCGGGCGAGTGGCGGCGAGCTGTCCGCGCCGCTGATCCCGGCGGCCAGGGCCGGCTCGATCGTCGATCTGGAGGCCGACCCGGACGCGGACGAGGACGGCGGCGACGACACGGCGACCGGCGTGCAGCCGGTGGCCGTCGCCGAACCCGAGTCCGGCTGGATGGGCTCGTGGTGGACGGACCGCTGGGTGTGGACGGCGGCAGGCGGCGTGCTCGGCGCCATCGCGGGTGTGGCCGGCTACGTACTGATCCGGCCGCGCCACCGGGAGAACTGACCCGGCGGAGCATGTTGGGAACGGAACCGGCCGCCGGGGCACGATAGCCTGGCGGCCGGCTCCGTTCCCGGCCGGTCACAGAATGCGACCACCACCGGTAAGTCCGCCGGGCCGGAGCGCTGTTGACGGCTGAGGGTGAAGCGGGGGGACTGTATGCGCACCGCCTTTGTGGACCGGGTCGACTCCATGGGCGTACTGCTGGAGATGGCGGGCGGGCTGACGTCGGGTCAGGGCGGCGCCCTGGCGGTCGAGGGCGCCTCGGGGATGGGCAAGTCCGCCCTGCTTGACGCCTTCGCCCAGCAGGTCGAGGACGACCCCGAACTACGACGCGGGGTACGGCTGGTGACCGTACGGTGCGCGCCCGAGGTCGGCGACGCCGGCACCGGCCCGTACGCCCCGATGGCCGAGATCCTGCTGGAGCTGGCCGACCAGGCCGGCACCCGCCGCCGCTGGCAGCGGGCCGCCGGGTCGCTCGGCAGAAGCATTCCGCGCCTGCTCGGCCAGCTCGTCCCCGGTGCCGGCCCGCTGCTCGACGCCGGCCAGGACATCGTCGAAGCCGCCCTGCGGACCGGCTCGATGCCCGGCGACAGCCTGCTGCCGCAGCAGGAGTCGATGGCCCAGCGCACCGCCGAGGCGCTGCTGGCCGAGGCCGCCGCCGGCCGCCCCGCCCTGGTGCTGCTCGACGACATCCAGTACCTCGACCTCAGCAGCCTCCAGGTCCTGGACCGGCTGGTGCGGGCGCTGCCCGCTGCCCCGCTCGGCCTGGTGCTCGGCCATCGGACGGACGGCCGCGACGGCGAGGCCGCCATCGCCGAACTGCTCCAGCGCTGGGAGTACGCCGGGCAGTTGCGTCGCGAGCCGCTGGACGGGCTGCCCCGCGACGCGGTGGCCCAGCTGGCCCGGGCCCGGCTGACCGGGCGGGCCGTCCCCGACGCCTTCTCCGCCCAGCTCGCGGACGCCACCGGCGGTCATCCGATCTTTGTCGAGCAGGTTCTGCGCCAACTGCCGCCCGGCGGCCTCGAACGCGTCCGGCTGCCGCACGACCTGCCGCAGGCCGTGCACAACCGCTTCCGTGAACTGGACTCACCGACACAGGAGTTGCTGCGGGTCGGCGCCGTCCAGGGCCGGGCCTTTCTGTCCCGCACCGCCGCCGAAGTGGCCGGCATCCCGCACGACGAGGCCATGGAGCGGCTGCACGAGGTGGCCGCCGGCCGCCGGCTGATCCGGGAGCGCACCGACCGGGCACCCGACTGGGTACGGCTGGCCGGTGCCAATCTGTACGAGTTCGAGCATCTGGCGCTGCGCGAGGGCATCTACCGGCAGCAGCAGTCCACCGCGCGCCGCGAGGCCCGGCACGCCGAACTCGCCGCCGCCCTCAGCACCTTGGCGGCGGAGTTCAGCGCACAGGAGGTGCCGTACGAACTGCTGCGGGACATCGCCGGCCAATTGCGCGCGGCCGGCCCGCGCTGCCTGGCCGCCTCCGCCACCGCCCATCACCAACTGGCCCTCAGCTCGGCGCTGTCCGCCCTGTCCTTCGCCGAAGCCGAGCGCTACTGCGCCATCGCCATCGAGGCCGCCCGGCGGCTGCCGGCCGACAGCGGCGAACGCGACGAGGCACTGGTCCGCTCCGCCGAACTGCTGCTCTCCCTCACCGAGGTGCGCTGGCAGGGCGGGCGGAACGCGGCACACGACATCGACGCGCTGGCCGCCGAGGCGGAGGCGGCGGCGCACCGGCTCGGCGACCGGCGGCTGATCGCCCGCAGCGCGTTGCAGCGCGGCAAGACCCTGATGGCGACCCGGGGTCTTGACCCGTCGCTGGACAAGCTGGCCGAGGCGGTGCGCCGGGCGGAGGAGAGCGGGGACCCGGTGGCCCGGTTCGTGGCCAAGGTCGAGTACGGGCGGCAACTGCCCAAACGGGACCTGGCCGCCGGGCTGCGCGAGCTGACCGAGGCGGAGGAGCTGTACGTCACCGAGCCGCTGCTCGGCGCGACGGACAACCCCGTACTGCGGCACGCCCGCAACCTCAACGAGATGCAGCTGGGCGTCAATCTGTACGACAGCGGGCAACTGGGGGAGGCGCTGGCCCGGCTTGAGCACTGCACCGGGCGGCTGCGCGCCGAGCAGCTGCGGGCGGAGCTGCCGATCGCCCTTAACTATCTGGCGCAGCTGTACATCGCGCTGGGCGCCGAGGACGAGGCGGCCGGCGTTCTGCGCGAGGCGCTTGCCTTCGAGGAGGAGCGGGGCGGGGACAGCGGCTGGCACGCGTACAACGCGGCGCTGCTTGCGCTGCTGATCTCCCGGGACCCGGCCCGTCGCGCCGAGGCGCTGGAGCTGGCCGAGGCCGGCTGGCTGGAGACCCAGCGCACCTGGCTGGCGAATCTGGTGCCGATCGTGCGCAATCTGTACGCCGAGCTGCTGCTGGACACCGCAAGCGGGCCGGCCGAGCTGGAGCGGGCGCACCGGCTGGCCGTGGACACCTGTGTGGAGACCGCCGCCCCGCACGGGAGCGGCATGGTGCGCAGCGAGATCGCGGCGCTGGTCCTGCGCTCCCGGATCCGGCTGCGGCAGGGCGCGGTGACGGAGGCCGCCGAGCTGGGCCGGGCGGCGCTGGCGCTGCTGGAACGGCACGGGGAGCTGCCCGCGCTGCGTACCGAGGAGGTGCTGTACTGGGTGGCCCGCGCGCTGCTGGCCGACGGTGCGGACGGGGCCGAGGAGGAGGCCGGCGCGCTGCTGGCGCGGGCCAGGGAGCGGGTCGGGAGCAAGGCGGACAGCCTGGTGGGGCACCCGGCCCGGCGGGAGCGTTTCCGCACCGGGGTACCGCTGAACCGGTGGATCATCGAGGGCGAGGGACTGTGCTGACCGGTACGGTGCGAGCACAGGAGCGCGCGGAAGGGGGCGCCGGATGTTCATGATCAGCAAGGAGTTCCACTTCTCCGCGAGCCATGTCCTGGACCGCCTCCCCTCCTGGCACCAGTGTGCCCGGATGCATGGGCACAACTATGTGGTGGTGCTGGAGCTCTCCGCCCGCGACGACGATCTGACCGAAGCCGGATTCGTCCGGGACTACCGCGATCTCGACCCGTTCAAGAAGTGGCTGGACGACACGCTGGATCACCGGCATCTGAACGAGGCGATGGGGGAGTCGATCTCGCCCTCGGCCGAGAACCTGGCGAAGTGGCTCTTCGACGCCTGGGCGGAGCGGATCCCGGAGCTGGCGGCGGTGAGGGTATCGGAGACGCCGAGGACATGGGCGGTGTACCGGCCGGATTGACCCTCGGGAGAATGATCCGGGGCTGATCCGCTGCGAAGTGCGTGACGGGACTACCACAATGCGTGTATGAGCGATGGCCAAGCGGAACTTCCCGAGCCCCACCGTGTCATCAGCATGACGCGGTTCGACGATCCGGTGTCGGTGATCTCCGATACGGAGGCGTGGCGGGCGCGGGACAGCTATCCGGACATTATGGGCCGAGGGCCGATGTTTGCCCTGGTCGAGCAGGAGATCGACGGCCGGTGGCGGGTGCTGGTGGCCGATGAGGGCAATCCGCAGGGGTGCCGGGACGAGCTGGCCCGGGAGTGCCGGATGCGGGCGGCCGACGCCGTGGCGGTGCAGGACCGTGAGGCGCAGCGGCTGTGGCTGACCGGGGCGCGCCGGATGGACTGGGAGAAGCTGAATGAGCTGAAGGTGGGGGAGTGCCGGTTCCGGATCGCCCGGGGTGACATGTTCATCCGGATGGGGCCGGACGGTCCCGAGCCGCCCCGGCCCAGTGATCCCGATCCGATGCGGCCGGGGGAGGGGTACCGGGCCAGGTCGCGTACCAAGGGCTTTCTGATCGATCCGGCGGCGGCCACCGGGATGTCCGAGGGCATGCTGCGGATCGATCTGCTGAGTTTTGTGTATCCGTCGTCCCGGGTGCCGCACGATGTGCGGGCCGATTCGCTGCGCGCGTTGCAGAGCCATCCGGGTGGGGTGCTGCTGCCGCCGGTGTTCGCGATCACCGAGTTCACCGAGGGGCGCTGGACGCCGATGACCGGCGGTGCGGACACCCCGCAGGCGATCCGGGACACCCTGGTGACGTATCTGCGCGAGATGGGCCCGGCGCTTCATGCCGAGGACGATCTGCTGGTGGCGGGGTTCCGGGCGGCGGCCGTCGAGTTCGCCGGGACCCGGCGGGACGAGGTACGGGTCGGCGACCGGCAGTACCGGGTGATGCGGCTGGAGCGGCTGGTCCGGGTGGGGCCCGATGGCCCCGAGCCGCCGCGGGCCTCCGACTGGGATCCGGAGCTTCCGGTGGAGGCCCAGGCCGAGCGGGACCGGCTGAACGGGGTCCGGTACGAGGAGTAGCCGCCGCTTGTCGCGCTCCGCCGGCCGCTCAGGCCAGCCGGCGTATCTCGCCCTGCACCCGGTAGAAGCCGCCGGAGGAGGTGTGCAGCGAGTCGACCACGTAGCGGGCACCGGCCTGCCGTACGTGCCGGGGGAACTGCACATTCCAGCTGGGGTCGTAGCCCTCGGTGATGACCCGCACCCGGAGCCGGGAGCCGACCTTGACGCACTCCACCACCACCCCGCCGGCCGGGGCGGCGCTGACGGTCTCCACCGTCCGGCTGGGGGTGTAGGTGGGCAGTGCCGCCGCCGACTTGACGTCCACGGCGGTGGGCACGGTGCCCCGCTGGGCGTCGGCGATGGCGGCCTCGCGGGCGTCGATGCAGGCCAGGGAGCCGTCGCCGGTCACGATGTACAGCTTCTCGTCTCGGTACTGCATGGACAGGGCCGATCCGGCGCCGGTGCCCAGCTTCCACAGCCGGGTGCCGTCCTGGGCGAAGCAGTAGACGGCGGAGGAGGAGTCGCCGGCGAAGACATACCGGCCGCCCGGTGCGGTGGCACAGGAGTAGACGACCGTGTCGCAGGTGTAGGTGGCCGCCACCCGGCCGTCGGCCTTGGACAGCCGTTGGACGACCCGGCGGTCGGTGCCGGCGTACACCGAGTCGTGCTCCTGCCAGCCGAAGAGCACGGCGCCCCGGGTGGTGCTGTGCCACAGCTCCCGGTCGCCGCCCGGGTCGTAGGCGGTGACCCCGCGGCCGTGGCCGTGGTAGACGGCCCGGTCATCCGAGCGGACCATCCAGGCATGGCCGCCGCTGCTCTGCCGCGACCACTGGAGTTCGTCCTCGTGGTCGATGACGGTCAGTCCGCCCTTGCGGTCGGAGACGGAGAGCATGCCCTCGTGGATGTCCATCCAGAAGATGTCCACATCGGCGGTGACCTCGTAGGCGGCGAAGGGCACTTTGGACGACAGGTCGTAGACGGTGCCGTCGTCGCAGCCGGCGTAGATCCAGAAGTCGTCGGCCACCAGGCACTTGACGCCGTCCGGCAGCTTGAAGTGGGCGCGTACCTCGCCGTGGTGCCCCAGGGCGTAGACATCGCCGTTCTGATTGCCCACCCAGCAGCGGTCCTCGCCGACATGGATGCCGAAGGCCGTGGAGTCGGTGCGGAACCGCCACAGCACCGGGGCGGGCCGCATCGCCGGCGCGGCCGGGACCACCGGGGCCGCCGTCCGGGCCACCGACGCGCGCTGGGGGCTCCGTGGCCGTCGTACCTGGCGGCGGGTCACCGGGCGGGCGCCGCCCGTCCCTTGGGTGGTGGTGGCGTATCCCTTGCGGACCTTCTCCCCGATCTTCTTGGCCGCCGCCGCCCTGGCCAGTTCCTCGGTGGCGAAGTCCTGCGTCCTGGCCTGTCCTGCGGTGCCGATCCGGCCGTACCGCACCGTGACCGCCGTGCCGGCCACCGTCACCTCGTAGAACTTGTGGGCGCCGCCGCCGCTTTCGGAAAGTTCCAGATAGGTGGTGGTGGACATGGCGATCTCCCTGCTGTTGCGTCGGTCGCGTCAGTGATCTCAACGTACGGGCGGGCACTGACAATCGGCCGGGCGGCGATAGCGTGGCGGTATGACGACTGATGCGGATGAAGTACACGGGCGGGGTGGTCCCACCGGGACCACTGAGGTGCGGGCGGGCTCACTGGGAGTGGTGCGTACCGAGTACGCGCCGGAGTTCGACGGCGATCCGGACCCGGGCGAGATCGTGTGGACCTGGGTGCCGTACGAGGAGAACGACGGCCGCGGCAAGGACCGTCCCGTGCTGGTGGTGGCCCGTGAGGACGGCGGCACCGTGCTCGCCGTCCAGCTGAGCAGCAAGGACCGGGACGGGGATCCGGAGTGGTTCCCGCTGGGCTCGGGGCCCTGGGACGGCTCGGGCCGGGAGTCGTGGGTGGACCTGGAGCGGGTGCTGCGGGTGTATCCGCAGGGCATGCGGCGGGAGGCGTGCGCGCTGGACCGGGCCCGGTACCAGGGCGTGGTGCACAGCCTCCAGGCACGGCACGGCTGGCGGTGAGACCGCGGCCCGGCCGGGGTGGGCCGGGCCATACCCGTGGAATATGCCGCAGCACACTTTGATCACAGACGGCACAACCTTGATCGATTCGGTCTTAACATCCTCACAAATGACCTGGTGGGGAGACGCATGGTGCTTGCAGTCGAGGTGACCGTCGATCACTTCAGTTATGGAACGATCACACCCGTGCTGGGCTATCTGATGGCGGTCCTGGGCGCGGCACTGGGGCTGCGCTGCACCGCCCGGGCCCTGTCGGCGGCGCCCGGCCGCCGGCTCGGCTGGCTGGCGCTGGGCGCGCTGGCCCTGGGGTCCGGGATCTTCACCATGCACTTCATCGCCATGATGGGCTTCACCACCGGCGGCGTGCACATCGACTACGACATGGGCCGGGCCTTCGCCAGCCTCGGCATCGCCATCGCGGTGGTGGGCATCGGGCTGCTGCTGGTGGGCACCGCCCGGCGCGCCGCCCCCGCCGTGCTCGGCGGCGGCGTGATCACCGGAGCGGGCATCGCGGCGATGCACTACGTGGGCATGGGCGGCCTGGTCATGGCGGCCGAGGTGCGGTACGAGCAGGTGTACGTCGCGGCCTCCGTGGTGATCGCGGTGGGTGCCGCCGTGGTGGCCCTGTGGTGCGCCGTCACGGTGCGTGGCGCCAAGGCGGCCGTGGGGGCCAGCGCGCTGCTGGGCGTCGCGGTCAGCGGCATGCACTACACCGGCATGGCGGCGATGTCGGTGCACGCGCACACCGTCAGCTCTCTGGACACCCGGGCGCCCATCGAGACCCTGATGCCGATCCTTGTGGTCCCCCTGCTGCTGATGCTCTTCACCGGACTCTTCGTGGGCCTGGATCCGATGACTTCCCGTGCTCCGGAAAGGGCGGATCAGCGCATTTGAGGCCGCCTTTCTGTGGCCCTCGACACAGCCCTCATCGGCGATACGAAGGGCCATAGGAGAGAAATGTGACCAAAGGCCGGGACTTTCGTCCCTGCGGTCCGGGGAATTTGGCAGGGGAGCGGGCGGGAATTCCGGCCGGGAGGTAGAAAGCCCAGGCCGGGGCGGTACGGTGCCGGGCGGCGTGGGGGCCGCGGCCCAGAATTCGGGCCGGGCAGGGTTTCTCCGGGGTCTGTGGAGGGACCTTTTTCCCCTCCTTTTGCTACGCCTTCCGCTAGTAATAGCGGCACTTGAATGCCGGGGAATCGGTCGCTAAAACTGGATGTTGATCCGGCCGATGGTCGAATTTCCCCGAGCACCGCGAGGTAATCCCCGAATGTCGAATCGCATCACGAACCGCATCGCCAAGATCCCCAATGTCCGTACCCGTGCCGCAGTGCTGGCCGCAGGTGTCGGTGCCTCGGCGATCCTGACGGTGGGCGTGGCGACGGCCGCCGAGGGTTCCCAGCAGAGCCCCGATCTGTTCGCCGCCCACACCGCCAGCCAGCTCGCCGACTCCACCGGCGCCCAGGCCGACGCCGTGACCGCGACCCAGAACTCCTGGGTGAGCCCGATCGGCGGCGACTACAGCCTCAGCGCGAAGTTCGGCAACAGCGGTGACCGCTGGACCAGCAAGCACAGCGGCCAGGACTTCGCCGTACCGGTGGGCACCGACGTACGCGCCGTGCACAGCGGCACCGTCGTCAAGGCCGGCGGCAACGGCGCCGGCGACGGCCCGGCGTACGGCAACGCCATCGTGATCAAGCACGACGACGGCACCTACTCGCAGTACGCCCACCTCAACAAGATCGATGTGAAGGTCGGCCAGCAGCTGAACACCGGCGACAAGATCGCCGAGTCCGGCAACACCGGCAACAGCAGCGGCCCCCACCTGCACTTCGAGATCCGGACCACGCCCAACTACGGCAGCGCCGTCGACCCGATGGCCTTCCTGCACAACAAGGGCGCGACGGTCTGACGCACCCCCCTCGACCGCGCCCCGCCCGGCACCGCACAGGTGCCTGGCGGGGCGCCGCCATGCGCCGGGACACCGCCTAGAACAGCGGGGCCGGCAGTACCCCCTCCAGGGCGAGCAGCGTGCGCTTGACCGGCAGCCCGCCCCCGAAACCCCCGATCCCGCCGTCGGCCGCCACCACCCGATGGCACGGGACGACCACCGGCAGGGGATTCGCCCCCATCGCAGCGCCGACCGCCCGCGCCGCGCCCGGATCGCCCACCCGGACGGCCAGCTCCTGATAGCCGACGACCTGGCCGAACCGTACGGAAGCGGCCAGCTCGCGCAGCACCCGTTCGTGGAAGCCGGCGGTCAGCGACCAGTCCAGCTCCACCGTGAACCGCGTCAGCTCCCCGCGGAAGTACGCGTCCAGCTCGGCCACCGTACGGGCCAGCCGGGGATCATCCGCCTGCCCGGCCCGCGGCGGCGCCCCCAGGGCCGCCGTCAGCCGGGACACCGCCCGCCGGGCCGTGCGCTCGTCGGCGTGGAACCCCACGTTCACCAGACCGCGGTCGGTGGCGGCCAGCAGCAGCGGCCCGATCGGGGTCTCCCGCACCGTCCACACCCAGGCCCGCCCGGGGGCGTTCTCCTCGCTCATACCGGGGAAGCCTAGGGCCTGTCAGCCGCCGATGGCTTCCCGCACCACATCCGGGAAGTTGGTGATGATCCCGTCCACCCCGAGCCCCGCGATCCGGGCGGCGGTCGGGCCGTCGTTGATCGTCCAGGCGTTGACCTCCAGCGGCTCCCCGTGCACCCCGTCCACCCCCTTGATGGCGGCCACGTACTCGGCGGTGAGATCCGTGTACCGGGGCCCGATCTGGTCGGCGAACCCCGCGTAGTACGGCAGCTCCGTCACCTTGGGCGTGCCCAGGAAGCCGGTCTTCACCTCGGGTGCCCGCTGGTGCACCGTGCGCACCGAGTCCGCGTTGAAGCTCTGGAGCACCACCCGCTCACCCGGATACGCCTCCTCCAGCCAGCCGGCGTCGTCCAGCGCGGCCAGGATCTGCCGCTCCACCCCCGGGTACAGCTCGGGCGACTTGATCTCCAGCAGCAGTTTCTGCCCGTTCACCGTCAGCCGGTGCAGAAACTGCGGCAGCGTGGGCACCCGCTCGGCCACGAACTCGTCGCCGAACCAGCTGCCGGCGTCCAGCCGGGCGATCTCCCGGGCGGTGAAGTCGGCCACGTTCCACGGCGAGCGGTCCGGGAAGACGGCCGCCGCGTTGGTGGTGCGGGACAAGGTGGTGTCGTGCATCAGGATCAGCTTGTGGTCCTTGGTGCGCTGGACGTCGATCTCCACCCACTCGGTGTTCAGCCGGGCCGCCTCGTCGGCGGCCACCAGCGTGTTCTCCGGGGCGTAACCGGAAGCACCGCGATGGGCGACGATCAGCGGAGTGGTGGTGGCCGTCGCGTTCGCCGCCGGGGCGGCAGCGGCGCCGCCGGCGGGAATCACGGTGAGCAGAAGCGTGATGACACCGAGGGCCGCGCCCGCGACCGCCGATCCGGGGCGTTTCGACACATTGACTCCTATGCGTCGGTGATAGGACGTAATGATCTTTTCCCCGTCGAAGCCCGCACCCAACAGAAAAATGGTTACCTGCGGCTGAACAGGTAGCGACAATGTGTCACCAACGGTGCTCGCCCGGTCGGCGCTCGGGCCCCGATTGTCAGTGCCGGGTCGTACCGTGGGGGACATGCGGCCCGTTTCCCACATCGAACGTACGGTGGCGCCCTTCGAGGTCGTCAGCCCCTATCAGCCCAGCGGCGACCAGCCGGCGGCCATCGCCGACCTGGAGCGGCGGATCAAGGGCGGCGAGAAGGATGTCGTCCTGCTGGGAGCCACCGGCACCGGCAAGTCGGCCACCACGGCCTGGATGATCGAACGGGTCCAGCGGCCCACCCTGGTGATGGCCCCCAACAAGACGCTGGCCGCCCAGCTGGCCAACGAGTTCCGCGAGCTGCTGCCGAACAACGCCGTCGAGTACTTCGTCTCGTACTACGACTACTTCCAGCCGGAGGCGTACGTCCCGCAGACGGACACCTACATCGAGAAGGACTCCTCGATCAACGAGGAGGTCGAGCGGCTGCGGCACAGCGCCACCAACTCGCTGCTCACCCGGCGCGACGTGGTCGTGGTCGCCTCCGTCTCCTGCATCTACGGCCTGGGCACCCCGCAGGAGTACGTGGACCGGATGGTGCCGCTCAAGGTCGGCGAGGAGATCGACCGGGACGCCCTGCTGCGCCGCTTCGTCGACATCCAGTACGCCCGCAACGACATGGCCTTCACCCGGGGCACCTTCCGGGTACGCGGGGACACCATCGAGATCTTCCCGGTCTACGAGGAGCTGGCCGTCCGGATCGAGATGTTCGGCGACGAGATCGAGGCGCTGTCCACCCTGCACCCGCTCACCGGCGAGATCATCTCGCAAGAGGACCACCTGTACGTGTTCCCCGCCTCGCACTATGTGGCGGGCCCCGAGCGGATGGAACGCGCCATCGCCGGTATCGAGCGGGAGCTCGCCGAGCGGCTGGCCACCCTGGAACAGCAGGGCAAGCTGCTGGAGGCCCAGCGGCTGCGGATGCGCACCACCTATGACATCGAGATGATGCGGCAGATCGGCACCTGCTCCGGCATCGAGAACTACTCGATGCACATCGACGGCCGCGAGCCCGGCACCGCGCCGCACACCCTGATCGACTACTTCCCCGACGACTTCCTGCTGGTCATCGACGAGTCGCACGTCACCGTGCCGCAGATCGGCGCCATGTACGAGGGGGACGCCTCCCGCAAGCGCACCCTGGTCGACCACGGCTTCCGGCTGCCCTCGGCGGTCGACAACCGGCCGCTGAAGTGGGAGGAGTTCCTGGGCCGGATCGGCCAGACGGTGTATCTGTCGGCCACCCCGGGCAACTACGAGCTGTCGCGTGGCGACGGTGTGGTGGAGCAGATCATCCGGCCCACCGGTCTGGTGGACCCCGAGGTGGTGGTCAAGCCCACCGAGGGCCAGATCGACGACCTGGTGCACGAGATCCGCACCCGCACCGAGAAGGACGAGCGGGTGCTGGTCACCACGCTCACCAAGAAGATGTCGGAGGACCTCACCGACTACTTCCTTGAGCTGGGCATCCGGGTCCGCTATCTGCACAGCGACGTGGACACCCTGCGACGGGTGGAACTGCTGCGCGAGCTGCGGGCCGGCGAGTACGACGTGCTGGTCGGCATCAACCTGCTGCGCGAGGGGCTCGACCTGCCCGAGGTCTCGCTGGTGGCGATCCTGGACGCGGACAAGGAGGGCTTCCTGCGCTCGGGCACCTCGCTGATCCAGACCATCGGCCGCGCGGCCCGGAATGTCTCCGGTCAGGTGCACATGTACGCGGACCGGATCACCGCCGCCATGGAGCGGGCGATCGACGAGACCAACCGGCGCCGCGCCAAGCAGATCGCGTACAACGAGGAGCGCGGCATCGACCCGCAGCCGCTGCGCAAGAAGATCGGCGACATCGTGGCGACCATCGCCCGCGAGGAGGTCGACACCCAGCAGCTGCTGGGCACCGGTTACCGGCAGGGCGGCGAGCCACGCAAGGGCAAGGCGCCGGTCCCGGCGAAGCAGGCCCGCGCGGGCGCCGGCACGGGTACGGGTACGGGTACGGAGGGGCTGACCGAGCGCCCGGCGGCCGAGCTGGCCGAGACCATCGAGGCGCTCACCGAGCGGATGCGGTCGGCCGCCGCCGAGCTTCAGTTCGAGGTCGCGGCCCGGCTGCGGGACCAGGTGTCCGACCTGAAAAAGGAACTGCGTCAGATGCGCGAGGTGGGGCTGCGCTAGCGTCGCTCTTGACTCTCTCTTTACCGGAGTCGCCTTACAAGGAAGGGGAGCTGTTGTGGGCGTAAACCTCTCGAAGGGGCAGGCGGTCAGTCTGGTCAAGTCCGGGGGCGGCGGACTGACCGCCGTCCGGATGGGGCTGGGCTGGCAGGCGGTGCGGCGCGGCTTCTTCAGCAAGATGCTCGGCGGCGGCGGGGACATCGACCTCGACGCCTCGGCGGTGCTCTACGCGGGGACCGAGACGAAGGACGTGGTCTTCTTCCAGAAGCTCACCAGCGACGACGGCTCGGTGATCCATACCGGCGACAACCTCGTCGGCGGGGCCGGCCAGGAGGACGACGAGTCGATCATCGTCGATCTGGCCCGGCTGCCCGCCACCGTCGACACCATCGTCTTCACCGTGAACTCCTTCACCGGCCAGACCTTCGCCGAGGTGGAGAACGCGTTCTGCCGGCTGGTGGACGAGAACACCGGCGAGGAGCTGGCCCGCTACACGCTGGCCGGCGGCGGCTCATACACCGGACAGATCATGGCCAAGGTCAGCCGGCGGGACGGCGGCGACTGGAAGATGACAGCGATCGGCGAGCCCGCCTCGGGACAGACCTTCCAGGACCTGCTGCCGGCGATCGCCCCGCACCTGTAGCAGCGGAACGGGCGAGCTGCCCCGGGGCCGGGGCCGGGGCCGGTGCGGGCCCGGCCCCGGGCCAGGGCCTGGCCGAGGCGTCCCGCCCGGCCCGCGCGACGCCCTGGTGCCAGGGACACCTCCCCACGCCCCGAAGGCCGGGAGAAACCCCGCCGCACCGGACGCCACACGGGCTCGACCGGCGCCCGCGCCGGACGGGCCCCGGCTCAGCGGGTGATCCGTACGGTGGCCTGCTGCCGTACCCCGCTCACCCGTACCTCCACGGTCACCTCACCGGCCCGCAGCGCCGTCAGCCGGCCGGTCACCGGGTCGAAGGCCGCCACATGGCGGTGCCGGTCGGCCGCACCGGGCGGGCCCACGTACAAGGCCCGCGACCCCGACCAGTCCGCGCTCACCGGGAACGCCACCGGCACCTGCCGGGCCCCCGGCCCCACGCCCTGGCGCACCGTCGCCGTCACCGCCGCCTCCGCACCGGCCGCCAGCGACGCGGGCGCGGTCAGCGTCAGACCGTCCACCTGGGGCCTGGTCTGCACCGACAGCCAGTCCGCCGCCGTACCCCGCCGGTCGACGCCCACCAGCGCCCATCCGGTGAAGCCGCCCTCCCCCGGCGCGGCGGCCGGCGCCTTCCCCGCGTCCCCGCCGATGACGTACGGCACCCCGTCCCGCCAGGAGCTGTCGAAGACCCCGACGTGCGCCCCGAAGAACGCCACTCCCTTGCCGGAGCCGCGGCGGAAGTCCGCCAGCCAGCGCTCCAGCAGAGCGGCCTCCATCCGGTCGGTCAGCTGACTGGCCGGCCGGATCGTGGGATCGCGCGGCGGCACATGGCTGACCACCACCACCGACCCCACCGACCGGTCCCCGGCCGCCGCCACCAGCTCCGCCCGCAGCCGCTGGAACTGCGCGAACCCGCCGCCCCTGAGCGTCAGCGAGGAGGTGTCCAGGGTGATGAACCGGGTGCCCCGGTGATCGAAAGTGCGCTGCGCCGGGCCGATGATCTCCTCGAACAGCTCGATGGAGCCGCCCATCACCTCATGATTGCCGGGGACGTACGTCCAGGGCAGGGAGTCCCCCAGCTCCTCCTCGATCATCTCCCTGGCGAACTCCAGATCGGCGCGCGAGCCCTCGTCCACCCAGTCCCCGTTGATCAGCACGAAGTCCGGATCGGCCGCCCGGGCCTCGCGCAGCGTGCGCCGGGCCGCCGCCGCGATGGCGCTGTCCGGGTCCCGGGCCACGAACTGGGCGTCCGAGACCACCGCGAACCGCCAGTCCCGGCCCGCCACCTCCCGCTCGGAGCCGATCAGCGGTCCGGTACGGGCACCGGCGGCCGGCAGCTCCACCTCCGGGGCGGTGCGCACCGTCAGTGAGTCGAGAGCGATCGAGCCGTTGTACGCCGCGTCCGGCCGGGTCT
Organism: Streptomyces sp. NTD107; assembly: GCF_059510435.1. Taxonomy (NCBI): domain Bacteria; kingdom Bacillati; phylum Actinomycetota; class Actinomycetes; order Kitasatosporales; family Streptomycetaceae; genus Streptomyces; species Streptomyces sp. NTD107. Next base: position 130,603 of record NZ_JCAJZV010000002.1, on the reverse strand, counting down.
CGGCCACATAGAAGCGATGCACCGAGACCGGCAGCGCGATGCCCTCCGGCACCTCGAAGTGCACCTGCCGCCAGCCGCGCCAGGTGATGTGGTCGCCGCGCAGCACCTGATCGGTGCCGGCCGCGTCCTTCAGATGCAGCGACGGCCAGCCGCCGTGCCCGTCCCCCTCGATCCACAGCGCGAAGCTCTGCGGCTGCCCGGCCACCTCCAGGTCCCGGGGCGGCGTGGCGTAGGCGGCGCGGGTGGCGGTGCTGAGCGTGAAGTCGTACGTCATGCGCAGCGCGCCGCCGCCGTCCCGCCCGGCCGGCTCCGGGGTGAGGGACCCGGCCGCCCGGGCGTGGCTGAAGGTCCAGCGCGCCGCGTCCTCGAAGTCCGCCACGGTGGATTCCGTGCCGCCGATGGTGAGGGCGAGCGCCGTGGTCAGCCCGCCGGCGGTGGCCCGTACCTCCCCGGCCGCGCCGTCCCGCCCACCGGCCGCCGTCACCGTGAAGCCGCCGGCCGCCGGCTCGGGCGTGATGGTGAACAGCGAGCGGTCGTACTCCAGCGTCACATCGGCCGGCTCGACGGGGGCGCTGTGCCCGGTGGCGTCCTGGCCCAGCAGCCCGAACCGCGCGGTGTCCTGCGGGCCGGCCAGCGCGATGCGGCGCGCTGTCGGGTCGAGCCGGGCGAGGTCGCCCAGCACGGTCAGCTCGATGGAGCCGGTGGCCTGCCGCCGTGCGGCGGTCACGGTGGCGGTGCCGGTGCGGCGCGCGGTGAAGACCCCGTCCGCGGTCACGGTGCCGACGCCGGGGCGGCCGGAGTTCCAGGCGGGCCGGGCGTCGGGGGCCGGCCCGTACGTCTCGTCGTGGCCGGTCGCCGTCAGCTGCCTGGTCAGCCCCGGGAAGACCCGCTCGGGGTGCCCGCCGGGCACCGGGTCGGCGGTGGGGGTACGCGCCGGGTCGGCCTCCGTGGCCACCCGGAACCCGGCCGCCGCCCCGCTGCCCAGCGGTACGGTGACGGCCAGCCCGTTGGGCACCGGCCGCTCCGCGCCGTCCGAGGGCCGGTTGACCAGGCGCGGCTCGCTGTCGCCCGGCTGCCGGGCCAGCAGCGTGGTGGAGCCGCCGCCGTCCAGATTCAGCGCGGTGTAGGCGCCGAGGTCGGCCAGCAGCACCGCCAGCTCGGTGAGGGTGGCGCCGCCCGAGTGCTGCTGGCGGCCGTCCACCGTCAGCAGATACATCTGGCCGCCGTCCCGGGAGAAACCCACCGCCGTACGGGGCGCCGCCGTGTTGTTCGGCCGGCCCTCCCAGTTCTGCGGCTCGCCGTCGACCACCAGCAGGCCCCGGCCGCCGACCGCCGTGTCCGGCAGCGGGCTGCCGTCGCCGGTGCGCGGCCCGTACTCCAGTGCCACCCCGTCGCCCGGCGCCAGGCCGGCCAGGGCGGTGGCCCCGGCATCGCGGCCCAGCAGCACGGTGGTCCCGGCCGGGATCGGGTCGTGCCCGGCGCTGTCCGACACCGCCACCACCACGTCGTCGCGGACGGCCACCTCGGTGACCGCACCGGCCCCGGTGACGGTCAGCGCCCGGTCGGCCCCGCCCCAGCCGGCCGTGTACACCCCGATGCCGCCGGCCGGCACCCGGGCGGCGTTGTACGAGGCGAGGGGCGCCACACCGTCCGGCAGCAGCAGGCTGCCCTCGAAGTACACGTCCAGGATCCGGCCCGCGTCGCCCGGCCCGACGGCCGCCACCTCGGTGGGCGCCCCGTCCGAGGCGGAGTGCCGCAGCTCGCCGCCCGCGATGCCCGGCCCCAGCGGCGCGCTGGTGCCGTTGATGTCGAAGAAGTCGGCGTTGACGGCCGCTACCGTGGCGCGCCCCGGGCCCGGGTCGTGGTCCCGGACCAGCTCGCTGAGCGGGGCCGCGTCCGCCACCTCGGCGGGCGACAGCGATGCGACGCGGGCGCCGCCGGCAAGATCGACGGTGAGGGCCTGGGCGCTGCGCCAGCCGGTGGGCTCCAGGCTCTGATACTGGGTCAGCTGCGTGCCGGGGCCCAGTGGCTGGACGGTGCGCGACAGTTCGAGGCCGGCCCGCTCCGTGGTGACGGCCGCCCCGGCCGCCCCGGCCGCCCCGGTCGCCCCGGCCGGCGCCACCCCCAGGGCCAGCGCCGCGATGACCGCCGCCACGACCGGCGCCCGGGTCAGCGACCGCCCCCGGAAACGCTGTTGACGCTGTGTACTCGGTGCGTGGTGAACCACCAGGACTCCCTCGGACGCGTCGGCAACGGGCGCCTCAGCGTTCCAAGCCAGGCGGCGCCGCACCAGTGCGACGCCGCCAATTCCCGGCGAACTCCGGTGAACGGAGCCGGACAGCCTACTTCTTGGCGGTCTTCTTCCCGGTCGCCGCCGTCTTCCTGGCCGGGGCCTTCTTCCGGGTGGTGGCGCGCCTGGCCGCCGGGGTCGCGTCGCTCACCCGGTCACCGAGCACCTCACGCAGGAACTTCCCGGTGTGGCTGGCCGGCACGGCCGCGACCTCCTCCGGGGTGCCCTCGGCGATGACGCTGCCGCCGCCCTGCCCACCCTCGGGGCCCATGTCCACGACCCAGTCGGCGGTCTTGATCACATCGAGGTTGTGCTCGATGACGATCACGGTGTTGCCCTTGTCCACCAGGTCGGACAGCACCTCGATCAGCCGCCTGATGTCCTCGAAATGCAGCCCGGTGGTCGGCTCGTCCAGCACATAGACCGTGCTGCCGGTCGACCGTCGCTGAAGCTCGGAGGCCAGCTTGACGCGCTGCGCCTCACCGCCGGACAGGGTGGTGGCGGGCTGCCCGAGCCGTACGTAGCCCAGGCCCACATCGTTGAGCGTGCGCAGATGACGGGCGATGGCCGGGACCGCCTCGAAGAAGCCCAGCGCCTCCTCGATGGGCATGTCCAGCACCTCGGCGATGGACTTGCCCTTGTAGTGCACCTCCAGCGTCTCCCGGTTGTACCGCGCGCCGTGGCAGACCTCGCACGGCACATACACGTCCGGCAGGAAGTTCATCTCGATCTTGATGGTGCCGTCGCCCGCGCAGTTCTCGCAGCGCCCGCCCTTCACATTGAAGGAGAAACGCCCCGGCAGATAGCCGCGGACCTTGGCCTCCGTCGTCTCGGCGAACAGCTTGCGGACGTGGTCGAAGACCCCGGTGTACGTGGCCGGGTTGGAGCGCGGGGTGCGGCCGATGGGGGACTGGTCGACGTGGACCACCTTGTCGACCAGATCGTCGCCGGTGACCTTGGTGTGCCGCCCCGGCACCGCCTTCGCCCGGTTCAGCTCGCGGGCCAGGTGGGTGTAGAGGATGTCATTGACCAGCGTGGACTTGCCGGACCCTGAGACCCCGGTGACCGCGGTGAGCACCCCGACCGGGAAGCTCACATCGATGTTCTTCAGATTGTGCTGGCGCGCGCCGTGCACGGTCAGCCGCCCGGCGCCGTCCGCCGGGCGCCGTACCTCGGGCATCGGGATGGAGCGGGCGCCGGTCAGATACTGGCCGGTGATCGACTCCTCGTTGGCCAGCAGCTCGGCCAGCGGGCCGCTGTGCACCACCTTGCCGCCGTGCTCGCCGGCGCCGGGGCCGATGTCCACCACCCAGTCCGAGGTCTTGATGGTGTCCTCGTCGTGCTCGACGACGATCAGGGTGTTGCCCAGGTCGCGCAGCCGTACCAGGGTCTCGATCAGCCGGTGGTTGTCGCGCTGGTGCAGGCCGATGGACGGCTCGTCCAGGACGTAGAGCACGCCGACCAGTCCTGACCCGATCTGGGTGGCCAGCCGGATGCGCTGGGCCTCGCCGCCGGAGAGCGAGCCGGCGGCGCGGTTGAGCGAGAGATAGTCCAGGCCGACGTCGACCAGGAACCGCAGTCGCTCGTTGACCTCCTTGAGGACCCGTTCGGCGATGGCCTTCTCCCGGGCGTCCAGCCGCATGCCGCGCAGGAAGTCCGAGCACTCGCTGATGGACATGGCCGAGACCTCGGCGATGGACCTGCCCTGGACGGTGACCGCCAGCACCAGCGGCTTGAGCCGGGTGCCTTGGCAGGCGGGGCAGGGGGCCTCGCGCATGTAGCCCTCGAAGCGCTCGCGCCCGGCGTCGGTGTCGGCCTCGGCGTAGCGGCGGCGCAGGAAGGGGATCACGCCCTCGAAGGCGGTGGCGTAGGCGCGCTCCTGGCCGTGCCGGTTCTCGTAGCGGACCTCGATCTTGGTGCGGTGGCCGTTCAGCAGCGCCTTCTTGGCCCGCTGCGGCAGCGCTTCCCAGGGCACATCGGTGCGGAAGCTCAGCGCGTCGCCGAGGGCGGCGATCAGATGGTGGAAGTAGCCGCGGGTGTGGCCGTGCGACCACGGGTGGATGGCGCCCTCCTCCAGGGACTTCTCCGGGTCCGGGATGATCAGCTCCGGGTCCACCTCCATCCGGGTGCCGATGCCGGTGCACTCCGGGCAGGCGCCGAAGGGGGAGTTGAAGGAGAAGGAGCGCGGCTCCAGCTCCTCGAAGGACAGGTCGTCGTACGGGCAGTACAGATGCTCGGAGAACATCCGTTCGCGCTGCGGATCGTCCTCCGGCAGATCGACGAAGTCGAGCACCACCATGCCGCCGGACAGGCCCAGCGCCGTCTCCACCGAGTCGGTCAGCCGCCGCTTGGCGCTCTCCTTGACGGTGAGCCGGTCGATGACCACCTCGATGGTGTGCTTCTCCTGCTTCTTGAGCTTGGGCGGCTCGGCGAGCTGGATGGTGGCGCCGTCCACCCGGGCCCGGCTGTAGCCCTTGGTCTGGAGGTCGGCGAAGAGATCGACGAACTCGCCCTTGCGCTCGCGCACCAGCGGCGAGAGCACCTGGAACCTGCTGCCCTCCTCCAGCGCCAGCACCTTGTCCACGATGGCCTGGGGCGACTGGCGGGCGATGGGCCGGCCGCACTCGGGGCAGTGCGGCTTGCCGATGCGGGCGAACAGCAGCCGCAGATAGTCGTAGACCTCGGTGATGGTGCCCACCGTCGAGCGCGGATTGCGCGAGGTCGACTTCTGGTCGATGGACACCGCCGGCGACAGGCCCTCGATGAAGTCGACGTCCGGCTTGTCCATCTGGCCCAGGAACTGCCGGGCGTACGCGGACAGCGACTCGACGTAGCGGCGCTGCCCCTCCGCGAAGATCGTGTCGAAGGCCAGCGAGGACTTGCCCGAGCCCGACAGGCCGGTGAAGACGATCAGGGCATCGCGCGGCAGGTCGAGCGAGACGTTCTTGAGGTTGTGTTCGCGAGCTCCGCGAACGGTGAGCCGGTCGGCCACGCGGATGGCACCTTTCGTGTGAAGAACGGGGACCCCATGGCGCACGGAGCACCCCCGTCCAAGAGTAGGGGCGGCGGAACGAAGCAAGGCCGAGACGGCCTTCTGGCGCGATGAGCCAGCCTATAGCACGTGCGTTCGATTCCCGGGCGGATTCCGCCATCTTCACTCGAAGGAGTGGTCCCGGATAGCGTGTGATCATGACGCAGCCCACCGCCGATCTCACCGGTCTGCACGGCGCCACCCAACGCCTGCTGACCGCCCTCGACGCCCTGGACGACACCGCGCTCACCGGCCCCAGCCAGCTGCCCGGCTGGACCCGGGGCCACCTCACCACCCACCTCGCCCGCAACGCCGACGCCCTCGTCAATGTGCTGGCCGGCCGCCCCATGTACCCCAGTGAAGGCGCCAGGGACGCCGAGATCGCGGCCGGCGCCGCCCGCCCGCCCGCCGAGCAGCGCGCCGACGTACGTACCACCGCCGCCGCCCTGGCCGACGCCTTCGCCGCGCTGCCCGCCGACCAGTGGCGTACCGTCGCCGAACTGCGCAACGGCGTCCGCGACACGCTCGCCTCCCTGCCGCTGCGCCGCTGGGTCGAGATCGAGCTCCACCACGTCGACCTCGGCATCGGCCGCACCGTCGACGACCTCCCCGGAGCCTTCACCGACCGCGCCGTCGACTACCTCACCCGCCGCTTCGAGGGCCACCCGGAACTGCCGCCCCTCGACCTGCGTGCCGAGGACGGCCGTGCCTGGTACAGCGGCGGCCACGACGGCACCCGGGTGGTGATCGCCGGCACCCCCACCGCCCTCGTCGGCTGGCTCTCCGGACGCACCACCGGCTCCGGCCTCACCGTCAGCGGGGGGCCGCTGCCCGTGCTGCCCCCGCTCTGACACACTGACCGCCATGTCGTACACCGGAAATGTCACGGTCGGCGGGCCGGCGGACGCCCATGAACTGGCCCGCCTGATCATCTCCAAGGTCGCGGTCGGCCCCATGAACAACAACGCCTATCTGCTGCGCTGCCGCGCCACCGGCGCCCAGCTGCTCATCGACGCAGCCGCCGAACCCGCCACCCTGCTGGAGCTCATCGGTGACGACGGCATCACCGCCGTCGTCACCACCCACCGGCACGGCGACCACTGGCAGGCCCTCGCCGAGGTGGTCGGCGCCACCGGCGCCACCACCTACGCCGGCCGCCCCGACACCGAAGGCATCCCGGTGGACACCGACGTCCCGCTGGAGGACGACGACACCATCACCTTCGGTGACATCGCTCTCACCGTACGCCGCCTCACCGGCCACACCCCCGGCTCCGTCGCCCTCGTCTACGACGACCCCGACGGCCACCCCCACCTGTTCACCGGCGACAGCCTCTTCCCCGGCGGCGTCGGCAACACCCACGGCGACCCGGCCGCCTTCGGCAGCCTCCTGCACGACGTGGAGACCCGGCTGTTCGCCACCCTTCCGGATGAGACCTGGGTCTATCCCGGACACGGCGCCGACACCACCCTCGGAGCCGAACGCCCCCAGCTCCCCGCCTGGCGCGAGCGCGGCTGGTAGCCGCCGGCGGGGCCCGTACACCCCCCCCGGACGGCCGCCGGGGTGACCATGAAGTGTCAGTCCCCGGCAGTAGGGTTGTGCACATGGCCGACCCCTCCAGCTACCGCCCGAAGCCGGGCGAGATCCCCGAAGAGCCGGGCGTCTACCGCTTCCGCGACCAGCACGGCCGGGTCATCTACGTGGGCAAGGCCAAGAGCCTCCGGCAGCGGCTGTCCTCCTACTTCCAGGACCTCTCCGGGCTGCACCCCAGGACCGCCACCATGGTCACCACCGCCGCCTCCGTGGAGTGGACCGTGGTCTCCACCGAGGTGGAGGCGCTCCAGCTGGAGTACACCTGGATCAAGGAGTACGACCCCCGCTTCAACGTCAAGTACCGCGACGACAAGAGCTATCCCTCGCTCGCCGTCACCATGAACGAGGAGTTCCCCCGCGCCCAGGTCATGCGCGGCCCCAAACGCAAGGGCGTACGGTACTTCGGCCCGTACGGCCACGCCTGGGCCATCCGCGAGACCGTCGACCTGCTGCTGCGGGTCTTCCCCGTACGCACCTGCTCCGCCGGCGTCTTCAAGCGCGCCCACCAGATCGGCCGCCCCTGTCTGCTCGGCTACATCGACAAGTGCTCCGCCCCCTGCACCGGCCGGGTCACCCCCGAGGAGCACCGTCAACTCGCCGAAGACTTCTGTGACTTCATGGCAGGCCGGACCGGCACCCATCTGCGCCGGCTGGAGAGCGAGATGGACGAGGCGTCACACGCCATGGAGTACGAGCGGGCCGGCCGGCTGCGCGACGACATCGAAGCGCTCAAGCGCGCCATGGAGAAGAACGCCGTCGTCCTCGCCGACGCCACCGACGCCGACCTCATCGCCCTCGCCGAGGACGAGCTGGAGGCGGCCGTCCAGATCTTCCACGTCCGCGGCGGCCGGGTGCGCGGCCAGCGCGGCTGGGTCACCGACAAGGTCGAGCACGTGGCCACCGGGCAGCTCGTCGAGCACGCCCTCCAGCAGCTGTACGGCGAGGAATGGGGGGACGAGGCCGGCGCCGGCGGCACCGGCGGCGTCCCGCGCGAGGTCCTTGTCCCCGTGCTCCCCGAGGCCGAGGCCGCCCTCACCGACTGGCTCGGCGAACGACGCGGCTCCCGGGTCAGCCTGCGGGTCCCGCAGCGCGGCGACAAGAAGGACCTGATGGCCACCGTGCAGCGCAACGCCGAGCAGGCGCTCGCCCTGCACAAGACCAAGCGCGCCTCCGACCTGACCACCCGGTCCCGGGCCCTGGAGGAGATCAGCGAGGCGCTCGGCCTGGACTCGGCGCCGCTGCGCATCGAGTGCTTCGACATCTCCCACCTCCAGGGCGAGGACGTGGTCGCCTCCATGGTCGTCTTCGAGGACGGCCTGGCCCGCAAGAGCGAGTACCGCCGCTTCCAGATCAAGAGCTTCGCCGGGCAGGACGACGTCCGCGCGATGCACGAGGTGATCTCGCGCCGCTTCCGCCGCTATCTGCGGGAGAAGGAGCAGAGCGGCGGCTGGGTCGAGGAGTCCCCGGAAACACCGGAGGGCGAGGAGAACGGCACCGGCAACGGCGCCCCCCGCGACGACGGCCGCCACGACGAGGCCCCCCACGAGGACGGCCACCGGGATGACGACGGCCGCCCCAAGCGCTTCGCCTACCCGCCGCAACTGGTGGTCGTCGACGGCGGCGCCCCCCAGGTGGCCGCCGCCCGGCGCGCCATGGACGAGCTGGGCATCGACGACGTGGCGGTGTGCGGCCTCGCCAAGCGGCTCGAAGAGGTCTGGCTGCCCGACGACAGCGACCCGGTGATCCTGCCCCGCACCAGCGAGGGGCTCTACCTGCTCCAGCGGGTCCGGGACGAGGCACACCGCTTCGCCATCCGCTATCAGCGCGGCAAACGGGCACAATCGATGAAGAAAGGGCCGCTGGACGCGGTCCCCGGACTCGGTGAGACCCGCAAGAAGGCGCTCCTGAAGCACTTCGGCTCCGTCAAGCGGCTGCGCGCCGCCTCGGTGGAGGAGATCTGCGAGGTCCCCGGCATAGGCCGGAAAACCGCCGAGACGGTGCTGGCCGCGCTCACCGAGAGCGGCCGGGCCGCCCCGGCCGTCAACACGGCCACCGGCGAGATCATCGAGGACTGAGCGCACCGCCGCCCCGCGCGGCGCGCGCCCGGCCGCACCGCACCGCAACCACACCACCCACACACCACACAACGGCGGGGGAAGAGAGATCATGACCGAACACAGCAGAGCCCCGGAACAGCCCGAACCCACCGTCAACGGAGCCGTCACCGCCAGTGAGGAGACCGGCCCCACCCCCGAACTCGTGATCATCTCCGGCATGTCCGGAGCCGGCCGCAGCACCGCCGCCAAGTGTCTGGAGGACCTCGGCTGGTTCGTGGTCGACAACCTGCCGCCCTCCCTCATCCCCACCATGGTCGATCTCGGCGCCCGCTCCCAGGGCAATGTCGCCCGGATCGCCGTGGTCGTGGACGTCCGGGGCCGCAGCTTCTTCGACAGCCTCCGCGAATCCCTCGCCGACCTGGACACCAAGTCCGTCACCCGGCGCGTGGTCTTCCTCGAAGCCTCCGACAACGCCCTCGTCCAGCGCTTCGAATCGGTGCGCCGCCCGCACCCCCTCCAGGGCGACGGCCGGATCGTGGACGGCATCGCCGCCGAACGCGATCTGCTCCGTGAACTGCGCGGCGACGCCGACCTGGTGATCGACACCTCCAACCTCAACGTGCACGAACTGCGCGCCAAGATGGACGCCCAGTTCACCAGCGGTGACGAACCGGAACTGCGCGCCACCGTGATGTCCTTCGGCTACAAGTACGGCCTGCCGGTGGACGCCGACCATGTGGTGGACTGCCGCTTCCTGCCCAACCCGCACTGGGTCCCCGAACTGCGGCCGTTCACCGGCACCAGCGAGGAGGTGGCCGGCTATGTCTTCGACCAGCCCGGCGCCAAGGAGTTCCTGGAGCGCTACGCCGAACTGCTGCACCTGGTCGCGGCCGGCTACCGGCGCGAGGGCAAGCGCTATGTGACCATCGCGGTCGGCTGCACCGGCGGCAAGCACCGCTCCGTCGCCGTCTCCGAACGCCTTGCCAAGGTGCTGGCCGCCGAAGGCATCGAAACCGTCGTCGTACACCGGGACATGGGGCGCGAATAACATGCCACGAAAGGCCGCCCGGCAGGGCCGGGACCCCGGGCGCGGACGCACCGTCATCCGCCGCATCGGCCGCGCGGGGCGCACCCCGCGGCGCGGAGCCCAGCCCAAAGTGGTCGCCCTGGGCGGCGGCATGGGCCTGTCCGCCTCGCTCACCGCGCTGCGCCGCATCACCGGCGATCTGACCGCCGTGGTCACCGTCGCCGACGACGGCGGCTCCAGCGGCCGGCTGCGCGACGAGCTGGGAGTGCTGCCGCCCGGCGACCTGCGCAAGGCGCTGGCCGCGCTGTGCGGCGACGACGACTGGGGCCGTACCTGGTCGGAGGTGGTCCAGCACCGCTTCAAGAGCGAGGGCGCGCTGCATGATCACGCGGTCGGCAATCTGTTGATCGTCGCACTGTGGGAACAACTGGGCGACCACGTCCAGGCGCTCGATCTGGTCGGCAAACTGCTGGGCGCGCACGGCCGGGTGCTGCCGATGTCGGCCGTGCCACTGGAGCTCGAAGCACTGGTACGGGGCCACGACACCGGCCGTCCGCAGGCGCTGAGCCGGGTACGCGGCCAGGCCACCGTCGCGCTGACCCCCGGCGAAGTGCTCCAGGTGGTGCTGGTGCCGCACGACCCGCCCGCCGTCCCGGAGGCGGTCCAGGCCGTGCTGGACGCGGACTGGGTGATCCTGGGCCCGGGTTCGTGGTTCTCCTCGGTGATCCCCCATCTGCTGGTGCCCGAACTGCTGGACGCGCTCATCCGTACCAAGGCCCGCAGGGTGCTTTCGCTCAACCTCGCACCCCAGCCCGGGGAAACTGATGGCTTCTCCCCGCAGCGTCATGTGGAGGTTTTGGTACAACACGCCCCTAAACTCGCCTTTGACGTGGTGCTGGCCGATCGGGCAGCGGTGCCCGACCAGGAGAGCCTGAGCCTGGCCGCAGAGCGGCTGGGGGCTTCGGTCCAGCTGGCCCCGGTGGCCGCCGCCGGTGATCCGCTCACCGGCGGCGGCTCCGCACGGCACGACCCGGAACTGCTGGCCACCGCGTATGACCGTATTTTTCGTATGCATGGAAGGATCGGCCCATGGCGATGACGGCCGCGGTGAAGGACGAGATCTCACGGCTCCCCGTCACCCGCACCTGCTGCCGCAAGTCGGAGGTGTCGTCGGTCCTGCGGTTCGCCGGCGGCCTGCACCTGGTCAGCGGGCGGATTGTGATCGAGGCGGAGCTGGACACCGGAATCGCCGCCCGCCGGCTGCGCCGGGACATCCTGGAGATCTTCGGACACTCCTCCGACCTGGTGGTGATGGCCCCCGGCGGGCTGCGGCGCGGCAGCCGCTACGTGGTGCGGGTGGTGGCCGGCGGCGATCAGCTGGCCCGGCAGACCGGCCTGGTGGACGGCCGGGGCCGCCCCATCCGGGGGCTCCCGCCGCAGGTGGTCTCCGGCGCCACCTGTGACGCCGAGGCCGCCTGGCGCGGCGCCTTCCTCGCGCACGGCTCGCTGACCGAGCCGGGCCGCTCCTCCTCCCTGGAGGTCACCTGCCCCGGCCCGGAGGCGGCGCTGGCCCTGGTGGGCGCCGCCCGCCGGCTCCAGATCGCCGCCAAGGCCCGCGAGGTGCGCAGCGTGGACCGCGTCGTCGTCCGGGACGGTGACGCGATCGGCGCGCTGTTGACCCGCCTCGGCGCGCACGAGTCCGTGCTGGCCTGGGAGGAGCGCCGGATGCGGCGCGAGGTGAAGGCCACCGCCAACCGGCTGGCCAACTTCGACGACGCCAATCTGCGCCGCTCGGCCCGCGCCGCCGTGGCGGCCGGGGTCCGGGTGCAGCGGGCGCTGGAGATCCTCGGCGAGGAGGTCCCCGAGCACCTGGCGGCGGCCGGCCGGCTGCGCATGGAGCACAAGCAGGCGTCCCTGGAGGAGCTGGGCGCGCTCGCCGACCCGCCGCTGACCAAGGACGCGGTCGCCGGCCGGATCCGCAGGCTGCTGGCGATGGCCGACAAGCGGGCCCAGGACCTCGGCGTCCCGGGCACCGAGTCGAATCTCACCGAGGAAATGGTCGGCTGACCCCGGCCCTGCCGCCGGTCCCCGCCCCCGCCCCCGGCCGATGTCACCGCCCGGATCCCGGCGCGGTAGGCTCGGCGGAGGTCGGGGACGTCCCATACAGCATCGCCGGAATCCGCATCCGGCTACCAACGAGGAGATCGGTTCGTGACGATCCGCGTAGGAATCAACGGCTTTGGCCGTATCGGCCGCAACTACTTCCGCGCGCTCCTTGAGCAGGGTGCAGATGTCCAGGTCGTTGGCGTCAACGACCTGACCGACAACGCCACCCTGGTTCATCTGCTGAAGTACGACAGCGTCCTCGGCCGCCTCAAGGAAGAGGTGAGCCACACCGAGGACACCATCACGGTGGGCAACCAGACCTTCAAGACCCTGGCGGAGCGCGACCCCGCGAACCTGCCGTGGGCCGAGCTGGGCGCCGACATCGTCATCGAGTCCACCGGCATCTTCACCAAGCGCGAGGACGCCGCCAAGCACATCGCCGCCGGCGCCAAGAAGGTCCTGATCTCCGCCCCGGCGAAGAACGAGGACGTGACCATCGTCCTGGGCGTCAACCAGGACGACTACGACCCGGCGAAGCACGACATCATCTCCAACGCCTCCTGCACCACCAACTGTGTGGCGCCGATGGCGAAGGTCCTGGACGAGAGCTTCGGCATCGTCAAGGGCCTGATGACCACGATCCACGCGTACACCAACGACCAGCGGATCCTGGACTTCCCGCACAGCGACCCGCGCCGGGCCCGTGCCGCCGCGATCAACGTCATCCCGACCACCACCGGTGCCGCCAAGGCCACCGCCCTGGTGCTCCCGCAGCTCAAGGGCAAGCTGGACGGCATCTCGATGCGCGTCCCGGTGCCCACCGGCTCGGTCACCGACCTGGTCGTCGACCTGGACCGCGATGTCACCATCGAAGAGGTCAACGCCGCCTTCCAGGCCGCCGCCTCCGGTGAGCTCAAGGGCATCCTGGACTACACCGAGGACGCCATCGTCTCCTCGGACATCGTGAACTGGCCCGCGTCCTGCACCTTCGACGCCCAGCTCACCATGGTCCAGGGCAACCAGGTCAAGATCGTCGGCTGGTACGACAACGAGTGGGGCTACTCCAACCGCCTCGTCGACCTGACCGTCTTCGTCGGCGAGCGCCTGTGACCCGCTGATCGTTTCCACGATCGGCAGCAGGCCACAGCGGTTGTACGGGCACCGGCCGTCCGGCCGGCCCCCGCCCCGACACGCAGGGCCCGCGAGCCGCGCAGCACGCGCGTCGCGGGCCCTGCTGTGTGGGGCGGGGCCGCCGAACCCGGCTCCGGCGCGGGCCCGCCCTTTCACGAGGAGCGCAGCACAGATATGAAGACGATTGACGATCTTGAGGTGGCCGGGCGGCGGGTCTTCGTCCGCGCCGACCTCAATGTCCCGCTGGAAGGCGGGAAGATCACCGACGACGGCCGGATCAGGGCCGCCGTCCCGACGATCCGGAAGCTGGCCGCGGCCGGCGCCAAGGTGATCGTCGCCTCCCACCTCGGCCGCCCCAAGGGCGCGCCCGACCCGGCGTTCTCGCTGGCACCGGTCGCCGCCCGGCTCGGCGAACTGCTCGCCACCCCGGTGGCGTTCGCCGCCGACACGGTCGGCGACAGCGCCCGTACCACCGTGGCGGGCCTGGCCGACGGCCAGGTGGCGCTGCTGGAGAACCTGCGCTTCAACCCGGGCGAGACCAGCAAGGACGACGCCGAGCGCGGCGCCTTCGCCGACCAGCTGGCCCAGCTCGCGGACGCGTACGTCGGCGACGGCTTCGGTGCCGTGCACCGCAAGCACGCCTCGGTGTACGACCTCCCGGCCCGGCTGCCGCACGCCGCCGGCGGGCTGATCGAGAGCGAGCTGGGCGTACTCAAGCAGCTCACCGAGGACGTACGCCGCCCCTACGCGGTGATCCTCGGCGGTGCCAAGGTCTCCGACAAGCTCGGCGTCATCGACCATCTGCTGGAGCGCGCCGACCGGATTCTGATCGGCGGCGGCATGGTGTTCACCTTCCTCAAGGCCCAGGGCCACGAGGTCGGCAGCTCGCTGCTCCAGGAGGACCAGCTGCCCGTGGTGCGCGAGTATCTGCGCCGGGCGGCCGAGCGGGGCGTGGAGTTCGTGCTGCCGGTGGACGTGGTGGTGGCCGAGAGGTTCCCCGATCTGGCCACCAAGGCGCCCGCGCACCCCACCGTGGTGCCGGCCGACGCCATCCCGGCCGGTGTGATGGGCCTGGACATCGGCCCGCGCACCACCGAGCTGTACGCGGCCAAGCTCGCCGACGCCGCGACCGTCTTCTGGAACGGCCCGATGGGTGTCTTCGAGCACCCGGACTTCGCGGCCGGCACCCGGGCGGTCACCCAGGCGCTGCTGGACTCGCCCGCCTTCACCGTGGTCGGCGGCGGTGACTCGGCGGCGGCGGTGCGCATCCTGGGCTTCGACGAGACGGCGTTCGGCCACATCTCGACCGGGGGCGGCGCCAGCCTCGAATACCTGGAGGGCAAGACCCTCCCCGGCCTTGCCGCACTGGAGGACTGAACCATGGCACGTACCCCGTTGATGGCGGGCAACTGGAAGATGAACCTCAACCACCTTGAGGCCATCGCCCATCTCCAGAAGCTGGCCTTCGCCCTGTCGGACAAGGACTTCGACGCGGTGGAGGTGGCCGTACTGCCGCCGTTCACCGATCTGCGCACGGTGCAGACCCTGGTCGACGGCGACAAACTCAAGATCAAGTACGGCGCCCAGGACATCTCGGCGCACGACTCCGGCGCGTACACCGGGGAGATCTCCGGCGCGATGCTCGCCAAGCTGAGGTGTACGTACGCGGTGATCGGCCACTCCGAGCGCCGGCAGTACCACGGCGAGGACGACGCCACCTGCAACGCCAAGGTCAAGGCCGCCTACCGGCACGAACTCACCCCGATCCTGTGCGTCGGGGAGGGTCTGGAGATCCGCAAGGCGGGCGGGCAGGTCGCGCACACGCTGGCCCAGCTGGACGGCGCGCTCAAGGACATCCCGGCGGAGCAGGCGGCGACCATCGTGATCGCCTATGAGCCGGTGTGGGCGATCGGGACCGGCGAGGTGGCCACCCCCGAGGACGCCCAGGAGGTGTGCGGGGCGATCCGTGCCCGGCTGGCGGAGCTGTACGACGCCGAGCTGGCGGACGGCGTCCGCATCCAGTACGGCGGCTCGGTGAAGTCCGGCAATGTGGCGGCGATCATGGCGCAGCCCGATGTGGACGGCGCCCTGGTGGGCGGTGCGGCGCTGGACGCCGAGGAGTTCACCAAGATCGTCAGGTTCCGCGACCAGTAACGCTTTGGCCGTGGACTAGCGATACCCTGTCCGGGGGCCGGACCGGAGACGTCCCGCGTCTCCACCCGGCCCCCGACGCCCTGTACATTGTGTGTGTCCATCCGTCCGAGAGAGTTGGTCCCAGTCGTGGAATTGGCGCTCCAGATCGCCCTGATCGTCTTCAGCTTCCTGTTGGGGCTGCTTGTGCTGATGCACAAGGGGAAGGGCGGCGGCCTCTCCGACATGTTCGGTGGCGGCATGCAGTCCTCGGTGGGCGGTTCATCGGTCGCCGAACGCAACCTTGACCGGATCACCGTGATCGTCGGGCTCGCTTGGTTTGTGATCATCGTGCTGCTCGGTCTGCAGATGAAGTCCTGAACCACCGCACGTCCCCGCGTGAGCGGGGACGGTCCCGGTTCTTCGTAACTCGGGCACTGGACGTGCGTTGAGCCTTGCATAGACTGAGGCGACTTCTTAGCACGTGTAGTGAGGCAGGGAGTTACGACAGTGGCAGGTGGCAACGCGATCCGGGGCAGCCGGGTCGGCGCGGGGCCCATGGGCGAGGCCGAACGGGGCGAATCCGCGCCACGGCTGCGGGTCTCCTTCTGGTGCGCCAACGGACACGAGACACAACCGAGCTTCGCCAGCGACGCACAGATCCCGGACACCTGGGACTGCCAGCGCTGCGGCTTCCCCGCCGGCCCCGAACGCGAGGCCCCCCCGGCCCCGCCCCGCACGGAGCCGTACAAGACCCACCTGGCCTACGTCCGCGAACGCCGCAGCGCGGCGGACGGCGAGGCCATCCTGGCGGAGGCGCTGGCGAAACTGCGCGGCGAGATCTGACCCCTGGCCCCGGTCGCCCGTCGCTCATGCGTCTTTACGGTGTGGACATATGCGCTGATCATCTTTACGATTTACGCTCATGTGGTCGCGGCGTGTGACGTATGGGGTGGGAGCGGGCTCAGTGGCCCGCGCGGTGTTGGTACTACTGCTGGGCGCTGCCCTGTCGCTCGGCCTGACGGCCGGACCGGCGGTCGCCGGGGAGCGGACGGCGGCGCAGGGGGAGCTGGCGGCGCCGGACATCTTCTCGGCGGAGTATCCGGAGATTGATTCGGACGATCCGCTCGATCCGTGGTGGGACGGCGTGGGCAAGCCCAGTGTGATCACCATCAGCTCGCCCGATCCGGAGGCGGATCTCTTCTGGTACGGGATCAACAGCGATCCGACGGAACGCAACAGCATCCGTACGGTCGCCGGCGCCCCCAGGACCTTCCTGTTCACGCCCGACCAGCCTGGTCTGCATTTGATCATGGTGCGTGCCTTTGACACCTCGCGCACCAAGAACCCTTCGCCGATCCGTATCTACCGGGTGAAGGTGAGCGCCGGCGAACCACCCCGGCTGATCTGGGACATGACGGAGTCCGCCGAGGCGAGCGCCGTCACCGCCCAGGCCGAGCCCCGGCGGGCCGTCATCCGTGGCCGGGTCACCCTCGGCACCCCCGGCGTCAGCGGCGATGGTGCGCGGTTCGACGGGCAGGGCGGGTACGCGGCCACCACCCACCCGGTGGTGGACACCTCCCGCAGTTTCTCCGTCTCCTTCTGGGCCCGGCTTCCCGAGGAGGGAATCGACCGGGCCATGGTGCCAGTGGCGCAGGGAGGTGCCCGGGGTAGTGGGATCGAGTTCACCGCGCGGCCGGGAGCGGACGGCTGGAGCTTCTCCGGTGCCGTTGACAGCGCCAAGGGCGCCGAACGCGCCGAGGCCGGGCAGGGGGAGCCCGCCGCCCTGGGGGTCTGGACCCACGTCACCGGAGTCCATGACGCGGCGGCCCGGCGACTGCTGCTCTACGTCGACGGAAAGCCCGCCGGATCGGTGCCGTTCACCACGCCCTGGGACATGCGCGGTGGCGTGGTCCTCGGTGCCGCGCTCGATGTCAGCACGCTCCGGGACCACTTCGCCGGAGATCTCGACGAGGTGCGGTTCTACGACTATGCCCTGAGCGCCGGCCAGGTCGCCGACCTCGGCGCTCATCAGCCTCTCGATGACGGTGCGCGGCCCGCCAAGATGCTGTGGGCCATGGAGGAAGCCTACGGTGCCACCGCCCTGGTGGGGCGGAGCGAGCCGGTCTCCGCAGCCCTGTACGGCGCGGCCCGGGCCGGGGTACCGGCCCGTAAGGACACGGTGCTCGAACTGGACGGGGCGACCGGGTACGCCGCGACCGACCGGCCCGTCCTGGACACCGCACGCTCCCACACGGTCGCCGGCTGGGTCCGGCTCGACGAGCGGGCCCAGGACGCCGTCCTGATCGCGCTGAACGGAACACACCAGGCGGCGATCGCCCTCGGCTTCGACGAAAAGGACGGCTGGTCCGTCCGGCGAGCCGGCCGGGACACCGCCGATGCCTTGGTCACCAGCGTCGCCGCCGGTGCGGGCGCCGTCGACCCCACCGAATGGACTCATCTCATCGGGGTATTCGACGCCCACACCGGGGAACTGCGGCTGTACGTGAACGGCGAGCGGGTCGGTACCGCGGCCGTCGACGCCGGGTTCACCGCGACCGGGCGGGTCACCATCGGGGCGGCCGACGGACCCGCCGGAGCGGTGCGCCACCTCGACGGACAGGTGGATGACGTGCGCTTCTACGACCGGAACTCCACCGACTACCAGGCCCGTCAGCTCTACTACGTCAGCCAGCCGTGAACACGGGCGGGTGGCACGTCGTGCCGTCGGTCGATCGGCTAGCTTGGGCAAAGTGACTGAGAACAACAACGGCGCCGGTCGTCGTGGCAGGCTGGATCGTTCGGAAGAGTGGCGGGCGCTCGGGGAGCATCGGGTGGCGCTGGGGGAGTCCTCGCTCCGGGAGCTGTTCGCCAAGGATCCGGCACGGGCCCAGCGGTACGTGCTCGATGTCGGTGATCTTCATGTGGACTTCTCCAAGCAGTTGGTGACGGACGAGACGCTGCGGCTGCTGCGCGAGCTGGCCGCCTCCCGGGGGGTGGCCGAGCTGCGGGACGCCATGTTCCGGGGCGAGCGCATCAACACCACCGAGGACCGGGCCGTACTGCACACCGCGCTGCGCGCGCCCCGGGGCGCTGTGGTCGAGGCCGACGGGGAGAACGTCGTACCGGGCGTGCACGCGGTGCTCGACAAGATGGCCGCCTTCGCCGACCGGGTGCGGTCGGGGGAGTGGCGCGGGCACACCGGGGAGCGGATCACCACCGTCGTCAACATCGGCATCGGAGGCTCCGATCTGGGGCCCGCGATGGCGTACGAGGCGCTGCGGCCGTTCACCGCGCGGGAGATCGGCTTCCGGTTCGTCTCCAATGTGGACGGCGCCGATCTGCACGAGGCGGTGCGCGATCTCGATCCGGCGCGCACCCTGTTCATCGTCGCGTCCAAGACCTTCACCACCATTGAGACCATCACCAACGCCACTTCCGCCCGGCGGTGGCTGCTCGACGGGCTGGGCGGGGACGCGTCGGCCGTCGCCCGGCATTTCGTCGCCGTGTCGACCAACGGCGCCAAGGTCGCCGAGTTCGGCATCGACACCGACAACATGTTTGAGTTCTGGGACTGGGTCGGCGGGCGCTACTCCTACGACTCGGCCATCGGGCTGTCCCTGATGATCGCGATCGGGCCGGAGCGGTTCCGCGAGATGCTCGACGGGTTTCATCTGGTCGATGAACACTTCCGTACGGCCCCGGCCGAGGAGAATGTGCCGCTGCTGCTCGGGCTGCTCGGTGTCTGGTACGGGGCGTTCCACGACGCCCAGTCACATGCCGTGCTGCCCTACAGTCACTACCTGTCGAAGTTCACCGCGTATCTCCAGCAGCTCGACATGGAGTCCAACGGCAAGCGGGTGGACCGGCAGGGCGAGCCGGTGAGCTGGCAGACCGGGCCGGTGGTGTGGGGGACGCCGGGCACCAACGGGCAGCACGCCTACTTCCAGCTGCTGCATCAGGGGACCAAGGTCATTCCGGCCGATCTGCTGGGCTTTGCCCGTCCCGTCGCCGAGCTGGCGCCCGAACTGAGCGCTCAGCACGATCTCCTGATGGCGAATCTCTTCGCCCAGGGGCAGGCCCTCGCCTTCGGCAAGACCGCCGAGGAAGTGCGGGAGGAGGGCGTCGCCGAGGAGCTGGTGCCGCACCGGACGTTCCCGGGGAACAAGCCCACCACCACCATCCTGGCCACCGAACTGTCCCCGTCGGTGCTGGGCCAGCTGATCGCCCTGTACGAGCACAAGGTGTTCGTCCAGGGCGCCGTCTGGGACATCGACTCCTTCGACCAGTGGGGAGTCGAGCTGGGGAAGGTGCTGGCCAGGCGGGTGGAGCCCGCGCTCAGCGAGGGGGCCGAGGTGCCCGGTCTCGATGCCTCCACCGCCGGTCTGGTCGCCCGGTACCGCGAGCTGCGCGGGAGATGACCCCCGCCCCCGGCGGCGGCCCGGTCAGGCCGTCGCCGGGGGGTACAGCTGCGGCGGCAGCGCCGAGGCCGCCGCGCGGTCCAGCAGCCACAGGGTGCGGCTGCGCCCGTACGCGCCGGCCGCCGGTGCCTGGAGCTCGCCAGGGCCGGACAGCGCGATCCGCGCCGCCTCGGCCTTGTCCTCGCCGGCCGCCAGCAGCCACACCTCGCGTGCGGTGCGGATGGCCGGCAGGGTGAGCGTGATCCGGGTGGGCGGCGGCTTGGGGGCGCCGTGCACCGCCACCACCGGGCGTTCCCTCTCGTGCAGCGCCGGGTGCTCGGGGAACAGCGACGCCACATGGGTGTCCGGGCCCACCCCCAGCAGGAGTACGTCGAACAGGGGTACGTCGCCGTGGTTCAGCGTCCCGCGCGCTGTCGCCAGTTCCGCCGCGTAGCCCTCCGCCGCCGCCTCCACGTCGCTGCCCCACGGGCCGTCCGAGGCCGGCATCGGGTGGATACGGGTGGGGTCCACCGGGACATGGTCCAGGAGGGCCGAGCGGGCCTGCACCTCGTTGCGGTCCGGGTCCCCGGCCGGGAGGAAGCGCTCGTCGCCCCACCACAGGTCCAGCCGCGCCCAGTCCACCGCGTCCCGCGCCGGGGACTGGGCCAGCGCCGCCAGCAGACCGTTGCCGTTGCGGCCACCGGTCAGCACCACCGACGCCGCGCCGCGCGCCGCCTGGGCGTCCACGATCTTCGTGATCAGCCGGGCGGCGGCGGCCTGCGCCATCAGTTCCTTGTCGCGGTGGACGACCACCTGCGGGGTGACCGTCACCGCTTCGCACCCGCCGTCGCGCCGAACCGCAGGGCCTCCGCGTACGCCTCGTCCGGGTCGAGCCGCCGCAACTCCTCGGCGATCAGCTCCGCCATGGTGCGCCGGTTCAGCGCCACGCTCCGGTCCGGCTGACCCGGCACCGCCAGCTTCGCCAGCGAGCCCGTCGGCCGGTCCAGACAGATCGTGCCGTCCTCGGTGACCAGCCGCACCGCCGTGATGCCGGGACCGGGTGTCACCACCCGCTCCACCGGGACGCCGAGCCGCTGCGCCAGCCACAGCGCCAGCAACTCGGTCGACGGATTGTGCTCCTCACCCTCCACCACGGCCGCGTCGATCCGGCCGTGCTTCTGGTCGAGCGCCGCCGCCAGCACGCTGCGCCACGGGGTGATCCTGGTCCACGCCAGATCCGTGTCGCCCGGCGAATACACCTCGGCCCGTTTCCCGAGCGCCGCCACCGGGTCATCGGTCGCCGCGGCGTCCATGATCCGCCGCTGCGCCAGCGTTCCCAGCAGATCGCGCTCCGGGTGCGCCGGAGTGTCCTGCGGCCACCACACCACCACCGGGGCGTCCGGCAGCAGCAGCGGCAGCACCACGCTGTAGGCGTGCGCCGACAGCTCGCCGTGCAGCCGCAGCAGTACGGTCTCGCCGCTGCCGGTCTCCCCGCCGACCCGCACCTCGGCGTCCAGATGGGCGCCCGCGTGGTCCCGGGAGGTCCGTCCCGGCCGCCGGATGACGACCAGGATCCGCGACGGGTGCTCCGTGGACGCCTCGCTGGCCGCCTTCAGAGCGTCGTAGTGGTTGCCCTCGTCGGTGACGATGACAAGGGTCAGCACTATGCCCACCGCCGGGGTTCCCGTTGCCCGCCGCGCCCGGACCAGGGCGGCGTTGATCTGACTGACTGTGGTGTCGGTGAGGTCGATCTTCATGGGCGCCGCCAGCTCCGTCCGTCCAGCGCGAGCATGTCATCGGCCGCCTTGGGGCCCCAGGTGCCGGCCGGATACGGCTCGGGGCTGCCGTGTGCGGCCCAGAACTCCTCGACCGGGTCGAGGATCTCCCAGGAGCGCTCCACCTCCTGGTGCCGGGGGAACAGGTTGGCGTCCCCGAGCAGCACATCCAGGATGAGGCGCTCGTACGCCTCCGGGCTGGACTCCGTGAACGACTCGCCGTACGCGAAGTCCATCGTCACATCCCGGATCTCCATCTGGGTACCGGGCACCTTGGACCCGAACCGGATGGTGACACCCTCGTCCGGCTGCACCCGGATCACCAGCGCGTTGTTGCGCAGCTCCTGGGTGTCGGTGGCGTCGAAGGGCGAGTACGGGGCGCGCTGGAAGACCACCGCGATCTCGGTGACCCGGCGGCCGAGCCGCTTGCCGGTGCGCAGATAGAACGGCACCCCGGCCCAGCGCCGGTTGTCGATCTCCAGCTTGACCGCCGCGTAGGTGTCGGTCACCGACTTGGGGTCGATGCCGTCCTCCTCCAGATACCCGGCCACCTTCTGGCCGCCCTGCCAGCCGCCCGTGTACTGGCCGCGCACCGTGTGCCGGGCCAGGTCCTGCGGCAGCCGCACGGCGCTGAGCACCTTCAGCTTCTCGGCGACCAGCGACTCGGCGTCGAAGCCCGAGGGCTCCTCCATCGCGGTCAGCGCGAGCAGCTGGAGCAGGTGGTTCTGGATGACGTCCCGGGCGGAGCCGATGCCGTCGTAGTAGCCGGCCCGGCCGCCGATGCCGATGTCCTCGGCCATGGTGATCTGTACGTGATCGACGTACGACCGGTTCCACAGCGGCTCGAACAGGGTGTTGGCGAACCGCAGCGCCAGGATGTTCTGGACGGTCTCCTTGCCCAGGTAGTGGTCGATGCGGAAGACCTCGTGCGGCGCGAACACGTCGTGCACCACGGCGTTCAGGTCCTGCGCGGACGCCAGATCGTGCCCGAAGGGCTTCTCGATCACCGCCCGCCGCCAGCTGTCGCCCCGCCCCTCGGACAGGCCGTGCTTCTTGAGCTGGCGCACCACGGTGGGGAAGAACTTCGGCGGTACGGACAGGTAGAAGGCGAAGTTGCCGCCGGTGCCGCGCTCCTTGTCCAGCTCCTCGATCGTGGTGCGCAGCGTGTCGAAGGCCACGTCGTCGTCGAAGGCGCCGGGCACGAAGCGCATCCCCTCGGCCAGCTGCTTCCACACCTCCTCACGGAAGGGGGTGCGGGCATGCTCCATCACCGAGTCGTGGACGACCTGGGCGAAGTCCTCGTGCTCCCAGTCCCGGCGGGCGAACCCCACCAGGGAGAAGCCCGGGGGCAGCAGACCCCGGTTGGCGAGGTCGTACACGGCCGGCATGAGCTTCTTGCGGGACAGATCGCCGGTGACCCCGAAGATCACCAGGCCCGACGGCCCCGCGATGCGCGGGAGCCGCCGGTCCTGGGGGGTGCGCAGCGGGTTGGTACGGACGCCGGGGGTCTGCCCGGCGTCCGACGCGTTCGCAGCTGAGCCGCTCACCGTCGCTCAGACCTCCCCGCCGGCGAGCCGGTCGAGTTCGGCCTGGGTGGAGTCGAGCAGCGCGGTCCACGCCGACTCGAACTTCTCCACGCCCTCGTCCTCCAGCAGCTGCACGACCTCGTTGTACGAGATGCCGGCCGCGGCGAGCGCGTCCAGGTCGGCGCGGGCCTGCTCGTAGGTGCCGGCGATGGTGTCGCCGGTGATCTGCCCGTGGTCCTCGGTGGCCTTGAGGGTGGCCTCCGGCATGGTGTTGACGGTGCCGGGGGCGACCAGCTCGGTCACGTACAGGGTGTCGGGGTAGGCGGGGTCCTTCACGCCGGTGGAGGCCCACAGCGGGCGCTGCTCATTGGCGCCGGCCTTGGCGAGGGCGCGCCAGCGGTCGGTGCCGATGACCTCCTCGTACGCCTGGTAGGCGAGCCGGGCGTTGGCCAGCGCCGCCTTGCCGCGCAGCGCCTTGGCCTCTGCGGTGCCCAGCGCGTCCAGGCGTGCGTCGATCTCGGTGTCGACCCGGGAGACGAAGAAGGACGCCACGGAGTGGATGGTGGTGATGTCCAGGCCCTTGGCCCTGGCCTGCTCCAGGCCGGTCAGGTAGGCGTCCATCACCTCGCGGTAGCGCTCCAGGGAGAAGATCAGCGTGACGTTGACGCTGATGCCCCGGGCGATGGTCTCGGTGATGGCGGGCAGCCCGGCCGCGGTGGCGGGGATCTTGATGAATGTGTTGGGCCGCTCGACCAGCCAGGCCAGCTGCTTGGCCTCGGCGATGGTGGCCTCGGTGTGGTGCGCCAGGCGGGGGTCCACCTCGATGGAGACCCGGCCGTCCCGGCCGCCGGTCGCCTCGTACACCGGGCGCAGCACATCGGCGGCGTCGCGTACGTCGGCGGTGGTGATCATGCGGACGGCCTCTTCGACCGTGACCTTGCGGGTGGCGAGGTCGGCGAGCTGGCTCTCGTAGCCGTCGCCGCCGGAGATCGCCTTCTGGAAGATCGCCGGGTTGGTGGTCACCCCGACGACGTGCTGCTGGTCCAGCAGCTCGCCGAGGTCGCCGGACGTGATGCGCTTGCGCGACAGGTCGTCCAGCCAGATCGCGACACCCTCCTCGGAGAGCCGCTTGAGTGCGTCGGTCATGGAAATCGCATCTCCTGCTTATTGCGTGTCTATCGGTGTCAGCGCTCTGCGGCGGCCAGGGATTCCCGGGCCGCCTGAGCGACGGCCTCCGGGGTGATCCCGAACTCCCGGTAGAGCGTGAGGTAGTCGGCGGAGGCGCCGAAGTGCTCCAGCGAAACGATCCGTCCGGCGCTGCCCACGTAACGGTGCCAGGTCAGCCCGACCCCGGCCTCCACCGCGACCCGGGCCGCCACGACCGGCAGCAGCACATGGTCGCGGTAGGACTGATCCTGCTCCTCGAACCACTCCACGCACGGCATCGACACCACGCGGGTGGGGATGCCCTCGGCCTGGAGCACCTCGCGGGCGGCGACCGCGAGCTGGAGCTCGGAGCCGGTGCCGATGAGGATGAGGCGCGGGGTGCCGCCCTCGGCCTCGGTGTGGATGTAACCGCCGCGCACGGTGTTCTCGTTGGGCGCGTAGGTCGGCACGTTCTGCCGGGTGAGGGCCAGGCCGTGCGGGGCCGGGTGGGTGGTGTACCGCTCAAGGATCTCGCGCCACACCAGCACGGTCTCGTTCGCGTCGGCCGGCCGGACGATGTTCAGGCCCGGGATGGCGCGCAGCGCGGACAGGTGCTCCACCGGCTGGTGGGTGGGGCCGTCCTCGCCCAGGCCGATGGAGTCGTGCGTCCACACGTACGTGACGGGCGCCTTCATCAGCGCGGCGAGCCGCACGGCGGGGCGCATGTAGTCGGAGAACACCAGGAAGGTGCCGCCGTAGACGCGGGTGTTGCCGTGCAGGGCGATGCCGTTCATCGTCGAGCCCATGGCGTGCTCGCGGATGCCGAAGTGCACGGTGCGGCCGTACGGGTCGGCCTCCGGCAGCGGGTTGCCCGCGGGGAGGAAGGAGGAGCCGGCGTCGATGGTGGTGTTGTTGGAGCCGGCCAGGTCGGCGGAGCCGCCCCACAGCTCCGGGACGACCGGGCCCAGCTCGGCGAGCACCTTGCCGGACGCCTTGCGGGTGGCGACGTCCTTGCCGGCCGGGAAGGACGGCAGCGCCTTCTCCCAGCCTTCGGGCAGCCGGCCGGTGCGGATCCGGTCGAACTCGGCGGACCGCTCCGGGTTGGCCGCGCGCCAGGTGGCCAGCTCCGCCTCCCAGGCGGCGCGCGCCTGCTGACCGCGGACGGTGGCGGCCCGGGTGTGGGCGAGCACCTCCGGGGCGACCTCGAACGTCTTGGTGGGGTCGAAGCCCAGGACTTCCTTGGTGGCGGCCACCTCGGCGTCGCCCAGCGCCGAGCCGTGCGCGGCCTCGGTGTTCTGCGCGTGCGGGGCCGGCCAGGCGATGATCGAGCGGGCCGCGATGATGGAGGGCCGGTCGGTGACCGCCTGGGCGGCGAGCAGCGCCTCGTGCACGGCCTTCGGGTCGAGGTCGCCGTTCTCCTGCGGGGCGATCCGCTGGATGTGCCAGCCGTACGCCTCGAAGCGGGCCAGGGTGTCCTCGGAGATCGCCGTCTCGGTGTCACCCTCGATGGAGATGTGATTGTCGTCCCACAGCAGGACGAGGTTGCCGAGCTTCTGATGCCCGGCCAGCGAGGCGGCCTCCGCCGAGACACCCTCCTGGAGGCAGCCGTCACCGGCGAACACCCAGATGGTGTGGTCGAACGGGGAAGTGCCGGGCGCCGCCTCCGGGTCGAACAGGCCGCGCTCGTACCGGGCGGCCATCGCCATGCCCACCGCGTTCGCCACGCCCTGGCCCAGCGGCCCGGTGGTGGTCTCCACCCCCACGGTGTGCCCGTGCTCGGGGTGCCCCGGGGTACGGCTGCCCCAGGCGCGGAAGGACTTCAGATCGTCCAGCTCCAGGCCGTACCCGGCCAGGAACAGCTGGATGTACAGCGTGAGGCTGGTGTGGCCCACGGACAGCACGAAGCGGTCCCGGCCGGTCCAGTCCGGCTCGGAGGGGTCGTGCCGCAGCAGCTTCTGGAACAGCACGTAGGCGGCGGGCGCCAGGGACATCGCCGTGCCGGGGTGGCCGTTCCCGACCTTCTGTACGGCGTCCATGGCCAGAACACGAACGGTGTCGACGGCCCGCTGGTCCAGCTCGGTCCAGTCGAGGGCTGAGGTGGTCGGCTTGGTGCTCACCCTGCGTCAGGGCTCCTCTCCGCGGTCGATAGGTCCGGTGATGCGTTCTCCCACCGGAAGCGGCGCGAGGCTCACCGGGCGGTGCCGAGCCTACCTCTGGCGGGCGGGGGTCCTGTGGCCGCGTTCGTCCAGTGGGCGGGCGGTGCGCGGCGGCGTTGCCGGCGGTGGCCCGGACGGTGGTACGGACAGTGGCGGACGGTGGTGGTGCTGACGCGCACCACCTTCCCAGGGCGTACCGCGCCATCGCACGCGGCGCGCCCGGCCCGGGCCGACCCCGAAGACAAGGTGGGTATCTCGGGCGTCTAGAGTGACGGTGTTCATGTGAGGGGCGTCCATGAGCGGTCGGCGGCGAATCCGCCGCGTCGCCGGAGCCCCGACGCTGATCTCGCAGAATCAGGGGTGTCCGTGACGGCCGTCGATTCCCGTCCGGTGGCAGAGCGCGGTACTGGCTCCGGCCAGTGGACGCGTAAAGCCCGGATCAGTGCGTTCATCGCGCTGACCAAGCCCCGCGTCATCGAGACTCTGCTCATCACCACCATCCCGGTGATGTTCCTCGCGGAGCAAGGGGTTCCCGACCTCTGGTTGGTGATCGTTACCGTTACGGCGGGTTACCTGTCGGCGGGCGGCGCCAACGCGCTCAACATGTTCTACGACCGGGACATCGACGCGCTCATGCACCGCACGTCGAACCGGCCGCTGGTCACCGGAATCGTGAGCCCCGCCGAATGCCTGGTCTTCGGCATCACCCTCGCGGTGCTCTCCACCGCGATGTTCGGCCTGCTGGTCAACTGGCTGTCCGCCGCGCTGGCACTGGGCGCGCTGCTGTTCTACGTGTTCGTCTACACGATGGGGCTCAAGCGGCGCACCGCGCAGAACATCGTGTGGGGCGGCATCGCCGGCTGCATGCCGGTGTTCATCGGCTGGTCCGCCGTCACCGACTCGCTGTCCTGGGCCGCCGTCATCCTCTTCCTCATCATCTTCTTCTGGACCCCGCCGCACTACTGGCCGCTGTCCATGAAGGTCCGCGAGGACTACGCCCGGGCCGGCGTGCCCATGCTGCCGGTCGTCGCCAGCAACAAGGTGGTGGCCCGGCAGATCGTGGTCTACAGCTGGGTCATGGTCGCCGTCTCCCTGCTGCTGTGGCCGCTGGGGTACGTGGGATGGTTCTACACGGCGGTCGCGCTGCTCACCGGCGGGTGGTGGCTGTGGGAGGCCCACGCGCTCCAGGCCCGCGCCCGGGCCGGGATCACCGGCGCCAAGCTCAAGGAGATGCGGCTCTTCCACTGGTCGATCACCTACGTCTCGCTCATCTTCATCGCGGTGGCGATCGACCCCTTCGTGGGATGACGCGGGTGGGGCCGGCCCGGTCGAGCCGGCCCGCACGGCCCGCACCGCATCAGCCGGTGAGGGAGTACCACTTCTGGAAGTTGCCGCCATTGCAGCTCTGGGTGTACGCCAGCCCGGCGTCGTTGCTGTCCAGGCAGTTGCCGGTGGCCTGATTCACCACGATGTACTGATCCGCGCTGCGCCGCCAGCCCTGGTGGAGGCTGTTGTACACACAGGTGGTGGTGGTCAGGCGCACCGCATGACCGCTGTAGCCGTACAGACACTGGCCGGTGGCCACATTCATCAGCTCAAGATTTCCCACCGGCTGCCACCGCTGGTTATTGCTGTTGTTACAGGTCGCCGTGTAGACGGCGCTGGACGAATTGCCCTCCAGACACTTCCAGGTCGCGAAATTCAGGAACTGGATTCCGGTCGCGGCAATCCCGGACTGCTCCTGCGCGGCCGGCGCCGCCACCGGTTCCGACGCCGCGGCCGACCCCGGAAGCAAGCCGGTGAGCAGGGCACCGAGCCCCAGAACACCGGCGGCGACACGCATGCGGGCAGCGCCGGACGTCTTCTTCTCCGTCATTGATCCTTGTCCATTCATAGGGGTATTGACCCGGATTCACCGGGAGTGGGGGAAATCCACACCCGGAACAACTCTGACCTGCGTCCCCCGGTGCAACAAGAGCCTCAGCGGGTACATCTCCGACGCCTTCGAGCGCAATCCCCGAACGAACGGGCAGACCTCCCAAGGCGCTCTTGACCACCGACCGGTGGGGGTGTTCCGGTCCCGAATACCGGGAAGTAGCATGCCGGGCATGACCCCAACCCCCGCCACCGACCGGCACGCACAGCGGCTCACCCGGCGGCTCGCCCGACAGACAGCCGCGTTCGCCCGCTCGCACGGCGGCTCCGCCGAGGCCACCATCAGCCACCTCGGCGAACGCGGCGTCCGCATCGTCCTGGTCGGCGCCGACGGCGGCTGGGGCGACCTGATGGCACCGGATCGCGCCACCGCCGAGCAGGCCCTGGAGGCGGCCGGCATCACCCCGCAGGACGACTTCGACGCCCCGCTCGCCGCCAAGGTGCGCACCGGCCGCTATGAATGGACCCGCATGGCGGGCCTCCAGATCGGCGGACCCCGCAATACCTGAAAGCGGTTTCGGGCGTTAGGCGGAATATGCACACCTCGCCCCTGGTGGATCAGCACAGCCACGGCGTGCTCCACGGCGAACTGGGCCTCGGCACCTTCGAGCGGCAACTCGCCGCCGCGCTCGGCGGCCCCGCCGGCACCGGGAGTTCCTACGACACCACCACCGGGCTGGCCCTGCGCCGCTGGTGCCCCCCACTGCTCGGGCTGCCCCCGCACACCACCGCCGTACGGTATCTGGCCCGGCGCCGCGAACTCGGCGCGTACGCCGCCTCCCGCGCGCTGCTGCGCGGCAGCGGCATCCACACCTACCTCGTGGACCCCTCGATACCCGGGGAGGACCGGGAAGCCGAAGCGGTGACCGACGTCGGCGAACTCGGCGCCGCCGCCGGCGCCCGGGCCCACGAACTGGTCGCCCTCGCCGCGCTGGCCGGCCGGGTCGCCGACCGGGGCGGGGGCGTCCGCACCTTCACCCAGGACTTCGCCCAGGCGCTGCACGGCGCCGCCCGCCGCGCCGTCGCCTTCGTGTGCGACGCCGCGACGCTGCGCGGCGACGGCGCCCCGCCCGAACCCGCCGAGGTACGCCGCGCCGCCGGCCGCTGGCTGGCCTGCGGCCGGCACCGTACCGAACCGGCCCTGACCGGCCATCTGCTGTGGGCCGCGCTGGCCTGCGGGCTCCCCGTACAAGTGCGGTGCGCCGACCCGGCGCCGCTGATCCCGCTGCTGCGCGCGACCGCCGGCCTGGCGATCATCGTGCTGCTGCCGAGCAGGCCGCACCACGAGGCCGCGGCCCGACTGGCCGCGGCCTTTCCGCATGTCTACGCCGATGTCGGCCCCGACCCGGCCCTCACCCTGACCCGGGCGCCGTTCGGCAAGCTGCTGTTCTCCACCGGGGCGCGCGGCCTGCCCGAGCTGCATGTGGTGCGGGTCCGGCAGTACCAGCGGGCCATGGCGCGGCTGCTGGGGGAGTGGATCACCCAGGGCGAATGCTCGCGGTCCGACGCCCGGCGGATCGCCGACCGGATCAGCGGCGGCACCGCCCGGCGGCTCTACCGGCTGGAGGAGCGGCCGGACCGGGAGGACCGGGAGGACCGGGCTGGTCAGGCGGGTCAGGCTGGTCAGGCGGGCTGAGGCTCCTTCGCCCGCTCATCGGCGGACGGCTCGCCCCGCACCCCGGCACCCGGCGCGACACCCCGCTCACGGGTGGACAGCAGCAGCCGCAGCACCGCGATCCACACCAGGGCAGACCCCAGCATGTGGAGCCCGACCAGCCACTCCGGCTCGTTCAGCGCGTACTGCACATAGCCGATCGCGCCCTGGGACAGCACCACCAGCAGCAGATCGCGGGACCGGGCGCGCGGCCCGGCCGGGGCGTCCAGCAGCCGCAGCCCCAGCCAGATCGCCAGCGCGCCGAGCGCCACCGACCAGGCCAGCATCGAGTGCACCCGGGTGACGGTCTCCCAGTCGAACGGCATCCGCTCGATGTCGCTGCTGTCCCCCGCGTGCTTGCCGCTGCCGGTCACGGCGGTGCCGGCCACCAGCAGCACGCCGGTGAGCACGGTCAGCCCGAGCACGGCCCGGCGCACCGGCACGCCGACCAGCGGGCGCGGCGGATCGTCGCCCTCGCGAGCCCGCAGCCAGGTGAGGGTGGTGGTGGTCAGCAGTGCCATCGCGGCCAGGAAGTGGCCGGCGACGACGTACGGGTTCAGCTCGGTGAGGACCGTGATGCCGCCGACGACACCATTGCTCATCACCATCCAGAACTGGGCCCAGGCCATCCGGGTCAACGGGCGGCGGCGGGGCTTGGCGGCCCGGGCGGCGATGATGGTCCAGCCGACGGCGGCGCTGACCACGTACGTCAGCATCCGGTTGCCGAACTCGATCAGCCCGTGCACCCCCTGCTCGGCGGTGGTGGTGAGCGAGTCGTCCGTGCACTTGGGCCAGGTGTCGCAGCCGAGCCCGGAGCCGGTGAGCCGGACGGCGCCGCCGGTGACGATGATGAGCACGCTCATCACCAGGGCGGTGAGCGCGGCGCGGCGCACGGTCTCGGGGCGCGGGGTCCAGCGCTCGGCGATGTAGGCGAGGGGGTTTCGCACTGCTTTCAGCACCCGCTCATGGTAGGCCCCGAGCTTGTGCGCGTTTTCACGAGGGGGTCATTCCCAGCGGAAGAAGCGCGCGGCGGCGGTGAGGGAGACCACCGACCAGGCGGCGAGGACGCCGGCCTGGGCCCAGGGCATCGCGGCGCCGTCCTGGAGGACGTCACGCAGGCCGGTGGACAGGGCACTGACCGGGAGCAGTTCGAGGACGGCGCGCAGCGCGTCGGGGAAGTTCGCCAGCGGGACGACGACGCCACCGCCGAGCAGCAGCAGGATGAAGACCAGATTGGCGGCGGCCAGGGTGGCCTCGGCGCGCAGCGTACCGGCCATCAGCAGCCCCAGCCCCGAGAAGGCGGCGGTGCCCAGCAGCATCAGCACGGCGGGGGCCAGCGGATTGCCGCGCGGGGACCAGCCGAGGGCGAACGCGGTGGTGGTGAGCAGCGCCGTCTGAAGCGCGAGGGTGACCAGTACGGCGCAGGTCTTGCCGCACAGCAGGCCCCAGCGGGGCAGCGGGGAGGCGCCGAGCCGCTTGAGGACGCCGTACCGCCGCTCGAAGCCGGTGGCGATCGCCTGGCCGGTGAAGGCGGTCGACACCACCGCCAGGGCCAGGATGCCGGGGGCGAGGAAATCGACGCGGTCGCCGTCACCCGTGTCGACGATCCGCACCGCGCTGAACAGGACGAGGAGGAGGGTGGGGATGATCACGGTGAGCAGCAGTTGCTCGCCGTGCCGCAGCATCATCCGGGTCTCCAGAGCGGCCTGGGCGGCGATCATCCGGGACAGCGGGGCGGCGGCGGGCCGGGGGGCGAGAGCGGCGGGCTCCGTGGTGGTGGTCGTCATGACCGCAGCTCCTTGCCCGTCAGTTCGAGAAAGACATCTTCCAGGGTGTGCCGACGGGTGGTGATGCGGTCCGGCAGGACGCCGTGCTGCGCGCACCACGCGGTGACGGTGGCCAGCAGCCGGGGGTCGATCTCGCCCGAGACCCGGTACGTACCGGGGGTCGGCTCACTGACATCGCTGCCCGCCGGGAGGGCGGCCTTGAGAGAGGTGACATCGAGCGCGGGCGGGCCGCCGAACCGCAGCGTGTCGGCGGCGCCGCCCTGGCAGAGGGCGGTGGGGGTGCCGTGCGCGATGACCTTGCCGGCGTCGATGATGGCGACCTCGTCGGCCAGTTCCTCGGCCTCGTCCATGAAATGGGTGGTGAGGACGGTGGTGACGCCGGCGGCGCGCAGCTCGCGCACCAGCTCCCAGGTGGCGTGCCGGGCCTGTGGGTCGAGGCCGGCGGTGGGCTCGTCCAGGAAGACCAGCTCGGGGCGGCCGACGACGGCGAGCGCGAGCGCGAGGCGCTGACGCTGGCCGCCGGAGAGCCGGCGGTAGGGGGTACGGCCGCAGGAGGCGAGACCGAGCCGCTCGGCGAGCGCGTCGACGTCCAGGGGGTGCGCGTACAGGGCGGCCATGTGCCGCAGCATCTCCAGGGCGCGGACACCCGGGTAGACGCCGTCGCTCTGGAGCATGACCCCGATCCGGGGACGGAGGGCGGCGGCGTCGGCGGGGGCGTAGGGGTCGAGCCCGAGCACCTTCAGGCTGCCGCCGTCGGGCCGCCGGTACCCCTCGCACGCCTCGATGGTGGTGGTCTTGCCCGCCCCGTTGGGCCCGAGCACGGCGGTGACTGACCCGCGGGCGACGGTGAGATCGAGCCCGTCGACGGCGGCGACCTCGCCGTACCGCTTGACCAACCCCACGGCTTCCACGGCCGCCCCGGCCCCTGCGGTCTGCATGGGACCGAGTCTAGGTCCCGCCCACCCACCCGATCCCAGCCCCCCTGTGCCGGGCCTTCGGCTGTGCCGGGCCTTCGGCTGTGCCGGGCCTTCGGCTGTGCCGGGCCTTCGGCTGTGCCGGGCCTTCGGCTGTGCCGGGTGTTCCCTTGTCGCGTCTTTGTGGCGGTACCACCGGCCCGCCCGCCCACCCCTGTCCCGGGTCCGGAACAGGGGTGGGCGGGCGGGCACTGCTCCGTTACGGCTGCGGCAGCAGCTTCGTGCCGGCCGCCGTCAGACGCACCGGCGCCCCCGTGCGGGCCGACTCGTTGGCGGCCACTCCGGTCAGCACGCTGCGGATGCCGTCGCGGTAGCCGGCCTGCCGGGCCAGCGGGTCGTTGTCGGGGCCGCGGAAGACGTCGTTCAGCAGCAGCCGGTCGCCGCCGCCGTGGCCGCCCTCGCCCTGCGGGATCTCGATCTCCTCGGCCTCCTTCCAGTGCTCCTGGAGCGTCAGCCGCTCCGAGACGCCCTCCGCCAGCGACTTGCTGGCCGCGGTCGGGTCGATCGCGGCGTGCGGCGGGGTCCACGCGCGCTCCACCACCTCCAGTTCGAGCCGGCCCTTGGTGCCGTTGAAGGTGGCCCGGTACCCCTCGTAGGGGGAGTGGGCGTTGAGCGAGTACGTCAGCAGCGCGCGGTTGTCGTACCGCACCAGCACCGACATGTTGTCCTCGATGGTCACCCCGTCCGCGAACACGTCCTGGTCGCGGATGTAGCCGTCCTCGTGTTCGGCGTCCAGGTAGAGCGCCTTCAGCTTGGGGTCGATCGAGATGTCCAGGATGAACGGGTCGGAGCCCAGTCCCGGCGAGCCCTGCCCGCGCTCGGGCCGGTCGCCCGCCTGCTCGGCGCCGGCCGCGTCGCTGCCGTAGAAGCGCAGCTCGGTCTGGGAGAACACCAGCTCGGGGCTGGCCGCCAGCCACCAGTTGATCAGGTCGAAGTGGTGGGTGGACTTGTGCACCAGCAGCCCGCCCGACTCGTGCTTGCGGCGGTGCCAGCGGCGGAAGTAGTCCGCGCCGTGGATGGTGTCCAGCGCCCACTCGAAGTGCACCGAGGTGACGTCGCCGATCCGGCCGTCCGCGATGACCTGCCGTACCGCCGAGTTGCGCGGCGAGTAACGGTAGTTGAAGGTAACGATCAGCTGCCCCGGGTTGCGCTCGGCGGCCTCCGCGATCTTCGCGCAGCTCTCGGCGTCGATGGTCAGCGGCTTCTCCACCACCACGTCGCGGCCCGCGTCCAGCGCGGCGCACACGTACTGGGCGTGGGTGGAGTCCATGGTGGTGACCACGACCACGTCCGCCCGCTCCAGCAGCGCGTCGAAGGCGTCGGGGGTGAAGGTGGGCACCGCGTCCCGGCCGGCGGCGGTGATGAGCTGGTTGTAGTAGTCCATGCGGGTCCGGTTGATGTCGCAGAGCGCGGTGATCTGCCCGGTGTCGCTCCAGTCGCCCAGCAGCGCGTCGACATACATCTGTGCCCGGTTGCCGAGTCCGACGAAGGCGTAGCGGCGGGTCATCTGAGGGTTCTCCCTGGGAGTAGCGGTGGTACGGCCGACGGCCCGCGCACCCCGGCGGGGGGTACGCGGGCCGGCTCGGTGTTACTTGTTGAGGACGGAGTTGGCCTCGTTGACGAAGCCTTCGGCGGCCTGCTCGGGGCTCATCCGGCCGAAGATGACCTCCTGGCCGTAGCGCTCCAGCATGGCGGGCATCTCGCCGGCACCGTTGGGGTTGGCCTTCGGCGGGTCGTTCAGCTCGTCGGCGAGCGAGCCGATGAACTCCAGCGACCGCTGGTCGGTGTCGGACAGGCCGTCGCGGATCTGCGCCAGGACGGCCTCGTTACGGGGCAGCCCGCGGTCGGAGCCGATGATGGCGGCGGCATCGGGGTCGTTCACCAGGAAGTCGATCAGCTTGCCGGCCGCCTCCTGCTTCTTGCTGCTGCCGGCGACCGACCAGAACATGTTGGGCTGGAGGAAGTGCCCGCCGCTGACGGCGTCGGCGTTCTTGGGCATCCGCAGCAGCACGATCTCCGAGCCGGAGCCGGTGGTGATGGCGTTGAGCTGGTTGGACCACCACATGCCGAAGGCGCCCTTGTTGGTGGCGACCAGCGAGGTCTCCACGCCGGTGGAGCCGAGTTCGGTGCTGCGCGAGGCGTCGGGGGACGCCTGGGTGTCGATCAGGCCCTGCTGGTAGGCGTACCAGTCGGCGATGATGTCGGTGGAGATGCCGATCTTGCCGTTCTCGCCGTAGAAGGACTCGCCGTACTGGGCGCCGTAGATGTTGAGGTAGGCGTCGTTGAAGCTGAGCTGGGTGCCGTACACGCCGCCGCCGGTGGCCTCGGTGACCTGGGCGGCGATGTCCCGGTAGTCGTCCCAGGTCCAGGTGGTGTCGTCGGGCAGTTCGATGCCGGCCTCGTCCAGGACGGTCTTGTTGGCGGCGATGATGAACGCGTTGACGCCGGTGGGTATCGCGTACTGGGTGCCGTTGATGACTCCGGACTCCAGCAGCGCCTGGTCCAGGCCGCTGGTGTCCAGCAGCCCGTCGAGGTCGGCGAGCGCGCCGCGGGTGCCGAACTCGCCCATCCGGCGGATCTCGGTGGCGAAGACGTCGGGGGCGTCACCGGAGGCCATCTGGGTGGTGAGCCGGTCGTAATAGTTGTCCCAGTCGGAGAACTCGGGCTCGATCTTGATGTCCTGGTTCTTCTCCATGAACAGATCCAGGGCTTCCTCGGTCAGCGCCTGACGGGTGTCGTTGCCCCACCAGCTGACCCGCAGCGTGACCGTTCCGTCGCTGTTGGTGCCGCCGCCGCTGTCGCCGCCGCAGGCGGCCGTGAAGGTGAGGGCGCCGGCCATGAGGAGCGCCGAACAGAGCTTCGTCGCACCGTTCTTACTGCCGTTCACTAAGAACTCCTTGTCGATACCGATGACGCGAAAAGGGGGGACTACTTGAGGCCGGTGGTGGCGATGCCGCGCACCAGGTACTTCTGGCCGGCCAGGAAGAAGCCGAAGATCGGGCCGAGGGAGAGCACCGAGATGGCGAACATGGGGCCCCAGGAGGATTCGCCGCTGGAGTCCAGGAAGGTGCGCAGGGCCACCGGGACGGTGAACTTCTCGGGGTTGGTGAGGAAGATCAGCTGGCTGAGGAAGTCGTTCCAGGTCCAGATGAAGGTGAAGATCGCGGTGGTGGCCAGCGCGGGGGTGGACAGCGGCAGGATGATCCGGGTGAAGATCCGCCAGTGTCCGGCGCCGTCGATGGTGGCGGCCTCGTCCAGTTCCCGGGGCAGGGTGCGGATGAACTGCACCATCAGGAAGATGAAGAAGGCGTCGGTGGCCAGGAACTTCGGGACGATCAGCGGGTAGAAGGTGTTGATCCAGCCCAGGTCCGAGAACAGGATGTACTGCGGGACGATCACCACGTGCAGCGGCAGCATGATGGAGCCGAGCATCAGGGCGAACCAGAACTTCTTGAGCGGGAACTCCAGCCGGGCGAAGGCGTAGGCGGCCAGCGAGCAGGCCACCAGGTTGCCGATGATGGAGGCGAAGGTGATGATCGCCGAGTTCAGGAAGTAGTGGCTGAAGGGGTAGCGCAGCGCGTCCCAGCCGTTGCTGAAGTTCTCGAAGGTGACGCTGGAGGGCAGCAGTCCCGGCTCGCGGAAGATGAGTTCTTCGGGCTTGAGGGAGCTGGAGATCATCCACAGGATCGGGTAGAGCATCACCAGCCCGAACCCGATCAGCAGGATGTGCGTCAGGATGCGTTTGCCGGCCAGCGCGCCCAGCGCGCGGGCGAACAGGGTGTCGTTCAGCTCGCCCCGACCGGCTCCGGCGCGTGCGTCGGGGCGCGATTCGACGTTATTTGTCACTGTAGAACACCCAATACTTTGACATGAGGAAGTTCACTCCGGTCAGCGCCGCGATGATGAGGACCAGGACCCACGCCATCGCCGATGCGTAGCCCATCTCGAAGCTGTTGAAGCCCTTCTGATACACGTGCATCGTGTAGAGGAGCGTCGAGTCGGCCGGGCTGCCGTTGCCGCCGCTGATGACGAACGCCTGGGTGAAGGACTGGAAGGCGTTGATCAGCTGGAGGATCAGATTGAAGAAGATGATCGGGGACAGCAGCGGCAGGGTGATGGAGAAGAACTGCCGGGTCTTGCCGGCCCCGTCCAGGCTGGCGGCCTCGTAGTAGCTGGCCGGGATCTGCCGCAGGCCGGCCAGGAAGATGACCATCGGGGAGCCGAAGGTCCACACGTTGAGGATGATCAGGGTGCCCAGGGCCGTGTCGGGGTGGGAGACCCAGCCCATGCCCTCGATGCCGAAGATGCCCAGGAACGAGTTGACCAGGCCGTCGGCGCCGAAGATCTGCCGCCACAGGATGGCGATGGCCACGCTGGAGCCCAGCAGGGACGGCAGGTAGTAGACGGAGCGGTAGATGGGCAGTCCGCTCACGCCGCGGTCCAGCACCATCGCGAGCGCGAGCGCGAAGGCCAGTTGGAGCGGTACGGAGACGAAGACGTAGATCGCCGTGTTGGTGAGGGCCTTGATGAACCGCGGGTCGTCCTGGAACATCCGCGTGTAGTTGTCGAAGCCCACCCACTGGGAGTCGCCGATCAGGCTGTAGTCCGTGAAGGACAGATACAGCGAGCTCAGCAGGGGTCCGGCGGTGATGGCGATCAGGCCGACGAACCAGGGAAGCAGAAAGAGATAGGCGGTCAGGGACTCCTTGCGCCGCCGTTTGCGCAGCGCGCCCGTGGTGTCCGCCACGGGAGGGCGGTCAGTGGCGCCCGGTGGCCTGGGGCGCACCTGGGTGTCGGTCATGCGGGAGCGCTCCTTTCGAGGAGACGAGGGGCAGCACACCGAGCGTGTTGATGGGACGACGCGGGATCCGGGTTGTTGCTCCGTTAATACAACCGGTTGCAGCAGGCTGGTGTAACCGACAAGAAACGTCAAGGGTCTGGGCGGATTTTCATGGCAACCGATTGCAGGCTATGGTGACCGCCGTGACAGAGAGACGACTGTGGAGGGGGGCGGGCGCTCATGGCGGTGACCATCCGTGACGTGGCCCGAGCCGCCGGCGTTCATGTGTCCACGGTCTCCCGGACATTCTCGGCACCGAACCTGGTCAAAGTCGACACCCGGGAACGGGTTCTCGCGGCGGCGGCCGAGCTGGGCTACCGCCCCAACCAGGCGGCCCGCGCGCTGACCACCGGCGTGACCCACAACCTGGGGCTGATCGTCGCCGACATCGCCAACCCGTTCTTCCCGCCGCTGATCAAGTCCGCCCAGTCGTACGCCAGGGTGCGCGGCTATCAGGTGTTCGTGGCGGACACGGACGAGGATCCGCGCGCCGAGGA
This sequence comes from Streptomyces sp. NTD107, assembly GCF_059510435.1. Taxonomy (NCBI): domain Bacteria; kingdom Bacillati; phylum Actinomycetota; class Actinomycetes; order Kitasatosporales; family Streptomycetaceae; genus Streptomyces; species Streptomyces sp. NTD107. Next base: position 92,548 of record NZ_JCAJZV010000002.1, on the reverse strand, counting down.
AGAGCTGATCTCGATCCTCGCCAAGCAGGTGGACGGGGTGGTGCTGGTCTCGCCCCGGCTGTCGAACGCCGCGATCACGGGGCTGAGCGCCGATCTGCCGTTCGTCGTGGTCAACCGCAATGTCAAGGGGCTGCCCGCGGTGCTGATGGACATCAGCAACGGGGCGGCGGCGGCCGTGGAGCATCTGGCCGGGCTCGGCCATCGCCGGCTGATGCTGCTGGGCGGCCCGCGCGGCTCGTGGACCAGCGAACAGATGCGGAAGTCGGCAGTGACGGCGGCCGAGCGGGCCGGTGCGAGGCTGGAGATCACCGGGCCGAACGCGCCGACCGAGCGGGGCGGGCAGCAGGCCGCCGCGATGGTGCTGGCGGCCGGTGCCACCGGGGTCATCGCGTACAACGATCTGATGGCCATCGGCACCATCGAAGGGCTGGCCGACAGCGGGGTCGGGGTGCCGGGCGAGGTCAGCGTGGTGGGAGTGGACGACACCATCGCCGGCCGGGTGAGCCGCCCCAAACTCACCTCCATCGCGATGCCGACCGAGGAGGCGGGCCGCTCGGCCGTTGATTTGCTCCTGCACGCGATCGACCTGCCCGGCGGGCGGGGCGCCGCCAAGACGACGCTGGAGACCGCGCTGGTGGTCCGCGAGTCGACCGCGCCCCCACCGCCACCCAAGTAAGGCAAGGCTTACCTATCCTTTGGCCCCCGTCCGGGGATACCGGGCGGGGGTTAGGTTTGCCTTACGTGATGAACCGCATTCGCGCAGGCCAGATCGCGGCTTGCTCGCTTTGCGGGAATTACGCAACAATGGCGTTGTGAAAAACGGCGAGGAGCGGCGTACGACGCCGGTGGCAGCGGATGCCGCCGGCGCCACCGCGTCGTTGCCAGGGCCGGACGGGGAGCAGCACGGCACCCGGCAGCGGGTGGCCCGCTCCATCCTCGACCACGGCCCCTCCACCGCCGCCGAGCTCGCCGACCGGCTCGCCCTCACCCAGCCCGCCGTACGCCGGCACCTGGACGCGCTGGCCGCCGACGGCATGGTCGAGGCCCGCGAGAAGCGGGTCTACGGCTCCCGGGGCCGCGGCCGGCCGGCCAAGGTCTTCGCGCTCACCGGCTACGGCCGGGACGCCTTCGACCACGCCTACGACGCGCTCGCCGTGGAGGCTCTCACCTTCATCGCCCGCGCCGCCGGCGGCGGGGAGCGCGGCGCCGCCGCCGTCCTCGACTTCGCCCGCGAGCGGGCCGCCGCCCAGGGCGAGCGCTACCGGCACCAGCTGGACGGCGTCAGCCCCCAGGGGCGTACCCGGGCACTGGCCGAGGCGCTCACCCAGGACGGGTACGCTGCGATGGCGCGCTCCGCACCCGGCGCGCCGGGGGAGCAGCTGTGCCAGCACCACTGCCCGGTGGCGCACGCCGCCGAGCGTTTTCCGCAGCTGTGCGAGGCGGAGGCCGAGGTCTTCTCCCGCCTGCTGGGCACCCATGTGCAGCGGCTCGCCACCATCGCGCACGGCGATGGCGTCTGCACCACCTTCGTCCCCTCCGCGCCACCGTCCGGCCAGCGGCCGTCACCGGCGGCGGAGACACCCACCACCGCGACACCAGGCACAGCCGGGAGGAACCCCGCATGACGCTCCCCACGGAGACCGCCCACCCCGAGCTCGACGGACTGGGCACCTACGAATACGGCTGGGCCGACTCCGACGCGGCCGGCGCCGCCGCCAAGCGCGGTCTGAGCGAGGCCGTCGTCGAGGACATCTCGGCGAAGAAGTCCGAGCCGGACTGGATGCTCAAGCTGCGGCTCAAGGGCCTGAAGCTGTTCGGCAAGAAGCCGATGCCCACCTGGGGCTCGGACCTCACCGGCATCGACTTCGACAACATCAAGTACTTCGTGCGCTCCACCGAGAAGCAGGCCACCAGCTGGGAGGACCTGCCGGAGGACATCAAGAACACCTACGACCGCCTCGGCATCCCGGAGGCCGAGAAGCAGCGTCTTGTCGCCGGTGTCGCCGCCCAGTACGAGTCGGAGGTCGTCTACCACCAGATCCGTGAGGACCTGGAGCAGCAGGGCGTCATCTTCCTGGACACCGACACCGCGCTCAAGGAGCACCCGGAGCTGTTCCAGGAGCACTTCGGCACCGTGATCCCGGCCGGCGACAACAAGTTCGCCGCGCTGAACACCGCCGTGTGGTCGGGCGGGTCCTTCATCTATGTGCCGCCGGGCGTGCACGTGGACATCCCGCTCCAGGCGTACTTCCGCATCAACACCGAGAACATGGGCCAGTTCGAGCGGACCCTGATCATCGTCGACGAGAACGCCTACGTGCACTACGTCGAGGGCTGCACCGCCCCGATCTACAACTCGGACTCGCTGCACTCGGCGGTCGTGGAGATCATCGTCAAGAAGGGTGGCCGCTGCCGTTACACGACCATCCAGAACTGGTCGAACAACGTCTACAACCTGGTGACCAAGCGGGCGGTGGCCTACGAGGGCGCCACCATGGAGTGGGTCGACGGCAACATCGGCTCCAAGGTCACCATGAAGTACCCGGCGATCTACCTGATGGGCGAGCACGCCAAGGGCGAGACCCTCTCCATCGCCTTCGCCGGCGAGGGCCAGCACCAGGACGCCGGCGCCAAGATGGTGCACATGGCGCCCAACACCTCCTCCAACATCGTCTCCAAGTCGGTGGCGCGCGGCGGCGGCCGTACCTCCTACCGGGGTCTGATCGAGATCGGCGAGGGCGCGGCGGGCTCCAAGTCCAATGTGCTGTGCGACGCGCTGCTGGTGGACACCATCTCCCGCTCCGACACCTACCCCTACGTCGACGTCCGCGAGGACGACGTGACCATGGGGCACGAGGCCACCGTCTCCAAGGTGAGCGACGACCAGCTCTTCTACCTGATGAGCCGCGGCCTGTCCGAGGACGAGGCGATGGCGATGATCGTGCGCGGCTTCGTCGAGCCGATCGCCAAGGAACTGCCCATGGAGTACGCCCTGGAGCTGAACCGGCTGATCGAGCTCCAGATGGAAGGCGCGGTCGGCTGACGCCACCCCGCAGCACCGCGTGAGCCGTTTCCCCTATTCAAGAGAGTGAGCACGACGAGACCCATGGCTGAGGCCCCAAGTAATCCGGTCGCGCTGGCGGCGGAGTCCACCGTCGCCACCCGGATGAGCGCCCCGCCGTCCTTCGAGGTGGCCGACTTCCCGGTGCCCACCGGCCGTGAGGAGGAGTGGCGCTTCACTCCTCTGGAACGGCTGCGCGGCCTGCACGACGGCACCGCCACCGCCGGCGGCAGCGTCAAGGCCGAGGTGACCGCGCCCGAGGGCTCCGGCGTCACGGTGGAGACCGTGAGCCGCGACGACGCCCGGGTCGGCAAGGCCGGTACCCCGGTGGACCGGGTCGCCGCGCAGGCGTTCAGCGCGGTGGAGAAGGCCACCGTGATCACCGTGCCCGCCGAGGCCGTGCTCGCCGAGCCGGTGCGGGTGGCCATCCACGGCCAGGGCGGCGTCACCTTCGGGCACACCGTCTTCGAGGTCGGCGCCTTCGCCGAGGTGGTCTTCGTCATCGACCACACCGGCGACACGGTGCGCGCCGCCAACGTCGACTTCGTGGTCGGCGACGGCGCCAAGGTGACCGTGGTCTCCGTCCAGGACTGGGACGCCACCGCCGTGCACTGCTCGCAGCACAACGCCCTGGTCGGCCGGGACGCCACCTTCAAGTCGGTGATCGTCACCTTCGGCGGCGACGTGGTACGCATCCACCCCCGGGTGTCCTACGCCGGCCCCGGCGGTGAGGCCGAGCTGTACGGCCTGTACTTCACGGACGGCGGCCAGCACCAGGAGCACCGGCTGCTGGTGGACCACTCCGCCCCCAACTGCCGCTCGAACGTGGCCTACAAGGGCGCGCTCCAGGGCTCGGACGCGCACGCGGTGTGGATCGGCGACGTGCTGATCCAGGCGGGCGCCACCGGCACCGACACCTACGAGCTGAACCGCAACCTGGTTCTCACCGACGGCGCCCGCGTCGACTCGGTCCCCAACCTGGAGATCGAGACCGGCGAGATCGCCGGCGCCGGCCACGCCAGCGCCACCGGCCGCTTCGAGGACGAGCAGCTGTTCTACCTGATGGCGCGCGGCATTCCGGAGGACGAGGCCCGCCGCCTGGTCGTCCGAGGCTTCTTCGCCGAGCTGATCCAGCAGATCGGCGTCCCCGACGTCGAGGAGCGGCTGATCGCCAAGCTCACCGCCGAGCTGGAGGCGTCCATCGCATGAGTGAGCCACAGGCACAGCCGGCCGCGGCCTATGTACGGGCCTGCGCGCTGGGGGACCTGGAGCAGGACACCCCCAAGCGCGTGGAGCTCGGCGGGGTGCCGGTGGCCGTGGTCCGTACCGAGGGCGAGGTCTTCGCGGTCCACGACATCTGCTCGCACGCCAATGTCTCGCTCTCCGAGGGTGAGGTGGAGGACTGCCAGATCGAGTGCTGGCTGCACGGCTCCAGCTTCGATCTGCGCACCGGCAAGCCCTCGGGCCTGCCGGCGACCCGCCCCATCCCCGTCTATTCCGTCAAGATCGAAGGAGACGGCCCCGGCGCCGCTGTGCTCGTCTCCGTCACCCAGGAGTCCTGAAGCACCCATGGCAACCCTTGAGATCCGCGACCTGCACGTCTCCGTCGACGCCGAAGGCGGCCCCACCGAGATCCTGCGCGGCGTCGACCTGACCGTGAAGCAGGGCGAGACGCACGCCATCATGGGCCCCAACGGCTCCGGCAAGTCCACCCTGGCCTACTCGCTGGCCGGCCACCCCAAGTACACCGTCACCGGCGGCACCGTCACCCTCGACGGTGAGGACGTCCTGGAGATGTCGGTCGACGAGCGCGCCCGGGCCGGTGTGTTCCTGGCGATGCAGTACCCCGTCGAGGTGCCCGGCGTCTCGGTCTCCAACTTCCTGCGCACCTCCGCCACCGCCGTCCGCGGCGAGGCACCCAAGCTGCGTACCTGGGTGAAGGAGGTCAAGGAGGCGATGGCCCGGCTGGAGATGGACCCCGCCTTCGCCGAGCGCAACGTGAACGAGGGCTTCTCCGGCGGTGAGAAGAAGCGGCACGAGATCCTCCAGCTGGAGCTGCTCAAGCCCAAGATCGCCATCCTGGACGAGACCGACTCCGGCCTGGACATCGACGCGCTGCGCATCGTGTCCGAGGGCGTCAACCGGGTGCGCGAGGCCGGCGAGTCCGGCACCCTGCTGATCACCCACTACACGCGCATCCTGCGCTACATCAAGCCCGACCACGTCCACGTCTTCGCGGGCGGCCGGATCGTCGAGTCGGGCGGCCCCGAGCTGGCCGACAAGCTGGAGGCCGAGGGCTACGAGGCGTACACGAAGGGCGGTGGCGTGTCATGACCGACACACGGGCGGGCCGCCCGGGGCTCCCGGCCGGCCTCCTGGACACCGAGGCGATCCGCAAGGACTTCCCCATCCTGGGCCGTACGCTCCACGACGGGAAGCGGCTGGTCTACCTGGACAACGCGGCCTCCTCGCAGAAGCCGCGCCAGGTGCTGGACGCGATGAACGACTACTACGAGCGGCACCACGCCAATGTGCACCGGGGGGTGCACGTCCTGGCGGAGGAGGCCACCGCGCTGTACGAGGGCGCCCGGGACAAGGTCGCCGCGTTCATCAACGCGCCCAGCAGGGACGAGGTGATCTTCACCAAGAACGCCTCGGAGTCGCTGAACCTGGTGGCCAACATGCTCGGCTGGGCCGATGAGCCCTACCGGGTGGACTCGGGCACCGAGATCGTCATCACGGAGATGGAGCACCACTCCAACATCGTGCCGTGGCAGCTGCTGGCGCAGCGCACCGGCGCGCAGCTGAAGTGGTTCGGGCTCACCGACGACGGCCGGCTCGATCTGTCGAACATCGATCAGATCATCACCGAGCGGACCAAGATCGTCTCGTTCGTGCTGGTGTCCAACATCCTCGGCACGCTCAACCCGGTGCGGGAGATCGTCCGGCGGGCGCACGAGGTGGGCGCGCTGGTGCTGATCGACGCCTCGCAGGCGGTGCCGCACGCGAAGCTGGACGTGCAGGCGCTGGGCGCCGACTTCGTGGCCTTCACCGGTCACAAGATGTGCGGCCCGACCGGCATCGGGGTGCTGTGGGGCCGCCAGGAGCTGCTGGAGGACCTGCCGCCGTTCCTGGGCGGCGGGGAGATGATCGAGACGGTGTCGATGCACTCCTCCACGTACGCCCCGGCGCCGCACAAGTTCGAGGCGGGCACGCCGCCGATCGCGCAGGCGGTCGGGCTCGGCGCGGCGGTGGACTATCTCAGCGGCATCGGGATGGACCGGATCGCGGCGCACGAGCACGCGCTGACCGAGTACGCGCTGGCCCGGCTGGCCGAGGTGCCGCAGCTGCGGATCATCGGCCCGGAGACGGCCGAGGACCGGGGCGCCGCCATCTCGTTCACGCTGGGTGACATCCACCCCCACGATGTGGGTCAGGTGCTGGACGAGCGGGGCATCGCGGTGCGGGTGGGCCACCACTGCGCGCGGCCGGTGTGTCTGCGGTACGGAATTCCGGCGACCACGCGAGCGTCGTTCTATCTGTACACCTCACCGGCTGAGGTGGATGCCCTGGTCGAGGGGCTTGAGTACGTTCGCGGGTTCTTCGGGTGAGGTACGCCGGCACATGAGACTGGAATCGATGTACCAGGACGTGATCCTGGACCACTACAAGCATCCGCACGGGCGCGGCCTGCGCCCGGGCGATGCCGAGGTGCACCACGTCAATCCGACCTGCGGGGACGAGATCACCCTGCGGGTGCGGATGGACGGGACCACCATCGGCGACGTCAGCTACGAGGGCCAGGGCTGTTCGATCAGTCAGGCGAGCGCCTCGGTGCTGAACGAGCTGCTGGTCGGCAAGGAGCTGGCGGACGCGCGGCGGATCCAGGAGACCTTTCTGGAACTCATGCAGTCCAAGGGCCGCCTGGAGCCGGACGACGCCATGGAGGAACTGCTGGAGGACGCGGTCGCGTTCGCCGGGGTCTCCAAGTATCCGGCCCGGGTGAAGTGCGCACTGCTGAGCTGGATGGCGTGGAAGGAAGCCACCGCCCAGGCTCTGAACGAGGAAGGGAGGGCGGCATGAGCGAGACCGCTGTGGAGATCTCACCCGCGAGCGAGGAGGAGATCCGCGAGGCGCTGTACGACGTCGTGGACCCCGAGCTGGGCATCGATGTGGTGAATCTCGGGCTGATCTACGGGATTCACGTCGACGAGGAGAACATCGCGACCCTCGACATGACGCTGACGTCGGCGGCGTGCCCGCTGACGGATGTCATCGAGGACCAGGCGAAGTCGGCCACCGAGGGGCTGGTGAAGGACCTGAAGATCAACTGGGTCTGGATGCCGCCGTGGGGCCCCGACAAGATCACCGACGACGGGCGCGAGCAGCTGCGCGCGCTGGGCTTCAACGTCTGAGGCGGTGACAGCCCGGTACGGGAGGCGGGGCCGGATGCCGGCCCCGCCTCCCGTTCTGCTTGCCGTCTCGCGCGTTCCTACGCGTGGTCGGCCAGCTGCTGGTGGCCCTGGACCCGGGCGCAGTGGGCGCAGCAGTACATGTGGCCGTCCGCCGTCTCCACCCCGTGCCCCATGATGCGGCACTGGCAGTTCTCGCAGATCGGGGCCATCCGCTGGATGGCGCACTCGAAGCTGTCGAAGACATGCACCTCGCCGGCGGCGCGCACCTCGAACGTCAGCTGGTAGTCGTTGCCGCAGACCTCGCACTGGGCCATGGTTTCTTCCTTCCTCAGCGATCACTCACGGTCAGGCTCAGGATGCGGGGGCGGCGCAGGGCCGATCCGATGGCGCGCGGGAGGGGTCACTCCGGTGGTTGTGGCCGGGCCGGGGCCGCCCCGGGCGGGCGCGGAGCGCCGCCGCCGCGCAGGGGGAGCGCCCCCACCAGGTCATGCGGGTCCTCGTCGTGCGGGTCCCGGCCCGCCGTGGTGCGCGGGATCGCACGGGATCGCGACGGTCATGCCGGCCGGCGGTTTCCCACCAGCCTGCCCCGAGTCCCCCGCCCGCTCGCCCCGGCGCTTATGTGTACGGCCGTACATATCATTGGTACGGTCGTCCACATGGCCTATCTCCTGCTCGCCGGCGCGATCCTCTGCGAAATCGCCGGCACCACGATGATGAAACTGAGCGACGGCTTCTCCAAGCTCTGGCCCAGCCTGGGCTCCATCGCCGGCTACGCCGTCGCCTTCAGCCTCCTCGCCCAGGTCCTCAAAACGATGGACGTCGGCATCGCCTACGCCATCTGGGCCGGCGCCGGCACCGCCCTCATCGCCGCCATCGGCATGGTCTTCCTCGGCGAGAGCATCACCGCCGCCAAGGTCGCGGGCGTCGCCCTCGTCATCGGTGGCGTCACCCTGCTCAACCTCGGCGGAGCGCACTGATGGCCCGCCGCCACGACCCCGACCGGCGGCAGCGCATCGTCGACGCCGCCGTCCGGGTGCTCGCGCGGCGCGGCATCAACGGGCTCAGCCACCGCACCGTCGCCGCCGAGGCCGACGTACCACTCGGCTCCACCACCTACCACTTCGCCGGCCGCGACGAACTGCTGCACGCCGCCCTCCACCAGATCAACCAGCAATGGCTGACCGCCTTCCGCGGCTGGATCGCTAGCGTGGATCCGGCGCTGCCCCACGGCCTCGGCCCCGAACTCGCCCGCGGCATGGCCCTCGCCCTCCAGGAACCGCGCCGCGCCCAGACCGAACTGGAGTATGAGCTGTACTTCGCCGGACTGCGCGACCCCGCCCTGCGCCCCCTCGCCGACGCCTGCTTCGCCGACATGGCCGCCGCCCTGCGCCCCCTCGTCCCCGACCCGGCCACCGCCCGCGCCGTCATCGCCCTGACGGACGGCCTGCTCATCCAGCAACTCCTCACCGGCCGGCCCTACGACCCCGAGGCGATCAGCGAGCAGGTCAACCGGCTCGTACCCCACGTACCGCCATCCGGGACCGGTTGGCGATCCGCGCCGGGCACCGGTTAGCGTCTTGGGCATGACCGACGCAACCACCTCCGCACCCACCCGCACCACCGGTGCCGTCGCCGCCGGCCTCGCCACCCTCGCCGCCGACGGCACCGTGCTCGACACCTGGTTCCCCGCCCCCGTCCTCAGCGACGAACCCGGCCCGGCAGGCAGCGAACGCCTCACCCCCGAGCGCACCGCCGAACTCCTCGGCGAGAGCGCCCCGGCCGCGCTCGGCCCCGACGCGGTGCGCGGCGTCGAGGTCGTCGCGGTCCGTACGGTCATCGCCTCCCTCGACGACAAGCCGCTCGACGCCCACGACGCCTACCTGCGGCTGCACCTGCTCAGCCACCGCCTGGTCCGCCCGCACGGACTCAGCCTGGACGGCATCTTCGGGCTGCTCGCCAACGTCGCCTGGACCAGCCGCGGCCCGGTCCCCGTGGAACGGATCGAGGAGACCCGGCTGGCCGCCCGCGCCGCCGGCACCGGCCCGCTGACCGTCACCAGCGTCGACAAGTTCCCCCGGATGACCGACTACGTCGTCCCCGCCGGGGTCCGCATCGGTGACGCCGACCGGGTCCGGCTCGGCGCCCACCTCGCCGCCGGCACCACCGTCATGCACGAGGGCTTCTGCAACTTCAACGCCGGCACCCTCGGCACCTCCATGGTCGAGGGCCGCATCAGCGCCGGCGTCGTCGTCGGCGACGGCAGCGACGTGGGCGGCGGCGCCTCCATCATGGGCACCCTGTCCGGCGGCGGCAAGCAGACCGTCACCATCGGCGAACGCTGCCTGCTCGGCGCCGAATCCGGCATCGGCATCTCCCTCGGCGACGACTGCGTCGTGGAAGCCGGCCTGTACGTCACCGCCGGCACCCGCGTGACCGTCCCGGACGGCAGCATCGTCAAGGCCGCCGCCCTCTCCGGCGCCAACAACCTGCTGTTCCGCCGCAACTCCACCACCGGCACCGTCGAGGCGCTCCAGCGCACCGGCTCCTGGGGCGGCCTCAACGCGGCGCTGCACAGCCACAACTGACCCACCCGGGACGGCCGGTGCGGGATCATGGTCCGGTGATGACTGATCTCACGGCCGGCATACGGTACGTGGTGCTGGGCCAGCGATGGCTCGCCCAGCACCCCGGACGGTACGGCCGCGCCCTGCTGCCCGCGCTGATCGCCCTCGCGCTGTACGCGGCGGCCCTGCTCGTACTGCTGCTCAACGTGGGCGACCTCGCCGCGTGGATCACCCCGTTCGCCGACGACTGGGACTCCCCGTGGCGCGGCCTGCTGCGCGGCCTCGCCGTCGCCCTGCTGCTCGCCGCCGGGCTCGCGCTCGCCGTCCTCACCTTCACCGCCGTCACCCTCATCATCGGCGACCCCTTCTACGACGCGCTGTCCGCCGCCGTGGAGGAGAGCGAGGGCAACTGCCCGGCCGCCCCGGACCGGCCGCTGTGGCGCGAACTGTGGGCGGCACTCGTCGAGGCGCTGTACGTGCTGTGGCGCGCCACGCTGTGGACCGTCCCGCTGTTCGTCCTCGGCTTCGTGCCGGTCATCGGGCAGACCGTGATCCCGGTGATCGGCTTCGCCGTCTCCGGGTTCTTCCTGACCCTGGAACTGGTCTGCTACGCGCTGGGCCGGCGCGGCATCGACGTCAGGCAGCGGCTGCGGATGCTGCGCGGCCGGCGCTGGCTCGCGGTCGGCTTCGGGGTGCCGCTGGTGGCGGCGTTCCTGGTGCCGCCGGCCGCGATCCTCCTGATGCCGGGCGCCGTCGCCGGGGCCACGCTGCTCGCCCGCGACCTGGTGGGCGAGCACCCGACCGAGCCGGGCGCGGGCCTCACGAAACCGGCGCCAGCGCGGCCTTGAGCGCGTCCACCAGCCGGCCCGTCAGCTCCTCGTCCGCCGCCAGCAGCGGCCCGCGCACCGGCCCGCCCGGCAGCCCGGCCACCGCGAACAGCGCCTTGACCGCGACCGTCCCCGGCACTTCGTCCATGAGTGCCTGGCACAGCGGCAGCAGCCGGCGGTGCAGCCGGGCGGCGGTCGGCAGATCCCCGGCGTCGACGGCGTCCAGCACCGCCCGCACCTGCGGCCCGGCCACATGCGCGGCGGTGCTCACATAGCCGGTGGCGCCGAGCGCGAACATCGGCAGGTTCAGCTCGTCGCAGCCCGAGTAGTACGCCAGATCCGTACTGCCCAGCACCAGACCGGTCTTCAGCAGATCGTACGAACAGTCCTTGACGGCGCGGATCCGCGGATGCTCCGCGAGCCGGCGCAGTGAATCGGCGGTCAGCTCCGTACCCGCACCGGTACGGGCCGGCACGTCGTACAGCATCACCGGCAACTCGGTGGCGTCCGCGACCGTACCCAGGTGCCGGACGATGCCCTCCTGGGTGGGGCGCGAATAGTACGGCGTGACGACGAGCAGCCCGTGCGCGCCGGCCGACTGCGCGGCCCGGGCCAGGGCGACGGTGTGCCGGGTGTCGCTGGTGCCCACCCCGGCGATCACCGACGCCCGGTCGCCGACCGCCTCCACGACGGTGCGCAGCACGGTGTCCTTCTCGGCGTCGCTGGTCGTCTGGGACTCGCCGGCCGTGCCGTTGAGGACGAGGGCGTCACAGCCGCCCCGGTCCACCAGATGAACGGCCAGACGGGCGGTGCCCTCGGTATCGAGGGCACCGCCCGCCGTGAACGGGGTGATCATGGCCGCCGCGCGGCGGCCGAAGGGAGAGGGGGATGCGGAACGTACGGAGTTCATGACGCCCCACCGTAACCCCCGTGGCTCAGGGCTTGAACCGGATAATCTGCGGATCGTGGTCGCTGGCCTGGCCGGCGAACTCGGAGTTGATGTGCACGATGTCGTAGTCGAACTTCTTGATCGCCGGCGAGACCAGCGTCTGGTCCAGCACCTGGGCGTTGCCGTTGTAGAGGTACGTGTAGCGCTCGGCCGCCGGCAGCGACAGCACCGCGCTGCGCAGCACCCCGCCGGCCGTCAGAGCCTGCGTGGTGCCGGAGAACTCGAAGTCATTGATGTCACCGAGGACCACGACCTGGGCGTTCTTCTGCACCCGGATGATGTCACGGACGAAGGAGTTGACCGCCCGCGCCTGGGCCAGGCGCTGGGTCTCGCTGGAGCGGGTGGGCGGCTGGTAGCGCGAGTACAGCGACTGGTCGCCGCCCTTGGAGTTGAAGTGGTTGGCGATGACGATCACCGGGGTGCCACGGAAGGTGAACTCGCCGGCCAGCGGCTTGCGGCTGGAGTTCCACGCCGCGTTGGCCGGGTCGACCCGGCCGGGGGAGTGGGTCAGCGCGGCCTTGCCGCGCTCCTTGACCACGGAGGTGGCGGTTGTCGCGTCGCCGCCGGGGCGGTCGGTGAAGGAGACCCGGGCCGGGTTGAAGAGGAAGACGTTGCGGATGTTGCCGCCGGGCTGACCGCCGTCCTTGCCGTCCTCGGGGTCGATGCCGCGCCACTCGTAGCGCGGGCCGCCGGCGGCCACGATCGCGTCGGTGAAGCGGGTGAGGGTCACCCCGGCGGTGACGGTGCCGTCGTCGACGGGGCCGTTGTCGTCCTGGATCTCCTCCAGGGCGACGATGTCGGGGGAGGAGAGGTGGTCCACGATGCCGGCGGCCAGCCGGTCGAACTTCGCCTGATCGTTGGAGGGGTTGAGGTTCTCCACGTTGTAGGCGGCGACCGCGAGTTCCTTGCTCTCCTGGCGGCGGGTCGTCTCGGGCTCGATGCCGCCGGAGGTCACCGTACCCATCTCGCGGGCGGCCAGCAGATAGCCGCCGAACTCGTCGTAGTCCAGCGGGCCGGTGGTGACGCCGCTGAGGGTGTCGCCGGTGTTGGCCGTGGGGAACGGCGTCTGACCGGCCGGGATCAGCGACTCGACCTTGAGGCGGCCCGGGTTGGGGTCGTTGTACGACGCGTAGCGGGTGCCGCCGCGGGAGGTGGCGTTCAGCTCGGGCTGGACGTTGACCCACAGCTCGTAGTAGGCGGTGCTGGGGCCGACGATCGCGGCGTCCTCGATCTGGACGTTCATCCCCTCCAGGGAGGCGAACAGATCCAGGGCGTACTTGTTGGGCTGGAGCGGCAGATTCTCGATGCTGCCGCCGTTCGCCTTGTCACCCTTGGGGGCATAGGCGGACGGGATCGCGGCGGCGTCCAGAACCACGGGGGCGGGCAGTTCGTTCCCGGAGGAGAGCACCGAGACGGTGGGCCGGGAGATCTGGGTGAGGGAGGTGTCGCCCCGGTCGATGCCGCCGTAGTAGTACTCGGTGACGGTGCCGCCGACGTTCACCGCGTCGCCGACCTTCACGGCGGGCGCGGCGTTGGTGAAGACGAAGATCCCCTCACTGGTGGCCGGGTCGTTGTCGGGCCGCGGGTCCTGGATCCAGAAACCGCGCGAGCCGTACGTACGTACCCCGGTCACGATGCCGGACACCCCGGTGACCTGCTCGCCCGCGTACGGGGATATCCGGGTGTTCCCCTGGATGTCATGGATGCGCAGCCCGCTGGTTTCGGCGGCGGTGGCCGTGAAGGGCGAGGCGGCCAGCAGAGTGGCGCCGAGGGCGGCGGATACGGTCAACGCGCCGATGGTGGTCGCGCGTCTCGATGGGCGGGAAAGAGCAAGCAAGATGCCCTCCGGGGGCAGGTTTGAAACCGGACGGTACTTCTACGCGCGTAAAACTCCCGCACCCGGCATGTGTTGTCAACGGCCCGCAAGGGTCGGCACGGCGACATTCTTGTTAACCCGCGCCGAAGGGTGGCGGGCCGGTGCGCTGTGTCTTTGGGCGTGCTGTGGATCACGTTCTAGGCTGTGCCGACACGCCGTCGTTGCCGAGGAGCCCCCACATCATGTCCGGTGCGGACCTGCCCACCCTGCCCCCCGTGCGGCTGCCCACCGAGGCGGAACTGGCGCGCGACGCGCTGGCCGTCCCGCTGGTCTCACGGGCCGCCGCCCTCGCCCGCTGGGCCAGCCCCGGAGTCCCGGTCGGGGCAGGCGCGGAACTGCTCGCCGAAGGACTGGCGGAGGCCATCGCCGCCCTGGGCCTGGAAGCGGAGGATTACGCCACGGAACTGACCGTAGAGGCGTGGAACTTCGCCGTGGACACCGGGCTGGTGGAAATCACCGAGGAGGAGGCGCCGGAGGACGACGCGGAAGGCGGCGGTGACGGTGGCGCCGACGAACTGGGCGCCGAGGCGGGCACCGCCGCGCCCGGTGAGGAACTGGCCAAGCTCACCGGCGGCACCCCGGAGGAGATCCTCGACATCTGGGCGGACGGCCTCGAAGCCGTCCTCGCCGACGCCGCGACCCCCACCATCGAAGACCTGCTGGGCGACGACATGGAGTCGTTCGACCCGGAAACCTTCGACCTCGATGCCCTGGAATGGGATGCCGACGAGGAAGCCGCCTTCCTCGACTCCGCCCTGGCCCAGCTGTACCTGCTCGCCGCCACCGACGAGGACGTCGCGGCCGGCGCCATGGTCCCGCTCCCGGTCGTCGCCGCCGCGCTCGTCGTCCCGGAGGACGAGGAGAGCGAGGAAGGTGTGGCGGGCGAGCCCGCCGGCGAACCCAGCGACGAGACCCTGGAAGAGGTCTCCGCGGTGATGATGCGGCTGGACGAACAGTTCCGGGTGCTGGAAGGGACCGGCCTGCTGGAGTACGACCCGGTGGACCAGTCGCTCATCGTCGCCGAGGAGGACGAGGAAGTCGCCGAACTCCCCGCTGAGGAGGAAGACCTGACCCGTTACGGGCAGGTACGGCTCACCCCGCTCGGCGTGTACGGCGTACGGCGCCGGATGCGGGAAGCCGGCCTGGACGCCCCGGCAGTCGGCGACCTGGCCACGGCGGACGCGGCGGTGCTGCTCACCGAACTCCCGCGCCGGACACACGGCGCAGCCCAGGCGGAGGCGGAGAGCTGGCTGGCCGACCGCGACCCGCTGACCGCCGCCCGTGACCTGCTGAAGGCCGCGCGCGGTACGGACCCGGACGCCCCGCTGCGGCGGCTGGGCGCGCAGCTGGCACTGACCCTGCTGGACGCGCAGGCCGAACCGGCCCTGCGGGAAGTCCTGGACGACCCCGAACTGGGCGGCCTGGCCCGCGTCTGGCTGGTCGAGCGGGAAGCACACGATGTTCCGCCGCCCAGCGAGGACATGATCTTCTGGCTGACGATCGACACGCTCGCCGCGCAGTTGGCGACGGTCGACGAGGACGACGAGGAATCGGAGAACGAACTCCGCACCCTCATCGACGGCCTGACCGTCCAGCACGGCACTTTCTTCGACCACGCCTGGCGCGTGGACCACCCCGCGACGGCGGACGTCCTGGAGGCGATGGGCCGCCTCCACCCCGACCGCACCCTGGCGAAGGAGGCCCGCAAGGCGGCTCTCAAAGCGAGGTCGCGGACGGAGTAGGAGGGACAGCCCGGGAATGGGTCTCCGGTGACTGGACCGGTGACTGGACCGGTGACTGGACCGGTGAGTGAGCCGGTTACTGAATGGTGCCGATCCACTGGGGATCGTCCACCCAGAAGTCGATGTCCTCGTCATCGCCCCAGTAGGAGGCGGTGATGAGGATGTCCTTCCCGAACTCGCCGGTCTCGAAGGCCCAGCTCTGGCTCTTCTCGGCGGTCACCCCCGGGGCCAGCCGGCCGGTCAGCGCCACGTCGCCCTCGTACATGCCGTAGTAGACCTCGCCGCCATTGGTGGCACCGTCGATCATCAGCGTGAACGAGTCGAGATCGACGGGCTTGTCCCCGGAGTTGGCGACGGTGAGATGCACCCGGAACGGGGTCTGTCCCTCCTCCGGCTTCTCCCACTCATCCAGGGAGGCCGGATCCAGCTCCTCGATCCGGTCGATGGTGACGGTGAGACCACTGTTCTCCCAGGTGTAGGACTCCCCGAGGGCGAGATCCCCGGCAGCCTGGGCGTCCGGTTCGGTGGGCTCTTCCTGCTTGGTGGCGTCGTCGGCATCGGCATCGGCATCGGTGTCGGTGTCGGCGTTGCCGGCGGAGGACTGACTCGGACTCGGGTCAGGCCCGTCACCGCTGCTGTCACTGCCGCATCCGGCGGTCACCGCCAGGGCTACGGCTACCACGGCGGCCAGACCGGCACGGCGCAGGCGTGGACGCACCTTCATAAGTTCCCCCCAGGGAATGGAGATTGTGTGCTGATCATGCAGCGTAGTCGTAAGGGGACGATGTGGGTACCCTCACCCCACTCCCAGCGGATGTTCGGTGAAATGCCCGAGGGTGGCGAATCCGAGCTTGCGGTACACCGGCTCACCCTGGCCGGATGCCTGAAGCACCGTCATGCGTGCACCCGCGTCGTACGCCGCACGGAGCGCGGCGAGCGTCATCGCGGAGCCGTAGCCGCGCCTGCGGTGGGCGGCGAGGGTACTGATGTTGTAGATGCCGGCCACCTCCGCATGAAGGAAGACCTCGGCCGAGCAGACGGGACGGTCCTCGTGGTAGCCGACGAGGTACCGGGCCGGGCTGTCCGGGGCGAGCGCAAAGGCCGCCGACCGGCGGAAGAACTCCACCACGGTGGCCGAGGCCGGCTCCCAGTTGGCGGACAGTACGGTGGCGTATTCCGCGAGTTGTGCGGCGGTGGTCACCGGACGGATCATGAGTCCGGCGGGCGCGGGCAACTCCGGCGGTTCGTCCAGGACCATCCACATGGCAGCCTCCCGCTCCGCCACCTCCAACCCGGCGGCGCCGAGCCGCCGACCCAGGTCGGCGGGCGAGGACCCGGGCCCCACCCACCAGGAGAACGGCCGCCCGGTGGCCGCCAGATTGCGCGCCGTCTCGGCGATCCGGTCGTCGGCGACACGGGACGAGAACCGGGCCGCCGCCACGATGTTGAACGTGTCATCCGCCAACCCACTGTCCGCAATGACCAGGTCACCCCCCTCGACAACAGTTGCCTCGGGCAGGCGCCGATGCAGATGGCAGGCATGCTCGGCCAGATTCCGCTCCATCTGCTGGGCGACGGCTTCCGGGGTATGCGTGGAGGGGGTGGTGTCCATGTGGTGCTCCCTGCGTCGACGGACCGATCGATCGTAGGGCGGACGGGGCCGTTGATTGGGCGTTGGTGGGCTGTTGGTGGTTGTCTGGTTTTCGGGCGGACAGGGCATGGGGGAGCGAGACATCAACCGGTCACGGACCCGTGCCGTATGAAGTAGCACCCGCCAACCCCACCAGGAGTAACCTCGGCACCCACCGTGGGCCCCACCCACACACCCGCCAAACAAAGCTTCCCACCCCAACCAAAGGACCCACCAGCCAACCGTCAAGAGATGGCAAAGCCCCTACGAAACCCCAGGTGAAAAAGGGTCCTCCCCGCGCAAGCGGGGGTGTTCCTCCGACGTACCTCCTGTACGCCGGACTTGACGTGTCCTCCCCGCGCAAGCGGGGCCAGTGCCGCCCCGGCCGTCAGGCCGGGCCTCATCTCGGTTGTTCCCGCGAGGGCGGGCACCGTGTGGCCCGCGCCTTTGGTGTGGGCGGAGTGGGGGTTGGGGCCGGCGGGAGTGTTGTCACCCGGTCGGTTGGGCGGGTGACACCGTGGGCCGGGCCGGCGGGGTGGGTGCCCGCCCGGGGCCCGCCTCCCGGGCGTCGTTCGGTCACGGGGCGGCGGGCCCGCCGTTCTCCGTTCGTCCAACGGCCGTACCGGGGCTGCTTCGCCGTGGTTCTTCCGGCGTTGACGGACTCCTTGACGGTCGTTGGGGGCGTTGCGAGGATCCGGGGGAGGTCGGGGGCGCGGCGCCAGCCGTAAGCGCTTTCCCCGGCCGGTGATTCCCGCACGCTCTTCTGGTTCGCGAGGGCCGGGCACGGGACTGTCCCGCGTTCTTCGTGAATCGATTCACGACACTCCCCCCACACCGTAGGAGAGAACGCATGGGAACGCGTAAGAGCTGGAGCGGCGCCCCGAGGCCCTTCCGTAAGCGGAAGCCGTCCCTCGTTGTTGCCGGGTTCCTCGCCATGGTCACCGCCGCCGCCACCCTCACCGGGGCCTCGGGCGCCGTCGCCGCCGCCGCTGGTGCCGATGAGGTCGGTGCCCTGGCCTGTGGGGACTCCGGTGCGCACGCTCAGGCTGTGCAGAACGGCAACACCTGGACCGCGCCCGGTTACTCCGGAACCGACATGCTCTCCGCCATGCGGGCGGCCGTGAACAGTCTGACCCCCGGGCGTACCTCCAAGCAGCGCGTCGTGGTGCGCGGTTCGGGGAGCATGCCCGCCAATCAGTCGCTCGACCTGCCCAGTTACACCATTCTGGAGGTCTGCGGCACCATCAATGTCACGGGTACTCCGGGTGGCGATCACGCGGTGGTCAGGGGGCGGAACGTCACCGATATCGAGGTGCCGTACCTCAATGTCACCGGGGCACCCTGGTTCGGGGTGTTCGTCCGGAACGGGACGAACATCACCCTTGGCCAGATCGATCTGCGGCTCTCCGGTGGGCTCGGGATCCGGATCGACAACCACAGCAACCGGAACGTCCGGACCCGTAATGTCCGGATCGACAACGTCTACGTGTCCGGCACCAACAACCACGGTGTCGAGACGTACGGTGTCGACGGGCTCACCATCGGTACCGTGACGGCCCGCAACACCGCGTACTCAGGGCTGCTCCTCAACGACACCATCAACGCCACCGTCCAGCGCGTGGACGGGCAGGGCACCGGGACCGGTACCGGCTACGCCGCGTTCCGGATGGCCAATCGCAATGGGCGGGTCGGCGACAGCTATCCCACCAACATTCGGGTCGGCGAGGTCATCGCCCGGGGTGGCGGGCGAGGGATCTTCTGTGTGTCGGAGAGCGGCGGGGCGGTCATCGACCGGATCGACATCGCGCAGACCGGCAACAACGCCATTCTCATCGAGAACTGCTACAACGTGACCCTCGCCGCCGTCAGCGGCACGGTCGCCGGCCCGGGGGACATCCGGATCGCGGCCCGTACGGAGTTCGCCAACACCCGGGATGTCACCGTCCAGAATCTCACGGTGACCAACTCGGCGGTGAACGAGAACCCGTGTGGGATCAACGTTCAGTTCCGGAATCTCACCCTCAACAACTCCAGTCGCAACACCTGTAGTTGACGTTCCGCGCGGCGGGGCCGGCCGCCCCGACGGCCGGCCCCTCGTAGAAAGCCCTTTCCCCAGTTCTGTCCCAACCGTTGACGCCCCCGCCGCCTCCCTCTAACGTGCGCTGTGCATCTCATACGTCATATCTCATATACGAGACGAGCCGGCCCACCCCATGAACGCCCCCCTCCCCGGCATACCGCCGGTCCCCATCCCCTCCCGGACCAGCTACGTCCTGGAGCATCTGACCCACGCCATCCTCAGCGGAGCGCTGGCGCCCGGGTCGTCCCTGGTGGAGACCGAGCTGGCCGCCGGTTTCGGGGTGTCCAAGACCCCGGTCCGCGAGGCGCTGAAGACCCTCGCGGGCCGCGGGCTGGTCGAGATGAACGAGTACAAGGGCGCCGCCGTACGCACCGTCGACGCCGACATGGCGCGCTCCGTGTACGACATCCGGCAACTGCTGGAACCCGAGGCGCTGCGCCGCACCGTCGCCGCCGGCCATGAGCTGGGCGCCGCCCGGGCGGCCCTGGCCCGCGCGCTGTCCGCCACCGATGCCGCCGCCCGCGCCGAGGCCAACCGCGATTTCCATCGCGCCCTGTACGCCCCCTGCGGCAACCCGCTGCTGGTGAAGACCCTTGACGACCTGCGCGATCAGGCCGCCCTCGTCTCCTCCGTCGCCTGGCAGATCACCCCCAGCTGGGACGGCGAGGCCGATGAGCACCGGGCGATCCTGGCCCGCGCCGAGGAGGGCGACGCCGACGGCGCCGCCCGGCTGTTGTACGAGCACATAGCGGGGTTTGTTTCCCGGGCGTTCCCGATCCCGATCCCGATCCCCGAGGCCGGGGAAACGCTCCCCAAGGAAGGCAGTGAGCCCACACCATGACCGATTTCGCGGCCCAGCGCGCCGCCCTCGCCGATGTGGTGGCCATCCCGGTCACCCCGTTCGACGCGGACGGAGCTCTCGATCAGGACGTCTACCGCGCGCTGCTGCGCCGGCTCCTCGACGGCGGCATCCGGACCCTCACGCCCAACGGCAACACCAGCGAGTTCTACTCCCTCACCCCCGCCGAGCGGCGTCTTGAGGTCGAGTTGACCGTCGCCGAGGCCGGCGGCGAGGCACAGATCGTCGTCGGGGTCGGGCTGGACCCGGCCACCGCCGCCGCCGACGCCCGCGCCGCGCGCGACGCCGGCGCCCATCTCGTCATGGTGCACCAGCCCGTCAACCCCTACGTCTCCGCCGAGGGTTGGGTCGCCTACCACCGCACCATCGCCGACGCGGTGCCCGAGCTGGGTGTCGTGCCCTACGTCCGCAACCCGCTCCTGGACGGGTCCGCCCTCGCCCGGCTCGGTGAGCTGTGCCCCAATGTCATCGGGGTGAAGTACGCCGTACCCGACGCCGTACGGTTCGCCACCTTCGCCCGGGAGGCCGGCCTGGACCGCTTCGTGTGGGTGGCCGGTCTTGCCGAGCTGTACGCGCCGGGGTACTTCGCCACCGGGGCCACCGGGTTCACCTCCGGCCTGGTCACCGTCGCACCGTCGATCTCCCGCGACATGCTGACCGCCCTGCGCGCCGGTGACTATCCGGCCGCCATGAAGGTGTGGGAGAGGATTCGCGTCTTCGAGGAGCTGCGCGCCGCCCAGCAGTCCGCGAACAATGTCTCCGTCGTCAAGGAGGCGCTGGCCGCGCTCGGCCTCGCCCGCCGCGACATCCGGCCGCCCAGTGCCCCGCTGTCCGCCGAGGGCCGGGCCGCCGTCGCCGCCATCGTCGAGGGGTGGGACGTCCGATGACCGATCCGGCGAGCACCTCCGACGCGTTCGATCCCACCACCCTCCGCAGCCACCAGTGGTACGGAACCGACGGGCTGCGCTCCTTCTCGCACCGGGCCCGTACCCGGCAGCTGGGTTATCTGCCCGAGGAGCACCTGGGCAAGCCCGTGATCGCCATCCTCAACACCTGGTCGGACATCAACCCCTGCCACCAGCATCTGCGTGAGCGCGCCGAGGCCGTCAAGCGCGGGGTGTGGCAGGCGGGCGGCTTCCCGCTGGAGTTCCCGGTCTCGACGCTCTCCGAGACGTACCAGAAGCCCACCCCCATGCTGTACCGCAATCTTCTCGCCCTGGAGACCGAGGAGTTGCTGCGCAGCTACCCGGTGGACGGCACGGTGCTGATGGGCGGCTGCGACAAGACGACGCCCGCGCTGCTGATGGGTGCGGCCAGCGTCGATCTGCCCACGGTGTTCGTCCCGGCCGGGCCGATGCTGCGCGGGCACTGGCGGGGCGAGACGCTCGGCTCCGGCACCGACATGTGGAAGTACTGGGACCAGAAGCGGGCCGGCAGGATCGGCGACTGCGAGCTGGCCGAACTGGAGTGCGGTCTGGCGCGGTCACCCGGGCACTGCATGACCATGGGCACCGCCTCCACCATGACCTCCGCCGCCGAGGTGCTGGGCGTCACCGTCCCGGGCGCCGCCTCCATCCCCGCCGTGGACTCCGGCCACAGCCGGATGGCCGCCGCGGCCGGGATGCGCGCCGTCGAGCTGGTCAGGCGCGGCGAGAAGCTGTCCCGCTTCCTGACCCGCGAGGCGTACGAGGACGCCGTCACCACCGTGCTGTCGCTCGGCGGCTCCACCAACGCCGAGATCCATCTCATCGCCATGGCCGGCCGCTCCGGTGTCGAGCTGACCCTCGACGACTTCGACCGGATCGCCCGTACGGTCCCCGTGCTCGCCAATCTGCGGCCCGGCGGCGCGCATCTGATGGAGGACTTCCATTACGCCGGCGGCCTGCCCGGGCTGCTGGCCCGGCTCGGTGACCGCCATCTCCACCTGGACCGGCCCACCATCAGCCACCCCACGCTGCGCGAGCAACTGGCCGGCGCCCTCGTCCACGACGACGACGTCATCCGTACCCTCGACAACCCGCTCGCCCCTGAGGGCGGCGTCGCCGTGCTGCGCGGCAATCTCGCCCCCAACGGCGCCGTCATCAAGCACATCGCCGCCGAGCCGCAACTGCTCCAGCACACCGGCCCGGCCGTCGTCTTCGACGACTACAAGACCATGCAGCGGGACATCGACGACCCGGCGCTGGGCATCACCGCCGACAGCGTGCTGGTGCTGCGCGGCTCGGGCCCGCTCGGCGGCCCGGGCATGCCGGAGTACGGGATGCTGCCGATCCCCGACTACCTCCTCAAGGAGGGCGTCACCGACATGGTGCGGCTCTCCGACGCCCGGATGAGCGGCACCAGTTACGGCGCCTGTGTGCTGCACATCGCACCCGAGTCGCATGTCGGCGGCCCGCTCGCCCTGGTGCGCACCGGCGATCTGATCACCCTCGATGTGGCCGGACGCCGCCTCCATCTCCATGTGGACGACGAGGAGCTGGCCCGCCGCCGCGCCGACTGGCAGGAGCCGCCGCGGCGTTACGGGCGCGGCTACGGCGTGCTGTACGAGCAGCACATCACCCAGGCCGACACCGGCTGCGACTTCGCGTTCCTCTCCCGGCCGGGCGAGGTCCCCGAGCCGTACGCGGGCTGAGGGGCGGTCACATGACAACGCACAGCACTGATCCGCTGCCCGTGCCCGTGGCGCTCGTCGGCGCCCGGGGCCACGGCCGCTGGCATCTGCGCAATCTGCGCCGGCTCGCCGCCCTCGGCGTCGTCACCCTCGCCGGGATCTGCGAACTCCAGCCGCTGACCGCCGAGGAGCTGGGGGAGGGGCTCGGCAGCCCCGTCCAGTCGGACGATCTCGGCGCCCTGCTGGCGCGCACCGGCGCCCGGGTCGTCATCATCTGCACGCCCATCCACACGCACACCGATCTCGCCCTGATCGCGGCGAAGGCGGGCGCGCACATCCTGCTGGAGAAGCCGCCGGCCCCCTCGATGGCCGAGTTCCGGCGGCTGGCCGAGGGGGTCGCGGCGGCCGGCGTACGGTGCCAGGTCGGCTTCCAGTCGCTCGGCTCGCACGCTCTGACCTACCTCCAGGAGGAGGCGCACGGCGCGATCGGGCCGGTGCACGGGTACGGGGCGGCCGGTGCCTGGGTGCGGGAGGAGGCGTACTGGAAGCGCGCGCCCTGGGGCGGGCTGCGCCGTACCCCGGACGGGCGCGATGTGGTGGACGGGGTGCTCACCAACCCGCTCGCGCACGCCGTGGCCACCGCGCTGCGCGTCGCCGGGGAGGACCGGGCCGAGGACATCGGCAGCGTCGAGCTGGAGTTGTACCGGGTCAATGACATCGCCTCCGACGACACGTCGAGCGCCCGGATGACCACCCTCGACGGCACGCCGATCGTCACCGCCGTCACCCTGGCCGCCGAGCGGCCCGGGGAGCCGTATGTCGAACTGCACGGCTCGCGGGGCCGGATCACGTTCTGGTACAAGCAGGACCGGGTGCTGCTGGAGCGCGAGGGACACGAGCCGGTGTACACCGAGCACGGCCGCACCGATCTCCTGGAGAACCTGATCGGGCATCTGCGGGACGACAGCACGGAGTTGCTGGTACCCCTGGAGCGCACCGGCGCTTTCATGCGGCTGGTGGAGGCGGTGCGCACCGCGCCCGAGCCGCGCGTGCTGCCGGATGCCGCCTGGCGCAGCGAGCCGGCCGAGCAGGGGCCGCGCCGGATCATCGACGGCATCGACGCGCTGACGGCCGCCGGGGCGCGGCGGCTGGCGTTGTACTCGGAGCTGGGCGCGCCCTGGGCCCGTTGACGCCCCTCCCGCTGTTCTCCCTTTGTTCACCGTCGAATCGAAGGAGCCGCCATGCCCGTACGTCCCCGTCCCCGTTCCCGTCCCGGTCCCGGCCCCCGTCACCGGGTGAGAGCCGGCGCCCTCGCCGGGTGCGCCGCTCTCGCGCTGGCCCTGGGCCTGGGCCTGCTGCCGCCGGGCGCCGCCGCGCACGCCGCGGGTCCGCCGTTCGATCCCTCCCGTACGGTGCTGCCGGCCGGTGACGGCTGGGGTTCGGCCGAGGGCGGGGTCACCGGCGGTGCGGCGGCCGATCCGGCGCACACGTACACCGTCACCGACCGGGCCGGGCTGGTGGCCGCGCTGAACCACCAGGACCCCACCCCGAAGATCATCAGGATCAGGGGCACCATCGACGCCAACACCGACGACCGGGGGCGCCCGCTGGGCTGCGCCGACTACGCCGCCGACGGCTACTCCATCGAGGAGTATCTCGCCACCTACGACCCCGAGGTGTGGGGCCGGGACACCGAACCGGCCGGCCCCGTCGAGGACGCCCGGTACGCCTCCCAGCGGGCGCAGCGTGAGCGGGTGCGGCTGTCGGTCGGCTCCAACACCACTCTCGTGGGGGAGGGTTCCGGTGCCCGGCTGCTGGGGGCCAGCCTCAGCGTGCAGGGCGTCGAGAACGTCATCATCCGCAATCTCACCCTGGAGGACGCCGCCGACTGCTTCCCCTCCTGGGATCCGACGGACGGCCAGTACGGCAACTGGAACTCCGAGTACGACAATATCGAGCTGCGCGGCGCCCGCCGGGTGTGGATCGACCACAACACCTTCACCGACGGCCGCAACCCCGACAGCGGGCTGCCGTACTACTTCGGGCGGCTGTACCAGCAGCACGACGGGCTGGTGGACATCGTGCGCGGCACGGATCTGGTGACGGTCAGCTGGAACGTCTTCCGCGACCACGACAAGACCATGCTCATCGGCAACGGGGACGGCGCGGGCGCCGACGACCGGGGCCGGCTGCGGATCACGCTGCACCACAATCTCTTCCACAACGTCAATGAGCGTGCGCCCCGGGTGCGTTACGGACAGGTCGACGCGTACAACAATCACTACCGGCAGGACGCGGGCGGCCGGTTCGGCTACGCCTGGGGTGTCGGCTTCGAGTCCCGGCTGGTGGCCGAGCACAACGCGTTCACGCTCGCCCCGGGCACCACCCCCGACCGGGCGATCCGGCCCTTCAACGACGGCCAGTCGATGACCGAGAACAACAACTGGTTCAACGGCCGCCCGGTGGACCTGCTCGCCGCCTACCACGCCACCGGGCCGGCCCGCACGGTCGGCGACGACGCGGGCTGGACGCCACGGCTGCGCACCCGGGTCGATCATCCGGCGGCGGTGCCCGCGCTGGTGGGCGTGTTCGCGGGGGCGGGCCGGGCGGCATGACCGGGATACACGGCAGCACGGCCGCCGGATTCGAGCCGGTGCGCGAGGAGTTCGCGGCGCTGCTGGCCGCCGACCCGGAGCATGCCGCGCAGGTGGCGGTGTACGTGCACGGGCGGCCCGTCGTCGATCTGTGGGGCGGCCCGGGGGTCGCGGGCGATTCGCTGATCGGCGTGTTCTCCTCCACCAAGGGCGCCGCCTATCTGACCGCCGCGCTGCTGGTGCAGCGTGGGGTGCTGGAGCTGGAGCGGGAGGTACGCCACTACTGGCCGGAGTTCGGCGCCGAGGGCAAGGACCGGGTGACGCTGCGCCAGTTGCTGACGCATCAGGCCGGTGCGATCGGCACCGAGACCGGGTTCAGCCCGGCGGAGCTGGCGGATGACCGCGCGCTGGCCGCGCTGCTGGCCCCGCACCGCCCGTACTGGCGCCCCGGCGCTGGCCTGTTCGGGTATCACGCCCTCACCGTCGGCGCGCTGCTCGGCGAGGTGGTGCACCGGGCGACCGGCGGGCACACCCTCCAGCGGCTGTACGAGGAGCGGATCCGCCGCCCGTACGGCATCGAGCTGTTCCTGGGGCTGCCGCAGGAGTACGAGGAGCGGGTGGTGAGCGTCCTGCCGCCGCAGCCGCTGCCGGTGAGTCCGTTCGCCCCGGACCGGCTGGGCGGCATCGCCGGCAACGAGCACCGCCCGGACTCCGGCGCGCTGTGGGAGTTGCCCAACTCCCGTACGGTGCGGGCCGGCGGCCAGGCGTCGGGCGGGGGAGTGGGCAGTGCCCGGGGCTTGGCGCGGCTGTACGCGGCGGCCGTGCACGGTACGGCGGGCGGGGACGGCTCCTGGCTGCCGCCGCTGCTGGCGCCGGACACCGTCGCGGAGTGGGCGCGCCCGCAGGTGGCGGGCCGGGATCTGGTGCTGGACTTCTACCGCCCGTACGGCATCGGCTTCATGATCGGGCTGCCGTTCCTCGGGGCCGGGGCCTTCGGGCACGACGGGGCGGGCGGTTCGATGGCGTTCGCGGATCCGCGCAGTGGGCTCGCCTTCGGCTATGTACGGCGCCGTTTCCCGGCGCTGGGCGGGGCGGGCGCGGACGCGGAACGCCTGGCCCGTACGGCCCGCGCCTGTGCCCTGGCCCAGCCGAGGGGCTGAACCGGACCGGCGGGGCGTACGGTGCCCCGCCGGCCCGGAACGGCTCAGTCCTCGGTGTCCGGGGTCGGGTGCGGCCGGTGTCCGACCGGCCATTGCGGGGGGCTGGTGACGAAGTGCCCGCCGAGGTGGGCCTGGTCGGGGTTGCCGAGGTCGAGTTCGCCCTGTTCGGCGATCAGCTTCTCGGCGAACTCCTCGGAGTCGTCGCGCGGTGCGTAGCCCAGGCCGCGCGCCGTGGCCAGGTCCCACACCAGCCGGGTGTTGGCGGAGGAGCCGTAGACGACCGTGTGGCCGACGTCCGGCGCGGTGAGCGCGGCGTGGAACAGTCGCGCCCCGTCCGCCGGGCTCAGCCACATCGAGAGCATCCGCACCGAGTTGGGCTCGGGGAACAGCGATCCGATCCGTACCGACACCGTCTCCATGCCGTGCTTGTCCCAGTACAGCTGGGCCAGGTCCTCGCCGAAGCACTTGGACAGTCCGTAGAAGGTGTCCGGCCGGTGCGGGGCGTCCGCGGCCAGCAGGGGGGTGTCCGGGCCCGGGGCCGGCCACGGGTGGTAGCCCATCGCGTGGTTGCTGGAGGCGAAGACGACGCGGCGGACGCCTTCCTCGCGGGCGGCCTCGTACAGGTTGTAGGTGCCCTCGATATTGGCGCGCAGGATCTTCTCGAAGGAGGATTCCAGGGAGATTCCCGCGAGATGGAGAATGGCGTCGGTCCCGCGCACCGCCTCGCGCAGGGCGTCCCGGTCACCGAGGTCGGCGGTGATCGCGTCCGGGGCTCCGGGCACGGGCACCACGTCGAGCAGCCGCAGCGTGTAGCCGTAGGCGGGGAGCAGTTCCCGCATCAGGGTGCCCACTCCGCCGGCGGCTCCGGTGAGCAGAACCGTGGATCCGGTACGACTGGCGGTGGGCTCAGCGGCACTCATCGAGTCTCCATCCATAAATATCATTCATATATCGGGACACGCTAAGTGGTCGCCGTGAGCCCGTCAACGTGCTGTCAATGACCTGTTGACCATTGATTCCATGCTCATCTAGCGTGGGCGTTCAGGTATATGGACGAAGGTCAGCATCCTGTACGGCTATGCCGACGCCCGTACGTCGGCACATCACCCTGGGGGCCCGCATGACGACCACCACCTCACTCGCCGCCCGGCTGGCCGGACCGCTCTTCTTCCCGGTGACCGCCTACGGACCGGACGGCACCCTCAACCCCGACGCCTACCGCGCCCATCTCCGCGCCGGGATCGAGGCGGGCGCCGGAGCCATCTTCGCCTGCTGCGGCACCGGTGAGTTCCACGCCCTCACCCCCCAGGAGTTCCACACCTGCGTCACCGCCGCCGTCGAGGAGGCAGCCGGCCGCCTCCCCGTCGTCGCAGGCACCGGCTACGGCACCGCCCTCGCCACCGACTTCGCGCGCAGCGCCGAGGCCGCGGGCGCCGACGGCCTGCTCGCCCTGCCGCCCTACCTGGTCCGCGCCGAACAGCACGGGCTCCTCGCCCACTACACCCAGCTCGCCGCCGCCACCAGCCTCGACGTCATCGTCTACCAGCGCGACAACGTCACCTTCACCCCCGCCACCGTCGTCGAACTCGCCCGCACCCCCGGCATCACCGGCTTCAAGGACGGCCTCGGCGACCTCGACCTGCTCCAGCGCGTCATCAGCGCCGTCCGCACCGAGGCCCCCGGCGAGGAGTTCCGCTACTTCAACGGACTGCCCACCGCCGAACTCACCCAGCCCTCCTACCGCGCCCTGGGCGTGGACCTCTACTCCTCCGCCGTCTTCTGCTTCGCCCCCGAGATCGCCCGCGCCTTCCACGACGCCCTCGCCACCGGCGACACCGACACCACCGACCGGCTCCTGGACGGCTTCTACCGGCCCCTCGTCGAACTGCGCGACCAGGGCAAGGGCTACGCCGTGTCCCTGGTCAAGGCCGGCGTCCGGCTGCGCGGCCTGGACGTCGGCCCGGTCCGCGCCCCGCTCACCGAACCCACCCCCGCCCACCTCACCGAACTCGCCGCCCTCATCGAGCGCGGCCACACCCTGCTGGGACAGTGACACCGATGCCGACCACGCCCCCGATGCGTACCTCCGCCTTCCTCTACCCCTGGGACATCGCCGGCGACCCGGCCGCCCCCGAGCTGATCGCCGGCCTCGGCGTCCAGCAGATCACCCTCGCCGCCGCGTACCACGCCACCCGCGCCCTCACCCCGCGCCACCCCCGCCACCGCATCGTCACCGCCCGGCACTCCGCCGTGTACTACCCCGCCGACCCCGCCCACTGGGCCGGCTCCGCGCTGCGCCCCGCCGCCCAGAGCTGGCTGCCGGGCGAGGACCCGTACGGCGAGGCCGCCACCGCGCTCGCCGCCGCCGGGCTCGACGTCCACTCGTGGGTGATCCTCGCCCACAACTCCCGGCTCGGCCGCGAACACCCCGGCAGCACGGTGCGCAACGCGCACGGCGACCACTACCCGTGGGCGCCGTGCGTCGCCCGCCCCGAGGTGCGTACGTACGCGGCCCGGCTCGCCGCCGAGGCGGCGGTGCGGCCCGGCACCACCGGCACCGAGCTGGAGTCCTGCGGCTGGTACGGCCTGGAGCACCCGCACGCCCACGACAAGATCGCCGGCGCCCCGCTCGGCGCGTACGGGCGCTGGCTGATGTCGCTGTGCTTCTGCGCGGTGTGCGAGCGCGGGTACGCCGACCACGGGGCCGATCCGGAGCGGCTGCGCGCCCGGGTCCGGGAACTCCTGGCCCCCGCCTGGGCGGGCCGGGCCCTCGACGGCGAGCTGTCGGAGGCGGAGAGCGCGGCGGTGACCGGCTGGCGCGGGGCGGCGGCCGACACCTTCCAGCGCGAGACGGTGGCCGCCGTACGGGAGCGGGCGCGCGAGCGCGGACTGCCCGGCTTCCGGGTGCTGCTGCACGCCCACCCGGCGCCGCGCGCGCTGGGCGCCAACGCGGGCGTCGACCCGGCGCGGGTGCTGGCGCACGCGGACGGGGTGGTGCTGCCGTGCACCGGCGACGCCGCCGCCCGTACCGCCGTGCTGCCGCCGTTCGCCGCGCACCGCCGCCCGGGCACCGTGCTGGCGGCCAACTTCCAGGTGGTCGCGGGAATGGGCGGCAACCCCGGTACCCTGGTTGACGACGCCGCACACGCCGCCTCGCTGGGCGCCACCGAACTGCGGCTCTACCACGCCGGCCTGGCCACCGCCGAAGATCTGGCCCTGGTCCGGCACGCCCTCGCCCGGCTGCCCTGAGCGGTGCCCCGGAGCGCGATTCCGTAACGGTGCGGCATCGTGTTACACCGCGTAAACCTTTACGGCTGGCTCGGCAGGCAGAATCCCCCCGGTCCCCATCCCCGCGTCACCACGCTTCACATCACCGAGGAAGCCCATGCCGTCCCGCCCCGCGCTCATCGAACGTGCCGACACCTTCTTCCAGATATCGGCGCGCGGCTCCACCGTGGGCCGGGAGATACGGGGCGGGTTCGCCACGTTCTTCGCCATGGCCTACATCCTGGTGCTGAACCCGATCATCCTCAGCGGCGCCGAGGACGCGTACGGCAACCAGCTGGACTTCCAGCAGGTGGTCACCGCCACCGCGCTGGTGGCGGCGATCATGACCGCGCTGATGGGCATCACCGCCAACCTGCCGCTGGCGCTGGCCGCCGGGCTCGGCATCAACGCGATGGTCGCCTATCAGATCGCGCCCCGGATGAGCTGGCCGGACGCCATGGGCCTGGTGGTCATCGAGGGCCTGATCCTGTGTGCCCTGGCGGCCACCGGGCTGCGGCAGAAGGTGATGGACGCCATCCCGATGGCGCTCAAGCAGGCCATCGGGGTCGGCATCGGCATGTTCATCGCGCTGATCGGCTTCGTGAACGCCGGCTTCACCGCCCCCGGCGACGGCACCCCGCTCTCGCTCGGCGCCACCGGTGAGCTGGCCGGCTGGCCGGTGCTGGTGTTCTGCCTCGGCGTGCTGCTGACCCTGGCACTGATGGCCCGCAGGACCAAGGGCGCCATCCTGATCTCCATCGTCACCACCACGGTGCTGGCGATCATCATCAACGCGATCGCCGACATCGACGACGAGGCGTGGGGCCTGACCGTCCCCAAGCTGCCCGACAACCTCGTCGGCACCCCCGACTTCGGTCTGCTCGGGCAGTTCAGCCTGTTCGGCGCCTTCGGTGAGATCACCTGGATCACCGTGCTGCTGATCACCTTCACGCTGTTCCTGACCGACTTCTTCGACAGCATGGGGACGGCCGTCGCCGTCTCCGGCGAGGCCGGGCTGCTGGACGAGAAGGGCCGGGTGCCGCGCCTGGGCCGGCTGCTCTTCGTGGACGGCCTGGCGGCGGCGGCCGGCGGCGCGGCGTCCGCCTCCTCCGGCACCTCCTACATCGAGTCGGCCGCCGGGGTCGGGGAGGGCGCCCGTACCGGCTTCGCCAACCTGGTGACCGGCGCGCTGTTCGCGCTGGCGCTGCTGTTCTCCCCGCTGGCGGCCGTGGTGCCGGCCCAGGCGGCGGCGCCCGCGCTGGTGGCGGTCGGCTTCCTGATGATGACCCAGGTGGCGCGGATCGACTGGAACGACTACACACTGGCCGTCCCGGCGTTCGTCACCATCGCGGTGATGCCGTTCACCTACTCCATCACCAACGGCATCGGCGCCGGCTTCATCGCGTACGTGCTGCTGAAGGCGGTGACCGGGCGGCTCCGCGAGATCAACTGGATGCTGTGGCTGACCGCCACGCTGTTCGTGATCTACTTCGCGATCGACCCGGTGCAGCAGGTGCTGGGCGTCAGCTGACGCGCGAAGACATCCGCACGGCGGCGCCGCCGAGCCCGGCGAGTACGGCGGTGGCCAGCGTCTGGGCCAGCTGGAGCGCCGCGCTCACCTCGCCCTGCCGTGCGGCCGGAGTCTGTTCGAGGGTGTCGGTGGTGGAGGCGTTGAAGGCCATGCCCATTCCGAGGCCGCCGACCGCCCAGCCGAGGACGGCGACATGGGCCGGTACCGCATGGGTCACGATGGCGAGCCCGATGAGCGCCACTCCGGCCAGCAGGATGCCGAACCCGAGCGCCGTGCTGCGGGCGCGGGCGCCGGGCGCGGTGCTGTCCCGGCGGGCCTGGAGGGCGGACCCGGCCACCCAGGTGACCGCCCCGGCGGCCAGGCCGAGGCCCGCCTCGGTGGCGCCCAGGCCGCGTACCTCCTGGAGGCCCAGCGGGAGAAACGCCTCGCTGCCGAAGTAGACGGCGCACAGCAGGGCCCGTATCCCGACCCCGGCGCCGATGCCGTGCCGCAGGGTGAGGGTGCCCTCGGGGGTGACCCGGCGCAGCGCCGGGAGGGCGAGGGCGAGTCCGGCGACCGCCAGCAGGATCAGGAGGGGGAGGTTGCGCAGCAGCAGGGCCTGGAGGAAGGCGGCGGTGCCCAGGGTGAGGGCGGTGGCGGCGAGCAGCGGGCCGCGGCCGCGTCGCCCGGTGGGGGCGGGCGCCGGGGTGGGCGCGGGCAGCGCGGGGAGGGTGAGCAGGGCGGCGATCCCGACCAGCGGCGGCACGAGCAGGAAGACGGCGCGCCAGGTGGTGTGCTCGGTGAGGGTGCCGGCCAGGACCGGGCCGATGAGGGAGGGGATGGTCCAGGCGGAGGAGAGCAGCGCGAACATCCGGGCGCGCAGGTGCTCGGGGTAGGCGAGGCCGATGACGGTGTAGGCCATGGCCATGACGGCGCCGACGCCGAGGCCCTGGACGAAGCGGCCGAGCAGGAACACCGGCCAGTTGCCGGCGGCGCCGGCGAGGGCGCAGCCGGCGGCGAAGATCAGCAGGCCGAGTGCCATGGGGCAGCGCACCCCGCCCCGGTCGGCGGCGCGGCCGGCCAGGACGGTGCCGATGATGTTGGCGAGCATCAGCGCGGACAGGCCCCAGCCGTACGAGCCCAGGCCGTCGAGTCTGCGTGCCACGTCGGGCAGCACGGTGGCGACGCCGAGGGATTCGAAGGCGACGGTGCTGACGGACAGCACGACGCCGAGGGTGAGTGCGCGGTGGGGCGGGGCGAAGACGCTCTGCCGGGTCATGGGGGTGCTCCTCCCAGATTTCATTCCGTTCCGGATCGGAACGTTATTGAGCTTACCTATAGTGGAGCCATGCTCAGCAGCAGCACCCCCAGCGGCGCCCCGCAGCAGCGACCCGGCAGACCACGGGACGTACGCATCGACGAGGCCGTACCCCGAGCCGTGCTGGAGATCCTCAACGAGAGCGGCTACGGCAGACTCACCATGGAGGCGGTCGCCGCCCGGGCCGGCACCAGCAAACCCGCCCTGCGCCGGCGCTGGCGCTCCCGCCAGCATCTGGTGGTGGACTCGCTGGCCGCCGTGATCGGCACCGAACCCACCCCGGACACCGACTGCACGCACTGCGACCTGATCGCCGGGATCAACACCCTCACCCGGGCCTTCACCACCGACATCGGCCGACGCGCGCTCCCCGCGCTGGTCGCCGACCTGGCCGACGACCCGGAACTGGAATCGGCCTTCCTGGACCGCTTCTTCCACCCCCGCCGCGCGTCAACGGCGGCGGCCCTGCGCCGGGGCATCGCGCGGGGCGACATCCGCGCGGACGCGGACATCGACCTCCTGCTCGACATGCTCGCGGCGACCACGTACTACCGCGCGTTGTTCAACCACCTGCCGATCACCCCCGGCCTGGCCGAACAGGTCGTCAACACCGTCCTGGCCGGCGTCGCGACCGACACCTGGCGGTCGGCCCACCGGGCGTGACCGTGATCACCCGTCGATCACAGGTGCCGGGTGGCCAGGGTCAGACGGTCCCGCGCGTGCAGCATCGCCTCCCTGATCTGCTGCTCGTGCGCCTCCGTCAGCCGCGCCACCGGGATCGAGCAACTGATCGCGTCGCGCGCCGGGGTGCGGTACGGGATGGCCACGCCGTAGCAGGTCAGGCCCAGCGTGTTCTCCTCGCGGTCGATCGCGTAGCCCCGCTCCCGCACCGTCGCCAGCTCCTCGATCAGCCGCTCCCGGTCCGTGATCGTGTGCTCGGTCAGCGCGTCGAGCTCCACCGGCAGCAGCTCCCGGATCTGCTCGTCCGGGTACGTCGCCAGCAGCGCCTTGCCGAGTGAGGTGGAGTGCGCCGGGAGCCGGCGGCCGACCCGGGTGAAGGGGCGCAGATAGTGGCCGGACTGACGGGTCGCCAGATAGACCACGCTGGTGCCGTCCAGCCGCGCCAGGTGGATGGTCTCGGTCGTCTCGTCCGAGAGCCGGTCCAGCGTGGTGCGGGCCGCCGCCACCACCTCGTCGCCGTCGATGTACGAGGTGCCCACCAGCAGCGCCCGTACCCCGATGCCGTACCGGGTGCCGGTCGGGTCGGTCTCCACCCAGCCCAGCTCCACCAGGGTGCGCAGCAGCATGTACAGACTCGACTTCGGGTAGCCGACCGCCGACTGCACAGCGGCGAGCGAGTGCATGCCGGGGCGTCCCGCGAAGAACTCCAGCAGCTCCACCGTCCGTACCGCGGATTTGACCGGGGATGCGCCCGTCTCGCCGACTGCCATCGACCTTGACCCCTTTGTTCGAACCGCTATAGAGTCGTGAGCGTCCCATATTCACATACAGGGACGATGTTCAGCATATCGAACGTTCGCCGCGGGAGGAACGACCGGTGTCAGCAGAACCAGTGTGGAGCGTGGACCCCCGGACCGGGAAGCGGCGGGAGCAGGTCACCACCGAGGCCACCGCCGCAGATGTGGACCAGGCGGTCCGTGCCGCGCACGCCACCACCGAGCGGCTGGCCGACCGCGCGAGCCGGATCGCGCTGCTGCGCGCCGCCGCCGACGCGCTGGAGGCCGACGGCGAGGACATCATCGCCGCCGCCGACGCCGAGACCGCCCTCGGCGTACCCCGGCTCACCGGCGAACTCGCCCGCACCACCGGACAGCTGCGCGCCTTCGCCGACGAGATCGAGGACGGCGCCTACCTGGGCGTCATCATCGACCACGCCGACCCCACCCTCGCCCCGCCCCGGCCCGATCTGCGCCGCTACAAGATCCCGCTGGGCGTGGTCGCGGTCTACTCCGCCTCCAACTTCCCGCTCGCCTTCTCCGTCCCCGGCGGCGACACCGCCTCCGCGCTCGCCGCCGGCTGCCCGGTCGTCGTCAAGGCGCACCCCGACCACCCCGCCACCTCCGCCCGCACCGGCGCCGCGCTGCGCCGTGCCGCCGCCCAGGTGGGGCTGCCGGAGGACGTGGTGTCGGTGGTGTACGGCTTCGAGGCCGGCATCGAGCTGATCAAGCATCCGCTGGTCTGCGCCGCTGGCTTCACCGGTTCGGTACGCGGCGGACGCGCACTGTTCGACGCCGCCGCCGCCCGTCCCACCCCCATTCCCTTCCACGGCGAGCTGGGCAGCCTCAACCCGGTGGTCATCACCGAGGCCGCCGCCGCCGAGCGGGCCGAGGAGATCGGCGAGGGGCTGGCCGGCTCGGTGACGCTGGGAACCGGCCAGTTCTGCGTCAAGCCGGGCCTGGTCCTCGCCCCGGAGGGCGAGGCCGGCGACCGGCTGATCGCGACCCTCGGCGAGAAGCTGTCCGCCACCGCGCCCGGCGTGCTGCTGGACGCCCGGATGCGGGAGAACTTCATCGCGGGCGTCGCCTCCCGTACCGCCCTGGACGAGGTCACCACCTCCGCCCCGGCCGGGGCCGGCGAGGAGCAGACCGTGGTGCCCGGGTTCCTGACGGTGCCGGCGGCGCGCCTGGCGGACCAGGAGCAGGAGGCGCACGAACTGC
The DNA here is from genome assembly GCF_059510435.1 of Streptomyces sp. NTD107. Lineage (NCBI taxonomy): Bacteria > Bacillati > Actinomycetota > Actinomycetes > Kitasatosporales > Streptomycetaceae > Streptomyces > Streptomyces sp. NTD107. Next base: position 57,407 of record NZ_JCAJZV010000002.1, on the reverse strand, counting down.
TGCTGGAGGAGTGCTTCGGCCCGCTCACCGTCGTCGCCCGCTACCGCGACACCGGCGAGGTCAGCCAGGTGCTGGAGCGACTGCCCGGCAACCTCACCGCCACCGTGCAGCTGAGTGCCGCCGAGGCGGCGGGGGAGAGCGGCGACGCGGCGGCGCTGGTCGCCGAGCTGACCCCGCTGGCCGGCCGCGTGCTGGTCAACGGCTGGCCGACCGGGGTCGCGGTGGCGACCGCCCAGCACCACGGCGGCCCGTACCCGGCCACCACCTCGACCTCGACCTCGGTGGGCGCCACCGCGATCGAGCGCTGGCTGCGCCCGGTGGTCTACCAGTCCACCCCGCAGGCCCTGCTCCCGCGGGAACTGACCGACGCCAACCCGCTCGGCCTGCCCCGGCGGGTGAACGGCAAGCGGGAGGGCTGACCGCCCGTATCACCGGACAGACAACGCGAGGGCCCGGTGCTCCGGCATCCGGGCCCTCGCGTCGCCCGCGGTGGCCTTGTCCGGCCGCCGGTGCCTCCCGCGACGCCGACGATCGAGGTCATCGAGCATCTCCGCCCGCAGGGCGGCAAGGCATACAGCGCACGACGCAACGAGGTCGAGCGCGCCGTCAACCGGCTCACGAGGGTCCGAAGCCGTCGCGATCCTCTTACCGTTCCCAGGCATGACGACGCTGACATCCTTTGCCTTCGTCCGCCACCTCGACGGGCTCCGCCACACCTTTGAACGCGACGGCGAACGCAATGGCCGCCCCGCCTACCGCCGGACGGACGGGAACGTTTGGTGTGTCTGGTCGCCGGCCGACGGCTGGCGCTGCGAGGTCGCGGATGGCCTCGTCACCGCCCATCCCCTCGACAGCCGCGCTGACGACCCCGAACCTCCGGTCACCGTCTGGCGCAGCTTCAAAGGCGACCGCTCATACCTCTACGATCTCCGGCCCCTCGGGCCCGAAGCATGATCTGCCTGATGGGCGACGTGAGGGCCCGCCAATACCCCCGTGTGGTCCCGTCCGGCAGTGTCGTTGGCGCCGCCCGGCGGGTCCTCCGGCGGCTGCCCGCCCCCCGCTGCGCCGTATGGCGGAAATAGGCGCGTATTCATCTTGAATGCTTTTCAGCGTTACTGGCCGCTCTTAACCTCACGGAAATGTCACGTTCCCGGCAGTGAGGATCCCGCGAATGTCACTCCAGCGCCCGGTTTTCCCGCAGATCGACCCGGACGAGGTGAGTTCCAACCCCTCTGGCAACCGGCCCTTCCGGGAGGTCGCCGCCCGGGCGCTGAGTCGCCGTTCGGTGCTGGCCGGTGGTGCGGTCGCCGCCGCCGGGTTCCTGGTGGCGGGTGGCGGGACCGCACCGGCCGCAGCCACCCCCGCCGCCGCCGCACCGGGGCGCGGTGGTGGCAGTCGGCCCTTCCTCGGGTTCAGCCCGGTGCCCACCTCCGCCGCAGACGGCCTCACCGTCCCGGACGGCTACGAGGCGCAGGTCCTCATCCCCTGGGGCACTCCCATCCGCCCCGGCGGCCCCGCCTGGCGCAAGGACGGCTCCAACTCCGCCGCCGACCAGGAGCAGCAGGTCGGCATGAACCACGACGGGATGCACTTCTTCCCGCTCGGCCGGGGCAGCGAGCAGAACCGGCGCGGCATGCTGGTGCTCAACCACGAGTACATCGACCAGCAACTCCTCTTCCCCGACGGCGATGCCGAGATCACCCGCGAGAAGGTCGCCAAGGGGGTCGCCGCCCACGGGGTGTCCATCGTCGAGATCGCCGCCGGACGCGACGGCCGCTGGCAGGTCGTGGACTCCCCGCGGGCCCGCCGGGTCACCGCCGCCACCCCCGTCACCTTCTCCGGACCGGTCGGCGCCAACCACCCCGCGCTGCGCGCCAACAACGCCCCGCAGGGCACCATCAACAACTGCTCGCACGGCGTCACCCCCTGGGGCACCTACCTCGCCTGCGAGGAGAACTTCAACGCCTACTTCGGCACCGAGGACCCCGACTGGGCGCCCACCCCGCAGCAGGCCCGCTACGGCATCAACCGCGAGGGCTCCGGCTACCGCTGGCACGAGGCCGACCCGCGCTTCGACGTCGCCGTCAACGGCAATGAGCTCAACCGCTTCGGCTGGGTCACGGAGATCGACCCGATGAACCCGCGCTCCACCCCCGTCAAGCGCACCGCCCTCGGCCGCATCAAGCACGAGGGCTGTGTCCTCACCGAGTCGCGCGGCCGGATCGTCGCCTACACCGGGGACGACCAGGACGGCGATTACCTCTACAAGTTCGTCGGCTCCGCCCCCTGGCGTGCCCAGCGTGCCCTGGGCCGCAGCCCGCTGGACCACGGCACCCTGTACGTCGCCCGCTTCGACGACGACGGCACCGGCCGCTGGCTGCCGCTCACTCACGGCAAGGGCCCGCTGACCAAGGCGAACGGCTGGGCCGACCAGGCCGATGTGCTGCTGCGCACCCGCGAGGCCGCCGACGCGCTGGGCGCCACACCCATGGACCGTCCCGAGTGGATCGCGGTCAACCCCCGCAACCAGGACGTCTACTGCACCCTCACCAACGGCAGCGGCCGGGGTGGCGAGGCCAACCCCCGCACCCCGAACCCGTACGGCCACATCATCCGCTGGAGCGAGAAGAACGGCGACAACACCGCCACCACCTTCGACTGGGACATCTTCGTGCTGGCCGGCGACCCGGCGTACGACGACCGCACCCCGCTCACCGAGGAGAACCGATTCGGCTCCCCGGACGGCCTGTGGTTCGACCCGGACGGCCGGCTGTGGATCCTCACCGATGTCTCCAACTCCTCGCAGAACCTCCCGGAGAAGGGCTACGACCGCATCGGCAACAACCAGATGCTGGCCGCCGACCCGAAGACCGGTGAGATCCGCCGCTTCCTGACCGGCCCGCGCGGCGCCGAGATCACCGGGTGCATCACCACCCCCGACCAGCGCACCATGTTCGTCAACGTCCAGCACCCGGGCGAGGCCACGGTGGCCTGGGGCGCGCCCACCCCCGACAACCCCCGGGCGGTGAGCAACTGGCCGGACTTCGACCCCGAGGGCCGCCCCCGCTCCGCGACGGTCGCCATCCGCCGCACGGACGGCGGCATCATCGGCGCCTGAGCGGCGGGCCGCGTCACACGGGCGGCTGCGGGTCGTACTGGATGCCCCGGCGGACCTGGCGGGCCCGGTCGGGGCCGGCCAGCCGGGCCACCAGGTGCAGCCCCATGTCGATGCCGGCGGAGACCCCGGACGAGGTGATGATGTCGCCGTCGTCGACGAAGCGGGCCTCGGCGCGCACCTCGATGGTGGGATCCAGCTCCGCGAGCCGTTCCAGGGAGCCCCAGTGGGTGGTGGCGGGGCGGCCGGTCAGCAGGCCGGCCGCCGCGTACACCAGCGCGCCGGTGCACACGCTGGTCAGCAGCGGCACCGTCGAGCGCTGGGCGCGCACCCACGCCAGCTGCGGCTCGTCCGTCAGCTGCGGGCGGGTGCCCCGCCCGCCCGGGTACAGCAGGACGTCCAGGGCCGGCATGGTGTCGCGCGCGTGGTGGGCGGCCACCGTCAGGCCCTTGGCGCACTCCACGGGTGCGCCGTCGGCGGAGAAGGTGAAGACCTCCCAGCCGTCCTCGGGGAAGTTCCGCGTCCAGAACGCCAGCACCTCCCACGGGCCGATCGCGTCCAGCTCCTCGACCTGCGGGAAGAGAAAGATTCCGATGCGCTGTACGTCGCTCATGGGGACATCCAACTACGCGGACTGGCGGCGGACCAGCTCGGTCGGCAGGATCACCGCCGAGGTGTCCTCGCCGCTGATCTGCGCCAGCAGCAGCCGCACCATCTCCTGGCTGATCCGGTCCCACGGCTGCCGGATCGTGGTCAGCGCCGGCCGGGAGGCGACCGCCGCCGACGAGTCGTCGAACCCGCCGACCGCCACCTCCTCCGGCACCCGCCGGCCGGCCGCCGCCAGCGCGGTGAGCGCGCCCTGCGCCATCAGGTCCGAGGCCACGAACAGCGCGTCGAGGTCGGGGCGGCGGGCCAGCAGTTCGGCCGCCGCCCGCTCGCCGCCCTCCCGGCTGTAGTCCCCGGCCGCCACCAGATCGTCGTCGGCCGCGAGCCCGGCCGCCGCCAGCACCTCCCGGTAGCCGGCCAGCCGTTCCACCCCGCCGGGGGTGTCCAGCGGGCCGGTGACCGTACCGATCCGGCGCCGGCCGAGGCCCACCAGGTGGCGCACCATCTCCCGGGCGCCGTCGCGGTCGTCCGCCGCCACGTGCGCCATCCGGCCCGGCCCCATCGGCTTGCCGCACAGCACCACCGGCACCCCGGCCCGTACCAGTTGCTCGGCCACCGGGTCGCCGGTGTGGCTGGAGACCAGCAGCACTCCGTCCACATGACCGGATGTCACATAGCGCAGCAGCCGCCGCTGTTCCTCCCGGGTGCCGGCGATCATCATCAGCAGCGGGATGTCGTGCGCGGCCAGCGCCTGGGTGCAACCGCGCAGCAGCACATTGAAGTTCGGGTCCTCGAAGAACTTCTCCTGCGGCTCGGTCAGCAGAAACGCCGCCGAGCCCGAGCGGCCGGTGATCAGCGAGCGGGCATGGCGGTTGACGACATAGCCCGTCTTGCGGATCGCTTCCTCCACCGCGCGGGCGGAGGCGGCGGAGACGTTGTGGCCGCCGTTGAGGACCCGGGAGACGGTGCCCCGGGAGACCCCGGCCTCCCGGGCCACGTCGTGGATCGTCGGCGCCCGCCGGCGCCGCGCTGGTACGGACATGGTCACGACTTTACGGCGCCGGAGAGCAGGTCAAGGCTCCAGAACCGCTGGATGAACAGGAAGAGCGCGATCAGCGGGACCACCGCCAGCAGTGCCCCGGTGATCACCAGGGTGTACAGCGCCGGGGTGTTGGCTCCCTGGTTGAGGAGCGTGAACAGGCCCAGCGTCAGCGGGAACTTCTCGTCGTCGCTCAGCATGATGTACGGCAGCAGGAAGTTGTTCCAGATGGCGACGAACTGGAAGAGGAAGATCGTCACCAGACCCGGCAGCATCATCGGCAGCGCCACGGTTCGGAAGATCCGCCACTCCCCGGCGCCGTCCATCCGGCCCGCCTCCACCACATCGGGCGGTACGGCCGCGGCGGCGTAGATCCGGCCCAGATAGATGCCGTACGGGGAGAGGATCACCGGAAGCAGCACCGAGAGATGACTGTCCGTCAGCGACACCTCGGACATCAGGAGGTACTGCGGCACCGCCAGGATCACCGGCGGCATCAGCACCCCGGCCAGCAGCACGTTGAAGACGGTCTCGCGGCCCCGGAAGCGGTACAGCGCCAGCGCGTAGCCGCTGACCGCCGAGACGGCGGCGGACAACAGCGCGCCAAGCCCCGCGTACAGCGCCGAGTTGGCCATCCACTTCCAGTAGACGCCGTCCCGGTAGGCGGACAGCTCGCCCAGGTTCTCGGCGAATCCGGTGCCGGGGGCGAAGGTGAAGGTGGAGAAGAGTTCGCTGCCGGACTTGGTGGCGGCCATCACCACCCACACCACGGGGAGGAGGCAGTACGCCGCGCCCAGGAACAGTGCCGCTGTGGGCAGCCAGCCGCCCATGCGCTGTACGCGGGTGGGCGTGCGGGTGGTGGGGGCCGTGGTGGTCGTGGTCGGGGCGGTCATCGGTTCTCCTCCCGCCGGGAACGGGCGCCTGCCACCCGCAGAAAGCCGAAGGACAGGGCGAAGGTCACCACGGCGATGATCACGGCGGTGGCCGAGGCGGAGTGGATGTCGCCGCCCACGAAGGCGTCCTGATACACCTTCATCAGCGGACTCCAGGTGGTGGACAGGCTGTTGGTGAGCGGGCGCAGGGTGGTCGGCTCGTTGTAGACCTGGAGGGTGGCGATGACCGAGAAGAAGAAGGTCAGCACCAGCGAGGGGGCCACCATCGGGATCTTGATCCGCCAGGCGATCTGCCACTGCGAGCAGCCGTCCAGCCGGGCCGCCTCGTACACCTCGGCGGGGATCGAGCGCAGCGCCGTGTAGATGACGATCATGTTGAAGCCGGTGCCGCCCCACACCGCGATGTTGGCCAGGGCGACATACAGCGCGCCGCCGCTGAGCAGATCGGGCTGCGGCAGGCCGAAGGTGTCCAGGGCGTAGTGCAGCGGGCTGACCGAGGGGAGGTAGAGGAAGCCCCACAGCAGGGCGGCGATGACGCCGGGGACGGCGTACGGCAGGAAGATCGCCAGCCGGGTGAAGGCCCGGCCGCGTACCCGGTCGGAGTCCAGCATGAGGGCGAACAGCAGCGCCAGGCCGAGCATCACGGGGACCACGATCAGCCCGTAGATGAGGACCCGCAGGGCGCCGTCCAGCAGTACCGGGTCGCTGAGCGCGGCGGTGTAGTTGCCGAACCCGGCCCACACCTCGGAGCGGGCGCCGGCGCCCAGGCCCAGGCCCTTGACCTCGATCTTGCGCAGCGAGAGATAGATCGCGTAGCCGATGGGCAGCGCGAAGAACAGCGCGAAGAGGATCCCGGCGGGGAGGAGGAACACGTAGGGGGCGCGGCGCGGCGCCCCGTACGACGTGCGGCGCTCGCTCACTCGGTGACCTGGAAGCCGTGGCCCGCGAGGTCGTCGACGGTGGCGCGCTGCATGGTGGTGAGCGCGGCGCCGAAGTCGCTCTTGTCGCGGGCCGCCTGGCCGAAGGCGTCGTTGAACGTGGCATAGGCGACGTTGGTGTTGGGGCCCCAGGCGGCGGGTGCGGTGCCTTCGGCTATCTGCGCCGCGGTGGTGTAGAAGTCGGGCTGGCCGGCGAAGAATTCGGGGGCCTCGGCGAGTGCGCCGCCGCTCTGGGCGGCGGTGGCGGCCGGGTAGATGCCGCCGTGCTTCACCAGGGCGGCGAGCGCCTCGGGGTCGGTGTTGAGCCAGGTGGCGAACTCGGCGGCGGCGTCCTTGTCGCGGGCGTTGTTGGTGACGGCGGTGGTGGAGCCGCCCCAGCTGCCGGTGATGTTCTCGCCGGCGTTCCACTGGGGGAGCGGGGCCATGGCCCACTTGCCGGCCGTGTCGGGGGCGGCGGTGGTGAGGGTGCCGGGGGCCCACACGGCGCTCACCCAGGCGAGCTGCTCGCCGGTGTTGAGGGCGTTGTTCCAGGCGGGGGTGTACATCGGCTGGTTGTCGATGGCGCCCTCGGCGACCAGGCCGCCCCAGAAGTCGGCGACCCTGCCGGTGGCCTCGTCGTCGATGGCGACCTTCCACTGCTCGCCCTCGGTGGTCCACCACCGGGCGCCGGCCTGCTGGGCGAGCCCGGCGAACAGTCCGGCGTCGTTGGCGGAGAAGGTGGTGAGCGCCTTGTCGGGGGCCTGCGCCTTGAGTTCGCGGGCGGTGTCGGCGAACTCGTCCCAGGTGGTGGGGACGCTCAGCCCGTACTGCTCGAACAGGTCGGTCCGGTAGTAGAACATGAGCGGCCCGGAGTCCTGCGGGAGCGCGTAGACGGCGTCGGTGCCGAGGGTGACCTGCTGCCACAGTCCCGGGGCGAAGGCGTCCTCGGCATCGGCGACCTGTCCGGAGATGTCGGCGAGCACGTCGTTGCTGACCAGGGTGGGCAGCGCCTGGTACTCGGCCTGCATCAGATCGGGGGCGTTGCCGGCCTTGGCGGCGGTGATGGTCTTGGTGACCAGGTCGTCGCCGCTGGCCTGCTTCTTCACCGTGACCTGGATGTCGGGGTTGGCGTCGTTCCACAGTTTGACGACCTGGTCCATGCCCGGGGCCCAGGCCCAGTAGGTGAGCTTGACGGGTCCGGAGGACGCGGAGTCGTCCGAGGAGCCGCCGCAGCCGGCGAGGGCGACGGAGGAGAAGACGGTGGCGGCCAGTACCGCGACGGTGCGGTGATTCATGATGCCTCCCTGGCAGGGACTGTGAGCGTTCACAGTAGAGAAACAGAACAGACACTTGTCAATGGTTGATGCTGTGCGGTTATGTTGGTGTGATGCAGCCGACGGAGGCTGTGCACGTTCCCAGCGATGCCCAGGAGTACCCATGCCGCACGCCGCCCCCCAGGGCCCAGGCCGCCTCGCCTACGGCGGTGACTACAACCCCGAGCAGTGGCCGGAGGAGACCTGGGAAGAGGACATCGCCCTGATGCGCGAGGCCGGGGTGACCATGGTCAGCGTCGGGATCTTCTCCTGGGCCAAGCTGGAGCCCAGCCCGGGCGCGTACGACTTCGGCTGGTTGGACCGGCTGCTCGACCTGCTGCACACCGCCGGCATCAGGGCCGACCTCGCCACCCCCACCGTGGTGCCGCCCGCCTGGTTCTACCGCGCCCACCCCCAGGCGCTGCCGGTCAACCGCGAGGGCGTACGGTACGCCTTCGGCTCCCGCGGCGCCATCTGCCACAGCTCACCCGCCTACCAGGAAGCCGCCGCCGGCATCACCCGCGCCCTGGGCGAGCGGTACGGCCACCATCCCGCCGTCGCCATGTGGCACGTCCACAACGAGTACGGCGTGCCCGTCCTGGAGTGCTACTGCGACACCTCCGCCGCGCACTTCCGCCGCTGGCTCGCCGACCGCTACCGGACCCTGGACGCGCTCAACGCCGCCTGGGGCACCGCCTTCTGGGGCCAGGCGTACGGCGACTGGGACGAGATCACCCCGCCCCGGCTCACCCCCACCACCTGCAACCCGGCCCAGCGCCTGGACTTCGCCCGGTTCGCCAGTGACAGCGCCCTGGACAACTTCCGCCGCGAACGCGATCTGCTGCACCAGCTGTCACCCGGCGTCCCCGTCACCACCAACTTCATGGTCTCGCCCACCCAGTGCGACACCCTCGACTACTGGAAGTGGGCCAAGGAAGTCGACATCGTCACCAACGACCACTATCTGGTGGCCGAGGACGATCGCAACCACCTCAACCTCTCCATGGCCGCCGACCTGTCCCGCTCGGTCGGCGAGGGCAAGCCCTGGCTGCTGCTCGAACACTCCACCAGCGGCGTCAACTGGCAGCCGCGCGGCATCGCCAAGCGCCCCGGCGAGATGGCCCGCAACAGCCTCGCCCACATCGCGCGCGGCTCCGAGGGCGCCATGTTCTTCCAGTGGCGCGCCTCCCGGGCCGGCGCCGAGAAGTTCCACTCCGCGATGGTGCCGCACGCCGGCACCGACAGCCGGATCTGGCGCGAGGTGGTGGCCCTGGGCGCGCACATCGAGGCGCTGGCCCCGCTGCGCGGCACCCGCACCGTCGCCGACGCCGCCATCGTCTGGGACTGGCAGTCCTGGTGGGCCCAGAAGCTGGAGTGGCGCCCCAGCCAGGACCTCGACACCCGCGAACGCGCCGAGGCCGTGTACGCCGCGCTCTTCGACCGGCATCTCACCGTCGACTTCGCGCACCCCGAGGCCGATCTCAGCCGCTACCCGCTGGTGGTCGTGCCCGCGCTGTACCTGACCACCGAGGCGGCCGGCCGTAACCTCCGCGCCTACGTGGCGGGCGGCGGCACCCTCGTCGTCCACTACTTCTCCGGCATCGTCGACGAGCACGACGCCGTCCACCCGGGACCGCACCCCGGCGCGCTGCGCGACGTCCTCGGCCTGACCGTCGAGGAGTTCCAGCCGCTGCGCGCGAGCGAACGGGTCACCCTGGAGGGCCCGGACGGCCACCGGCTCACCGCCGATGTCTGGGCCGAGACCGTGGTGGCGCGCGGCGCCGAGCCGGTGTGGACGTACGCGGACGGCCCGGCGGCGGGCTGCCCCGCCGTCACTCGGCACGAACTGGGCGCGGGCACCGCCTGGTACGTGGCCTCCCGGCTGGACGCCGGCGGCCTGGACACCGTGCTGGCCGCCGCCGGCCTGGACGCCGGGATCGCCCCGCGCGAGGACCTGCCGCGCGATGTCGAGGTGGTACGCCGCGAAGGCACCGCCGGCCGCTATCTGTTCGTCATCAACCACACCGACACCGACGCCAAGGTGCCGCTGGACGGCGCCGGCGGCCGTGAACTGCTCACCGGCGAACGCGCGGCGGACACCCTGCCGGTCCCGGCCGGCACCGTACGCGTCCTGCACCTCGACGACTGACCGCCCCCCCCGCCCGTCACCCGAGGAACGGCGCCAACCCCCCCACCCCACAGGCACCACTCAAGGAAGGGACCCTTGACGATGCGCCGACGCAATCTGCTCCGCTTGGGCACCGCGGCCCTCGCCACCCCCGCCGTGCTCGCCGCCCTCCCCGCCGGCACCGCGCATGCCGCCGCGCTGAACATCCGGGGCGTGGACCTGTCCTCGCTCCCCAAGGGCGAGGCCAGGGGCGCCGTCTTCCGCTACGCGGACGGCACCCGGGGCGACGCCATCCAGATCCTGCGCGAGGCCGGCTCCAACTGGGCCCGGATCAAGGTCTGGGTCAACTCCGCCGACGGCTACCACGGCAAGTCGCAGCTGCTGGCCATGGCCCGCCGGATCCAGGCCCAGGGCATGCGGCTGCTGGTGGACTTCCACTACTCCGACACCTGGGCCGACCCCGGCAAACAGTTCAAGCCCGCCGCCTGGAACAACCTCACCGGCAGCGCACTTGAGCAGGCGGTACGGAACCACACCGCCGACATCCTCGGCTCGCTCGTCCAGCAGGGCACCCCCGCCGCCATGGCGCAGATCGGCAACGAGATCAACGGCGGCATGCTGTGGCCCGACGGCCGCTACACCGACTGGGGCAAGCTCGCCGGACTGCTCAACGCCGGCGTGCAGGCGGCCCGTTCCGCCTCGCCCGGCACCCGCATCGCCCTGCACCTGGCGGAGGGCGGCGACAACGGCGGCACCCGCTGGTGGTTCGACAACGCCACCTCGCGCGGCGTGTCCTTCGACGTGATCGCGCTGTCGTTCTACGGCTACTGGCACGGCACACTGGCCCAGCTGCGCACCAACCTGCACGACGCGGCCGGCCGTTACGGCAAGGACGTACTGGTCGCCGAGACCGCGTACCCGTTCCGGCTCGGGAGCAAGGACAGCCACCCGGACATCATCAGCAGCCCCTCGCAGCTGGTGCCCGGCTACCCGGCCACCCCGGCGGGACAGACCGCCTGGATGCGGGACATCGGCGAGGTGGTGGCCTCCGTGCCCGGTGGGCGGGGGCTCGGCGTCTTCTACTGGGAGCCGGCCTGGACCGCGGTGCCCGGCAACGGCTGGGACGAGACCGACCCGTCCTCCGGCAACGGCTGGGAGAACCAGGCATGGTTCGACTACAACGACCGCGCGCTGCCCGCCATGTGGTGGGCGTAGCCGGACCGGACGCGGACGCGAGGCCGGGCCCCCGACACCGCCGGCGGGGTGCCGGGGGCCCGTCTCGTACCGGTGCGCCGTGCCGCGCCGTTCACCGCACCGGGGTGAAGTCCCGGGCCCCGATGTAGTCGGGGCGCGGCATCGGCGCCGCGAACGGCTCGACCGCCGCGTTCTCCACGCTGTTGAAGACGATGAACACATTGCTGCGCGGGTACGGGGTGATGTTGTCCCCCGACCCGTGCATGCAGTTGCAGTCGAACCAGGTCGCCGAACCTGCCGGCCCGGTGAACAGCTTGATGCCGTGCTCCCGCGCGAAGCGGGTCAGTGCCTCGTTCGAGGGGGTCCCGGCGTCCTGCATCTGGAGCGACTTCTTGTAGTTGTCCTTCGGGGTCTCACCGGCGCAGCCGAGAAACGTCCGATGCGAACCGGGCATGATCATCAGGCCGCCGTTGGTGTCGTGGTTCTCGGTCAGCGCGATCGACACCGAGATGGTCCGCATCCGGGGCAGCCCGTCCTCCGCGTGCCAGGTCTCGAAGTCCGAGTGCCAGTAGAAGCCGCTGGCCCCGAACCCCGGCTTGACGTTGATCCGCGACTGATGGACGTACACCTCCGAGCCCAGGATCTGCCGCGCCATGCCCACCACCCGGGGGTCGCGGACCAGGCCCGCGAAGACCTGGCTGAGCTTGTGCACCTCGAACACCGAGCGGATCTCCTGGGACTGCGGCTCGATGATCGAGCGCTCGTCCGCCCGGATGTCCGGGTCGGCGACCAGCCGGTCCAGTTCGGCGCGACAGTCGGCCACCTCCTCCTGCCCGATGAGCGATTCGACGGACAGGAACCCGTCCCGCTCCAGACCGGCCAGCTGCTCCGCGCTGACCGGCCCCGGGGTGCCGGGCGGGGACCACACCACCGGGTCCTGCCGCGGAGTGGACACCTCGGTGGCGCCACGGGTCGGGTACAGGTCAGCGGTGCGTTCACGGGCGATGGTCATGGTGCGTGCCTTCCCTTCCGGTTCCTGGGGGTGCTGAGGGTGCGGATGAGCGTGCGGAGCGGGGCGGGTGCGGGGGTCAGCTCACCTCGGGTTCGGTGAGCAGCGGATAGACGCCGTTCTCGTCGTGGTCCTCGCGGCCGGTGACCGGCGGATTGAAGACGCACAGCACCTTGAAGTCGGTCTTCGCCCGGACGGTGTGCTTCTCGTGGCCGTCCAGCAGATACATCGTGCCGGGCGTGATCCGGTGCTTCTCGCCGGTGTTGTCATTGGTGAGCTCGGCCTCGCCCGCCACGCAGAAGACCGCTTCCACGTGGTTGGCGTACCACATCGAGGTCTCGGTGCCCGCGTACAGCACCGTCTCGTGGAGGGAGAACCCGACGCGCTCCTTGGCCAGGATGATGCGCTTGCTGCGCCAGGTGCCCGACGCGGACTCGATGTCGCGGTCGGTGCCCTCGATGTCGCTGATGGATCGGACGATCACGGTGTTCGACTTCCCTTCGGATGGCTTCCGGGTGGTTGGCGGTCGTGGTCCGCGGTGGTCAGTCGGTGTCGCGGATGGCGCGGGTGACGATGCGCAGCCCTTCGTCCAGTTCCTCCGGGGTGATGGTCAGCGCGGGCAGGAACTTGACGACCTCGCTCTGCGGCCCCGAGGTCTCCAGCAGCAGCCCCAGTTCGAAGGCGCGCTTGCACACCCGGCCGGCGCGGGCCGGGTCCTGGAACTCAAGACCCCACACCAGGCCCCTTCCCCGGTACCGGGGAAGGGCGTGGGTGTGCTCGGCGACGATGCCGCGCAGCACCCGCTCCACCCGCTCCCCGCGCGCCAGGGTCTGCTTCTCCATCTGGCCGTCGGTCCAGTAGGTGTTGAGCGCGGCGGCGGCGGTGACGAAGGCGGGGTTGTTGCCGCGGAAGGTGCCGTTGTGCTCGCCCGGCTCCCAGATGTCCAGCTCCGGGCGGAACAGGGTCAGCGCCAGCGGCAGCCCGTACCCGCCGATCGACTTGGACACGGTGACGATGTCGGGGACGATGCCCGCCTCCTCGAAGGAGAAGAACGGTCCGGTACGGCCGCACCCCATCTGGATGTCGTCGACGATCAGCAGCATGTCGTGGCGGCGGCACAGATCGGCGAGCGCCCGCAGCCACTGGGGGCGGGCCACATTGATGCCGCCCTCGCCCTGGACGGTCTCCACGATCACGGCGGCGGGCTGGTTGAGGCCCGATCCGGAGTCCTCAAGCAGCCGCTCGAACCAGATGAAGTCCGGGGTCTGGCCGTTGAGGTAGTCGTCGAACGGCATCGGGGTCCCGTGCACCAGCGGGATGCCGGCCCCGGCCCGTTTGAACGCGTTGCCGGTGACGGCGAGCGAGCCCAGCGACATGCCGTGGAAGGCGTTGGTGAAGGAGACGATCGACTCGCGGCCCTTCACCTTGCGGGCCAGCTTGAGGGCGGCCTCCACCGCGTTGGTGCCGGTGGGGCCGGGGAACATCACCTTGTAGTCCAGCTCGCGGGGGCGCAGCACCACATCGCGGAAGGTTTCGAGGAACGCCCGCTTGGCGGTGGTGGACATGTCCAGGCCGTGGGTGATGCCGTCGCGCTCCAGGTAGTCGATCAGGGCGCGCTTGAGGACGGGGTTGTTGTGGCCGTAGTTCAGCGAGCCCGCCCCGGCGAAGAAGTCGAGGTAGGTGCGGCCGTCCTCGTCGTACAGATAGCTGCCGTGGGCCCGGTCGAAGATGGCGGGCCAGCCCCGGCAGTAGCTGCGGACTTCGGACTCCACGGCCTCGAAGACGCTGAGATCGGGCTGGGTGATGGTCACGGCGTTCTCCCTGGGGATGCGGTACGCGAGTGGGGTGAGCAGGTCGGTGGAGCGCGGGCCGGCTCAGGGCCCGCCGGGCGCCGGGACGGGGCCGATCCGGTAGAGCACCTCGGGCTGGTGCCCGCTCTCCGGGAAGGCCCCGGAGTCGAACAGGACCTCGCGCTCGATCGCCGCGCCGTGGCGCTGCGCGAAGGAGGCGAACAGCCGGTTGGAGGCGGTGTTGTCCGGTGTGACGGTGGTCTCCACCATGTCCACCCCCCACTCGCGGCCGGTGCGCAGGACCAGGCCGTCCAGCATCGCCGCGGCGAGGCCCTTGCCGCGCTGTGCCGCGTCGACGGCCACCTGCCAGATCAGCAGGGTGCGCGGGGCCTCGGGGCGGGTGTAGCCGGTGATGAACCCGACCGGGTCGCCGGTGCGGTCCCTCGCCACGATCGAGGTGCCCGCGTAGTCGCGGCACCACAGAAGGTAGCTGTAGGAGGAGTTCAGGTCGAGGGCCCGGGAGTCGCGGGCGATGCGCCACAAAGCGGCTCCGTCCTCAAGACGCGGGCTCTCCAGTCGCAGTCCGTCGGCTATTTCCAGGAATTCTCGGTCGGCACGTGCATGGTCTGCTTGTGCGGGGGTCATGCCCATCGAATTTACCGAGCATGGATCGAAATCGCATCGCGAGAGGGGGTTACCCGGGCGGCGGCCGATATGTTATGGCTCCGGCGGATGTGTCACTCGACTGCTCAGTTGATTGCCCGGATATATCGGTTAGTTACCATGACAAATCGGGCCTCTGAACATGGTTTGTAACGGATACGTAACGACGTAGTGATCTGTCGCGCCGGCTGTGCGCTTGATTACATCCACTGCAATGCGCCCGTTTAAGGGGCGAAAAACCGGGCAGGAGCGCCTTGATATGTCGGCCAAAAATTCACCCGGAAAGAGCAGTCCCGGATTTGGTTGAAAAGGCGCCGAATTAATGTCCCGCATTCACTGGAAACCGCCCTCGGCGGACACCGGGCCCCCCGCGCCGGTCGCCCGGACGAGGTAACGGTCGCGCTCAGGTTCCCGTCCGTCCGCCGGATGGTCGTACTGCGCGGCGAACACATGCTCCCCGGCCGGCACCTCGGCCCCCGGCCGCAGCTCCCAGCGGTAGACCAGCTCCGCGCCCTCCTGGCTCACGGTCAGCTCGAAGTCACCGCTGGGCAGCGTCCGCCAGGCCCCCGTCGAGCGCACCCCGTCCCCGCCCGTCACCCGCAGCTCCAGCGAGAACGCGGTCAGCGGCTGATCCGCCCGGACCGTCACATTGCTCTGCGACCAGTACGTGTGGCTGCCCGGGTCCACCTCGCCCCGCGCACTCAGCGGCCCCACCGTCACCGCCGCCGGCGGCGCGGGATCCGGTGCGCCGGCCGGGCCCGGCCGGCCCACCACGAGCGCGACCACGCCCGCCGTCATCACCAGCGCCGCAGCCGCGCCCGCCGCCCGCGCCCAGCGGGGCAGCCCGGCCGGCCACGGCAACCGGGGAGCCCACGGCGCCCCCGTACGCCTCCGGCCGCTCCCGCCGGATCCCGCCCCGGCCCCTGCCCCTGCCCCGGTGCCTCCCGCGATGCCGGCCCGCACCCGGGCCCGCATCCGCTCCCGGTCGGGCCGGTGCTCCCGCGCCGCCGCGCGCAGCGCCCCGGCCACCTCGCCCGCCCCGGGTTCCCCCGTGCGCTCCGCCATCAACTGCTCCGTTCCACCGGGCCGGTGCGCAGCACCCGCAGGGACGGACCGGTGCCGCCCGCGCCGCCGCCCGCCGCGCCCGGGGTCAGCAGCCGCTCCAGCTCGGCGATGCCGCGCGAGGTCTGGCTCTTCACCGTACCGACCGAGATGCCCAGCGCGCGGGCGGTCTCGCGTTCGGACAGATCGAAGGCGTGCCGCAGCACCACACACGCGCGCTTGCGGTACGGCAACCGGCCCAGCGCCGCCCGGACATCGAGCACCGCCGGCACGTCGGGGCCGTTGGTGTACGCGCTGTGCTGCGACCAGAAGAGCGCGATCCGGCGCCGTTCGCGGGTTCTGCTGCGGATCCGGGAGCGCGCCATATTGGCCACCACGCCCCGGGCGTACGCGATGGGGCGGTCGGCGGCCCGGACCCGCTCCCAGCGGTGCCAGATGGCCACCAGCGCGTCGGCGGCCAGGTCGTCGGCGCTCTCCGCGCTGTCGAGTCCGCCGAGCAGCAGATGGGCGAGTCTGGCGAGTTCGGCGTGGTGCTGTTCGAAGAACACGTCGAACTCAGCGCTGAACTCATCGCCGGTTTCGGCCACGCCGGCCTCCTTGGTGTTGCGGACCCGGTTCTCCTGTCAAACGTTTCAATCGAACGTTCGGCAGGTCGTGCTCCGTTCTCTGTTCGCTTCTTCGACCGCGAGGCGAAGGTCCGGGTCTCGCGCGCATCCGCACCCGGGCGGCCTCCCGGCCGACGCTCACAGTTCGTACGTACGTCCAGACCCCCGGCGACCCTGGAGACTAGCAGGCAATTTGTAGGCTGCCGAGCATGATTGACGACACATCGGCGATGCACATCAAGGGACGGATCCTGCTGGGCCCCGGCGCGGTGGACGGGGGCCGGGCCGACTGGGAGGTCCGCGACGAACTGTGGGTCATCGATGGCCGGATCACCTATGAACGGCCCCGGCACGTGAGGGAGCTGACCACCGTGACCGGCTGGGTGCTGCCCGGACTGGTGGACGCGCACTGCCATGTCGGTCTCGACGCGCACGGCGCGGTGGACCGGGCCACCAGCGAGCGGCAGGCGCTGACGGACCGTGACGCGGGCGCGCTGCTGCTGCGCGACGCCGGCTCGCCCGCCGACACCCGGTGGATCGACGACCGCGCCGACCTGCCCGAGCTGATCAGGGCGGGCCGGCACATCGCCCGCACCAAGCGCTACCTCCGTCACGTCGCCGAGGAGATCGAGCCGGTGGAACTGGCCCGATCCGTACGGGAGCAGGCCCGGCGCGGGGACGGCTGGGTGAAGCTGGTGGGCGACTGGATCGACCGGGGCGCCGGCGATCTGGCCCCGTGCTGGCCGGCCGGGGCGCTGCGGGAGGCGATCGCGGCGGCCCACGAGGAGGGCGCCAGGGTCACCGCGCACTGCTTCGCCGAGGACTCGCTGCGCGATCTGGTGGAGGCGGGCATCGACTGCGTGGAGCACGCCACCGGACTGACCGAGGAGACCATCCCGCTGTTCGCGGCGCGCGGGGTGGCGATCGTACCGACGCTGGTCAACATCGCGACGTTCCCGCGGCTCGCGGGCGGCGGGGAGGGGAAGTTCCCGCGCTGGGCCGACCATCTGCGACGGCTGCACGCGCGCCGCTACGACACGGTGCGGGCGGCGTACGACGCGGGGATCGCGATCTTCGCCGGGACCGACGCCGGGGGATCGCTGGGGCACGGGCTGATCGCCCAGGAGGTCGCCGAACTGCGGGCCGCCGGGCTCCCGGTGCACGAGGCGCTGGGCGCGGCCTCCTGGCGGGCGCGGGAGTGGCTGGGTCGTCCGGGTCCGACAGAGGGCGCCCCGGCCGATCTGGTGGTGTACGGGGCGGATCCGCGGGCCGATCTGTCGGTGCTGGCCCGGCCGCGCCGGGTGGTGCTGCGCGGGCGGGTGGTGGCGTGACGGGGCGCGCGGCGGGGGGCGTGCGGGTGGGACGGGGTGAACGTGGGGACGTGGGCGAACGGGAGTGTCCCTGGATTCGCACGCTCTAGCGAGTTTGCCCCGTTCGGGTGAAGTGCCCGAAGACTGCTGACGTTTCCATGTTTGAACATCAAGGATGGCGGAGTCCCAGTCGCCAACGCGTGTGATGTCCCCCATCGGCACGCGGCGGCGGCGCCAACTTTTCTGTGGGGGTTCCACACGTGTACAACTCTGCCTTCCGCCGGTCAGCCGTCCTGCTGGCCACCGCCGCGCTGCTCGGGGCCGCCGGCCCCGCCTACGCGACGACCGGCGGGGACAGCACCGGCGAGGAGCGCGACGGCCGCGGCTCGGCCCGCGCCACGGTGCTCCGCACCAGCCTGGACGTCGGCCTCCTCAACCGCACCGTCCACCTCCCGCTGGAGCTCAAGCTCAACGAGGTGACCGCCCCCGAGACCGAGGGCACCGCCGACAAGACCGCGCTCAGCGCCGCCCTCGACGGCGTCGACGGGGGCCGCCCCTTCGAGGTGCTGCGCGCCGATGTCGCCTCCGCCTCCGCCACCGCGGGTGCCGACGGCACCGAGGCCGAGGTCACGCTCGCCGAGGCCAGGATCCACGTCCCCGGGCTGCCACTGCTGTCCGTGGTCGAACTGGAGGCGATCACCGCCCGCGCCGTGTGCGCCACCGGCGCCGCCCCGGTCGCCGAGGCCAACCTCGGCGCGAGCGTCACGGTGCTGGGCAAGCAGCTCACCCTCACCACCGGCGGCACCACCAGGGTGGACGTGCCCGGGGTCGGCTCCGTACAGCTGGATCTGTCCAAGACCGAGACCACCACCGACACGGCCGCCGCCAGCGCCCTCGACCTCCAGATCTCCGTCAACCCGCTCAAGCTCAACGTCGCCGAGGTCGAGGGCCGCATCACGCTGGCCGAGGTCAGCTGCACCACCCCGGACGGCACCGAGGAGCCCGGCGGCGAGGAGGAAGAGCCGGAGCCGGAGAAGCCCGAGAAGCCGGCCGAGGAGGAGAAGCCGGAGCCGCAGGGCCCCAGCACCCAGACCGGCGAGCAGAGCGAGGTCGACCAGCGCACCCCCGACCTGGCCGCCACCGGCAGTGACCCCCGCACCCCCTACCTGGCGGGCAGCGCCATCGCCCTGCTGGGCGGCGGCGGCATCCTCCTGGTGGCCAGGCGCCGCGCCCTGGCGGCGGCAGCGAGCCGCAGGACCACCGAGGGCTGATTCCGTTCCGATCGCCCTCGCTCCATGACGGGGTGCCCCGGCCCGGCACGGCTGGCGCGGGCCGGGCCGGGGCACCCCCGGGAAGACGTCAGAAGGCGATCAGATAAATGCCGTAGCCGACCGCCGCCGCGCACAGCGCGAAGCACACGTAGCCGCCCGCCTTGCTGAGCGCCACGCCCAGCCGGGGCCGCCCGGCGGTCGCCGCGCCACCCTGGCCCGCCCCGGTCACGATGCCGACCGTGAACAGGCCGACCAGCGAGACGGTCATCAGCACGGACACCAGGGCGACCTCGCCCAGTACGGACCATTCGATGTTCATGGCTCTTCCTACCTCAGACCGTCGTGGTGGGCTGCTCGGGCACGGCCGGCTCGTCCCCGGCCCGGGTGGCGGCCGACGCCGCGCGCGGGATCGTCACCTGGAGCGGCGGCTCCGGAGCCGGCTCGGGCGCACGATCGGCCGGCTGGGACGGCTCGCCGTCGTTCACCGTGTCGTTCACGTTCGAGTGGTCCACCGGATCGCGCCGCGACCGTACGAAGATGGCGCCGCTCACCGCGATCAGCAGCGCCAGCACCGCGCCCACCCCCCACGTGCCCTGCTCGGCCAGCAGCGCGCCCAGCGCGCCGATGATGCCGGCCGACGGCAGCGTCAGACCCCACGCCACCACCATCCGGCGCGCCGTCGACCAGTGCACCACCCCGCCCTTGCGGCCGAGCCCGCAGCCCATCACCGCACCCGAACACACCTGGGTGGTGGAGAGCGCGAAGCCCATGTGCGACGAGGCAAGGATGGTGGTCGCCGCACTGGTCTGGGCCGCGAAGCCCTGCGGCGGCTGGATGTCGGTGATGCCCTTGCCCAGCGTGCGGATGATCCGCCAGCCGCCCAGGTACGTCCCCAGCGCGATCGCGATCCCGGCCGAGGCGATCACCCACAGCGGCGGATCCGAGTCCGGGGCCAGCACCCCGCCCGCGATCAGCGCCAGGGTCATCACGCCCATGGTCTTCTGCGCGTCATTGGTGCCGTGGGCCAGCGAGACCAGCGCGGCCGAGCCGATCTGGCCCGCCCGGTACCCCTTGGAGGTGGCCCGCTCGTCGGCGTTGCGCGCCACCCGGTAGGTGAGCCGGGTCGCCCACATCGCCGCGAATCCGGCCACCAGCGGCGCCACCAGCGCCGGCACGATCACCTTCATCACCACGGCGTCACCGTGGATCGCGTCCACGCCCACCGAGGCGATGGTCGCCCCGATCAGACCGCCGAACAGCGCGTGCGAGGAGCTGGAGGGCAGCCCCGCCAGCCAGGTCAGCAGATTCCAGATGATGGCGCCCACCAGCCCGGCGAAGATCACCTCGGGCTTGATGCCCGCCGACTCGTCGATGATCCCGCCCGAGATGGTCCGCGCCACCTCGACCGACAAAAAGGCGCCGACCAGATTGAGTACGGCCGACATGGCCACCGCCGCCTTGGGCTTCATCGCCCCGGTGGAGATGGTGGTGGCCATGGCGTTGGCCGTGTCATGGAAGCCATTGGTGAAGTCAAATGCCAAAGCCGTGACGATCACGATCGCGATCAACAGCGTGATGTGTTCCATCCACCGGACAATCAGCTCGACGGGGCAAGGCCGCGGTGAACGTAAAAGAAACAGATGAACGGAAAGTGAACTGCTGGCAGCCGCCGGGTGCTATGTCCCAAGAAGCCTTGCCGGAAAGGTGAATGCCCAGGTGAACGCGGCGCCCCGCACCGCACCCGCACCGCACCCGCGCCGCCCCGAGTGGCCGCCCGCCGCATTCGCTTGCATGCTGGACGCATGGGTCGGCGCACTACGGCGGCGATGACCGCCACAGCCCTGCTGGGCGCCACCGCCGCGGCAGCCGTGGCGGCGGTACGCACCGGCAGACGAGCCGCCACCCCGGTCGGCTTCACCGGGGCCCCGCTGACGGTGCACGCCACCGCCGCGGGCCGCATCACCCTCACCCGCACCCTGGAGACGCTGCGCCCGGGCACCTTCGCCCTGGTGGCCGGGCGGGGCGACCCGCCGGCCCGCGCCGTCGTCGGTGAACTCCTCGACGTCCCGGCCGGCGACCGCACCGTGGTCCGCCGGCTGATCGCCGGCCCGGGCGACCAGGGCCCACCGCTCACCCCCGGCACCCACGTCACCCTCACCCCGCAGCTCTACCGGGGCGACCCCGGCACCGCGCTGGGCATCCCGTACTCCGACCTCACCGTCCCCGGCGAACTCGGACCGCTCCCCGCCTGGTTCGTGCCCGGCGACCGCGACACCTGGATCATCGCCCTGCACGGCGGCCTCGGCGCCACCCGCGAACAGGCCCTCAACCTGCTGCCCCGCTGGCACCAGGACCAGTTCCCGGTGCTCGTCCCCGACTACCGGGGCGACCCCGGCGCCCCCGGCATCCGCGACGGCGTCAACCGGCTCGGCGCGGCCGAGTGGCACGACGCGGACGCCGCCGTACGCCACGCCCTGCACCTGGGAGCCCGCCGGGTGATCCTGCACGGCTGGTCCACCGGCGCCACCATGGCCCTGTTCACCGCCGCCCACTCCCCGCTCGCCCCGCACATCGCCGGACTCGTCCTCGACTCACCCGTCCTGGACCGCGCCGCCACCCGCCGAGCGCTCGCCGCCCGGCGCGGCGTCCCCGCCCCCCTGCTGCCGCTGGCCCTCGCCGGGGCCCAGGGCGGCCTCGTACCGCACGACACCGACCCGCCGACATCGGCCACCGGCCCGCACGGCCATCCGCTGCCCGTCCTGATCCTGCACGGCCCCGGCGACACCATCGCCCCCTGGGACGCCTCCCGGGAGCTGGCCGCCCGGCACCCCGAGTCGGTCGTCCTGCACACCGTCCGGCAGGCCGAGCACGCCGCCATGTGGAACGCCGACCCGGCCGACTACGAGGACGTCCTGCGGCGCTTTGTCACCCCCCTCATGTGAGCGCGGACGACCGCCGTTTGGGCTTTCGAGCCCTCACCGGAGAAACTGCTCGGGTGACGTCCCGAACTCCGCGCGAGCCCCGGTTGCACCTGGTCCCCGAAGTGCCCGCCCAGCCCGCCGCCGCGGGCCGGCGAACCCGAACCCGCCCCGCCGCACGACGCACCCCCACCCCGCCCCGCGGCATCCCGCCGCGCGCCGAACTCGCCCGGCAGGCCCGCGCCCAGCTGGCCGACGCCGTCCGGGTGGCCCGCTGGGCCCAGCTCACCGGCTCCGCCCCCGACACCGCCGCCGACCGCGCCGCCCCGGCGCTCCGGCTCAGCCCCGCCCAGCTGCGCGAACTGTGGGGCGGCGCCCGCCTCGCCGGACTCGTCGAAGTGGGCGAGCCCACGCCCGGCGGCGCCGCCGGAGAGGTACGGGGCGGGTGGCGGCTGCGCGCCTGGGACAGCGACGACACCGCCGTGCTGCGCGGCTGGGTCGCCCTCTTCGACGCCTGGTCGCTGGCCCGCCCCGCCCCCGGCGACGCGGACACCACCCTGGTCGCCGAGATCATCACCGCCGTACCGCAGCTGCTCGCCTTCATGCAGCTGTCCGACGGCCCCGTCACCGCCGTGGAACTCCTCGACCTGCTGCGGCAGCGCGTCACCGAACTGCGCGAGGGCCGCCCGGGCGCCGCACCGACCGGGGCGTCCCCCGCCTCGATAACCCCCGACCCCGAACTCGTCCGGCTGCTCGGCTGGGCCCTGGACGCGCTCGCCGCCGTCGGCGCCCTCACCCTGCACGCCCGCTACGGCGACACCCCCGCCCGGGCCCGGCTCACCCCGCTCGGCGGCTGGGCGATGTGGACCAAGCTGGAGCAGATCTGCATCGCCGCCCAGAGCCCGGCCGGCAACATCGAGCAGAACGCGGTGGGCATGCTGCGCGGCTGCGCCGGGCTCACCCCCGGCCCGGCCCGCGCCGAGTACCGCGCCTGGCTGGCCGCCCGCCCCACCGGCCCCGCCGTCGAGGAACTGCTGGAGGCCGCCCGGGGCGAGGACGCCCTCATCCGCGGCCTGGCCTTCGACGCCCTGCGCGCGGTCGGCGCTCCCGCCCGCACCGCCGTACGGGCCGCCGCCGGTGAGCCGGGCCTGCGCCCATACGCGCTGCTGTGGCTCGCCGAGCACGAGGGCGAGGGTGCCGATGCCGACCCCGAGGAGGCCCCGCTGACCGTCCTCACCCGGCAGGAGGCCACCTGGCTGTGGGTGGACACCGCCTCGGCCGCCCACGAACACGGCTCGGGCCAGCTGCTGCTCGACCACCTCGACTCCGCCGTGCAGCCCTCCATCCCCGAGCTGCTCACCGAGATCCGTGGCTGCGGCCACCCGCACACCGTGCAGGTCCTGCTCGCGCTGGCCGCCGCCCACCCCGACCCGGCCACCGCCAAACGGGTGCGCCGGGCCGCCTTCCAGGTCCACAACGGGGGCGTCTGAGGACCGGTACGGGAACGGGCACGGCGCGAAAACGGCTTGCGGGCCGCCGGTAAACTACCCCCTATGGACATCTCGCTCCTCGTTGCTTAGCGGACGTACCCGCACCCGCGAAGCACCTTCTTGATGGCTCGCTTCCCCGCCTCCCGGGCAAGGCGCGGGCCGTCGGCGCGGTGACCGCCCGGCAGCCCGGGACGCGTCGCTCGCGAACGCCGCCCGTACGTCCTCACCTGGAGTGTTTCCGTGATTACCGCAACCGGTGTCGAGCTGCGCGCCGGCGCCCGTGTCCTGATCGAGTCCGCCTCCTTCCGCATCGCCAAGGGCGACCGGATCGGCCTGGTGGGACGCAACGGCGCCGGCAAGACCACCTTGACCAAATGCCTGGCCGGCGAGGGCATCCCGGCCGCCGGCACCATCACCCGCGGCGGCGAGACCGGCTATCTGCCCCAGGACCCGCGCACCGGCGACCTCGACGTCCTCGCCCGCGACCGGGTGCTGTCCGCGCGCGGCCTGGACACCGTGCTGCGCGGCATGCGCGAGAACGAGCAGCGGATGTCCACCGGCAAGGGCGCCACCCGCGAACGCGCGATGAAGAAGTACGAGCGGCTGGAGACCGAGTTCCTCACCAAGGGCGGCTACGCCGCCGAGGCCGAGGCCGCCACCATCGCCGCCAGCCTCGGCCTGCCCGACCGGGTGCTCGGCCAGCCCCTGCACACCCTGTCCGGCGGCCAGCGGCGCCGCGTCGAACTGGCCCGCATCCTCTTCTCCGACGCCGACACCCTGCTGCTCGACGAGCCGACCAACCACCTGGACGCCGACTCCATCGTGTGGCTGCGCGACTTCCTCAAGACCTACCGGGGCGGGCTCGTGGTCATCTCCCACGACATCGACCTGGTGGAGACCGTCGTCAACAAGGTCTTCTACCTCGACGCCACCCGCTCCCAGATCGACATCTACAACATGGGCTGGAAGCAGTACCTGGCCCAGCGCGAGGCCGACGAGAAGCGCCGCAAGCGCGAGCGCGCCAACGCCGAGAAGAAGGCGGCCACGCTCAACGCCCAGGCCGACAAGATGCGCGCCAAGGCCACCAAGACCGTCGCCGCCCAGAACATGGCCCGCCGCGCCGAGCGGCTGCTGTCCGGCCTGGAGGCGGAGCGCAAGCAGGACAAGGTCGCCAAGCTGCGCTTCCCCGACCCCGCGCCCTGCGGCAAGACGCCGCTGATGGCCGAGGGGCTGTCCAAGTCGTACGGCTCGCTGGAGATCTTCACCGATGTCTCGCTCGCCATCGACCGGGGCTCCCGGGTGGTGATCCTGGGCCTCAACGGCGCCGGCAAGACCACTCTGCTGCGGCTGCTGGGCGGCGTGGAGCAGCCCGACACCGGCGAGGTCACCCCGGGGCACGGCCTCAAGCTCGGCTACTACGCCCAGGAGCACGAGACGCTGGACCCCGAGCGCACCGTGCTGGAGAACATGCGCTCGGCCGCCCCCGACATGGACCTGGTCGCCATCCGCAAGACGCTCGGCTCCTTCCTGTTCTCCGGCGACGACGTGGACAAGCCCGCCGGGGTGCTCTCCGGCGGCGAGAAGACCCGGCTGGCGCTGGCCACCCTGGTGGTCTCCTCCGCCAATGTGCTGCTGCTCGACGAGCCCACCAACAACCTCGACCCGGCCAGCCGCGAGGAGATCCTGGGCGCGCTGCGCACCTTCACCGGCGCGGTGGTGCTGGTCACCCACGACGAGGGCGCCGTGCAGGCGCTCCAGCCGGAGCGGATCATCCTGCTGCCCGACGGCGTGGAGGACCTGTGGGGCAAGGACTACCTGGACCTGGTGGCACTCGCCTGACATGAAGGCCCGATCCGCCGGATGTGATCATCCGGGATGGATCATTCGGCCCAGTCTTGATCCTTCATATGAGTGAGGGCGGCTCGTACCGCGGCGTGTCAGTGCGCCGGTCGTACGACCGCCCTCCTCATATCGGTCGGCCCGCCGTGGCACCCCGCTGACCAGCGGATACGGATCGCCCACCGGCGCGGCGGCCCAGCGGGCGACGCCACGGCCCGCCGCCGTGCGGACGCGACGCGCCGGGAAAGCGTTGTCCGCTTGTCGTACGGACCTCGTCGAATGGGTGGCCAGGAAGCGGGATAGGGGTGATCATGAGAGACAGTTCGGAGAGTCCAACAGCGCACTTCCCACGAGGAGGCACGGGTGGCCGAGACTCTGAAGAAGGGCAGCCGGGTAACCGGCGCCGCACGCGAGAAGCTCGCGGCGGACCTGAAGCGTAAATATGAATCCGGCGCGAGCATCCGGGCCCTGGCCGAGGAGACCGGCCGGTCCTACGGATTCGTGCACCGCATGCTGAGCGAAGCCGATGTCACCCTGCGTGGCCGCGGCGGCGCCACCAGAGGAAAAAAGACCCCGGCGACCTGATCACACCGCCACCGGGGGCGGATAATCTGACCCGATGACGCTGCTGGAGAAGGACGGTGTACGGGTCACCGTCGACGCCGACGGTGCCCTGGCGACCGTCACCCTCACCAACCCGGCCAAGCGCAACGCCCAGACCCCCGCTCTGTGGCGCGCGCTGGCCGAGGCCGGGCGGCGCCTGGACGGCGCCGTACGGGTCGTGGTGCTGCGCGCCGAAGGAGTCTCCTTCTCCGCGGGACTCGACCGGCGGGCGTTCACCCCGGAGGGCATCGACGGCGAAGTGTCCTTCCCCGCCCTGGCCCGCCGCCCGGACGGGGAGATCGACGCGGTCATCGCCGAGTACCAGGAAGCGTTCACCTGGTGGCGCCGCACCGATCTGATCAGCGTCGCCGCCGTACAGGGGCACGCCATCGGCGCGGGCTTCCAGCTCGCGCTCGCCTGCGATCTGCGGATCTGCGCGGACGACGTGGCCTTCGCCATGCCCGAGACCACCCTGGGCCTGGTGCCCGACCTCGGCGGCACCCAGCCGCTGGTCGATCTGCTCGGCTACCCCCGCGCCCTGGAGGTGTGCGCCACCGGCCGCACCATCCACGCCGAGGAGGCCGAACGCACCGGCCTGGCCAATCTGGTGGTCCCGGCCGCCGAACTGGCCGACGCCACCGAGGACCTGACCACCGCGCTGCTCGCCGCCCCGCGTGCGGCGGTCACCGAGACCAAGGCGCTGCTGACCACGGCCGCCACCCACACCCCCGAGGCCCAGCGCGAAGCCGAACGCGCCGCCCAGACCCGCCGGCTGCGCGACCTGAGCGGCCTCGGCGAATAACCGGTGGCCCAGGCCGTCTCTTTCGCATCTTCGCGGGGCCGCGCCGCCGGCTGCCGGGGGCGCCTCCCGGCCGAAGGCCGGGGGAGCCTGGCCGCGTTGCCGGCCTGCCCGAAGGACACCACCCCGAGGGCATCCCGGCGCCTTGCGGCGCACCGCAGCCGGCAACGCGGCCTGATCCACGAAGATGCGAAAGAGACGACCTGACCCACCGGGACGACGGCCGTCACGACGGCGGAGATCCGTACCGGGCCCGGCGCGGGTTCGAGCGCCGTGGTGGCGGCCTGCCGGGCGGCGCGGACGATGTCCAGCGTCCGGCGGCTGTCGTCCACCGCCAGGGTGAGCCGGATCAGCCGGCACGGCGGGTCCGCGCTGTCGGTGATCTCGATGCGGTGCGCAAGCGCGGACACCCCGGGCACCGCCCGTACCGCGCCGGCCACCGCGCCCCCGCCCGCCCGGTTCTGCGGCCCGGGCTCCACCGGTGGCGGAAGCGGCCCCGTCCCGTCCGCCCTGTCCGCCCGATCCTCTCCTTCCGTCAACAGCGCGGACACCCGCGGATCGATGGTGGCCACCGCGAGCCCCAGCCGGTCCCTGGCCGCCTGCGCCAGGGCGAGCCGCGGCGCGTTGGCGTACTCGGGCAGCGGCCGGTCCGCCGGTGCGGCCACAGTGGCCGTCATGGTCAGCGGACCGGGCGGCAGCGCACTGCGCCGGCACCACGGCGGGCGGCGGGTCCGGCTCGGGGACCGCGAGGCGCAACTCCTCGATCCGGACGGCGGGTACGGTCGCCGCCACCGCCCGGCGCAACGCCCCGGCCGCCGGCCGCTCGCCGCTCATCGTCCGCATCCCTTCGCCGGGTTCCAGCGTGCGTGATGCGTGGGGCCCGGTGTCAGCGGGCACGCGTAGGGTGGCCGGGGAGCGGTGAACCGACCACCGTTCGGATGACGTGGATGAAGAAGTGGGGTGAGGTTCCGTGTCCGAAACTGTGACCGAAACCGAGATCGGGACGACCACCGAACTGCCCGGCAAGGCTCTCGCCGGGCGCCGGGGCACCGCAGACCCCGCCACCCGGGGGCGTACCACCATCGCCGACGGTGTGGTCGCCAAGATCGCCGGGATGGCGGCCCGGGACGTGGTCGGCGTGCACGCGATGGGCAGCGGCCTCGCCCGTACCTTCGGCGCGGTCCGCGACCGGGTGCCGGGCAGCGGCAAGTCCGCCACCCGGGGCGTCAAGGCCGAGGTGGGGGAGGTGCAGACGGCGCTCGATCTGGAGATCGTCGTCGAGTACGGGGTCTCCATCGCCGATGTGGCCCGCACCGTCCGGGAGAATGTGATCGCCGCCGTCGAGCGGATGACCGGACTCGAAGTCGTCGAGGTCAACATCGCCGTGGTGGATGTGAAGTTGCCCGACAGCGAGGAAGATGACGAGGACTCCCGCCCGGCCTTGCAGTAGGGCAGCACCAGCGGCACCGGGGCGGCGAGGGCGAAGGAGCGGACGCATGAGTATGGCGGTGGTCGGCATGCTGGCCGGCATGGCGCTGGGATTCGCCGGATATTTCGGCGGGTTCGGGGCCTTCTTGCTGGTCGCGGCGTTGGGCGCGATCGGCTTCGTGGCCGGCCGGTTCGCCGACGGCGACCTGGAGCCCGGGGACTTCTTCCGGGTCAGGGACCGCGGTGAGCGGGACCGGCGGAGGTGAGGGCCGATGACATCGGTGGTGCCCGCCGCTGAGCGCGGGGCGACCCGGATCACCGAGCGCGTGGTGGCCAAGCTCGCCGCCCAGGCCGCCCGCGAGGCCCTGCCGCCGGCCGGCCCGGGTGCCCGGCCGTCCGCCACGGCGGTGTTGCGGGCCGGCCACGGGCCGGCCCGGATCAGGGTCGCCGTGGAGCTGGCCTACCCCTCCGACATCGGCGCCCAGTGCGGCGCGGTCCGCCGGCGGATCGTCACCCGGATCAAGGAGTTGGCCGACCTGGACGCCACGGACGTGGCCGTGGACGTCGAACGGCTGCACTCGGCCGCATCGGAGATCGCCGGCCCCGGGAGGGTGCGGTGAGCGAGGAAACGCGGCCGGTCTCGCTGGCCAAGGAGCCGGACACCCCGGACACCCCGGAGACCGCGGACACCTCGGAGATCCCGGGCATGGCGGTGGCCTCGTCGGCGGCGCGCTACGAGCCCGGCGGGCCGCCGGCCGAGCGCCCGGCCGGCCGCTTCTGGTCGGTACGCCGCGGCCCGGCCGCGATCGTGGCCCTGGCGCTGCTCGCGACGTCGGCGCTGCTGCTCTACGACGTCGCCTCGGTCCGTGCCGACCGCCCGGTCGGGGTCTGGCGCCGCCGGCTCGCCGACGAACTGGCCACCCGGCCACTGGACGACCCCTGGGTGATCACCGGTGCGGCGACCGCCGTCCTGATCGGGGTGCTGCTGATCGTGCTCGCGCTGACCCCCGGACTGCGCGGCCTGCTGCCGATGCGCCGGGACAGCCCGCTGCTGCGCGCCGGCATAGAGCGCCGCGCGGCGGCGGTGGTGCTGCGCGACCGGGGCCTTCAGGTGCCCGGGGTGCGTACGGTCCGGGTGCGGGTCGGCCGGCGGCGGGTCCGGGTGTGGGCGCAGGCGCACTTCAGGGATCTGCACGAGGTCCGGGCCGATCTCGACGAGGTCCTGGAGGACGGCATCGCCGGGCTCGGCCTGGCCAGACAACCGGCGCTGACCGTCCAGGTCCGCCGGCCGAAGGGATGAGGCGCCGACCATGCTGCGGATCACCAACCGGGTGCTGCTCGCCCTGACCGGCCTGCTGCTCCTGCTGGGCGGCGGGGCCGTCCTGCTCGGAGCCCTGGACCTTCCCCGGCACTGGGGCATCACCCTGCCCGCCGGCTACACCTGGCGCGGCCCCGACCATGTCCTGCTGGGCGCGCCCGGCCGGACCCGCTGGCACGACGAGGGCTGGTGGTGGCCGGTGGTCCTCGGCGCGCTGTCCGTGCTGGTGCTGCTCGCCCTGTGGTGGCTGCTGGCCCAGTTCCGCCGCCGGCGTCTGGCCGAGATCCTGGTGGACAGCGGCGACGGGGTGGGCGCGCTGCTGCGCGGCCAGGCGATGGAGGAGGTGGTGACGGCCGAGGCGGAGTCCCTTCCCGGCATCGACCGCGCGACGGTCACCCTGACCGGCCACCGTACCGCCCCCGAGGCCCGGGTGGGCCTGCTGCTCTCCCCCCAGGCAGAACCGGCCGCGGTGGTCAGACGCCTGGAATCCGAGGCCCTGACCCACGCCCACCGGTCGGCCGGCCTGGACTCCCTCCCCGCCGAAGTCCGCCTCCGCACCACCAAACACCCCCCGGAGCGCGTCAGCTGACCGAAGCGGGCCTCAGCCCTGCGTGGCCGGCGCGGGTTGCCTCGGTGGGGCGGGGGAGCCGGCGGGGGGTGTGGCCTTCTTCCTGGCCGCCGCCTTGATGTCCAGGACCTCGCGGCGCAGCAGGATGATCCAGCCCGCCGGGACGCCCGCCGCGAAGATCCACCATTGGATGGCGTACGCGAAGTGTGAGCCGATGCCCGTGTGGTCGGGTTCGTCGCGGGGGAGTGGGGCGCCTTCCGCCTCGTCGGCCGGGGCGCTGTCCGTCAGGTCGAGGTAGCCGCCCAGCATGGGTGCGCCCAGGTCCTCGGCGCGCTGCTCGCTGTTGATCAGCATCACCATGCGGTCCGGCAGCCCGGGACGTTCCTTGATACCGGTGTTCGACGTGGTCTCGTCCACCATCAGCCGCCCGGTCACCGTGACCTCGCCGGCCGGCGGGGCCGGCACCTCGGGGGCCACCGTCACATCACCGCCCGCCGGGACCCACCCACGGTTGACCAGCACCGCCGTGCCGTCGGCCTGGCGCAGCGGGGTCAGCACCAGATAGCCGACCTCGTCGTTCGGCCCCGTTCTGGAGCGCGTCAGCACCTCGTGGCCGGCGTCGTACACGCCGGTGGCGGTCACCGGCCGGAAGCGGTCGGCCGGATCCGGGCCGGTGCCCACCGAGGACAGTTCGGCCATCGGCACCACCGGCGCCGCCAGGCTCTGTGAGATCAGGTCATTACGGGCGACCCGCTGCTCGTGCCGGTGCAGCTGCCAGAACCCCAGCCACACCAGGGCCGGGATCAGTGCGAGTGCGACCAGCGTGAGGGTCACCCACTGCCGCGTCAGCAGAAAGCGGTACACGGCTGACGACGTTACCCGAACGGGGTCAGACCTCCGGCGCCGGGGCCACCTCCCGCAGCAGATGCGTGAACGCCGCCTCGTCCAGCACCGGGGTGCCGAACGCCCTGGCCTTCGCCACCTTGCTGGTGGGTGCCTGCGGGTCGTTGGTCACCAGCAGGCTGGTCAGCCGGGACACGCTGCCGGCGATGTGCAGCCCCGCCTCGAACGCCTGGTCCTCCAGCAGCTCCCGGTCCACCGAGGTGTCCCCGGAGAACGCCACCCGCATCCCCTGCACCAGCCGCCCGCCCGGCTCGTAACGGCCCGGGTTGGGGTACGGGCACGGCGGGCGCCGCTTGCTCGCCCGCCAGCCCGGCTGCCAGCCAGCCCCGCCGCCACCCGCCCGGCTGCCCTGGCTCCGCCCCGCGCCCGCCGGCGATGAGGTCTGCGGCCAGTCGGTGACCGGCAGGCACGTCAGCAGGGGCAGCGGCAGCCGCAGCCGGGCCGCCCGTTGCAGGCTCGGCAGGAACGCCTCCGCCAGCACCCGGGCGTCGTCCAGCGCGTGGTGCGCCCGGCGCTGCTCCACCCCGAAGTAGGCGGCCAGTGTCTCCAGCCGGTGGTTCGCCAGCGGCAGCCCCAGCGCCTTGGACAGCTGGATGGTGCACAGCCGTTGCTCCACCGGCGCCGCCCGGTCCGCCCGGGCGTACTCGCGGGCGATCATCTTCCAGTCGAAGACGGCGTTGTGCGCGACCAGCACCCGGCCCGCCAGCCGCCGCCCGAACTCCTCGGCGATCTGCCCGAACAGCGGGGCATCGGCCAGCATGTCGCTGGTCAGCCCGTGAATCCAGGTCGGACCCGGGTCACGCTCCGGGTTGACCGGCGTGTACCAGTGGTCCTCCACCTCCCCCCTGGCGGTCAGTCGGTAGACCGCCGCCGATACGATCCGGTCATCCGGTGCGAGCCCGGTGGTCTCCACATCCACCACCGCGTACCCGCCGGGATAGCCGGAGGGCCAGGGCCCGCCCGCCACCTGCTGTGCGGGAACCTCAACTGTGGTTGCCTGGTGGTCTTCGAGCATGGTTCCTGAGGATACGGGCCGCCACCGACAGCGCCCTCACCCGCACCGGGAGTTGGCGCCCCTGTCACAGGGGTGACGTACGCTGCCAGACATGTTGTCGGACACCTACGGCCGCGTCGCCACCGATCTGCGGGTCTCGCTGACCGACCGCTGCAACCTGCGCTGTACGTACTGCATGCCCGCGGAGGGCCTGCGCTGGCTGCCCAAGCCGGAGCTGCTGACCGATGACGAGATCGTCCGTCTGGTGACCGTCGCGGTGCGCGAACTCGGCGTCACCGAGGTCCGGTTCACCGGCGGCGAGCCGCTGCTGCGCCCCGGCCTGGTGTCCATAGTGGAGCGCTGCGCCGCCCTCACGCCGCGCCCCCGGCTCTCGTTGACCAGCAAC
Organism: Streptomyces sp. NTD107; assembly: GCF_059510435.1. NCBI lineage: Bacteria > Bacillati > Actinomycetota > Actinomycetes > Kitasatosporales > Streptomycetaceae > Streptomyces > Streptomyces sp. NTD107. The sequence goes on along the minus strand of NZ_JCAJZV010000002.1, from coordinate 25,226 downwards.
GGCATCGGCCTGGAGCGGGTCGCCGGGGCGCTGCGCGCGGCGGGCCTGGACCGGGTCAATGTGTCCCTGGACACCCTTGATCCGGACACCTTCCGCACCCTCACCCGCCGCGACCGGCACGCCGATGTCCTGCGCGGTCTTGCCGCCGCCCGGGCCGCCGGACTCGACCCGGTGAAGGTCAACGCCGTACTCATGCCCGGCGTCAACGACACCGAGGCCCCCGACCTGCTGGCCTGGGCCGTCGCCCACGACTACGAACTGCGCTTCATCGAACAGATGCCGCTCGATCCGCAGCACGGCTGGCAGCGCGACACCATGATCACCGCCGAGGACATCCTGCGCTCCCTCGCCACCCGCTTCACCCTCACCCCCGAGGACGCGACGGCCCGTGGCGCCGCCCCCGCCGAGCGCTGGACGGTGGACGGCGGCCCGCACCGGGTCGGGGTGATCGCCTCCGTCACCCGTCCGTTCTGCCGCACCTGCGACCGCACCCGGCTGACGGCGGACGGCCAGGTGCGTACCTGTCTGTTCGCCCGCGAGGAGTCCGATCTGCGCGGCGCGCTGCGGGCCGGGGCCGACGACACGGAGCTGGCCGCGCGCTGGCGCACCGCGATGTGGGGCAAGAAGGCCGGCTCCGGGCTCGATGACCCGGCGTTCCTCCAGCCGCAGCGCCCCATGTCCGCCATCGGCGGCTGACCCCCCCACCACCGTCGGCGGCCCTCAGCGCTCTTCGGCCGCCCGCCAGTCGGCCAGCGGCACCACATCCTTCAAGAACCCGCGCACGCTCAGGAACTGCGAGAGATGTTCGCGGTGTTCCTCGCACGCCAGCCAGGTCTTGCGGCGCTCGGGGGTGTGCAGCTTGGGGTTGTTCCAGGCCAGCACCCAGGCGGCGGGCGCACGGCAGCCCTTGGCGGAACAGATCAGTGGATCTTCGGCAGTGGAGTCGTCGGACACGGAATCCATCCAACACCCTTACTGCGGACATGGCGACGCCGGGCAGCCACGGGGGGAGCCGCCCGGCGTCGGTCCGTCGCTCCGACGGGGGATACGGAGCGCTCTTGAAGTATGACATGCAATGCACGCTGGTGTGCAGCCGAACAACCCAAATTCCTTTGAGCTTTTCTTGAGCTTCGCAATCGGATACGTCAACTCGCTTGCGTATGACGCCTGTTGGAATCCGGTGCGGTCTCGGGCGGCGGCGGCAGCGCGGTCTGCGAAGCACCGGTGACAAAGGTGGACGGCATCGCCGGGGAGTTTTCCCGGCCGGCATTGGCGATCACCACCGCGATGTACGGCATCACCGCGCCCACCACCAGCGTTGCGACCGCAAGCGGCCGGCTCACGTCCCACAGCGCGAATGTGAGAAGCACCGCAGCCGTACGGATCAACATGGAAATGACATAACGTCGCTGCCGGCCCCGCACATCCTCCGTCAGCCCACGCCGGGCACCGGTGATCCGGTACACGGACGACCCGCCCGCCCCATTCCGCCGCCACCGCGCCATGCCACACGCTCCTCACTCCGGCGCCTTGCGATGCACCGCACCTGACGACCCGGCCTGATCCACGAAGATCCGAGAGAGCCGGCCCAAGTCAGCGGCGCACCAGCAATGCGAGCTTACGCCCGGCCTTCAGATACACCCCGGCCGGCCGCTCACCGGCGGCATCCGGCGCCCCGGCGGTCACCTCATCGGCCACCTCCGCCAGCCCCCGGGTCACCGCCGCCTCACCGAGCACCTCGGTACGCTGCTCGCCGCCGCCGTACTCCACCACCAGCCGCAGCGCGTTCTGCTTCGCCAGCCGCCGCGCCGCCGACGACGACGCCGTGAACTCCAGCACCTTCGTCAGCACCACATCGATCCGCTCCGCACCGTGCTCGCCGAGATCCACCTCGGGCAGCGCCGCCACCTCGGTGAAGCTCTTCTTCGAGAACTGCGCGGTGAAACCGGCCCGCGCCGTCATCGCCGCCGCCACCCCGTACAGCGCGGCCACCATCTCCCCGGCCAGCACCTTCTTCAGGTCCATGGGGTGCAGCGAACCGTCCGCCACCCGGGCCAGCGCCCCGGCGATCTCCGGATCGGTCCACTCCGTCCACGCCCGCAGATAGGGCTCCATCAGCCGGTCGGGCACCGACATGATCTTGCCGAACACCTCGTCCGCCGGCGCCGAGAGCCCCACGTAGTTGCCCTTGGACTTCGACATCTTCGCGCCGGTGCCATCGGTGCCCTCCACCAGCGGCATGGTCACCACCAGCTGCGGCGTCAGCCCGTAGATCTCCATCACCCGGCGGCCCATCTGCATGTTCAGCAGCTGATCCACGCCGCCCAGCTCGATGTCCGCGTCGATCTCGGCCGAGTCGATCGCCATCGCCACCGGGTAGATCAGCTCCGACATGGTCAGCCCATGGCCACCCTCAAGCCGGGTACGGAAGTCCTCGCGCTGGAGCAGCGAGGACGCCGACACCTGCGCCAGCACCCCGATCAGCTTCGGCAGCGTGATCCCCGCCAGCCACTCGCTGTTGTGCCGGAACGCCACCCGCTCGAAGTCGAAGAACGGCTTCACCTGACCCCGGTAGCCGGCCAGATTCGCCGCGATGTCCGCGTCGGACAACGGCGGGCGCTCCGCCGAACGCCCCGACGGGTCACCGATCTTCGCCGTGATGTCCCCGATGATCAACGTCACCTGGTGGCCCATCCGCTGGAAGCGGCTGAGCACGATCACCGGCACCGCGTGCCCCAGGTGCACATCGGCCGCCGTCGGGTCGATGCCGAGCTTCACCCGCAGCCCGCGCCCCTCGGCCCGCGCCGCCTCGATGTCCGCCGTCAGCTTGTCCACCGACGGCAGCACCTCGACCGCGCGGGCCGCGATCAGCTCCGCCTGTTCCCTCGCCGGCAGATCCGTCAGATCCAGATAACGCCGCGATCCCGTCTCCTCCAGCAGCTGCCGCACGGTGGTGTCGGAGGAGAGGTCCTGCGCGAGCAGCGCGGATGCGCGCTGCACGGAGTCGCCGAGGCGTGTCACGTTCAGTCCCGAAGGTCGACGGTCGGAAGGAAAGAAAAGATCAGGCAGAGTCTACGGTCACACCCCCGGAGCCACCGAGCTCATATTGAAGCCCGGCACCCGCAGCGCGGGCATCGCGGTACGCGGGAAGTACTCGCCCCACTCCCGCGACCTGGTCACCTCGGTACGCCCCGCCTCGCTCGCCCGGCTCAGGACGTCGACCGGGGACTCGTTGAAGCGGAAGTTGTTCACCACCCCCGCCACCTCCCCGTTCTCCACCAGATACACCCCGTCCCGGGTCAGCCCGGTCAGCAGCAGAGTGGCCGGATCGACCTCCCGGATGTACCACAGCGAGGTGATCAGCAGCCCCCGCTCGGTGTCCGCCACCAGCTCCTCCAGCGAACGGGTACCCCCGGCGTCCAGCAGCAGATTGCCGGTCAGCGGCGCCACCGGCAGCCCGGTCACCTCCGCCGAGTGCCGGGTGGTCGGCAACTGCCGCAGCACCCCGTCCCGTACCCAGTCGGTACGCCCCAGCGGCAGCCCGTTGTCGAACACCGACACCTCGGGCGCCAGATCGCCGCCCGAGGCATGCGCGATCAGGAACGGCGCCGCCTCGACCCCGGCCGCGGCCGGGTCGCTGTACAGCTCGACCGGCAGCGAGGACAGCTTCTCGCCCACCCGGGTGCCGCCGCCCGCCCGGCTGAACACCGTGCGCCCGTCGTGTGCCTTGCGCGCGTCGCCCGTCCAGTACAGATAGATCAGCAGATCCGCCACCGAGGACGGCGGCAGCAGCGTCTCGTACCGTCCGGCCGGCAGCTCGATCCGCCGCTCCGCCCAACGCAGCCGGCGCGCCAGATCGGTCTCCAGCGCCGCCACGTCGACATCCGAGAAGTCGGCGGTGGGCACCGTCACATAGGCGGAACGGGTACGGTCCGGGGACTTCGCGTTGATCTCCACATGGCCCACCGGCTGGTCGTGCCGCAGTCGCAGCCCGCCCGAGGTGCCCAGATAGGTCGAGGTGACGGCGTGGCTCGCGAACCCGAACAGCTCCCGGCCGGCCGCCCGCGAACGCGCGAAGCTCTCCCCGAGCGCGGGCGCGAACCCCGCGAAGACATCGGGTGAGGTGACCACCGGATCCGCGGCGAAACCGGCCCCGGACCCCGGCCCGTCGCCGGTCAGCAGCGGACGGGCGTCCTCGGCCGGCGCCGCCTGCCGCGCCGCCTCCTCGGCCGCCCGCACCAGCGGCTCCAGATCGGCGTCGGTCACCGCCCCCTGCGACACCACCCCGGCCGCCGTGCCCCGCGCACCGTCCACCGTGGCGATGACCGTCAGCGTCCGGCCCCTGGTGACCCCGTTGGTGGTCAGCGAGTTGCCCGCCCAGCGCAGATTGGCGCTGGAATTCTCCTGCGCGATCACCACCAGACCGTCGGCCCGCGACAGCTCAAGCGCCCGCTCCACGACCTCGTGCGGCCCGCCGCTCCTACCGTTCCCGCTCATCGGCCCGCCTCCGCAGTGGTGTTGAGAATGTTGACGCCACGGAACAGCGCGGACGGGCAGCCGTGCGAGACCGCCGCCGCCTGCCCCGGCTGCGCCTTTCCGCACATGAAGGTCCCGCCCAGCACATAGGTCCCGGGCCCGCCGACCGCCTCCATCGAGCCCCAGAAGTCCGTGGTCGTCGCCTGGTACGCCACATCCCGCAGCTGCCCGGCCAGCCGCCCGTTCTCGATCTTGAAGAACCGCTGCGCCGTGAACTGGAAGTTGTAGCGCTGCATGTCGATCGACCACGAGTTGCGGCCCACCGCGTAGATGCCGCGCTCCACCCCGGCGATCAGCCCGGCCGTGTCGGGCCCCGCCGGATCCGGCTGGAGCGACACATTCGCCATCCGCTGGAGCGGCACATGGGAGGAGGAGTCCGCGAAAGCACAGCCGTTGGACCGCTCGAAACCCTGGAGCCGCGCGGTGCGCCGGTCCATCTGATACCCGACCAGGGTGCCGTCCTTGACCACGTCCCAGGACTGGGTGCGCACCCCCTCGTCGTCGAAGCCGGTGGTCGCCAGACCGTGCTCGACGGTACGGTCACCGGTCACATTCATCAGCGGAGAGCCGTACTTGAGCTTCCCCAGCTGGTCGAAGGTGGCGAACGAGGTCCCCGCGTACGCCGCCTCGTAGCCCAGCGCCCGGTCCAGCTCGGTGGCGTGCCCGATCGACTCATGGATGGTGAGCCACAGATTCGACGGGTCCACCACCAGGTCGTACGCGCCCGCCTCGACCGACGGTGCGACCAGCTTCTCCGCCAGCAGCGACGGCAACTGCTCCAGATCGGCGTCCCAGTCGTAGCCGGTGCCGGTCAGATACTCCCAGCCGCGCCCGGCGGGCGGCGCCAGGGTGTTCATGGTGTCGAACCGACCGCTCGCCGAGTCCACGGCGGTCGCGGTCAGCTCGGGGTTGATCCGCACCCGCTGCTGGGTGGTGACGGTGCCGGCGGTGTCGGCGTAGAACTTGTTCTCCTGAACCGCCCACAGCCGGGTGTCGACATAGCTGATCCCGGGCGCCGCCAGCAGCCGCTCGCTCCACTGGGCGAACTGCGCGGTCTTCTCCGCGTCCGGGATGTCGAAGGGGTTGATCTCGTAGGAGGAGACCCAGGTCTGCTCGCCGTACGAGGGCTCGGGCGCCAGCTCCACCCGCGCCGTGGAGCCGGACGCCGCACTGATCTTCGCGGACAGCTTCGCCATCGCCACCGCCTGCCCGGCGACCCGCGCGGCGGCGTCCATCGTCAGATCGACGCCGGCCGCGAAACCCCAGCTGCCGCCGTGCACCACCCGGACCGCGTAGCCGGTGTCGGTGACGTCCGAGGAGCCGGCCGGCCGGGCGTTGCGCAGCCGCCAGTTGGCGCTGCGCACCCGCTCGAAACGGAAGTCGGCGTGCTCGGCGCCCAGCGCCTTCGCCCGGGCGAGGGCGGCATCGGCGAGCTGACGCAGCGGAAGCGCGAGGAAGCTCTCATCGATGGATGGGGGCACAGTCTCTCCTGTCCATGGCCATCTTCGTGATCCGGGGCATGGCACGCCCCGGGCCCCTTGATCATGCCTGCTCGGCGCAGCGCTGCCCAGGGAGAAACCGGGCGAATGCCCCCGGTCCCGCATCACTTACCTCACATGGACAAACCCCGGCGACGGGGAAACGGTCGAACCGGGGCGGGTGCCGATCACCACCGTGCCGCCCGCCTTGTCGTGCAGTCCCTGCTTGAAGGGGGTGTCCCACAGGCACCAGGCGGCGACCAGCACCCCCGCGCCGGCGATGGCTCCGGCGAACAGGGAGCCGAGGAGAAAGAACCACTCGCGGACGATCCCGCGCCAGAACCCCGACCGGCCGCCGCCGTGCAGCCGCACCACCCGCAGCCCGAACAGCCACTTGCCGAGCGTGCGGCCATCGGTCAGTGCCTGCGCCAGCGGGTCGTACAGCAGCAGGTAGCCCAGCCCGAACCACAGCGACCACAGGGAGTTCGCGGCCCGCTCGTCCGGGTTCCCGCCCAGCGCGAGCCCGACGCACAGCACGCCGAGGACCAGCACCACCAGCAGGGCGAAGTCCACCAGCCGCGCGTACAGCCGGTATACCGGGCGGGCGAGTTGGGACAGCGGCGGACCGTACCCGGGGTGGACCGGGCCCGGCAGCGGCATGACCCGGTACGGGTAGGGGCTCGGATGCGGGTGGGGATGGCCACCCGGCACCGGCACCGGGTAGCCCGGGTGTCCTTGCTGATACGGGTACGGGTACGGATACGGGTTCGCGTTCGCGTTCGCGTTCGCGTACGGGGGCGGGTACGGGGACGGCGGCGTCCAGCCGGGAACCGGCCCCGGCGGCCCATGCGGCGGCGATATGGGTGGCTGCTCGGACATGTGCGAACCGTAATCGATCCGCCGTGCCGCGAGCCACCTTCTTCCCACCGCCCAACTGCCGCCCCACCAGCGGCTGTCCCCTGCGGGCGTCATATTCCGCGCGGTTTTCGCGCCCCGGGCCATCCGTTCCCCACGGCCGCCGCGACCTGCGGCGGAGCACCCGGCGAATGCCGAGAGTAACGGACCGTGTCCGGTGCCGGACTGGCCAGCCAGGGCTTCTTTTCGCCACGCTCGGTACATGGAGCAGGAGCTGATCCCCACCGAGGCCATGACGTCGTTCAGCATGTCGTTCAGCGCGACCCCGCACGCCGTACGCCAGGCCCGGCAGCTCGCCGTGGAGCGGCTCGCCCAGTGGGGCATCCCGGCCGACCGCCCGGCCTCCCGCACCGTCGCCCTGCTGGTCGGCGAACTCGCCGCGAACGCCGTACGGCACGGCTCCGTCGCCGGGCGCGGCTTCACTCTCGGGGTGTCGATGACCGCCCACCCCACCGGCGACGGGCCGCCCGGCGCCGTACCGGTACGGATCGAGGTGAGCGACGCCCGCGCCGACCGGCATCCGGTGTTACGGCCCGACGACAGCGAGCAGGAGAGCGGTCGCGGGCTGCTGCTGGTGGACTCCTTCGCCGCGGCCTGGGGGGTCGCCACTCATCCGCACGGCAAGACCGTGTGGTGCGAATGCCTGCTGCATCCCGCCGAAATGTAACGGGACCTGTAGGAACCCCACAGGGCCCCGGCACTGCGCCTGTCAGCCCCCGATCCCCGTGCGCTGCGCCGGGCGGGCTAGTTTGGTGGCGAGCACATGTCGCAGAGAAGGGGTGATCCCTTGAGTCGCTCGGTACTCGTCACCGGAGGGAACCGCGGAATCGGCCTGGCCATCGCACGTTCCCTCGTGGACGCGGGTGACAAGGTCGCCATTACCTTCCGCTCCGGCGAACCGCCGCAGGAACTGGTGGAGCGGGGCGTGCTGGCGGTTCGGTGTGACATCACCGAACCGGAGCAGGTGGAGCAGGCATACAAAGAGATCGAGGAGAAGCACGGCAAGGTCGAGGTGCTGGTCGCCAACGCGGGCATCACCCGTGACCAGCTGCTGCTGCGGATGTCCGAAGAGGACTTCGCGACCGTGCTGGACACCAACCTCACCGGCACCTTCCGGGTGGTGAAGCGTGCGGCGAAGGGGATGCTGCGCGCCCGCGCCGGACGGATCGTGCTGATCTCCTCGGTGGTGGGGCTGATGGGTCAGGCGGGGCAGGCCAACTACGCCGCCTCCAAGGCCGGTCTGGTGGGTTTCGCCCGCTCCCTCGCCCGCGAGCTGGGCTCCCGGGGCATCACCTGCAATGTGGTGGCCCCCGGATTCGTGGACACCGATATGACGCGGGTGCTCAGTGACGAGCAGCGCGCGGGCATCGTGGAGCAGGTGCCGCTGGGGCGTTACGCCCAGCCGGCCGAGATCGCCGACGCGGTCCGCTTCCTGGCCTCCGACGAGGCCGCGTACATCACTGGAGCCGTCATCCCCGTTGACGGCGGATTGGGCATGGGGCACTGAACCATGAGTGGACTTCTTGTCGGTAAGCGCATCCTGGTCACCGGGGTGCTCACCGAGGCGTCGATCGCGTTCCATGTCGCCAAGCTGGCCCAGGAGGAGGGCGCCGAGGTCGTACTGACCGGCTTCGGGCGGCTCTCGCTGGTGCAGCGGATCGCCAAGCGGCTGCCCAAGCCGGCCCCGGTGATCGAGCTGGATGTGCAGAACAAGGAGCACCTGGCCTCGCTCGCCGACTCGGTGCGTGAGCACGTCGACTCGCTGGACGGCGTGGTGCACTCCATCGGCTTCGCGCCGCAGGACGCGCTGGGCGGCAACTTCCTCCACACGGAGTGGGAGTCGGTGGCCACGGCCGTCGAGGTCTCCGCGTACTCCCTCAAGTCGCTGACCATGGCGCTGCTTCCGCTGCTTGAGCAGCGCGGCGGCTCGGTGGTGGGTATGGACTTCGACGCCCAGGTGGCGTGGCCCAAGTACGACTGGATGGGCGTGTCCAAGGCGGCTCTTGAGGCCACCGCGCGCTACCTGGCCCGGGACCTGGGTGACAAGAACATCCGGGTCAACCTGGTCTCGGCCGGTCCGATCAAGTCGATGGCTGCCAAGTCGATCCCCGGCTTCGAGGAGCTGGCGGATGTGTGGAACACCCGCTCGCCGATCGGCTGGGACCTTGAGGACCCGGAGCCGGCGGCCCGTGGGGTGGTCGCCCTGCTGTCGGACTGGTTCCCGAAGACCACCGGCGAGATCGTGCATGTCGACGGCGGCGTGCACATGATGGGCGCCTGAGCCCGGAGCCCTGCTCAAGCAGCGCGGCGGCGGCCCGTACGGAGGGATTCCCTCGGTACGGGCCGCCGCCGTTGCGCGGGAGGCCGTGGTCAGCGTGCCCCGGTGGTCCCGGCGGTGAAGGTGCGGCAGGTCTGGGTGTGGGCGGCGGCCTCGCGCTCGGCCCGTTCGGCGTCCCGGTCGCGGACTGCGGCCAGCAGCCGGGCGTGGTCCATGTAGTAGTCGGGGTCCAGCTCGTCGCCGACGTCGTAGCGCAGGAAGGCGCGCAGCACGGTGCCCAGATCCGCGTAGAGGCCGGTGAGCACCTCATTGTGGGACGCCTTGACGATCGCCAGATGGAAGGTGGCGTCGGCTTCCACGAACGGTTCGACGTCCCCTGTGTTCCAGGCCGCCTCGCGGGCGCTCAGCAGCGCGTCCAGGCGGCGCAGATCCGCCGGGGTACGGCGCTGGGCGGCCATCCGGGCGGCGGCGGTCTCCAGCGCGCCGCGCAGCTCGGCGACATGGCGCGGGTCGGCCTCGGCGAACCGGCGGTGCATCACCCCGGCCAGCTCGCTGGTGGCCACCACGTAGGTGCCCGAGCCCTGCCGGATGTCCAGCAGCCCGTTGTGGGCGAGGGCGCGGATGGCCTCGCGGACGGTGTTCCTGGCCACCCCCAGCTGCTCGACCAGCTCGGGCTCGGTCGGGATCCGTGATCCCACCGGCCAGGCTCCCGAGGTGATCTCATTCCGCAGCTGGTCGATCACCTGATCGGCGAGGGCCGAGCGGCGGGGGGAGGTGAGTGACATGGCTCTCCTGTCGGATGCAGGAATCTTTTAATGACCCATTCATTGGATGATTCTATGATGAGGTCATGTCGTTGGCGAAGCATGACCGTACCCCCGCACCGGACGCGCCCGCACCCAGCCGGCCCCCGCTGCGTACCGCACCCCCCACCGTCACCACCCCGGTGGCCCTGTGGCTCATCATGGCCGGACTCGTCCTCGCCGCCGTCAACCTCCGCCCCGCGATATCCGCGCTCGCCCCCCTGCTCGAAGAGGTACGCGCCGACCTGGGCATGAGCGGCACCGTCGCCGGGCTGCTCACCTCCGTCCCCGCCCTGTGCTTCGCCATCGTCGGCGTCACCGCCCCCACCCTGTCCAGGAAGTACGGGCCGGTCGCCGTCGTCGCAGCCGGCATGGCCGCCGTCACCGCCGGACTCGCCCTGCGCTCGCTGGCCGGCGGCACCGGACTCTTCCTCGCCTCCAGCGCCCTCGCCCTGGCCGGCATCGCCGTCAGCAACGTCCTCATGCCGGTCATCGTCAAGCGCTACTTCCCGGACCGCATCGGCTCCATGACCGGCCTCTACTCCATGGCCCTGTCCCTGGGCGCCGCCGGAGCCGGCGCCGTCACCGTCCCGATCGCGACCGCCCTGGGCGACAGCTGGCGGCTCGGCATCGGCCTGTGGGCCGTCCCCGCCGCGCTCGCCGTGGCCGTCTGGGCGGTGGTGCTGATCCGCGGCCGTACCCCCAAGACCGGCCCGGCCCCGGCCGGCGCCCCGGCGGCCACCCCCACCGGGGCCCGCCCCGACCCCACCCGGCTCACCCTGCGCCGCTCACCCACCGCCTGGGCCATGGCCTGGTTCTTCGGGCTCCAGGCCACCTCCGCCTACATCATCATGGGCTGGCTGCCGCAGATATTCCGCGACGCGGGCCTGTCCGCCGGCACCGCGGGCGTCCTGTTCGCCCTCGCCATGGGCCTGAGCGTCCCGCTGTCCTTCGTCGTGCCCCCGCTCGCCACCCGGATGCGCCAACAGGGCCCGCTGCTCACCGCCCTGGCGCTGTGCAGCCTCGCCGGATACGGCGGCCTGTGGCTGGCTCCCAACGGCGGCGCCTGGGCCTGGGCCGTGCTGCTGGGCATCGGCAACTGCGCCTTCCCGGTGGCCCTGGCCATGATCGGCATGCGGGCCCGCAGCTCCCACGGAGTGGTACGGCTGTCCGCCTTCGCCCAGAGCACCGGCTACCTCATCTCCCTGCCAGGACCGCTGATCGTCGGCGTACTGAACGAGGCCACCGGCAACTGGCACCTCCCGATCGCCTTCATGAGCGCCCTGATGATCCTCCAGATCGTCGCCGGCGTCCTCGCCGGCCGGGACCGCCACATCGAGGACGGAGCGTGAATGGCACACTGGACCGCATGCCAGCGCTCGAACCCAACCCCACCGGCGGACAACGCACCCTGCTGCTCATCCTGGGCGTGATGCTCGGAGTCAGCATCGTGATCGGGGTGATCGCCACCATCGCCGCCGGCAACTGACCCCGCGCCAGGGGTCAGGTGGTGCTGGCCCCACCATCCCCTAGGGGGCCATCGTCAGGGGAGTGTGGGTGGCATACCCGATGGGCCCGACCCCGCCGCCCGCCTACCGTGGACGTATCGCGGCGAGGACCCCGCGGACACGGACGGAGGCCACCCATGACCGGTCGCACAGCAGGGATGACGACCCCCCGCCACCGGGCACCCGGCACCGACATCCGGCTCCGCTGGTGGGCACTGATCCTGCCCCTCGCGGCGTTCAGCGCACTGCTGTGCCTGCTCACCACCAGCATCCGGGCCGACGCCACCACCGGCCCCCAGCCCTTCTCCCAACTCGTGGAGCACGCCAGGAGCAACTGGCTCGGCTGAGCCCGCGGGTTCTCCACCACCCCACCCGGCGGCACGCCTTTCACCCGACGCACGAGGCCCGGTGAGCGCGGCCGGCCGATCCCGCCCCGCGCCGGACGGTCAGCACCGCCGACTTCGGCAACCACCCGGCACCGCAGGCACGTTTCGTGCAAAGCTGGGACGCATGAGCGTCGAAGCACCCCGCAGGATCGTTCTCCTCCGACACGCCAAGGCCGATTGGCCCGACGTCTCCGATCATGATCGACCGCTGGCCGAGCGAGGCCGCAAGGACTCCCCGGTGGCCGGCCGCTGGCTCGCCGGCTCCGGCAGCACGCCCGACCTCGCGCTGTGCTCCACCGCGGCCCGCACCCGCGAAACCTGGAAGCTGGCCGTTTCCGAACTGCCCCAGCGCCCCCGAACCGTCTACGAGGAGCGACTGTACGAAGCCTCCGTCGGCGAGCTGATCGCCCTGGTCAACGAGACCGGCGACGAGGTGCGCGATCTGCTGCTCATCGGCCACAACCCCGGCATCCACGGCCTGGCCGACGCCCTCGCGGGAGAGTCCGAAGGGGATCTCCTCGCCCGGATGAACCGCTCCGGCTTCCCCACCGCCGCCATCGCCGTACTCACCTTCACCGGCGACTGGAAGTCCGTGGAACTCGGCGTGGCCCGGCTGACCGGCTTCTGGACCCCGCACTCCTGACGGCCCGCCCGGCGGCGGAGCCCCCCGCGCCTCAGTCGCCGGCGTCGGCGTCCGCCGCCTCCACTTCCTCCCGGGTGATCCCCAGCAGATACAGCACCGTGTCCAGGAACGGCTCGCTCAGCGCCGTGTGCGCCGCCCGCCGCACCAGCGGCTTCGCGTTGAACGCCACCCCGAGCCCGGCCGCGTTCAGCATGTCCAGGTCGTTCGCGCCGTCCCCGATCGCCACCGTCTGCGCCAGCGGCACCCCCGCCGCCCCGGCGAACCGCCGCAGCAGCCGCGCCTTGCCCGCCCGGTCCACGATCTCCCCGGTCACCCGGCCGGTCAGCTTGCCGTCCGCGATCTCCAGCGTGTTCGCCGCGGCGAAGTCAAGATTCAGCCGCTCCGCCAGATCGTCCGTGACCTGGGTGAAGCCACCCGAGACCACCCCCACCTGGTAGCCGAGCCGCTTGAGGGTACGGATCAGGGTGCGCGCCCCGGGGGTCAGCCGCACCTCCGAGCGCACCTTGTCCACCACCGACGCGTCCAGCCCGGCCAGCAGCGCCACCCGCGCGTGCAGCGACTGCTCGAAGTCCAGCTCCCCGCGCATCGCCGCCGCCGTCACCTCGGCGACCTGCTCCTCGCACCCGGCGTGCGCCGCGAACAGCTCGATGACCTCGTCCTGGATCAGCGTGGAGTCGACATCCATCACCACCAGCCGCTGCGCCCGCCGGTGCAGCCCGGCCGACACCACCGCCACATCTATGGCCCGCGCCGCCGCCTCGGTCGCCAGCTCGGTACGCAGCCGCTCGGTGGTCACCCCGGAGACATTGAACTCCACGGCGGTCAGCGGATACTTCGCCAGCCGGAAGATCCGGTCGATGTTGCCGCCGCAGCCGGTGATCCGGGCCGCGATGGCGGCGGTGTTCTCCGCGCTGAGCGGATTGCCCAGCACGGTCACATGGGACCGTCCGCTGCCCCGGGCCGGGTTGTCACCGAGCCCCGAGATGATCTCGGCCTGCATCCCCAGGCCCTCGGCCCAGCCATGCACCGTGGCGCGCAGCTCACCCTCCGACCCCGACCCGCCGGCCGGCGCGCTCACCAGCGCGCACAGCACTATGCGGCCCCGCGTCACGACCTGCTCGATATCGATGACCGTCACGTGAAAGGCGGCGAGCGTCTCGAAGAGACCGGCGGTCAGCCCGGGCCGGTCCTTGCCGAAGATCTTCACCAGCAGCGTGGGCGTCTGTGCGGGGATCATGGTGCCCACCACGGTAGTCGCTCGTGGTTGCCGGACCATGACCAAGGGCCGCCATGCGGAGGAACGGAGAGGAAGGTCACAGAGTTGCCGACGCTTCGCACCAGCTCCGTGACTATCGGGGCCCGGCTTTCCGTTTCCGGCCCGGGACTGGAATAGTGCCTGGACGATGTTCAGACCATCCCGAGCCCCTTCTGAGAGGGCCGGTCGGGGGACAACTTTGTGGGGCATGGAGTGCCAGAACTCGTACTGGAACTGAACGGACAGACCTGGTCGTTGGACCCGACCCGGTCATACAGCGTGGGGCGGGACCCCCAGGGCGACCTGGTCCTCCAGGACGCCCGGGTCTCCTGGCGGCACGCCACCGTGCGATGGGGCGGCCAGAGCTGGATCGTCGAGGACCACGGGAGCACCAACGGGACCTACGCCCAGGGGCAGCGCGTCCAGCAGCTGCCGCTCGGCCCCGGATCGGTCATCCATCTGGGCAACGCCACCGACGGGCCGCGGCTGACCTTCACGGGAACCGCGCCCGTACCGCACCAGCAGGAGCCGCAGCACCAGCACCAGCAGCCGTACCAGCCGCCGACGCAGCCGCAGCAGGCCCCTCAGCAGCCGCCGCACCAGCCCTACGGGGCCCCGGTGCCCGCCATGGCCTCCGGCCAGCCACCCGCGATGCCGCCGCACCAGCCGCCGGGCCCCATGCCCAGCGCCGATCCGGCCGGCGGCGGCGACCGCGGCGCCACCACCTTCCACCACCTCGCGGTCGGCCAGGTCACCCGCATCGGCCGCGCCCTGGAGAACGAGCTGGTGGTCTCCGACCTCCAGGTCTCCCGCCACCACGCCGAATTCCTGGCCCACTCGGACGGCCGCTGCGAGCTGCACGATCTCGGCAGCCACAACGGCACGTACGTCAACGGCCAGCGGATGGACAAGAACGGCCGCCGCTACCTCGGCCAGAACGACACCGTCGGCATCGGCCACTCCACCTTCCGGCTGGTCGGCAACCAGCTCCAGGAGTACGTCGACACCGGTGAGGTCTCCTTCTCGGCCCGCCACCTGACCGTCCAGGTCAACAACGGCCGCACCACCATCCTCAACGACGTCTCCTTCGGCGTCCCCGAGAAGTCCCTGGTCGGCGTCATCGGCCCCTCCGGCTCCGGCAAGTCCACCCTGCTGCGCGCCCTCACCGGCTACCGCCCCGCCTCCTACGGCGAGGTGCTGTACGACCACCGCAACCTCTACACCCACTTCGCCGAGCTGCGGCACCGCATCGGGCTCGTCCCGCAGGACGACATCCTGCACAAGGAGCTGCCCATCCGGAAGGCGCTGCGGCTGGCCGCCCAGCTCCGCTTCCCCGGCGACGTCGCCGAGGCCGAGCGCAACGCCCGGGTCGAGGAGGTGCTCCGCGAGCTCAAGCTCGACGTGCACGCCACCAAGCGGATCTCCTCGCTCTCCGGCGGCCAGCGCAAGCGCGTCTCCGTCGCCCTGGAACTGCTCACCAAGCCCTCGCTGATCTTCCTGGACGAGCCCACCTCCGGCCTCGACCCGGGCATGGACCGCGACGTCATGCAGCTGCTGCGCGGCCTGGCCGACGACGGCCGCACCGTCCTCGTCGTCACCCACTCGGTGGCCGAGCTGGGGCTGTGCGACCGGGTGCTGGTGATGGCCCCCGGCGGCGGCGTCGCCTACTTCGGCCCGCCGGACGAGGCGCTGAACTTCTTCGGCTACGACAACTGGGCGGACGTGTTCTCCGCCTTCGAGAACTACCGCGACTATGACTGGATGGGCCGCTGGCGCGGCTCGCAGCACTACCAGATATACGCCGCCGACCTGGACGCCGTGCAGCCCCAGGCCGCCAACTTCCAGCCGGTGGCCGCGGCCGTCGAACAGAAGGCCCAGACCTGGGGCTCCCAGGTGTGGACCCTGATGCGCAGGTACGCGGCGGTGATCGTCGCCGACAAGGGCTTCCTGGCCCTGACCCTCGCCCTGCCCATCATCCTGGGCGCGGTCTCCCTCGCCGTCCCCACCGAGTACGGCCTCGGCCTCGGCGCTCCGGAGAACTTCGGCCGCAACTACGACGCCAGCATCATCCTGCTCATCCTGGTCGTCGGCATGTGCTTCTCCGGCGCCGCCAACGCCGTCAGAGAACTCATCAAGGAACGGGTGATCTACGAACGCGAACGCGCGGTCGGCCTCTCCCGCTCCGCCTATCTGATGTCCAAGGTCTTCGTGCTCGGCATCGTCACCGTCGTCCAGGCCGGCATCCTGGGCGCCATCGGCTTCCTGCCCCGCAAGATGCCCGAGGAGGGCGTACTCTTCACCAGCTCGCCCGCGCTGGAAATGACCCTGGTGCTCATGGTCCTCGGCTGCACCTCGATGATGATCGGCCTGGTCATCTCCTCCCTGGTGCGCACCTCCGAGATGACCATGCCGCTGCTGGTGATGATCTCCGTCGTCCAGCTCGTCTTCACCGGCGCCCTCTTCGAGGTGCACGGCAAGCTCGGCGTCGAACAGCTCGCCTGGCTGATGCCCTCCCGCTGGGCCCTGGCCGGCACCGGCACCACCGCCGACCTCAACACCCTCACCGCCTCGGTCGCCAACCCCGACAAGGGCGATCCGCTGTGGAACCACCAGCCGGGATTCTGGCTGCTGGACGTCACCATGCTGATCCTTCTCGGCGTGGCCTGCGGCTTCCTGGTGATGAAGTTCCTGCGCCGCCACGAGCCCGAGGTCATGCGCGACTGACGGCCCCGGCCCGGCCCGGCACGTACACACGGTGGTGGCACCCCGCACCAGGGGCGCCACCACCGTTCCGCGTTCCGGCCCCCGGACCTAGGACCCCCGACGCACCCGCCACCTGCCCGGGACCGATCCACCACCCGCCCCGCCCCGGTAGCGTTCCCCCCATGGTCCCAAGAACCGGCCTGGCCGCCGTCAGCGCCGCCCTGCTCGCGATGAACCGCAACCTGGAAGTGCGCGACGTGCTCCAGACCATCGTGGCCAGCGCCCGCGAACTGCTCGACGCCCGCTACGCCGCCCTCGGCGTACCCGACGGCGCCGGCGGCTTCGCCCAGTTCTTCGTCGACGGCGTCAGCGACCGCCAGTGGAAGGCCATCGGCCCGCTGCCCCGCCAGCACGGCATCCTGGCCGCCATGCTGCACGAGGCCACCCCCGTACGCCTCGCCGACGTCCGCACGGACCCCCGCTTCGAGGGCTGGCCCGCCGCCCACCCCGAGATGTCCGACTTCCTCGGCATGCCCATCGCCGACGGCGACGAGGTCCTGGGCGCCATCTTCCTCGCCACCAAGCGCTGCACCCCCGAGCAGCGCCGCGCCGCCGCCGGCGGCTGCGCCTTCACCGCCGAGGACGAGGAACTGCTCGGCATCCTCGCCCAGCACGCCGCCCTCGCCCTCACCAACGCCCGGCTCTACGAACGCAGCCGCGAACTCACCATCGCCGACGAACGCGCCCGCCTCGCCCACGAGCTGCACGACGCCGTCGCCCAGAAACTCTTCTCCCTGCGGCTCACCGCCCAGGCGGCCACCACCCTCATCGACCGCGACCAGGCCCGCGCCCGCAGCGAACTGCGCCAGGTCACCCGGCTCGCCGCCGAGGCCGCCGACGAACTGCGCGCCGCCGTCATCGAACTGCGCCCCGCCGCCCTGGAGGAGGACGGCCTGGTCGCCACCCTGCGCGCCCAGATCCAGGTCCTGGACCGCGCCCACCCCGCCACGGTCACCCTGCGGGCCGGCGAGGCCAAGCCGCTGCCCGCCGCCCAGGAGGAGGCCCTGCTGCGCGTCGCCCAGGAGGCCCTGCACAACGCGCTGCGGCACGCCGCCGCCGCCAAGGTCACCGTCAGCCTCGACCAGCCCGCCGGCGGCGGCGCCGTCCTGCGGATCAGCGACGACGGCACCGGCTTCGACCCCGAGGCGGTACGCAGCGCCGGCCGGCACCTGGGCCTGGTGTCCATGCGCGACCGCGCCCAGGCGGTCGGCGGCGCCCTCACAGTGCGCTCGGCGCCCGGAGCGGGCACCGAGATCGAGATGGAGGTACCCGGTGTCTGACGTCATCCGTGTGCTGCTGGTCGACGACCACCAGGTCGTACGGCGCGGGCTGCGCACCTTCCTGGAGATCCAGGACGACATCGAGGTGGTCGGCGAGGCCGCGGACGGCCCCGCCGGGGTGACCCTGACCGAGGAACTGCGCCCCGATGTGGTGCTCATGGACGTCAAGATGCCCGGCGGGGACGGCGTGGAGGCACTGCGCAAGCTGCGCGAGCTGGGCAACCCCGCGCGGGTGCTGATCATCACCAGCTTCACCGAACAGCGCACCGTGGTCCCCGCGCTGCGCGCCGGGGCGGCCGGCTACGTCCACAAGGACATCGACCCCGTCGCGCTGGCCGGGGCGATCCGCTCGGTGCACGCCGGTCATGTGCTGCTCCAGCCCGAGGTGGCCGGCGCGCTGCTGGCCCAGGAGGCCCCGTACGGCGGCGGTGGCCGGGGCGGGCAGCTCACCGAGCGGGAGCGCGAGGTGCTGGCGCTGATCGCCCGGGGCCGCTCCAACCGGGAGATCGCCCGTGATCTGGTGCTCTCCGAGAAGACCGTCAAGACGCATGTCTCCAACATCCTGATGAAGCTCGACCTCGCCGACCGCACCCAGGCCGCGCTGTGGGCGGTACGCCACGGGGTGGCCGACTGATGTTCGATCAGGGCCAGGATTCATACGGTCGGGTGGACGTCCCCCACACGGCGGAACCTGACCCGGAGTGACGCGTTCTCCAGGACATGCCGCGGCAACCTGGCCGCGGTGGTCAGTCCGAAAGGTTCGTTTCATGAACAGCATGAAGAAGATCGCCGTCGTCTCCGCCGTGGCCGGCGGTCTGGCCGCCGCCGGTGCCGGGGTGGCCACCGCCGCCGCGGGCGCCCACGGCACGGCCGTGCACTCGCCCGGCGTGGTTTCCGGCAACGTGATCGAGGCCCCCATCCACGTCCCGGTCAACGTTGTCGGCAACACCGTCAACGTCATCGGCCTGCTGAACCCGGCCTTCGGCAACTTCGGCCTGGCCCACTGACCCACCGGTCCCACCCCTGAGGACGAGCGGTCCCACGCGCGCAGCTGATCGGACTATGAGGCCGAACGGCGGTTATCACCCGGCGCTCCCGTGTCATCCGGCCACGGACCGCGTTGTGCAGCGCGTGGCTCTTCCGTCGGAGCCACCGCAGAGGATTCCGTCCCAGGAGGATCGCACGTCATGAACACTGCGAAGAAGGCCGCCTTCGTGCTCGCTGTCGCCGGTGTGGCTGTCGGCAGCGCCACCGGCATGGCCGCCGCCCACGATGGGGCGAGCGCCAAGGCCAAGGCCGTCCACTCGCCGGGTGTCGTCTCCGGCAACATCATCCAGATCCCGGTGGACGTGCCGATCAACATCGTCGGCAACACCGTCAACGTGATCGGCATCCTGAACCCGGCGTTCGGCAACGTCGGCGCCATCGTCTGACGCCACCCCCATGGTCATCACGGCCCCGCGGACCCCATCCCCCGCGGGGCCGTGATCCGACCCCCGGCCGCCCGCCCCACTGCTCAGCCGCGCTGCCGCTCCAACTCCTCCGCGTACGCGTTGTACGCCGCAACCCGCGCCCGCCGGGCCGCCCGCTCCACCGGACGCAACAGCCGGTCCCGCTCCGCGATCTCCGCCGCGCTGACCGCACCCCCGTGCTCACCGCCACCGGCCAGCTCCACCAGACCCGCCACCCGCTGCGCCAGCTCCAGCACCCGCGCCGCCCGTGGCGGATATCCCGGCGCCAGCAGCTGCCGCCCCCGCTCCATCTGTGCCCGATACGCGTCGAGCCGTGCCCGGGTCGCCGCCCCCGCCCCCGCCACATCCAGCGTCATGAGAGCCTCGGTCGTCTCCCGCAGCACCTCGTTCAGCTCCCGCTCCGCCTCACCCAGCGAGGGCACATCGGCCGGCGGCGCCTGCCGTACCGGCGCACACCGCCACACCACCTGGGTCAGCACATCCCCGGCAGGACCGGCCGCCGCCACCTCCGGAATCAGTCCCAGCGCAGGACCGGACGCCAGCACCGCCTCCCCGGCCGCCAGCGCCGCCGTGTTGAACTCCGGCGGCCCGCACAGACCCAGCGGATGCCCGGGCGCGGGCAGCGCGATCCGCAGTCCCACCACCCCCAGCGCCCGCAACCGGCCGAACGCCAGCGTCAGCCCCACCGCCGCCGGCTCCCCGGGCAGCTCCACCACCCGGTGCGAGGCGTCATCCGCCACGACGCGCGCGGCGGCGTCGTCCGGCGACACCAGACCGGCCAGCAGAGCATTGCCCCAGGCGGCCAGCCGCCCGGCACGAGGTTCATCGAGCATGGCCTCAGCATAGGGAAGTTGGCCCAAGGGCCCTCCTGACGCCCGGTACATGACGGGCGTGGCGTAAGTTTTGTTCCGGGGAAGTGCCGGCAGGCACGGTCAGACGGCGACTGCATTGGGAGAGACCGCGCGCATGAGCGATGTACTGGAGCTGGTGGACGTATCCGTGGTCCGCGAAGGCCGCGCTCTGGTGAACCAGGTCTCCTGGTCGGTCGCCGAAGGCGAACGATGGGTGATCCTCGGACCCAACGGAGCCGGCAAGACAACCCTGCTGAACATCGCGTCCAGCTACCTCTTCCCCACCACGGGAAGCGTCCAGATCCTCGGCGAGAAGCTCGGCGGCGTCGACGTCTTCGAACTCCGCCCCCGCATCGGCATGGCCTCCAGCGCCCTGGCCGGCAAGCTCTCCCAGCGGGCCACCGTCCTGCAAACCGTGCTCACCGCCGCCTACGGCATGACCGCCGGCTGGCAGGAGAGCTACGAGGACGTCGACGAGCGGCGCGCCCGCGCCTTCCTCGACCGGCTCGGCATGAGCGACATGCTGGACCGCAGATTCGGCACCCTCTCCGAGGGCGAACGCAAGCGCACCCAGGTCGCCCGCGCCCTGATGACCGACCCCGAGCTGCTGCTCCTCGACGAGCCGGCCGCCGGGCTGGACCTCGGCGGCCGGGAGGACCTCGTACGCCGCCTGGGCCGGCTCGCCCGCGACCCCTACGCCCCGGCGATGATCATGGTCACCCACCATGTCGAGGAAATCGCCCCCGGCTTCACCCATGTGCTGCTCATCCGGCAGGGCAGGGTCCTGGACGCCGGCCCGGTGGACACCGTCCTCACCTCCGCCGCGCTCTCCCACTGCTTCGGCCTGCCGCTCATCGTCGAACGCCAGGGCGACCGCTTCACGGCCCACGGCCTGCCCCTCGCGTAACACCAGGGGCCCCAACCCCCGGATTCCGGCCGGTCTCTGACGAAATCCGGCCTGTTCGCCCAGCCCCACCGCCCCTACGATGGCGATGTGGACTTCTGGGTGTGGTGGCTGATCGCCGCCGGAGGATTTTCGATCGCGCTCGTCCTGACCGCGATGCCCGAACTCGGCATGCTCGCCATCGGAGCGGCAGCCGCGGCCGCCTCCGGCGCCGTCACCGACAACATCGCCCTCCAGGTCATCGTCTTCGCCGTCGTCTCCACGGCCCTGCTCGTCGTCGTACGCCCCATCGCCCGGCGCGCCCGGGTCCTGCCCCCCAAACTCAGCTCCGGCGTGGACGGACTCAGAGGCCGCACCGCCGTTGTCCTGGAACGGGTCGACTCCCGCGACGGCCGGATCAAGCTCGCCGGCGAGGAGTGGTCCGCCCGCGCCCTCGACGGCGACACCACGCACGAACCGGGCGACGAGGTCAGCGTGGTGGAGATCGACGGAGCCACGGCCATCGTGATGTGATGGACCCCATACAGACAACCGTTCAACTCATCTAGCCGCAGGGGGAGTCACGGTGGACGCCATCATCATCGTGCTGGTCATCCTGGTGGTGCTGGTCATCATCGCGCTCGTCCAGACAATCCAGGTCATCCAGCAGGCCAGCGCCGCGATCGTCGAACGATTCGGCCGCTACACCCGCACACTGAACGCCGGCCTCAACATCGTCGTCCCGTTCATCGACCGTATCCGCAACCGCATCGACCTCCGCGAGCAGGTCGTGCCCTTCCCGCCGCAGCCGGTGATCACCCAGGACAACCTGGTGGTCAACATCGACACCGTCATCTACTACCAGGTGACCGATGCCCGCGCCGCGACCTACGAGGTCTCCAACTACATCCAGGCCATCGAGCAGCTGACCGTCACCACCCTGCGCAACATCATCGGTGGCATGGACCTGGAACGCACCCTCACCTCCCGCGAGGAGATCAACGCCGCCCTGCGCGGCGTGCTGGACGAGGCCACCGGCAAGTGGGGCATCCGCGTCAACCGCGTCGAGCTCAAGGCCATCGAGCCGCCGACCTCCATCCAGGACTCGATGGAGAAGCAGATGCGCGCCGACCGTGACAAGCGCGCCGCGATCCTCCAGGCCGAGGGTGTCCGGCAGTCCGAGATCCTCCAGGCCGAGGGCGCCAAGCAATCCGAGATCCTGCGCGCCGAAGGTGACGCCAAGGCTTCCGCCCTGCGCGCCGAAGGTGAGGCCCAGGCCATCCGCACGGTCTTCGAGGCCATCCACGCGGGTGACGCCGACCAGAAGCTGCTCTCCTACCAGTACGTCCAGATGCTGCCGAAGATCGCCTCCGGCGACTCCAACAAGCTGTGGATCGTGCCCAGCGAGATCGGCGACGCCCTCAAGGGCCTCGGCGGCAACCTCAACCGCCTCACCGGCAACGGCACCGGCAACGGCCCCGACGGCGGTACCACCGACCCCGGCACGCTGAACAAGCCCTCCGTGGGCCGCCAGCAGCCGCGCATCGAATGACGGCGGGCAGACATCACCATGGCTGAGGGCCCCGACCGGAAGGTCGGGGCCCTCAGCCATGAAACAGCCCGCCGGGACGCGGGCGGAGGCTCAGGCGGACTCGGGCAGCGGCAGCCACTCCGGCAGTTCCCCGCCGTCCCGCACCCCCAGCGCCAGCAGCAGCGCGTCCGCCGGCGTCGGCTCGAAGGGCTGGACCAGCAGCGGCATCCCCGCCTGGGCCGGCGTCCGGTTCGCCTTGCGGTGGTTGTCCTCCGCACAGGCGGCCACCGTATTCAGCCAGGTGTCCCCACCACCCTGCGAACGCGGCAGTACGTGATCGATCGTGGTCGCCCGGCGACCGCAGTACGCGCACCGGTGCCGGTCCCGTACCAGCACCCCACGCCGCGACCACGGGGCCCGTTGTCGGAACGGCACCTTCACGAACCGCCGCAGCCTGATCACCTGCGGCACCGGCAGATCCACCGCCGCCGCCCGCACCCGCAGCCCCGGATGCGCGTGCTCCACCACCGCCTTGTGCTGGATGACGAGCACCACCGCCCGCCGCAGCGACACCGTCGACAGCGGCTCATAGGTCGCATTGAGCACCAGCGTCTGCCGCATCCCGCCCACCTCCCCTGAGCTGCCCGCCTGTGCGGCGGGCTGCTCCAACTCTGCCGGGGGCCGGTGAGCCCGACAATGCAATTTCCAGGGAGGTAACAAAAACGGGAGATGACGGTTAAACCCCCGGTGAGGGATCAATACCGCATCGCCCGGCACCGGGGGATCACCGTACGGTCAGCCGCCCGCCGGCACCTCGTACTCACCGATCAGCTGCGCTCGCCCGATGGCGTGGAACCGCAGCATGAACCCGACCTGCGCCGGGGTGGCGTCCGGCCCCGGGCCCAGCTTGTCGCTGTCCACCGCGTACACCGTGAAGACATAGCGGTGCGGACCGTCCCCGGCCGGCGGCGCGGCGCCACCGAAGTCCCGGGTGCCGTAGTCATTGCGCACATGGACCGCGCCCTGCGGCAGTCCCGCCATCTCGCCACTGCCCGCCCCGGCCGGCAGCTCGGTCACGGAGACCGGGAGGTCGAACAGCGACCAGTGCCAGAAGCCGCTGCCGGTCGGCGCGTCCGGGTCGTAACAGCTGACGGCGAAGCTCTTGGTGCCCGCCGGGAAGCCCTCCCAGCGCAACTGCGGGGAGGTGTTGCCGGCCGCGTACACCTGCGCCTCACCGAGCCGGGCGCCCGGGGCCAGATCGTCACTGGTCACGGCGAAGGACGCCACCGGCGGATGGAAGTCGTGGGGGAGCGGACGGCGGGACGGCTCGGAGGTCATGGGCCTCTCCTCGTGGTGGGTGGTGCCGATCACCCTAGCCAGCACCACCCACCCCCGATGCGGTACTACTCGTGACATGACCGAACCAGCACTGCACCGCCTCGACCTCACCGGGGTACGGGACCGGGCCACCCTGATGCGGCGGTGCGCCGAGGATCTGGAGTTCCCCGACTACTTCGGCCACAACTGGGACGCACTGGACGACTGCCTGCGCGACCTGGCCTGGTGGGGCGAGCCCACGGCGGCCGGCTGGCGGGTGAAGGTGACCGGCTGGGCGGAGCTGCGCCGGGAGGCCCCCGGCCTCGCCGAGACGCTGGGCCGCATCCTGAGAGACGCCGAGGGCTACTGGCAGGAGCAGAACATCCGGATGACCGTGATCTGGGACGGCGATGAGCAGCGACCGCAGCACTGATTCCCTGCCCCGGTCCTTCTTCGACCGGCCGGTCCTGGAGGTGGCGCCCGACCTGCTGGGCCGCACCCTGGTACGGCGGTCGGACGAGGGCACGATCACGCTGCGGCTGACGGAGGTGGAGGCGTACGCCGGCGAGATCGATCCCGGCTCGCACGCCTTCCGGGGCCGGACGCAGCGCAACGCCACGATGTTCGGCCCGCCGGGGCACGCGTATGTGTACTTCACCTACGGCATGTGGCACTGCCTCAACCTGGTGTGCGGCCCCGAGGGACGCGCGAGCGGCGTGCTGCTGCGGGCCGGGGAGGTGCTCACGGGCGCCGGACTGGCCCGGCCGCGCCGGGTCTCCGCCCGTGGCCGGGACCACGAGCTGGCCAAGGGCCCCGCCCGGCTGGCCACGGCACTGGATGTGGCACGCGCCCTGGACGGCACGGACGTCTGCGGCACCGGCGACGTGTTCGCACTGCGGGTGCTGGCCGGCACGCCGGTGAGGAAGAACCAGGTCAGCACAGGTCCACGCACGGGGGTGGCGGGGGACGGCGGGGTCCATCCCTGGCGCTTCTGGATCACCGACGACCCCACGGTGAGCCCGTATCGACCGCATCAGCCGAAACGTCGGACCAGGGGACTTGACGCTGGGGTCATCGGCCCGTAATGTAGATCGAGTCGCTTGAGGCGGCAACCCCAGGGAAGCGGTCGGAAGACCGCCCGGGGAAGCCTCGGAAACGACACCCACTCCATCTGATCGGAACCTCCCGGTTCTGGTTTCTTTGGTGCGCTCTTTGAGTCGCCGAAGAAAGCGAAAAGGGCCCGATTAGGAGCCGACAGAAAAGTCGGCTAGAGTAGTGGACACGAAGGGAAAGCCCGGAGGGGCCCGAGAGGGAACCAAAGGAAGCG